>JAANMP010000017.1 GCA_011250595.1 Bacillus sp. MM2020_1 | reverse complement strand
ACTTTAGTCCCCCAAAGAACATAACTATGTATCTACCCTCAACCATATCATATGTTTTTTCGTTTTGTCTCAAAAATATAATAATGGGATAAAAAAAAAACCTTTGTGTACCTTAATAAATCAACGATTTATTAGGAGCACAAAAAGATTTTATAGTTTTGTCTAAATATTATTATTTACCTCTTCCCCATCGAATAAGGCACGAATTTTCTTTTGGTGGATCAGGCTTTTGACGGTTGCCTCTGGAACCGATAAATATTCTGCTGTCTCTTTTACTGTAAGGTACAATTTAATTACTCCTCTTTAATAAAACATTTTTCTTTCCTGTCGGCAATTTGCCAACGCTCATTCCCTTTTCTCTAACCTTCATCGTCCAAACCCTGGCCGATGGTCAAGAAAGTTTTGATAGGCAAAGCCGTGGACAACCTCTTCACTGTAATATTTTAATAGTTCATTGATAAGATTTTGGCTCTTAGAGGCGTCTTCCAAGTTCGTAATAAATGTTGAAATCCCATCAAAATCCGAGCCGAATCCAATTTGTTTGACCCCGCCCAATGAACAAAAGTGATCAATATGTTTCACAAGATCTGAAATTTTCACTTCACCCGATTCGCTTACAAAAGGGGGATTATAAACAACATGAATCAACCCGCCTTTAGCGAACATCGCCTGCGCCTGATCATCTGTTAAGTTACGCGGATGGTTGCAGAGTGCTCGTGCATTCGAGTGGCTTGCAATCGGATACTTGGCTAATTCAATGACCTCCCAAATCCCCTTGTCACTCAGATGAGAAACATCTGTCAAGATTTGATGTTCGTTATTAAACTCGACAATTTCTTTTCCGAACAGGGTCAGACCAGCGCCGCGCGGTTCACCGGCACCATCTGCGGCAAGATTGGCTTGATTCCATGTCAGACCAACCGATTGAACCCCTAGTTGGTAAAGAATATGGAGCTTCGCTAAATCATTGCCAATCGGGTCCACTCCTTCAAGCGTCAGCATGGCCCCAATTTGCCCAATTTTTAAATTGTCAAAATCCGACCAGTCCTTGATATGGACCATGTCGGGATTTTTACCAAGCACTTCCTTGTAAAAATAATCGATTTGCTCGAGTGCAACCTGAAATTTCTGGTCTCCTTTTATATCCGGTTCGATAAAAATCGCAAAGCACTGCACTTTGATTTTGCCTTGCTGTAATCGTGTCTTATTGGTTTCTAATTCTGGTGCGTCACAAAATCGCAATGTACCGTGAGCGTCTTGAAGTTTCATTAGCGCGTCACAATGTAAGTCAATGATATTCATTCAGCCTCGTCTCCCTTTTATTAAAAATTTTATCACAACAAGTAGAGCCAGGTGATAAATAACCTAGCTCAACAAAAAATTTAAGTTTGTCAAAAAAACTAGTTAGTTTGATTCTGCCATCTCTTTGATACTTGGCAGCACCTTGTCCCAAATCTCCGCACTTAAATCGCGATATTTCTTCCCTTCCGGTATCACAGAGAAATCTCCTTGTAAAATATGCAGAGTAGTTTTCCCATTGTTCTCAGACAAGTGGAAGGTAATCCCATCTTCTTCGGTAACAAGTGCCTTTTCTTCGCTCCGAACGTCAAATACTGTAAAGCGGAGGATCCTATTTTGTTCGAGAGCCGTCACGTTCCCTTCGACTATTTCCGTCCCATCCTCGCCTTTCCATAGAACAGGACTGCCAAGCTCCCAAGTGGAGTCGAGATGAAACTGTGGTCCACCGCTTGAAAATTCAGTCGCCCAATGGTTATTGTACTCACTGACCGTAAGAACCTCCCATACCTTTGACGCCGAAGCATTGATTTCAATCGTTTGGTCGACAAATAGTTTATTCATATATACCTCCTAGAGATGATATAACCATTATAATTCACCAAATATCTCACCCACAATTATTGACCAAAAAGACAAGAAAAAATCGGCGAGATTTCAATAGCTGCCGATTACATTTTAATATTTTCTAAGAAAGACAGCCCCTTTTTCAAGCAATTTTTTTCTGATGCGTTCATGGCAATATGCCAGGACCTTTTCAATCTCCTGCGTTGTATTTGCCAGAACCCTTACAACAAATCCTGGCACCGCCAGCATTGTAAGACCGACTCGAACTCCAGCTACGAGCTCAAAATAATCATGGAGTTCTTCTAAAAAAAACTGTGTTACCCGATCATTAATGACAATCATTGTCCCTAAATGGGTAAACCCCTCCATTAATCCGATACCCATGATATCCCCATCAGGTTGAATTTTTAAATGATCAAATAATATTAATCTCTCTTCTCGATATACTTCCATTTTGGATTGAAGAAAGCCATATTTAAATACTGTACCATCTGGTGCCCAGCCTGGAGTGAAGATATCTGAGCAAATAAATGAAGAGCCGCTATCCATTCGAACCACAGTCCGCTGCTTGTAACAAGCATGCTGGTACGCGATGACGGGGTCGGGCAGATATTCTAAAACACTTCCACTTTTTAAATCGATCGTAATCTCTTGACTAGCTGGCCGAGCGGGCGTTTTATAAATTTTAGTAGATGATTGGGTCGTCATAATCGCCATTGCATCCTCTTCCATACTAATATCGATTTTATAAGTATCCCCGTCAACGTACCCCCCGCCAGGATTCATAATATAAAAACAGGCTTCCCCGGTTGTTGACAGGTAAACAGGTCTTGTAATTTTAAAAGCACCCTCTGAATAGGATTCTTTTACTATCGTTTTCTTCCCTTTCCTCGCACCGGTTAGTCGCAAATATCCAGTCCAGTTATCCACTTATTCTAATCCTATCAATAATGCATTTAACTTGAGCCACTCAATAACCTCGTTTACACCGACATCCTCTTTTAAGTTTGTAAAAATGTATGGCTTCTTGCCTCTTGCTACCTTTGTATCCGCCTCCATGACTTCTAAGCTTGCTCCTACATATGGTGCTAAATCAATCTTGTTGATGATAAACAGGTCCGATTTAATCATCCCTTGGCCGCCTTTACGCGGAATTTTTTCCCCTTGGGCTACATCAATAATATAGATAGAAAAGTCAACGAGTTCGGGGCTAAAGGTGGCAGCTAGGTTATCGCCGCCGCTCTCAACAAAAATAAGCGATAAATTCGGATGTTTCTCCTTTAGCTCATCAATGGCAGCGAAATTCATCGATGCGTCTTCCCGGATGGCCGTATGAGGGCATCCCCCTGTTTCCACACCAATAATCCGATCCTCTGGAAGTACACTATGGTTTATTAAAAATTGTGCATCTTCCTTGGTATAAATGTCATTGGTTACGACCGCCATGTTATATTCATCTTTGAGGTGTCTCGTTAGTCGCTCCACAAGCAGTGTTTTCCCTGCTCCCACTGGTCCGCCAACTCCTATACGTATCGGTTCCATCGTTACCCCTACTTTCAATTATTTTTTAGGACATAAACAAACGAGTATGTAATCTCTCGTGGCGCATTTGTGCAATTTCAATTCCAGGAGCCACCGCTCCAAAGTCATCAGCATCCATGACTTCTATGATCTCTGTCGTCTTTTGCAAGTGGGGGTGTAACTCCAAAAGAATGCGTTGACCGGCTGTTTGCCCAAGTGGTATCCCTCGTACACCATTCTGAATAAGGGTCACCATACTGGAATACAGGAAAGTTAGTATTCCTTGTCTTTTCTCAATTCCTAAGGACTGGCAGATAATCGGAAAAGCAACTCCAGGATGACCATATGCTTCCTTGGCATGTATCTTTTTTAGGTACTCCTCTAATAACGGTATCGAATATAAATCATTTCCCATCCGAATCAGTCTTTGCCCAATCCTCCGGTTTGCCTCCCGAGCTTCTTTGGGGATATTCTGGACAAACAATTTTTGATCGAGCACCCATAGCTCTGGCGTATTATTATTTTGTAAGGCGTCAAAGGTCAATCGGCAGGCAAGTCCGTCGGTAGCGGCGATTTGTTTTTCCAAGTAAATTCGAATCCATTCAAAAAAAGTTTCTTTACTATAGACGGTTTCTTCCTGGATATAGGTTTCCAAACCAAATGAATGGGAAAAAGCTCCCGAAGGAAAATTAGAATCCCCGATTTGCAGTAAAGCCAAGAGCTGATTATCCATGATCGTGACCGATATGCCGGAAGGCCTTTTTCACTTTTCTATCTTCTCTTGCGTAGGGAATTTCTAATTGTTTGAGCAGTTCCTCCACAAGATAATCATATTGGACGAGCATCACCTTGCCTTCAAATTGTGCAGGTAAGTGACGGTTCCCTAACTGATGAGCAATTTCGCCCATTTGTTTAAAGCTTGTCGGATGAATCACCAGCAAGTCGTCACTCGTAACACTAACTACGATCATATTTCTGTCATCCATGAATAATATATCGCCATCAATCAAGTCTTTTGGTTCCTTTAACCGGATCCCAACCTCTTTTCCGTGGTCCGTTGTCACCCGTTGAATTCGCTTCACTAAGTCATCGCTAGATAGATATACTCTTTCTATGTGACGTCCAGTAGTTGAGATTTCTTCCACATTGCCAATAACTTTTTCAATAATCATTCTCTCACTCCTAAAATAAGAAATAGCGCTGTGCCATCGGCAATACCTCTGCTGGTTCACAGGTCATTAGTTCGCCATCCACGATAACCTCATAGGTTTGTGGATCAACTTCAATGGATGGCATCTCAGCATTGAGCTTCATATCCTTTTTTGATAGCTGGCGGATTCCCTGTACAGGTTTGATTTGTTTTTTTAGTCCCAGCTTTTCGGGAACCCCAAGTTCAATCGCTGCTTTTGACATGAAAGTAACCGATGTGGTGTACTTGGCTTTACCGAAGGAAGCAAACATGGGTCGATACAGAACAGGCTGCGGAGTGGGAATTGAGGCATTTGGATCTCCCATCAAACTATGCGCAATCATTCCACCTTTGATGACGATCTCTGGTTTAACGCCAAAAAATGCCGGATCCCAAATGACGAGATCTGCCAATTTCCCCACCTCCACCGACCCAACTTCCTCCGCAATCCCATGCGTTATCGCTGGATTAATTGTATATTTGGCAATGTATCGCTTAGCACGGAAGTTGTCGCAGGCCCCCTTGTCTTCCGGTAGCTTGCCGCGCTGCTTCCGCATTTTATCAGCTGTTTGCCAGGTACGAGTGATCACTTCGCCTACTCGGCCCATCGCCTGCGAATCGGAACTAATCATGCTGAATACGCCCAAATCGTGGAGAATGTCTTCCGCTGTAATCGTTTCTTTTCTGATGCGAGAATCAGCAAAGGCAATGTCCTCAGGTACGTCGGGGTCCAAGTGATGACAAACCATCAGCATATCTAAATGTTCATCTAAGGTATTTTTGGTGTAGGGTCGTGTTGGATTGGTGGATGACGGGAGGATATACGGGAAACTTGCGACCTTAATAATATCAGGAGCATGACCTCCGCCGGCCCCTTCCGTATGGTACGTATGGATGACGCGGCCATTAATCGCTGCCAAAGTATCCTCGACAAACCCGCCTTCATTTAAGGTATCGGTATGAATGGCAACTTGTATATCATACTTGTCCGCGACCTTGAGGCAGTGGTCAATGGCAGAGGCGGTCGTCCCCCAATCTTCATGCAATTTAAGGCCAATCACACCGGCATTGATCTGTTCAATTAACGGTTCCTCTGCAGACGAATTACCCTTTCCTAAGAATCCTAGATTCATAGGGAATTCTTCAGCTGCTTCCAACATGCGGTGAATATTCCATTCCCCCGGCGTACAAGTGGTTGCATTTGTTCCCGTTGCCGGACCGGTGCCGCCGCCAATCATGGTTGTAATCCCTGATGACAGGGCTGTTTCGATTTGCTGCGGACTAATAAAATGGATATGGGCATCAATCCCGCCGGCTGTTATTATCATACCTTCACCGGCAATGACTTCGGTTGAAGCCCCAATGATCATGTCCACACCTTCCATTAAGAGCGTATTCCCACTTTTTCCGATCGCAGCGATTCGTCCATCACGAATCCCGATGTCCGCCTTATAGATCCCGCTATAATCCAATATAATCGCATTGGTGATGACAGCATCGAGTGCCCCTTGTGTTCGAGTAGCAAGTGGATGCTGTCCCATCCCGTCACGGATTACTTTTCCTCCGCCAAATTTGACTTCATCCCCATAAATGGTAAAGTCCTTTTCTATTTCGATAAATAAATCTGTGTCCGCAAGCCGGATGGCATCGCCTGTTGTTGGACCAAACATGTCTGCATATTGCTTTCTTGACATTCGAAAGCTCATAACCGCTTCTCCTCTCCTTGGTCCAATCGGCCATCGGTTTTATTATTTAACCCATAGACTTCACGCTGACCAGCGAAGGGAACGAGCTCTACTTCTTTTGCATCTCCAGGTTCAAACCGGACAGCGGTGCCTGCCGGAATATTTAAATGCTTGCCAAACGAATGGTCTCGTTCAAATTTTAGGGCGCCATTTACTTCGTAAAAATGAAAATGGGACCCGATTTGAATCGGCCTGTCTCCTTGATTGAGCACCATGACTTTAGAAGTCTTCCTGCCCTTGTTGCAGATAATCGGCTCCTGTCTTAATCGATATTCTCCTGGTATCAACATCGCACCCTCTTTTCTATAAACATAATAAGCTAGCGAATCGGCTCATGGACGGTAACAAGCTTGGTTCCATCTGGGAACGTTGCCTCTATTTGGATATCGTGAATCATTTCTGGAATCCCTTCCATTACATCTTCGCTTGATAATATCTTGGATCCCTCACTCATCAGTTCAGCCACCGATTTCCCATCTCTTGCCCCCTCCATAATTTCGTAAGTGATGAGGGCAATCGCTTCAGGGTAGTTTAATTTCAAGCCACGATCCTTTCTGCGCCTTGCCAGATCTGCTGCCACGACAATCAATAATTTTTCCTGCTCCCGCTGGGTAAGTTTCATCCCTTACCTCCTCCCAGTAGATCATAAAGTGTACAGGCAATAATTTTTGTGGCATTAACCAAATCTTCGATCCGGATATTTTCATCCGCCCGGTGCCCATTCGCCTCCTCCAGCAATTTGGGCCCCACACCAAACATGATTGTTGGGATGCCTTTTTCATAAAAATGGCGGGCATCTGCATAGATCGGTACTCCGTTAATCGCTAACTCACCTTTTCCCTTCATAATTGACTGCCAGTTCGACGATAATGCTGCAATTAATGGGGAATCTTCCGGAACAGGCCCGAAGCTTTCTGCATGGAGGATTTTTCGAATTTCTAACTCTATTCCTTCATTCGTCTTAACCGCTTCTTCCACAACTTTTCTAAACTCTGCTTCTGCTTGTGCTCCGTCTTCCCCTGGAATCAATCTCCGGTCGACCCTTATTGTGCACTCATCAGGTACAACGTTCGTGTTAATTCCTCCCGAAATGAGACCGACAACTAGTGTCGGGTGGTCAATCCCTGGTACAGAAGATTTTTTTGCTGCGAGAGTTTGACGATATTCATATAAGCCATTTAAGATCTTTGTCGTTGCCTCAAGCGCATCGATACCTGTATGGGGCAGGGCTGCATGGGCAGACTTCCCTGTTGTTTTCACTTCAAAATGTAAACAGCCGTTGTGAGCATTAACCGCTGAATAGGTAAAGCCAGCCGCAATCGCCATATCAGGAAGAATAGATCCTTGTTCGAGCAGTCGCCTTGGGCCTAGTTCTCCGCCTGTTTCTTCATCAAAAGTAAAAGCAAGGTCGACTTTCCCTTGCAATGACTGACTGATCTTGGCTTGTTTTAAGGCTAAAACAGCGTATGAATAGGCAGCAATATCCGATTTGGAAACAGCCACACCACGCCCATACATCTTCCCATTGATGATCTCCCCACCGTACGGGTCCACACTCCAGCCTAACCCTGGGGGTACTACATCACCATGGGCATTTAAGGCGATATTCGTTCCTTCTCCGTTCCCAAACTCGGCCCTGCCAAGGACGTTGGCCAAACTAATCATTCCAGCGGCCTTTACTTCATCTTGGTCTACCTCTAATAAGGAAACCTCCTCAAAGCCGAGTTCTTGAAGCTGTTGCTGTAAGAATGAGGCAATCGGGTAACAGTCACCGGCCGGGTTATCCGACGGGACTTGGACGATCCTTTTTAAAAAATCAATCATTTCCGCTTGGTGCTCGTCAATCCACTGGACCAAACTTTTCTTATCCTGATTCAAAAAACTCATCCTCCTTTTCTTATCTATACGCTAGTTGATGTAATAATTGGATCAGTACATCAAGACCGGTTTCTAAGTCAGCGGTGGATGTATATTCCAATGGTGAATGGCTGATTCCGCCCTGACTGGGTACGAACATGATTGTGGTGGGACAAACTTGAGCAAACAGCTGGGCATCATGCCCCGCACCGCTGTTCATCACATGATAGGTGAAATCACTTTTTGTGCAAATCTTCTGCACCCTGTCATTTAGACTTGGATCCATTTGAACCGGACGTATCTCATGCCATTTTTCTATTGTTATGCCCAACCCCTTCCTCTCCGCAACCTCTTGAAATCGACTAGTAAATCGGTCACAAAATGAAGATAAAATCGATTCTAATGGATGTCTGGCATCGACTGTAAATACAATTTGACTTGGAATCACATTCGAAACATTCGGCTCTACAATCAGCTGACCCACCGTCGTGACTAGATTTTCATCGAAATCTTTAATCGACAGATACAGGTCATCTATCATCGATACCGCACCATGGAGTGGGTCTTTTCGCCATTTCATCAAGGTCGTACCCGCATGGTTCGATTCACCTGTTACCTTAATTCGAAAGCGTTTTTGACCAACAATGGTTTGAACAATGCCAATCGATTTCCCGAGTCTTTCCAAGCTAGGTCCTTGTTCGATATGTAGTTCAATGAATGCATGAATATCATGACGGACCTTGTATTCTTTACCTTCAAGTCCAAAGCCTGCCTCTTTCATCGCTGCCTCAAAGCTCAAGCCATCCGAATCCGTTACCCCTTTTATCTCATCAAAAGAATAAACTCCTGTCATGACCCCTGACCCCGAGCAGGCAATCGGAAAACGGCTCCCCTCCTCTTCACATAATGAGACCACCTCGAGATTTAGCAACGGCTGCCCATACTCTTTTTTTAGATGGCTTAAAGCTAGGATGGCAGCGACAATTCCATAGGCACCATCGTACTTACCGCCAGAAATCACAGTATCAACATGGGACCCAACTAGTATGGTTGGCGCCCCTGAATTAGTTGTGGATAGCTGTCCAAATAGGTTTCCAATCGAATCAAATTTTGTATCGAGCCCGAGCAGCTCCATCCATTCCCGTAATGCTTGCTGCGCTTCTTTCCAAGGTTTGGAATAGAGGGTCCGAGTCACTCCGCCTTCACTTACTGCGCCAAACGAACTGAGCCACTCAATGGCTTCAGCCAAATTATTGGGGAACTGCTTCATCACTCGCCCTCCCTTGCTTAAAGGCAGACACCTAATTTCTCCTTAAACACCCCGAATTGATCATCATAAATGACCTTTCCTCGTAAAATAGTTTTCTTTACCCTAAGCAAAAACTCCCTATTTTCATAGGGTGAGTATGCATTTCGAAAAGCCAATGACTGTTTATCAGCAACCGTTGATTCATCTAAGCGTATCAACACTAAGTCCGCATCTAAGCCTGAACGAATTTGACCTTTTCGATTAGCAATACCAAACCGTTCAGCTACATTTGATGTCCCTAATTGTAAAATTTCACATAGGTCAATTCCCCGCTTAAGGGCCTCATCAAGAAGTGAAAGCAACGTATATTGAACTCCTTGAATCCCACCCCAAGCATCCCAGATCGAATCCGTTGTTTTCATAGAATAAAGACACGGGGAATGATCAGAGCCAATCGTATCAATCCACCCTCTTTGAATGCAGTCCCAGAGCCCTTCGACCTCTTCGCGCGGTCTTAATGGCGGTGCACATTTGAGAATGGCACCTTTTTTAAAAAAATCCTTTTCATCAAAAATTAAATAATGCGGGCAGGTTTCAACCGTAACATCTACTCCGCTTTTTTTAGCTTGTTCGATAAGTCCGACTACTTTCGCTGAACTGATATGAACAAAATGCAGGGCTGTTCCATATTTTGCAGCAAGCTCTAGGGCATAACTGACTGCTTTCTCTTCTGCCGATACAGGCCTGCTCGCGAGAAAGGCCTTTCGTTCATTCATCCCAGCCCTATTTTTATATAAAGCTGTCAATTTATTAATCTCCTCATCCCATTCCGCATGGAGAGCGAGAATTTTCTGATGCTCCTTTGCAGCCTTCATCGCTTGTTTCAATCCATCCGGTGATACAAACTGGAAATCATCAATCCCGCTTTCACTCATAAACGCCTTCCACCCAATGATCCCCTCACTCATTTGAGAGAGTTCATGGCGGTTCTTGATGTTCGTGTCTGTCATTCCTCCCCAAAGAGCATAATCGACATATGACAGGGAGGTTAAATAATCTTTTTTATCGAGTAAAGTCACCAAATTTGTAACAGAGGGTGCACAATTCAGCGGCATATCAAAAATGGTTGTGGTTCCGCCAATAGCCGCGGCACGGCTCCCTGTCTCGATTCCTTCCCAATCGGTTCTGCCCGGGTCATTGAAATGGACATGGGCATCAATAAAGCCAGGAACCACCAGGCAGCCGCTTGCATCAATCATCGTATTTGATTCCTCTTTCAACGGCTCTCCTTCCTTTTTCACAAGAGAGTCAATCCGTTCATCAACGACTCGAATGTTTACCTCTCGAAAGCCTTCCTCGGTAAAAACAAGCCCATTCTTCACCCAAAGTTCTTTCAATTTTATGACCCTCCTTAACTCCCGCGATACGTACTGTACCCACCTGGTGAAATCAACAATGGTACATGATAGTGGGAGGCGGGTTCCGAAATGCTAAAGCGAACGGGAACACAATCCAGGAATGAAGGCTCCCCGAGGAAAGTGCCGTGTCTCCGAAAATAATCTCCAACATGAAAACGAATTTCATAGATTCCTTTATTCATATTGCACTCCTCAAGGAGAGGGTGATTGACGCGGCCATCTTCATTCGTATAGGTGGTTAGTAGGAATTCGAACTTATTGTCTGAACTTACCCGCCACAATTCCACTAACACACCACTAGCCGGTTTTCCCAAACTTAAATCAAGGACATGAGTAGTTACTTTTCCAGTCATGTCGGTGTTTCCCCGGGACTTTCCAAATCTTCACGTGTCATCGAAAAACATTGAAACCCAAACGGAGGACGCGGTTCGGTAAAAACTTTTCCTTCTTGTGAGGCAGGAATTTCATCTAAAATGGTTTCCCAGGTACGGTTATTGGATTCAAAACGAACTTCCACTAACTGCGGAAAGCGCTCTAATAATCGAAGACCAATCCGGTAGATTAAATTTTGAATGGAAGGAGAGTTCTCTTCATGAAAAACGGTATAAGCAATATCCCTGACTTGCTCTGCTGCAACATACCCATCTTTCGTACTTCCACGAGCTCCCTCGAAATCGTTATAGCGCCACCCGATATTTAAAAAGATAAACAGCGGCCGGTCGTAAGATTCTGGTAATGTTGTATATTCATCCTTTACAAAGCCGAAAAATGAGCTGCCTCGTACTTTTAGAAGCTTTAGTCCTTTCAAACTGCTGAGATGATCGGCTGTGATGATCTCTTCTCCGGAGCGCTTCACTTCAACGGAAGCAACAGACTGTTCATTTAATGAATAGCGAAACACCAATGGACTCGGTTCAAAACGACCTTTCGTCGGCACTGGAAGCTCGTCAAAGGGGATTTGTTCGCCGGAAATATCAATAGCACTCATATGTGGATAGGTCTCAAGAAAACGGCGGGCGACGAATTCTAGGAACCCTTCTTGTGTCGAACCTTCATAATCGCCAGCGTGCTTGAGAATGAAATTTTTCATTGAATCGGTTGCTACCACTAGGGTATTATCTCCATCTTTAAAGGATGTTAAGAAGGCATCCCCTTCCACTGCTACCTTCACATTCATTCCAAAAAGAATATTGCTTCGTCCCGTAAAGGCTGATTCAGGAATCGAACGGACTCCTGTAAGCGGGGCTGCATACGTACGGTAAACCCAAACATCATCCTTTCCATAGCGCATCGTTCTTTTCATCTCATCATCCCCTTTATTGAATAACATCATATAAGCGGAAACCGGCAATTTTATAAACCTCTTTTAAAGCTGTCTGGAATTCTTGTTCATGGGTATTGCCCACTCGTTCTTTCATCGCAGCTAAAATTGCGTCCTTGTTTTGTCCTTTAACAGCCATAATAAAAGGAAACTCAAATTGCGCAACATACCTTTGATTGAGTGAAACAAACTCCCCATAATCCTTTGTCGAGAGCTGATCAAGACCTACACCAGCTTGCTCCTTTTGCGATACCTCTGATATTTTTAATCTAGTACCGAGATCAGGATGGGCACGAAGCAGGGCCAATTGCAAGGTACGATCTGCATTTTCAACCATAGTCATCATAGATTGTAAGAGGTCCTCGCGGGATTTAAAGGGCAAACTATCCCACGACATCGTGGCCACCCATGGGGAGTGCTCAAACACCCAGCCTAGTTTACTCACAAACTCTTCTTTATTCATTTGATTTAATTCCTCGATGGAAGTCCCCTGACGATTCACCACCCGTGCCCACAACCTTTCAGCCATTGATAGTCAATTTTAGTATCGACATCAAAAAAGTCCGCTTCGTTTTCATAATCAACCAGCATCCCGGTTAATTCCTTTTTTTTAAAAAGCTGTCGTGCGCCTGCGTCGCCCTCTAGTTTCAGTAAATCTGGAACCATTTGTGGTGAAAAAATGATCGGTGGTCTTGGAATCCCCTGAAAACTGGCGGCAAGGAATGGAACATGATCTTGCTGTAGGTATCGGGATACCAAATCATTTATGATTCCTAAAGGCAGGAGAGGTTGGTCAGCGAGAAGGACCATGATCCCCTTTGGTTCCATTTCCATCGCAGCCAGCAACCCAGATTGCAAGGAATGGGCTTGCCCTTTATCTGCTTCTCGGCAAACAACAGTTTTCCACCGTTCCCGGAAGGGGGGTTCAAAAAGGGTGTCGTCAATCCAATCGAGCGCATCCTCTTCCCTTTTCACAACTATCGTATAATCTAGTTTAGAATTCACTGCCTTTTCTAAGACTGAATGACCAATTGTTTTCTTGCCAAAAGGGAGTGCCAGCTTGTTACCCCCCATCCGGCGGCTCTTGCCCGCCGCTAGATAGACTGCGATGACCCCGCATTTATCCTCCAAAAGAAACTACCCATTCATACCGAGCTCGTAACATCCCACCCTGTGTCCTTTCCATTTAAGACCCCCTATTCTTTTCAAGTTATTTATCACTATATATATTGATTGACCTCCCAAAATACACCCATGTTCTTTTTCAATTTTCTAATTACCGGTTGATTTACAGTAAATAGACGAACTTTTTTACAATGTCCATGCCATCTTTTTTCACCATAATATCCAAAAGAGGAAATAGTATCTATGAGAATGCCATATAATCTAACACAGAAAATTTATGTCAGATGACCTTACAACAATGAAGCAATTATCAGCATCATGTAGAATAATGTATTTTAAGTTATTTCACTGGAATGGAGAGATTCTATGTCAGATTTTCACTTTATGGAAAAAGCGATTGAACTGGCCTTAAATAATGTGTTAACGAAACAAGGCGGACCTTTTGGAGCAATTGTCGTCAAGGATGGAAAAATAATTGGTATGGGTAAAAATGAAGTAACTGCAACAAACGATCCTACTGCACACGCCGAAGTGCAAGCCATTCGTGATGCATGCCGATTTTTAAACGACTTTCAGCTTACCGACTGTGAAATATATACCAGCTGCGAACCTTGCCCGATGTGTATTGGCGCTATTTATTGGGCACGCCCTAAAGCTGTTTATTATGCTTGCACGAAGCAAGATGCGGCAAAGATCGGGTTCGATGACCAATTTATTTATGACCAACTCTCCCTTCCCGTTGAAAATCGTAAAATACAAATGAAAAAAATTTTTCCAACGAATGGCGATTTGCCGTTTAGAACCTGGGAGAATGCAAATGATAAAGTGGAGTATTAATTTGACAGAAGAGGATGTTGTTCTATGGAGGGAAACCAATTAAAAAAAAGAATCTCTGTAGCATCTAAACGAGAACCAGCGGATACTGTCATTCAAAATGGCAAAATTATCGACGTCTTTAATGGAGAAATAATCGAAGGTGATCTAGCGATTGTGGATGGATACTTTGCGGGTATCGGAGACTATGAGGGAAATAGGGTGATTGATGCAAAAGGCCGTTATATCTCCCCTGCTTTCATCGATGGTCATGTTCATATCGAATCCTCAATGGTCACGCCTAACGAATTTGCCAAGGTCCTTCTTCCGCACGGCGTGACCACCGCCATTGCAGACCCTCATGAAATCGCCAACGTATTAGGAGCTGACGGGATCCAATATATGCTTGATTCCTCTAAAAACTTACCGTTTGACTTTTTCTTCATGCTTCCTTCATGTGTCCCTGCGACCGAATTTGAAAATTCGGGGGCTACTTTACATTCAGCAGATTTAAAACCATTTTATCAGCAGCCACGGGTACTGGGATTAGCCGAGGTCATGAATTTCCCAGCTGTCCTAACGGCCGAGGATGATATGCTCAATAAAATCTTAACAGCAAAACAATTTGGCAAAAAAATTGACGGTCATGCGGCAGGGTTGTCTCCCAATGATTTGAATGTGTATATGGCAGCAGGTATTCGAACAGATCATGAAAGCACAACGGCCGCTGAAGCAAAAGAGCGTCTCAGTAGAGGTATGTACTTAATGATCCGCGAGGGTACGGTTGCAAAAGACTTACAGCAATTAATTCCGATCGTCAATGAGCGCAATGCACGAAGATGTTTATTTGTAACCGATGATAAGCATTTAGATGACCTAATCCAAGATGGCAGTATTGATCATAACGTTAGGCTGGCGATTGCCTCAGGTTTATCTCCAATTATAGCGATTCAAATGGCAACGATAAATGCAGCCGAATGTTTTGGGCTCGAGTCTAAGGGGGCGATTGGACCTGGATACAAAGCAGATTTCTTCGTATTCGATGATCTGGAGAAAATAAAGATAACAACCGTTTTTAAAGATGGAATGGCAGTTGTCGAGAATGGAAGGCTAGTTATTGAATCACAGAATCCTACTCTGGTTGAAACAGAAAGGTTAAGAAATTCTGTTCGTTACCGTTCGCTTACGGAAAATGATTTCCAAATGCCATTAAAAACAAACCACGCAAATATAATTGAAATTACTCCCAATAGCCTGGTAACGCGTCATCTTATTGAAAAAGTTGATAGGAGTGATTTGGGGTTATTTCAACCTTCCATTAACAATGACCAATTAAAGCTGGCAGTGATTGAGCGCCATCATCTGAAAAATCAAATTGGTTTAGGGATCGTCAAAGGTTTAGGTTTAAAATCAGGAGCCATCGCCACAACCATTGCCCATGATTCCCATAATCTTATTATGGCCGGAACGACTGATTTTGATATGGTAGTTGCTGCCAAGGCTATTAAAAATATCCAAGGGGGTCTCGTGGTTGTCAATCATGGGGAAGTGATTGCCTCATTGGAACTTCGCATTGCAGGGTTAATGTCTGATCGCCCGTATCAGGAGGTTTATGAAGGTTTAAATGAGATCAATCTTGCTCTCAAAGAGCTAGGTGCAAACAACCACTTTAACCCCTTTCTAACGATTTCTTTTTTATCACTGCCTGTCATACCGGAACTAAAGCTAACAGATAAGGGTCTGTTCCAAGTAAGCAAATTTCAGCATATAGATCTCGATGCATAGGAAATAATAAAATAGCCAGCATAGATGCTGGAAAGGAGAACAGATCATGTCCCTTAACTCTCAATTAACCCTGGTTTGAAAGGATGAAACAATGAAGAAAAGCATGTTTAATGATGGCGATGAAGTTCATATCCGTTCTTCGGGTGAATCAGTAACCATCCATAAATCTCAATATGTAAAAAATATGAAACGGTACTCTTACATTGTCAATGAACATCCCAATACCTTTTTCTTTGAGGAAGAACTAACAAAAGAGTAGTTTATTTTGATGGAGACTTAATATTTGTTTAATTTCAAAGGAGAAAAGCCCCTTACTGTCGAAGTTATAGTAAAGGGGTTGTCTAATGAATAAATCTGAATTATTAAAAAATCTACACTCTTCCAGTCGGAGTAATTTATTTTCAATTGAGATTCCAAAGGCTGCAAAAGAAGATGAAAGACTTATTGATGGCTTGGTTAGTGAGTTAGTAAAAGATGGAAAAATAAAATTAAGAGAAGTTGTGCAAAGAGACTGCTCCATTTATTTATCCGGAATTATCAAGTATGCAACCAAGTAATCCCTACTTGTGAGGGAGTTCCCTCAAAAAACATCCCCTCGCAAATAATTCCGAGGGGATTTCTTAGTTTAAAACACAATATTATAACGCAATAGATTCTTGCCTTTCGACTTTTTTATTGTAGTATCGATTAAGAAAATACCCATTTAACGAGGCAAGGATTTGCTGAAACAACATACCGACAACTACCGGTACCGCAACTGCAGCCGGGAAGTATGTAATGGCAATCACTGCACCGGCACTGATATTCCTCATTCCGCCAGTGAACGTTAGCGAAATGACAGTATCTCGCCCACCATTTAAAAATCTCCCAATAATAAATGAAAACAAATAACCAGTCAGCGCAATCATAAAGACAGTTAGGGTAATACCCACAAGTTTAGGGTCGATATGTTTTAAATAGGGTGCGACAACAGCCCCATTAAGCATGACCACAAAGCCGAGGCTGATTTTGGAAAAAGGAGCAAGACGTGTCCCTAATTGGTCTTTAATTTTCCCCTTTGTAACTTGGTTTAAGTACATCCCAATCAGGGAAGGAATAACCACCATCCCCAATAGACCCTTCATTATGCTAAAAAAGTCCATTTCAATTTTTTCACCCATAAATAATGAGAGCGAAAATGGAACAATGATTGGCGAAAGCAACGTATCAATTAAAATAATCGATAAGACCAATGGAATGTTTCCTTTGTAAATGGCTACCCACATGAAGCTAGTCACTCCTGTTGGAATGACCATTCCTAGTACAAGACCGGTAATCGTGTAAATATCGCCAGAAAAGGCAACATGACCCACACCCCAAGCCCAAATTGGCATCAGCACGTGGAGGATGGCCATGGCAATAAAAATGGGAAACGGATGAACGATCACCTCTTTTAATGATCGAAAATTAGACCCTAAACTGCCAGCGAAGGTCATAAACGCAAATATCCATGGAATCAAATAGGAAAAGTCTTTTAGATGGACACTGAACAATACCCCGGTCAAAACACCAACCGGAGTGATTAATGGCATGATTCTTTCTAGTTGTTTATTTAACTTTTGCAGCATGTTGAGTATCTCCCTATTCGTCTCGAAGTGAGCTTATATATGCCTTCCAAGCAGTAATTCCACCTTCTAGAACGGTTACTTTATAATGATGAGAGTCAAGAATACATGCACATTTCGTTGCCGAATTTCCCGTTGTGCAAGTTACGATCATTTCCTGATCCCTCGGTAAGGATTGCTGCGTAATTTCACCTGACTTTTCCATACCAAAAATAACTGCTTTCGGTATGTTCAGACTTTCTTCTATATGAAATTTATTGTATTTTTCTTCATCTCGAACATCAAGAAGGACTAGATTTTCTTTACCTTGCAGCCTTTCATGAAGTTCTTTCGGCGTTATTCTTTTTATTGTCAAATTACATACACCCCCATAAAAAAAGAATACCACAATTTCTTTACTTTGGAATCTAAGCACTAAAATTCTTTCGAAAACCGAAAAATTATCCATGGTATTACCTCAACCTTTTTGGCTCTGGTATTGTTAAGGTCATTGTTGATTTTATTTTGCCAAGTGGATTGGAGGGGAAGGCGCAAAAGGACCCTATTCCAAATGCGTCTCAAGTCTTAGGAGAAATTAAATCTAAGGTTCATTGAGGATAGTTGAAGGATTTCTTAAGATAAAAATAGAAGATGGAATAAAAAGGGGATGGAAAGTAATGAAAAGAATTGTGATTCTTTTATTGATCATTATCGGCTTATATTTTATCTATGATCAGTTCACTCGGTTTGATGGGTTTGGCTCCGAAAATAATAATACACAGGCTGCTGGGATAGAGGATGTCGATCTGATTAAGGTTAATATTTCCAGTGTAAGTACAACGATTATTACCGAAGATCGTAAAGATGTTAAAGTCGTCTATAATGGCAAAGAAAAGCTAATCGTTAGGGAACTGGGAGACACAATCGAGGTCTCTATCAAACATAAGGGATTGGGTTGGTTTGACTGGTACCCCTTCTCCGAAAAGAAGAAAGTAAACATCTATATTCCCGAAAATTATGACCGAAACATGCACATCAGTTTAGGCTCGGGGAATTTACATTTTTCAGGTCAATCCCAAAGTAAACCTGTAAAACTAGAGGAATTAACACTGGATATTGGTTCAGGCAACATGAACCTCAAAAACATGATAATCAACCAATTTGAGCAAAACGTAGCATCAGGCAATGTTGAGATTAATTCGTTAACAACAACAATAGGCTCTTTTGATTTAAGTTCCGGAAACCTTAATGTCAAAAAATATACAGGTGCAATAGAAGCAAATGTGTCCTCCGGGGAACTAAATTTTCAAGTAGCAAAGCTGTCAGATTCTATTGATATTGAAGTGAGTTCAGGAGATGTAGGGCTAGACCTGCCAAATAACGCTGATTTCACCTTAGATGGAGATGCAAACAGCGGCGATATCACTTGTGATTTACCATTGACCTCAAAGGTGCAACATAAGCATAGCATCAAGGGAAAACATGGCTCCGGTAAGTACAACATAGACCTTGATGTTTCCAGTGGTGATATTCATATTCATTAATATAAAAAAACGCGTGGATTTAATCCATGCGTTTTTGCATTTTAAGGTAACCATAACCGCAAAAATATCATATTTTATTCTGCCTTGTGTTTTAAATATGGAAGGAGAGTATCCATGTATTATTACCCATATCACTATCCAATCTATCCTCCATTGCCCGTTTACCCACCCCAATCAGTGGTGCAGACGTTCCCAAGGAGTTATCCGCCAGTAGATGTAAAAGTATTTGAGAAGTCTGTCAAATCATTTCGGCTATTAATGGATCAAGGAAGTATTCTGATTGATCGACTAGGAGATTCAGACTTTGCTCGCAAAATGATGACTGCTGCCCAGCAAGGGAAAAAAGCGGATGTTGATCATTTAATTAGGAGCATTGGATTAAAAGTCCCTGTAACCACAAAATTCACCCCAACTGGTGTCGACTTCGAGCTATACACTCAATCAACCCCAAACATGCCCACTAGCTGCTGCACCCTAAAGGTGTTCATGAAATGGGGAAATTAATTAGTAGAAAAACACTCCAAAACATTCCTCCCAGAAAAGACGAATTAGATAGAGCCAAAAAAGTGGTACCCCAATCAAATTGGGATACCACCATTCTTTTCATTTCCTGATAATAGATATTCAACCATCTCATCAGCAGGAATTGGCTTGCTAAAGAAATACCCTTGACCAATTTCGCACTCATTTTCCTTTAAAAAATGGAGTTGTTCATTGGTTTCGATTCCTTCAGCAATAACGGAAAAGTTTAAATTCAAACCCATATCTATAATCGTTTTAACCATTTTCCCTTGATTGGAATGGAAAATAATATCATCAACAAATGATTTATCAATCTTTATTTTATCAATTGGAAGATGCTTCAAATAACTTAAAGAGGAATAGCCCGTTCCAAAATCATCAATTGAGAGAAGTACACCTAGTTCCTTCAATTTATTTAAAATAATCGTTGAATTCTCTAGATTTTGCATAATACTTTCTGTTATTTCTAACTCTAAATGAATGCCGCTCAGACCAAATTCGTCCAATAAAGCGGAAATATATTCGATGAGATGGTCGTCCTCAAATTGACGAACCGAGACATTTACTGCGATAGGAAAGTCGTGGAAACCGAGAGTTTCCCATCCTTTTCGCTGCCTGCAGGCTTCCCGTAAAACCCATTTACCAATGGGAACAATCAAGCCCGTTTCCTCCGCAAGCGGGATAAATTCTAACGGTGCGATCAGACCATGTATAGGATGCTGCCAACGGATTAATGCTTCAATTCCCACTAATTCCCCTGTGATCAAGGATACTTGCGGTTGATAATGAAGCATCAATTGATTCTGTTCCAGTGCTTTTCTTAATCCATTCTCCATCTCCATTTTTTGAATGAAAATTCCGTTTAAATTGGAAGAATAAAATTGAAAATTATTTTTACCACGTTCTTTGGCTTGATACATGGCAGTGTCTGCATTTTTTATTAAGGTTTCCACATCTACCCCATCGGCAGGGTAAAGGCTAATCCCGATACTTGGTGTTACAAAAAACTCTTGATCATTGACTTCGAGCGGATTTGTGAATTCAGATAGGATTTGCTGGGCAACAAGTTTGGCACGTTCTTTATCAATGTCTTCTAATAGGATTATAAACTCATCCCCGCCTTGCCTTGAGACGACCCCTTCGTTTTTCACCGTCGCTGCTAAACGGGCGGCAACCTTTTGGAGAATGAAATCACCAACCGTATGCCCCTTTGTATCATTAATAATCTTAAACCGGTCTAAATCTAAAAATAAAACCGCCAGCATTATGTCATCTTGGTTAGCTAAGACTTTGTTTAGATGGTTTCTAAACTGATTTCGATTAGGCAAACCGGTCAATGAATCATAGAAGGCCATAAACTGAATCGTTTTCTCCGTTTTCTTTCTCTCCGTAATATCCCTTCCGACCACTTGCACAGCGGATCTACCTCCATAAAAGATTGTAGTTGCTGCCATTTCGACATCAATGGTCTGACCATCTAGCCGATTCACCTGGAATTCAAATCTTAATTTCTCTTGATTAGAGCGCTCCAAACTGACGACTTTTTGTCTTATCGAATCAACGATATTAAAAGAAGCAAATTTCAGGGCAGATTTACCAATTACTTCTTCCGGACTCGTTGCTCCGACCAACATCCGCCCCGCCTCATTCATATATTCGATTTTTTCCCTGCTGACAACAGCGATAATATCAGGTGACATCTCTACTAAACTACGATAACGATCTTCGCTTTCTTTCCGATCCGTAATATCAAACAGGACACTATTGAAATCTACAAAATTACCTTTACCATCAAGTGTTGGGAAACCTCTATCCTGAATCCAACGAACTTCACCATCTGGTCGAACAATCCGATATTCACTTGTGACGGCTTCTCCTCTTGCTAATTTTTGCGCTCTCTCTTCTAAAACAGCTAAATCATCTGGATAAATTACTTTTTTCCAAAGATCTAGGTCCTTATAAAAATCTATATAAGAATACCCATATAATTTTTCAATCCCCGGTGTAATTAATAAAGTGTCTGACTTTAAATCATGTGACCAAATAGCTATATCTAACGTATCAAAAATATTCTTTAATTTTAGTTTGTTTATACGAAGTTCATCGTCCTTCCTACTCATTTCTTTTAAAGAATGAATAACGAATGGAAGGATGCCTATAAGTATAATAAGGGACGCAAATTTGACTATGCTCACGGATGGAAATAGGATGGTAAACATTAAATCTAATAACTCCGATATGACAATCAAACTAAATATGAGCATCCAAAATAATATATAGTTTGTCTTTTTGATCCTCATTCTGGCTTCTCCCTTTTCTGCATCAACTTTCAGTGCTTTTTGAGACCCACTAAACATAGTGTTATCTTTAAAATAACAAAAAATGATATACATAACAATCAAATCAAAAACGATTACAACATTTACATAATTTTCATTTAATGGATTACGCTGTTCAAAAGTTCGTCAAAACATTTCAAACAAAATGTGAACTTATCACTATACCCATGTTGTTAAACAGAAAAAGGTAATATAGTGTAATCATAAAGAACAAACAAATTTCGAAAGGCGGAATGAAATCATGTTTAATAAATTTTTAAGAGAAAATAAAATTGCAGCGGCTATCTTAACAGTCTTACGTTTATACCTTGGCTATTCTTGGTTTACAGCAGGTTATGGAAAATTAACAAGCGGCGGCTTCGATGCGGCAGGCTTCTTAAAAGGAGCGATCGCTAACCCTGTCAAAGGTCCTGATGGCGCGGTTGTTTTTGGATGGTATGTTGACTTCTTGAAACACTTTGCACTACCAAACGTTGATGTGTTCAACGTCATCGTACCTTGGGGCGAAACATTAATCGGCTTAGGCTTAATCCTAGGTTGCTTAACAACGACTGCGATGTTCTTTGGTTTAGTGATGAACTTCAGCTTCTTCTTAGCAGGCACGGTATCTCATAACCCTAGAGACATTTTCTTAGGATTCATCATCTTAACAGCAGGTTACAATGCAGGACGAATCGGTTTAGACCGCTGGGTGGTTCCATTCGTTAGAAAAATGAGCAAAAAAGAAACTGATTATGAAAAAAATAAGTCAGTAGCTTAGCTAAGAAGGACGATTCGGGATTCCGAATCGTCTTTTTTTGTTCGAATTGCTTGGAATATTAGCTCAAAAAGGATTTATGTATTTATTATTTCCGGCAAGGAATAATAAAAGAAATATATGTCTTTGAAGTGCGGAATACAACATGTTTAACACCTTTTTGAGAGAGAGTAAAACAGCAGCGATAATTTTAACCATTATACGATTATATTTAGGATATTCTTGGTTCACAGCTGGCTATCACAAACTAACTGGTGGCTTTGATGCATCAGGCTTTTTAAAAGGTGCGATCGCCAATCCAGTCAAGGGTCCAGATGGTGGAATTGTCTTTCCATGGTATGTAAACTTTTTAAAACACTTTGCATTGCCAAACGTTGATATCTTCAACATCCTGGTTCCCTGGGGTGAAACATTAATTGGCTTAGGCTTAATCTTAGGCTGCTTAACAACAGCAGCGATGTTCTTTGGTTTACTAATGAACTTTTCATTCTTCCTGGCTGGTACGGTATCTCATAACCCGAGAGACATTTTCCTTGGTTTTATCATATTAACCGCTGGTTACAATGCAGGTAGAATCGGATTAGACCGTTGGATTATTCCCTATTTCAGAAGAATGTACAACAAAGACCCTAGACCTAGAACAAATGTTTAACCATTTAAAAAAGGCGATTAAGCAGTTTGCAATCGCCTTTTTTATTTATTTGTAAGCACAAAAAAAAGGGCTAACGCCCCTTCATGAATTACCTTATCATATACACTCTTGTTTCATAAGGTCTTAAGGTGAAATTTTTTCGTAATTTCTTTCCCACCAGCTCATAATTGGTAAGGACAAGTTCAGAGGTGGAATACGATAAACTCCCTGGAACACGAAACCTCGTTGATTTTCCACTGAAATTGTTAATAACGAGTGCCTTATGCTTCCCCAAACTGCGAGTATACACAAAAAGTTTGGGATGATTCGCGGCTAATAAGTTGTAATTTCCATACACAAGCACAGGATTCTCTTTTCTTAAGCGAATCAATTTTTTATAAAAAGATAAAATCGAGTCAGGTTTGTTTAATTGTGACTCTACATTGATCTCTGAATAATTTGGATTCACGCCCAGCCATGTGTGTGCTGCCGTTGTAAAACCTCCCATGTTAGATGCGTCCCATTGCATGGGTGTCCGAGCATTGTCTCGTCCCTTTTCCCAAATGACCTTCATAATTTCATCATGGGAACGCCCCTTGGCGGTTTCAACATGATAGTAGTTAATCATACCAACATCGTTGTAATCTTCAATAGAAGGGAATTGTACGTTTGTCATCCCGATTTCCTGTCCCTGGTAAATAAACGGAGTTCCTTTCATTAGGAAATATAGGACTCCCAACATTTTTGCACTTTCTTTCCAATACTTCTGGTCATTTCCCCAACTAGAGACCCGTCGCGGCTGATCATGGTTTTCGATGAATAAGGCGTTCCAGCCTCTTCCCTCTAAGCCTTTTTGCCATTTAGTTAAAATCTTTTTTAACTTAAGTACATCAATGGATCCTTCGGCATCCTTATCCCATAACTCTAAAAACTCAAACTGAAAGATCATATTGAAGTAGCCGTTCTCTTCGCCAACCCATTTATCGGCATCCGCAAGCCCTACCCCGTTGGCTTCTCCTACGGTCATGATGTCATAGTTTTTAATGGTTTTCTCAGAGAATTCTGTGAGAAAGTCATCAATTCCATCGACGTTCATCATTTTCGGAAAGCAAGGCACAAAATCTAACTCATCTGGGTTAGGCATATCAGGGAGTCCTGGTTCTTTCTTAATATGCGAGATGGCATCGACACGGAAACCGTCGATTCCTTTTTCCAGCCACCAGTTCACCATATCGTATAAAGCATCCCTAACCTCAGGGTTTTCCCAATTCAAATCGGGCTGACGTGCGGAAAAGATATGCATGAAATACTGTTCTGTTTCTTTATCATATCTCCAAGCCGGCCCACTGAATATTGACTCCCAATTGTTCGGCGCTTTTCCATCTTTGCCATCTCTCCAAATATACCAATCTCGCTTCTGGTTATCTTTAGAGGAACGAGACTCAATAAACCAAGGATGTTCGTCGCTTGTATGGTTGATGACTAGGTCTAAAATCAACTTCATTCCGCGCTGATGCACTCCGTCTAGCAACTCATCAAAGTCCGCCATTGTCCCGAATTCTTCCATAATATCTTGGTAATCAGAGATATCATAGCCATTGTCGTCATTGGGTGATTTAAACATCGGCGACAGCCAAATCACATCAATTCCTAGCTCTTTTAAGTAATCTAATTTTGCAGTTACCCCTTTTAAATCACCAATCCCGTCCCCATTGCTGTCCATGAAACTGCGGGGATAGACTTGGTAGGCAACACTTTCTTTCCACCACTTTTTATTCACTCATTTGCACCTCAGTTCTATCAGCTTTCCATACTTTTTATACCCACCACATTTGCGAGACCGGCTCTTCAATTAAGACTGATTTCAAATTGGTTACAGCCCGTTTGAATCCTTCGTCTATTGACATAATTGGATCCTCATGTTCAATGCTGACCACATAATCATAACCATAGGTTCTTAGTGCACTCATCATGTCAGACCATTCTTTCAGGCTATGGCCACAGCCAACCGAACGGAACGACCATGCCCTCGTTTTCACTGCTCCATATGGCTGCATATCCGTTAATCCATACATATTCACATTTTCCTGATCAATATATGTGTCTTTCGCATGAAAATGATGAATCGCATTTTCTTTGCCGAGAATTTTGATTGCTGCCACTGGATCAATGCCTTGCCACCATAAGTGGCTTGGGTCTAAGTTAGCGCCAATTGCATCACAGGTTTCCTCACGCAGCTTTAAGAGTGTATATGGAGTGTGAACTAAAAAGCCCCCGTGTAGTTCAAGCCCGATCTTTACGTTGTGCTCCTTGGCAAATTGGCCAACTTCCTTCCAATAAGGAATCAGTTTTTCTTCCCACTGCCACTTTAACACATCACCATATTCATTCGGCCATGGGGTGACCGGCCAGTTAGGGTATTTTGCTCCTTCATGATCTCCTGCTGTTCCTGAGAAACAGTTAACAACCGGCACTTCAAGAAGTGAAGCTAGTTTAATTGTTTTTAAGAGTGTTTCGTGCGAGTTTTCAGCAAATTCTTTTTCAGGAGAAATCGGGTTTCCATGACAGCTGAAGGCACTAATGATTAAGTCCCGCTCCTGGATTTTTTTGATATATTCCTGGCGGGCTTCTTCGCTTTCCAATAACCCGTCTAGATCGCAGTGGTTGTTACCGGGATAGCATCCCGTTCCGATTTCAACTGCATGTAATCCGGCTTCCTTTACTGTATCCAGCATTTCTTCGAATGATTTTTTCGCGAATAATACGGTAAAAACACCTAGTTTCATAAGAAATTCCCCTCTCTTTTTTGAAAAATTAAATGAGCTCGCTTACTTTAACAATTTGTTTTGTATCGCTTGATTGAAGTGCGGCTAAAATTACTTCAAGAGATTTCATCCCTTCCTCACCGGGAACAAGGGGATCTTGGTTATGAATAACAGCATCGACAAAGTGATTGATTACATGCGTGGTACGTTGGCCGCCCGCATCATTTGACTGAATTTTTCCAAGTTGATAATTAATGACATCACCGTTGGCATACTGAACAACAAGGGAATTGGTTGGATCATCCTCTAAACGAAGAATGGCCTTTTCTCCATAAATGATCGTCGAGTTATCTTCCTTACTGACATAAGCCCAACTTGCCGCAAGGGTACCAATTGTTCCACTTTCAGTCTTTAGTACACAAACCGCATTGTCATCGACATCAGCAAAATCTTTGGCACTTGTTTCAACAAAGGAACCTACCTCGGTAATCTCCTCACCTAGTACATACCTCAGTAAATCGGTCTTATGGACACCTAGATCGCCCATTGCACCAACGAATGCTTTATCCTTTTCAAAAAACCAGCTTTCTTTTCCATCTACACTCCATCCCTCAGGACCGCCGTGCCCGAATGCTGTACGGAAACTATAAATTTTGCCGATTTCACCGCTAGCAATCAACTGACGTGCTCTTTGGTGTGATGGTACGAAGCGCTGATTATGTGCAATCATTAACTTTTTTCCGCTTTCTTTGGCTGCAGCAATCATCGCTTCCGCTTCCTGTTTTGAAGTGGCCATTGGTTTTTCACAAAGAACATGAAGCCCTGCATTAAGGGCAGCAATCGAGATTGGGGCATGAAGGTAGTTTGGTGTACAAACGCTGACAGCATCGACCGTTCCGCTGCTTAATAATTCTTCATAGTTTGTGTAAGCTGCGACTTCATATTTGTCTGCTACTTCTTTCACACGGTCTTCATTAATATCACAAACAGCAACTAGCTCTACATTTTTATTGGCTATATATTCAGGTAAATGGCGATGCTGGGCAATACTACCGCATCCAATAACTCCAACTCTTAACTTTTCCATTATTTTTGTCCCCCTTTGATTTGTTCTAATGGTTTGGCATTTCCATATACAGGACGTTCTCGTTTAACAGGCGCTGCCCATTTTACTGAATTGATAATCACGCGTTGTATCTGTTCGTTATGGTAGGTCGGATACGTTTCATGTCCTGGTCTGAAATAAAATACTTTTCCATTTCCACGTTTATATGTACAGCCGCTCCTGAATACTTCGCCGCCTTCAAACCAACTCGTAAAAATAAGTTCATCCGGCTGCGGGATATCAAAATGCTCCCCATACATTTCTTCTTTTTCTAATTCAATATATTCAGAGATTCCTTCTGTTATCGGATGGCTTGGGCTCACAACCCAAAGTCGTTCTTTTTCATCTGCTTCCCGCCATTTTAAATCACAGCTGGTACCCATTAATGTTTTAAAGATTTTTGAAAAATGACCGGAGTGGAGGACAATCAATCCCATTCCATCGAGAACACGCTGTTGAACTTTTTTAACAATCTCATCTTTCACTTCTCCATGCGCTAAATGTCCCCACCAAACTAGGACATCGGTAGCTGCCAGCACCTCATCTGTTAAGCCATGCTCCGGCTGATCAAGTGTAGCCGTTCTTGTTTCGAGGCCTTCCGATTGAAGGAATTGGGCGATGGTACCATGAATCCCGGTTGGATAGATATCCCTAACGATTGGATTTTTTTGTTCATGACGATTTTCATTCCATACCGTAACTTTCAACATGATGAACCACTCCTTAAGTGTTTTCTATATAGTTAATTTTAGAGATTGATAGAATTTATGAAACGGCTTACATTGACAGATAGGGTGGAAAATATTGAACTCCACTTGCGTCGGTGAATTTTTGTCTTATAACAGTCTGAGAGGGTCTTTCATTTGCCTTGTCGTTTAATTTTTTTCCGTTGGCGGTCAATGCATGAAATCAAAGATCAAAATCCTTTATCACTTCGTTCGCTTCTGCTGCCTTAAAAATCGTTTCAATTAATCGTAAGACACGGAGTACTTCCGTATTTTTAACAATAGGTTTCGCTTTTCCTTCAATGACGGAAATAACATTATCGTAAAAGCTTTCCATCGTTGATTCCACTTCTGGTAAATCGGAGGTACTGACAGCCGATTCTGACGGCGGAGCCATAGTTTTCGTTAAGCCTTGCCCTGCCTGAATTGGTTTTGGGGCCTCAATAGCTATACCGAAGTTTTGGGTCACTATCTTCCCTTCTATGCTCCAATCCTCTATTACTGATGTTCCGGCAGTCCCTTTAACATACCATCTTGGCAATTGGATAAAATTAGTTGTCCCGACTTCAATTAAAGCTGTAGTGCCATTTTCAAAGGTGATGATTGTTTGAAAGCCATCATCCACTTCATCCCCTAGAACAAAACTTAAATTGGCGTACACACTTGCAATCTTACTATCTACCATAAAGAGCAGCTGATCCAGTAAATGAACACCCCAGTCTAACAGCATTCCCCCGCCGGGTGCTTTCAGATGGCGCCAATCTCCCGGAATTCCATTTGCTCCTTGGACACGTGATTCTACATGAAAGATGTCACCGATGATATTTTCATCATAGATTTTTTTGATCGTCAAGAAATCTTTATCCCACCGGCGATTTTGATGGACCACAAATTTGCTCTTAGTCGCTTCGGCAACTTCGATAATTTCTTCTAAATCTTTACTATAAATCGTGACTGGCTTTTCACAAATGACATGCTTGTTTGCATTTAGAGCCGCAATTGCTATTTCTTTATGGACATCGTTTGGGGTTGCAATTAGAACGAGGTCCACTTCCTTGTCAGCTAAAACTGCAACGTAACTTTCGTACGCTTTATACCCATCCGCCACGGATGCAGCACTTCTTTCCTCCAAAATATCAAAAGTTCCAAACACGTTTATCGCTTGATTTTCTTTGAGTAATTTCGCATGATAGCTACCCATACCGCCATAGCCAACAATAACTAAATTATAGGTTTTATTTGTCATTTTCTTTCTCCTTCTAGAATAGATTACTCATTACTTATTTGATTCCATCTTAAACTTTGTCTCTATAAATAAACATAGATGATATAATTGAAACATCGACTATTTTGCTAATTTATTTTTTCTGAAGGTGGGCATATGATGACAAATATATTATTCTGCGGCTATTCCTTTCACACAAATGGATATCATGCCCAACATAAATCCGGATACCCTTCGTATCTTTTTCGCCTGCAATCAGAAGGTGTCTGTGAAGTAGTGGTGAAGGGAAGAAAAATGGAACTCGAGAAAGGAGACCTTCTCCTCATTAAACCAGGGGATCACTATGAACTGCTGGTTAAAGCGGGACAAAACAGCGGGGACTATCACATAGTCTGTGAAGGAGCTTGGGTGGACGAGTGGTGGAGCCGTTCCTCTAAGCCGCCTGTCTCCCGAATCGATCTTGATGAAAAACTGCTCTCCTTATGGCGTCAAATCATAAACGAAAAACGCCGTCCATCCTCGAGCCAAAATGAAGAACTCACCGGTTATTTGCTGCGAGCACTCTGTTTATACCTGGAACGAGGTGTCAACGAAACGGTTCCTACCTTCAATCACCCGTATACCGTCACACGGATGATGAGGTACATTGAAGAGCATGCCCTAACAGCATTTAAAGTGGAGGATGTGGCACGCCATGCTGGTCTTAGCGTTTCGCGTTCCGTTCATCTTTTTAAAAGCAGTGTCGGGAAGACGATGATCGAATATGCCTTAGAAATCCGTTTATCCGCTGCAGTCGAGCGAATGAAATACACATCCATGACACTTGAACAAATTGCCGAAGATTGCGGCTTCGGCAGCTATCCTTATTTTCACAGGGTATTTCATAAGAAATATGGCATGGCCCCTGGGGCGTATAGGCGTCTGGAATACTAGAATTCAAGAACAGTAAATAGTAATTGAATCAGTTATTAAAAGCAGACGGTATAGCGGGAATCTTTTATAGATTCTCGTTACCATCTGCATTTTGTTCATCTATTGTTATAGGAATTTGGTGACTGCATGATTGACGTTCAACCAATTTATGTGGAATGATAATGCGCTTGGTCGATTCTGTTCTATTTTCGATTTTTTGAATTAAACTCCTGGATGCTTGATATCCTAGTTCAAAAATATTAATATCAATGGAAGTTAAGGGTGGTTTTGACATTTCTGATAAAAGGACATTATTAAAGCTAACGACAGAGATTTCTTCCGGAACCCTGATTCCCAGCTCATCTAATGTGCTCAGTACACCTAGTGCCATTAAGTCGTCAACCACCGCGAGCGAAGTGGGGCGTTGTTCAAGCGCCATTAATTCACTCACCGCTTCTTGACCGCCTTCCCGAAGGAATTCTTCATGAAGGATATATTCATATTTTATAGGAATGTTTGCCTTTTTTAAAGCCTGCTTATACCCATTCAAACGGTCAACTGTAACCATTAGCTCCAGACTTCCGCCAATAAAAGCGATTTTCCGATGTCCATGGTCAATTAAGTATTCAGTAACCTCTCTCATTGCACGAACATTATCATTATCAACATGTGTAATTTCTTCTGCATCTTTAGAAGGTTTTCCAATAACAACAAAAGGAAAATCCCTTTCTCTTAAATACGAAATGGCTTTATCCTCCACCTTGGAATTAAGAAGAATCATCCCATCTACTCGTTTTCCCTGAACCATGTGGATGACTGCTTCAAATATTTCCTCGTCTGATTTTCCAGTCGTCATATGCATGGCATATTTTTTATTATGGGCACTTTCACTGATTCCCTGTAACACCATTGAAAAAAAAGGATTCTGAAACGCCACATCACCAGAGCTTGGCATGACAAGCCCGATTGTTTGGGTAGATTGAATGGCAAGGCTTCTGGCATTTTGGTTAGGATGATACCCTAGCTGCTCCATTGCTTTTTTAACTTTTCGTTTCGTCGCTTCACTGATTCGCGAATTATTGGCAATTACTCTTGAAACAGTTGATGGGGCGACATCTGCAAGCTTTGCCACATCCTTAATGGTAACAGCCATTTTCTTCTCCCCTCTCATTCGAAGTTCATTGATTCTTACTACTAATTTTAAAATAATAGAAACGATTATTTTTGCATATTCCAACATTTACGAAAACGGTTGCACAATCTACTCTTTATTATAAAGGCTTTATAATCAGTTATACAGCTAAAAAATAAAAGACCACTCGATTTCAATAACGATATATCAGAAAATTTAAATTTTATTTCTGATTTTCTATTGAATTGCGCTGAGAAATAGATATAATTAATTTTGAAAACGATTGCGCAAACGTTTGCACAATACGACAGTCTCCTAAGCATCTTACATACGATTTTTTGTGCAATTTCATGCAAACGGTTTCCTAGATTAATAGAGTAAGGGAAAGGAGATTTTTCATGAAGAGAAAGCAGAAATCACTTCTGTCACTTGTTACAGTAGTTGGACTAATTCTTCAATTATTTTCTGGACTTGTGACAAGTCAAACAGCCAAAGCGGCAGAAACAGAACCAAAGCAGGTTGTACTTGTTGGCAGTCTGCAGGCAGTTTTAGGGAATTCAGGAGATTGGGATCCATCCTCTTCCAAAACGCAAATGGCTTACCAAGGAAATGGTTTGTATAGCTTTACCGGCACACTTCCGGCAGGAGCATATGAATACAAAATCGCCATTGGAGGAAGCTGGAATGAAAATTACGGAGACGGCGGCGCGCCTGGCGGAAACAACATTAAACTAACTCTGACCGAACAAAAAGAAGTCACCTTCTACTACAATGACAATACCCATGCCATTGCTGATAGTACCCATTATACACTTTTGGCAGAAGACAAGATGCCTCGTTTAGTTGGAAGCATTCAACCTGCCATTAAGGCAGGGTCTGCCTGGAGTCCGGCAGACTCAACAGCGTTAATGGAGGACACCCATTTTGACAACATCTATTCCTTTACTGCAAAGGTACCTAGAGGAAGCTACGAATACAAGATTGTATTGGGCAAAGACTGGACGGAATCCTACCCTGCTTCAAATGAGAAGCTGAATGTACTCTCTGATACGACAATCACATTTTTCTATAACAACCAAACAAAAGAAGTTTATTCAGATTATAAACCTATTGGATCTGATGGCATGATAGATAAGAATGCTCTTTATCATGATTCATGGGACCAAGTATACCGGACGCCGTTTGGGGCAATTCCTGCAGGGAAACCCGTCACATTACGGGTATCGGCTAAAAAGGGTGACCTAACAAGAGCCAGCCTGTATGTGAAAAACTATAATACAGGCACAACAAAGGTGCTTTCAATGAAAAATGCAGGCTGGACAGACACAAAGGACAAAGGTGCCATTGAGTTCTGGGAAGCCACCTTTACACCGTCTGACAAAGGAGTTCACGGCTATAAATTCATTGCCGGGGATCAGGATACAACAGTGGAATACGGAGAAGACACACAGGATGGGCATACCGGTAAAGCGGAGGATAAAAATGCAGGACTCTTCCAATTGACCGTTTTCGACCCGGGCTATCAAACACCGGATTGGATGAAGGAAGCTGTTGTTTATCAAATCTATCCTGATCGTTTTTATAACGGCAACAAAGCAAATGACCATGTAAAGGATCAGATTGGAGCCCGAGGCAGCCAGCCAATAGAACATCCCGACTCCTGGTCATCCTTGCCTGATAATCCATATGAACAAGGCACTGGCTCCTACACAGGGGACGGAGAATTTACAAACGACTTCTTCGGCGGCGACATTGCTGGTATTAAGTCGAAGCTTGATTACCTTCAATCACTTGGCGTCAATACCCTATATTTAAACCCAATTGCACTTGCACCGTCCAACCATAAATATGATGCAACAGACTATAAACAGGTGGATCCGATGTTTGGCTCGGAAAAAGAATTCGAGGATTTCGCCAAGGAATTGTCTAAAAGGAACATGCACCTGATTTTGGACGGGGTATTTAATCATGTGGCTGATGATTCCATCTATTTTGACCGCTACCACAAATATAAAACAGTGGGTGCCTATGAGTACTGGTCTCGTATTTACGATTTAATGAATAACGAAAAATTGTCTGAAACTGCAGCTAAGGATAAGGCCAAACAGCAACTCATGGCTGAAGGACAAACCTTTAGCCCATACGGCTTTGAAAACTGGTTCCATATTGAAAATGTTAAAGTTCCAAATGAAAAAGTCAACGGTGTTTCGACGGGTGAGCATTATAAGTATGAAGGCTGGTGGGGATACGACAGTCTTCCTGTATTCGAATCCGTTAACGGCACAAAGGTTGACCATCCAAGTGAACTTAACAACACAGCATTGGCAAATTATATTTTTTATGACAAGGACTCAGTAGGAAAAACTTGGATTAATCGAGGTTCATCTGGCTGGCGCCTGGATGTAGCTAATGAAGTGGACAGTTCCTTCTGGCAGGAATTCCGCAAGCAAATGAAGTCCAAGACTATGATAGGAGCCGGAAAAACACTTCAAAAAGAAGAAGAGCCACTTATTCTAGGTGAAATTTGGGATGATGCATCCAAGTACTTCTTAGGGGATCAATATGACTCAGTCATGAACTATCGTTTCCGCGGAGCCATTTTGGATTACTTAAAGAACGGTAATGCCGCTAATGCACAAAACACCCTTCTCGCTATACAGGAGGACTATCCAAAGGAAGCTTTTTATGCCCTCATGAACCTGATGGGATCCCATGATACAGCTCGGGCAATCTTCCTGTTAGGCAATGGAACGGATACGTATTTCAGAGCGGAACAAGATCCGAACTACAAATACGATGAAGGTGTGAAGCGATTGAAGCTGGCTTCTATCCTGCAAATGGGTTACCCTGGAGCACCAACCATTTATTACGGAGATGAAGCGGGTCAAACAGGATCCAAAGACCCAGATGACCGACGCACATATCCGTGGGGGAACGAAAACAAAGACCTCATTGCACACTATCAAAAGATTGGTCAAATCCGCAAGGAAAATGCTGACCTATTCGCTCATGGCGATCTGCACCACATATACGCAAAGGGTGATGTGTTAGCCTATGTCCGGACAAAAGAATCAAAATCCGGCCTAGTCATTATTAACAGAGGGAAAACCACACAAACGGTTGATATCGATACAAAAGTGCTGCTCGCGAATGGTCTTCGTTTTGTGGACCAATTGGACCCTAAATATGTGACTACAACGAAGGATGGCAAGCTGTCATTAACAGTTCCAGCAGAGTCCGGAAGAATGTTAATAACGGTTAATGATGTTAAACAACCACAGCCTGTTAAAGAAGTTACCGGCACAGCTGGTTCTAAGGAAGTTACTTTAAACTGGACAGGAACAGGTACAAAATACAATGTCTATCAATCTACAGTTTCAGGTGGATTATGGACAAAAGTGAAGGAAACTACAGGTACATCTGTGAACATTTCCGATTTAAATAATGGTCGTACCTACTATTTTACTGTGACGGCCTTGAACGAAAGTGGTAATGAATCTGTACCTGCTGCCTCATCCGGCCTTGTGCCACATTACGATGCTGCAAAGGCTAGTATTAAGGACCTGACTACTTTAGACAACGGGGAACTGAATCTGGCACAGACCTCCAATGTTAAAGCAGCTTTTTACCTGCCAGGTGCGACAGAAACTGGTGCAGCAGAAGGAATCACGGCCAATCTCCAAGTAAGAATGAAAGGCCAAACCGCTTGGACATCTTACCAAGCCTTGTATAATGGCCAGGCTCAGGGAGACCAGGCAAATGAGTTTCAGGGAGGCTTTACAGCGTATGAGGCGGGCAAATATGAATACCGAATGGCCTTTACGCCCGATTTAGGGAATACATGGGTTTACTCAGCTACTGGTGAAGTGACCTTTTCACACAGCACGTCTGATACTACCCCGCCTGCTAATGATGTTACTTTGGACACTCCGATCAAGGAATCCGGTCAGGTCAACTTGAACTGGAAACTCACGCAGCCGGATCAGCCATTTAAAACGGTCATTTACCGTGACGGCCAAATTCTTTCAACATTGGACGGCAGCGCCGCCACCTTCCGTGATTATCAGGTGGCAAATGGAACTGCCTACCAATATCAAGTGCGTGTCTATGACCAGGCTGGAAACCATGTAGAATCCAATAAGGTAAGTGTAACCCCTGAAATTGTTATGGTACAAGTAACCTTTAAGGTGCATGCAACGGATTATACACCTTTAGCAGCGCAGGTCAATATACCAGGCAGCTTGAATGGTTGGAATACTAGTGCCTGGACTATGAGCCGTAATGGCGCTGTGACGCCTGATTGGGAATACACTGTGGAGCTTGAAGAAGGAACTGAGCTTACGTATAAATATACGAGGGACAATACTTGGGATCATGAAGGGTTAGCAGATCATACCCCATCCGATCATTCGGATGACGATATCAGTAACTACGGCTATGGTGCCGCAGGAACCGATATGAAAATTGTGGTCACCAACCAAGGGAACAACAAAATGGTTGTACAGGATACCATTCTTCGCTGGATTGATATGCCGCTGGCAGTCAGCCAAATCGATGTCACTGGATCAACTATGACAATAAAGGGGAATGCAATTAAGGGAGCTGACCTCACTATCAATGGGGAAAAAGTGACAGTCGAAAATGATATGAATTTCACTCAATCCTTTACCCTTCAAGCAGGTCAGACACAAGTACCTGTTCATATCGAACCTACTGACTCCACAAAGTCCACCATCTTTAAAGGGGACGGAGGTTCTATTACCAAGAATACAAAGAACTATGTCATCGATGTCCTAACAAAAACGATAAGCGAGACCAAGTAAGTGGTCATCGAAAAGGTCTGCCGGGATCATGGCAGACCTTTTTTGCCGAAAGTTAAGAAAAGCGACTTGGTATTGACATCAGCTTTCACATCTGTTGTTTCCGCATAACAGCTCGATTATAGAATCTTTGAATATGCATGGAAATATACAATAACTCTGCATCAGGATATTTTACACGGTATTTCCCTTCCACAAATTGGCCAACTTCTTTTGCACAGGAAAATGCTTCTTTAAAATTTTCCTTGATCATCGACGCCATTTTTTGATCATAATCATGGTTCGTCCCATTTGATAATAGACTTTTGAACGAAAATCGCAAATGGGTAATTAATCGTTCATATGACATCGTATCTTCCACAATATTTATATTTAAACAACTTTCAATTATTCTTGTAATTTCTTGAATAGTCGTAGTGATATCAATCGTTTCCTGCATATCTCCTGCATTCATCCTAGCTGTATGGATATGCATTGCAATATTACCTACTTCGTCTTCAGGAATTTCTACTCCTAAGTTTTCTTTGATTAACGCCTTTGCCCAAAGTCCTATTTGAAACTCCTTTACATAAAGAATTTTAATTTGATCAAGTAGCGCATTTTTAATGGAAATGCCATTTGTTAATCGTTCAATGGCAAATGATAAGTGATCACAAAAAGCAACATGGATATGCTCGTTTATTATGACATCCAATTCCTTTTCTGCATAAGTGATGATCTCTTCTGCGATTTTTATATGCTCTTCCGGTAATAATTGTAATATTTCTTCGAATTTTTTATGCTCATTTGAATCCTTTATGACAAAAACTTTATCAATTTTAGCTTGATTCACCAGATCATTCTTTCTTTTCTGGAATCCTATTCCTTCTCCCATAACGATCTTTTCTCCGTCTATGTCTTTCACTACAACCGCACTATTATTTAAGATTTTGTTAATTCTCATCTCTTTCACCTTCCCTCTTTTGCTCTTGCATTGGCTGTGAAATCTTGACTACTTACTCGGTTTCTTCCTTCACCCAAAGAATCAAAGTAGCTATGAATGCGGTTATGACAGAGATTCCAAGTCCAATAAGGTAATGCATTAAATTGGAAAACCCTAATGGAGCTACAATAGCGATCATTGGAATTCCTGTTAGGCCATAGGAGTTTGCTACTACATGAGTAAGAACCACATACGCTCCTCCAAAAGCACCTCCTATTGCTGCGCCTATAAATGGTTTGAAAAGTTTTATATTAATCCCAAACATAACCGGTTCAATAATACCTAAAAATGCTGAAAAAGCTGAAGGGATGGCAATTTTTTTCAGTCTCTCATTCTTGGTTTTAAAAAATACGGCTAACCCCGCTCCTCCTTGAGCCATATTGGCCATAGACCAAATTGGCAATAAAAAGTTAACACCTATCTTTGGATTTGCAAGCAATTCCATTTCAACTGCATGTAAAGTATGATGCAGCCCCGTTACCACAATGAGAGAATATAAGCCGCCAAATAAAAATCCGGCTATTACACCTCCAGATTGATAGATAAGCTGAAACGTATTTGTCATCATGTCACCGATGAATAATGAGATCGGGCCTATTACTAAAAGTGAGATAGAACCAATACATATGATGACTAAAAATGGGATGAAAAATAGATCTAATGCACTTGGTACAATTTTTCTCAAGCGCAATTCGAGCTTACTCATAAAAAAGACAGAAATTAATATCGGTATTACGGTTCCCTGATACCCTATTAAAGGAATATCAACCCCTAGAACCTCCATATATTCCGGCACTTTATATCCAAGCTTGGCAGGATTTAATAGCGAAGGGTGAGTTAAAATTCCACCTATCACTGCACCCAGGGTTGGATTTCCTCCAAATTCCTTTGCTGCACTAAAACCAATCAATATTGGCAAAATAATAAAAGCGGCACTTGAAAAGATATCCAGCATTTTCATTATTGAGCTTTCAGGCGGTGCCCACTGAAACACCTTGATCATACCTATAAGCCCCATTAGTAAACCACTTGCAACAATAGCTGGAATAATTGGAACAAAAATATTGGACAAGGTCCTGGCAAGTCGAATAATAGGATTCATTCTCACCTTTGGCGGTTCTGCAGGAGAGATGCCAGAAACAGGAGTTGGGTTTGTTTCAAGAATTGCCCTGTATACCTTATTTACAATTCCGGGGCCTAAAATAATTTGGAAAAGTCCCATTCGGGAAAAGGTCCCATGTACACCATCCATTTCATCTATTCCAGCTTTATTAACCTTGCTCTCATCTTGAAGCTCAAAACGCAATCGAGTCGTACAATGGGTCATATTCATAATATTTTCTTTACCGCCTAATAACGGTAATAATTCTTGCGCAATATCTTTTGCTTCTTTCCGTTCGTCTTGAATGTTCATCTTCCACCTTAAATTTTTGAGTTGTCTGTATCACATCATGTTGTATATTATTTTTAGGTAAATAATGACAAATGTTTTAAGAATGCACAGTGGCGTTCAGTAGAAAACTGAACGCCACAACTGTGTCTTATTTAAAAACCCCTTGCTTCTTTTCATGAACAATCTTTGTTTCATCCCGTGTGATCGATAGTTTTAAGGACGGTGCCAGCATTCCGCCGAAATGCTCCATTTGATACTCCGGTGATTGCTCGCCAACTTCATACATATCTTTACTGTCCACATTAACATAATTCACAAAACTCGTGACAGTGCCATTCGGCATAACCATCCAGGAATATGCCTGATACGGATTATCGGTTGGATTTGCAATAACTAGTCCACTATTATTTAACGGATGATAGCCTCCAAAGAGAGAGTCTGAAGTAAATCCATATAATCCTTCCGGTGCGTCAAGACCGGGTGCAAATTTCTCCCTGTGTGTTTTCGTAAAAAGATAGTAGCTGTTTCCTTTTACGATTACACTCGGCCGCTCAAGTTCGTCATTGACATAATTTGCTTCTAATAAGGGCGGCAGTAATTCAAATTTAGATAAATCCCTATTGGTTGCTTTGGCAATGCCAATGCTGCCATTAAAAGCTTTGGAACCCTCAGGGTTTACATGGTTTACACGAAACTTTTCGGAACCAATATATTCAGGTTTTAATGGACGATCTTCAAGCTTTCCTGCGGAGTTCGCTTCAAATAAAAGATATTCTTCCCCAGTCTTTGGATCCTGGAAAAAATACGGATCACGGAACGCATAAGAAGATTCTTCATTCCCTGTTTGTTCCTTTGTTTGATAGTATTTACCATCTGCCTCAACAATTATTTCATGTTTGGACCAATTCTTAAATGTCAGACTGGTGTTTGTTGTACGAATATCTGCCGTAGCAGTTGCCAGCCGCTGATCATAGCTTAGCCCGGCTTCATTTTTTTGCCCTGTTGCTGTGTAAAAGATTTGTAATCTCCCATCTCGATTAATGATGGATGAGCCAGCCCACTGTCTGGATCCCAATGCATCTCCATCTTTAAAAACGGGACCACCCGACACCCAGCTCTTTCCGTCTTTTGAATAGAAATATTGAATTTGAGCTAGATCATGGCGTTTTCCAGGAAGGACATCCTTCGGTACCGATAGGGCGAAAATAATTTTAAAACCATTTACTACAGCTGGATGACCGTTCAAATCCTGCAATGGCCATGCATCCCAAATATAATAGTCTGATGAAAGTTTAACGAGCTCATCTTTATTAAATGTCGGAGCTGTATTTTGCTCATTGATTGTTAGAGTGCTAACATTTTCTCTGGTCCAGTTGAATGTATCTGCATTTTCTTGGGCAGAAACGGTTGGACCAACAATGGGTATGAAAATAATAAAAAGTCCGATAATAGCTGCTATGATAGATTTGCTTTTTTTAACTTTGTTCCATTTCATGAAAAGTGTTCCCCCAAATGCCTTCTTACTTTTGCTTGTTTAAAACTTTGTTGATTAACCATAAATTTCAAGCGCCGATTAGAGCTCAGGAACCAGTACCATGGGCTCTATGGACCCTTAGTGACCAATACACACCGCAGGAACCGGTTCCACAAGCGCTTATACGGTCTCTTAGTGAGCGATTGGAGCGCGGGAACCGGTCAAATCATTTCATTATTGTTTAATCCAGCCAGGGCTTAACTCTTTTGCTATTTTTGTTGTGTCGCCTTTGATTGATAGCTGTATCGTTGGCGCCAATGTGCCTCCAAAATGGCTAAATTGGAATTCTGGTGATTGGTTTCCAACATCACCAATTGACATGTTGCCTAAATCGCCAAAATGAGCAAACCCGACGACATTCAAATTAGGAAGGACAAGCCATGAATACGCTTGGTATGGGTTTCCTGGAGGATTGGCTAAAACCAAACCACTCTTATTCAGCGGCTGATAACCACCAATCAAGGTATCAGAAACAAATCCATACATCCCTTCAGGTCCTTGCAGCCCCTCAGCATATTTATTGATATGGCTGTCAGTAAAGAGATAATATTTTTTATCTTTTACTACAATATGCGGGCGTTCCAATTCTTCGTTGACATAATTTGCTTCCAAAAGAGGAGGCAGCATTTTAAGTTTAGAAGGATCACCATCCACTACCTCTGCGATACCAATGTTCGCATTGGCATGAACAGCTCCCGCAGGTACCGGGTTATTGCTTGTATACTCGGAACTTCCGGCATATTCTTGTTTAAATGTGCGCTCCCCTACAGTACCGCCAGAATTTCCTTCAAATAAAATATATTCCTTATCGGTTTTTGAGTCCTTAAACCACATCGGATCACGGAAAGCGTAGCCGCCGCCTTCGCCTCGCTGAGCTTGTTCCTTCGTCTGATAATATTTACCGTCCGGCTCTAAAATGATCTTGTGTTTGCCCCAATTTTCAAAATGAACTCCATTGCTATCAGCAATAATATCACCGGATGCCTCAGCAATGCGCTGCTCAAATGTCAATCGCTCTTCCCCTCTATGGCCAGTTGCCGTATAGAAGGCATGAATTTTCCCATTATCGACCATGGCAGATCCAGCCCATTCGCGAGAACCTAATGAAGCTCCTTCTGGGAAAAGTGTCCCGCCGAGAGTCCAATCCTTACCATTTTTCGAGTAAAAATAGCGGATGGTTGCAATGTCATGTACTTTTCCAGGCAGCACATTATTTGGAGCGGACAGGGCAAACATCACTTTCCAGCCTTTTATTGAAGCGATATTTCCATCGCGATCCAACAGGGGCCACGTGTCCCAAATATGATAATCTGATGATAATTTCTTAAGCTTGCTTATATCCGTATAAGGCAGGGTATTATCTTGATTAAGTTCAATTTTTGAGACCTGTTCCCGTGTCCAATTTGTCGTTTGCCCTACGTCTTCTGCTTTTACAGAAACCCCGGAAAAAGTTGAGGCTATAACACTCGCCGCCAAGACGATGGCAGAAACTGCTTTCTTATTCATAACGGTCATCCTTCTTTCTCCTTTTCGAGTTATCATTAGCGATTTGCCCCAAATGGTTTAATTTCGCCCGCTTTACCTTCTTTTACAACTTCAGATGTTTCGCCATTCAGCTTCACTTTTAGAGTTGGGGCGAATGTACCGCCAAATTTCACATTACCGTTCTCATCTTTTGGCTCGTTAATAAAGCTGATTACCTGCTGGTCTGGAAGAACCATCCAAGAATAGGCTTGATAAGGGCTTTCCTTTGGATTCGCAATCACAAGACCACTTTCATTCATTGGTTTATGGCTGCCGAACAGTCCTTTACCAACAAATCCATAGACACCATCAGGACCAGTCAGGCCAGGAGCATACGTAAAGGTATGGCTGATGGTAAATAGATAATAATCATCTCCGTTTACGACCATGTGCGGACGTTCCATCTGGTGATTGGTTCCAACCGACTCAAGCAATGGCGGGAGAAGCTTTAATTTGGTTACGTCTTTGTCAAGTACTTCTGCGATCCCGATATTACCGTTATACAATTCGGCTCCTGCAGGAACGGAATGGGTTTTGCGGTATTCTTCATCCCCGATGTTTTCCGGTTTGATAAAGTCTCTATCGCTTCCAGCTTGTCCTTCGAAGATAATATAGTCTTTGCCTGTATTCGGATCCTGGAAGAAGAATGGATCACGGAATGCCGTAATGATCGGACTATTCGCTTGTGCAAGTGTCTCGTAATATTTTCCATCTGCTTCAAGAATGACTTGATGTTTCCCTTCATTGGTCAGATGAACCCCGTTTTTATCCGTATGAATATCAAAGGTTGTTTTCGCAATCCGCTGTACGGCTCTTTTATCCCATCCATTGTTATCCCAATTTGTTTTTTCACCGGTTGCCGTATAGAATAAATGAACTTTTCCATTGTCATCAAGCATTGCTGTTCCGGCCCATTGCATATGCCCCAAGGCTTTATTATAGTCATAAGGGATTCCTGCGTACGTCCAATCTTTGCCGTTCTTGGAGTAGAACATTCCAATTCTTGCTTCTGTATGGCGCTCACCCCATCCTAAAGAACGCGGTGCTACCAATGCAAAAGCCACTCGGTAGCCATTGACAATCGCCATTGAACCATCTCTATTTTGTAATGGCCATGTATCCCATACCCATTGATCAGGTGCTACAAGATCAAAATCAAGATCAATTTTCGGTGCTGTTGTTTTGTCAGTAGGCGTTACTTTTTCTGCTTGCTGACGTGACCAGATAGATGTGTAATCTGAACTGATTTCCGCTGCAAATGCTTGTGTTGCGGACAGGCAATTGACAGCAACAATGGCTGTCAAAACCAGCTTTTTCAATTTCGATTTGTTACGAGTTTTCATTTCCATTTCCCCTAAATCCTCCATTTTTCGCGGGAACATTGTGTCTGTTAAGAATTTTTCAACTATTAGAACTAGTTAAAATCCCTTTTTAGAGAACAAAAAAAGACCTAAAATGTACAAGGGTATGTCTACCAAAACGGTACACTTCGCCCTTCATACACTTTAGGTCTTGCCTGCTTTACCAGTCACAATCCCGCATAATTTTGTTTACAGGGAACATTATATTCTGTTCGACAATTTCCTACAATAGGATAATATACTCTTAATTTCATTAGGATTTACTAGTTACATTTTCATATAAACGAATTCAAAACTCATTAGATAGAGTTAAACCCGTAAGGCTAATCTTTCTCTCCTTCAATGGCTGTATCCATACTCCATACCCTCATCAAACGTATATATGGCTCTCCATCCACTCCAAATACTTCGAGGCCTTTCGATTGATCCAATTTTGGAAATACACGGGACGAAATACTTATTTCATTATTTACGTATGCTTCCACAATCGATTTATCAACAAATAGGCGTACCCTTAAGATATGGTCTTCAAGGTTTAGCACCCCACCTTGAATTCCCTTTTCAATATCAGGATTTTTACTTGAACGCCGCCTATCAATCTGAATGGTTTTCCTTTCATTATCATAAAAAATATTGGTTTCTTCCTGACCATTTGGGTCTTTTAATAGTTTTAAACCAGCTGCTTTCGTATTGGAAACATCGAATTCCAACTCGATTTCGAATTGATCGCTTTTGATTTTTCGAAGCTGTTTATTTGCTTCATCCATTGTAACATTTTCAAAGGATGCCAGTTCTTCTCTTCGAAGTGACTTCACCTCTTCAATCGGTCGGATTCCTAGATCTTGCTTATCATTTAAATAGATTTCGAGCGGCAGCCCGGCTCCATGTGCCCATCCTGATTGATATTTTTCACTTTCCGAACGCCTGTCTTGTAAAATACTAGTTACGATGGTACGTCCTTTTTCATCTGTAAAACCTTGTGCTCCTGTAAAATGTTCACCATAATCAAACATTTTAGGATCCTCGTGATCAGGGATAAACTCCAACCGTTCTGGGTCCCAGGTCCCAATCCAATAAAAGGTAAAGCGGGCAGCATCTGGACTAGGGGACATAAAATAAGGACTAATCATGAATACATATTTTTGTTCACCAGTCTCCTTGTTATTAATCGGTACTAAAAATGGGAGTTCCCATACATCTCCTGTACGAGGATATTTCACTTTATCACCAATCATAAGTGGTTTTTCATACTTCCAGTTTTCTAGATCTTTGGAACTATAGAGTAAAGCTGTTCCACCAGCTTTTTCCACTCCTGACCCAACAAGCTGATACCATTTGTCTCCATCTTTCCATACGTAGGGATCACGAAATTGTCCAAACAATACCTTTCCTTTTGGTGTTTCCATATTTTCCTCTTGTACTGTTACAGGGTTAGAATTCATGGTCCAATGTTTTAAGTTGACATCATTTGCCTCTTCTGGCCGTGCCATACCAGTCATTTGATTCGGCTTCATTTCATCGTGTCCTGCTGTGTAAAATAGAACTGGTCCCCCCTTTTCGTCATATGTGGCACTTCCGGACCAAACGCCATCCCTGGCTGCTGTTCCCTCTGTTGGACTTAAAGCAACGGGACTATCTTCCCAATGAATCATGTCTCTACTTGTAGCATGTCCCCAATGAATCTGATGCCAAAAAGGACCAGCTGGATTAAACTGATAAAATAAATGGTATTTTCCGTTATAGTAAATCGGTGCATGTGGTTCATTCATCCAATGCTGTGGAGCAGTAAAATGATAATTAGGACGATAGCGGTCTCCTTTATAAACCGTTCGATCAAATGAAGTATCCGGTATCGGCAGTTTATTGTTCCAGCCTTTAATGGCTTCTTCATAGTGTCGTTTAATTGATTCATTACTAAATGCTTTGTTGTATAGGGAAACATTGTCCATTAATCCATTAAACATATTAACTTGGAACACCTCACTCACAGCGACTGCCTGATTATGTTTTCCAACAAGTAACGGCAGATGAGCTGCTGGTGTAAACTCACTATTAGGAGGCACTTCTTTTTCTTGAATGAGCACACCGTTTAAATAAAGTGAGACTTTAGTTGTTTCTTTATCAAATTGTGCAACAACATGAGACCATTGATCTTTCGGCAAAATTTTCCCTTCTGGCGACCAAATTTCCTGCCATTCACCGTTTAAGGCCAGTTGAAACGTGATATATCCATGCCGTCCCATTCCGAGCATAAACCCTTGTTTATTTCCTTTATCCTGTTGATTGATAATCACGGAGGGTTGTCCATTGTCGCCCCATTCATAGGCTCTTGGGGCAACCCATGCTTCAATCGAAAATGATCCAGCTGGGTTATGAACCTTTTTCGAAGAAATTTCCAGCCAATTGGAATATCCATCAAATAATAATGCTTTACCGCTAATGCCATTTTTCCATTCCGGATCTGATGTTAATGCATAATGAATAACAGACGACACAGATTGAGCATGATCACTAGTGACGTTACCATCCCCTTCATCAAATCCCCACTGATGGAGAGCACCATTACTAAGCACCAGGTCTAAAGGTTGATCCTTCTTTTGATTGATATTGGTTGTTTCCGACTTGGGTTTCCCCTGTTTTTCTATCAAAACTCCTGTGATAATGAGGCATAATACCAAAGAAAACAGCCCTATCCATATAATTCTCTTTCTATTCATCTTAAAAACTCCTTACCTAGTACAGTGATTTTAACCTTAACAGAATATAAAAAAAGACCTAAAATGATAAGGGATATGTACACAAAGGTACATTCTGTCCTTAACTCATTTTAGGTCTTGCCTGCTAACCAGTCGCAATCCTGCAATATTGAATTTCACATGATTATTCTAGGTTATTTGATTCTATCTATCAAGGTAAGATTTTACCTTTTTATGGCCACAGGTATATTTACATCATCAATATTAATATGTCCCCAGCCACCAGTTTCATAGTCTACAACTTTGATGTATAACTCTTCTCCTATATAATCCGAAGCATCCCAGTTAACTCTTCGATAGGCTTCCCAGTTACCACCCGTTTCCTTCATTAACTCTTTGCCGTCTGAAGCTCGTACCAGTGCTAGATAAAGTCTATCGATATTAGCTCCGCCGCCAATTAAGAAATCGATTTTTCCGTTTCCGCCCAACACAAAGTTCTCAGACTTTAAGACTCCTGTCAATGAATCTCCTCCTTTTTCGCCATTAAACCCCCATAGATGGTATCGTTCCGGGTCGATTCGGTCTGAGGCTTGGTTAAACGGTCCGCCCCATCCCCAATCGTTTGCCTTGGATACGTGTTCATTACTAAAAGCTTTCCCTTCTACAACAGTCCATCCTGTTAAATCACCTGATTGGAAATCATGATTTGGCAATTCTGTACTTTCTGGAATTGGATCTCCGCCGCCATTTGATTCAGGCCAATAGGCAGGAACCGTTTCCCCGTATGCGGAACCCATTTCCCATACCTTCATCGACACCACTTTCGCATTTCCGCCATTACTCCATAACTCAAGGCCCAGTGCATCGGAAAGGGTTGGATATACACGTGATGTGATACTTTTTTTGCCATTCGCATAGGCTTCTATCATGGACCGGTCCAGATAAATATGAAGCTTGAGATTCTCTTTACCAATCTTAAGTTCTCCGCCCTGTATCCCTTTTTGGATATCCGGATCGAGACTGGATTTGTTTCGATCAATGTTTAGTGATTGTTTTTCAACATCAAAGAATAGTAATGTTTCTTCCTCGCCATTTGCTGACTTTCTAGCTTTTAGACCTACTTGTTTTGCAGAGGCTGGATTAATTTCCAGTTGAATTTCCAACAGATCACCTTTAACATTTGTTAATAATTCATTGGCTTTATCTGTATTTTCATTCTTGATTGAAACAAGTTCCTTTTTCCTTAAAGAACTTAATTCAGTAATGGGTTTAATTCCCAACCCGCCTTCTGAGTTTAAGGAAAGCTCTAGCGGCAGCCCTGCATTATGAGCCCAGCCAGCATCATAATGCTGCTGCTCCGTCCTTCTGTCCTGTGCAATACTAAAGAGAATGGAACGTCCTTTTCCATCAACCATCCCGCTTGGTCCTGTAAAGTGTTCCCCGTAATCAAATTGTTTTGGGTCCGTATGGTCAGGAACAAACTCTAGTTTTTCTTTATCCCATGTTCCGATCCAATACCATACATATTTCACATTGTGCGGACTATATCCATCGAACCAAGGATTTATAAAGAAGACATATTTCTCAATACCATTTACATCTTTCCCTAATGGCAGGAATACTGGCAACTCCCAAACCTGGCCTGTTTTCGGGTTTTGCTTATAATTACCAACCAGCAGCGGCTTTTTGTATTCCCAATCTTTCAGGTTCTTAGAGGTATAAAGAAGTGCAGTTCCCCCCGCTCCTTTAATACCAGAACCAACAAGCTGGTACCATGTATCTCCATCTTTCCAAACATACGGATCACGGAATTGCCCGTACCATACCTCCCCTTCTTTTGCCGGCAGGTTTGGCGCTTGAACCGTAACTGGTTTCTCGTACATGGACCATTCTTTCAAATCCGGGTCCCCGGGATCCTTACTCGTTGCAAGACCCGTCATTTGATTTGGAACCTTTTTATCATCCCCGGCTGTAAAAAATAACACCGGATTCCCATTAGCATCAACAGTTGATCCGCCTGACCAAACACCATCAGGCGCAACGGAGTTCCCATCAGGTGCAAGAGCAATCGGTTCATCCTTCCAATGAACCATATCCTCACTTACAGAATGCCCCCAATGAATTTGATGCCAATATGGGCCTTGGGGATTATTTTGATAGAATAGATGATATTTCCCATTATAGTAGAACGGTGCATGAGGCTCGTTCATCCAATGCTCCGGTGCAATAAAATGATATTGCGGCCGGTACCGGTCGCCATCATATCTGCTCCGATCTGGTGCCAAATCAGGTATTGGAAGTTTATGATTCTCAAAACTACTTAAATACGAATCATAATTTTCTTTAATTTTTTCCCCTGATAGCGAAAGGTTATGCATTTTTAATTCGTCCATCATTCCATTAAACATATTGGCAGTGAAAGCTCCATTAACCAAAGCAGCGCTGTTATGTTTTCCGATTAATAAATCATTTGAAGATGGTGTGATGGTCCCTTTTGGTGTGACCGTCTCCCCGACCAATTCACCATTTAAATAAAGCTTCATTTTTTGTTCAGCCTTATCAAAGGTGGCAACAATATACGACCATTTATTTTTTTCAAGAGGCTTGTTTTCGGCAGCCCAAACTTCCTTCCATTCCCCGTTGATACTTGCCTGAAACGACCATTTGCCGTGCCGGCCCATTCCAAGGATATAGCCTTCGCTTGCAGCTTTATTGTGTTGATTTACGATGGCTGACAATTGGCCGAGATCGCCCCATTCGTAAGATCTTGGAGCAACCCATGCTTCTATGGTGAGAGCATCGGCTGGCTTAATAACCTGATCAGAAGGCCTAGTAATCCATGTAGAATATCCATCGAACAGTAAAGCTTTGTTACGAATCCCATCTCTCCATAAAGGATCGGTCGATGGCTTGTATAAAGCTTTCGTAAACACATAGGAAATAGGGTCTGCCATTCCTCTAACAAAGTCTTTTGTTTTGGTTCCACTGCCTTCATCCAATGGCCAGTTTGCTATGATGCCGGTATTTTTTACATGAAAGTCATCTACGTTAATATGGCCCCATCCACCTGTCGCATGGTCCACCACTTTGATGTAGACTTTTTCCCCCAAGTAATTGGCTGCATCCCACTTTACCCGAGTATAAGCTTCGCTTTCTTTCCAATTGGTATTAGTTGCTTTGATTAATTCTTTATCATCTGAGGCCCTGACCAAGGCCACATATAATTTGTCTATGTCATTACCGCCCCCGATAAGGAAATTGATTTCTCCATTACCTGCCAGGGTAAAGTTTGCTGATTTTAAAATTCCCGTTTGTCCGTCTCCGCCATCTTTAGCTCCCCATAGATGGTAATCGTTATGGTGATTAAACGGTCCACCCCAACCCCAATCTTTATCGTCTGTAACATCCCGATTACTGAAGGCATCACCTTCAACGATTGTCCATCCTGTTAAATCATCTGTCTCAAAATCCGGATTTTGAATATCGTCGGTCATCACCGGGTCATTATTAAAAACATGAAAATCATCGACATTGATGTGCCCAAATCCGCCGGAATGATAGTCAACCACTTTCATATACAATGCTTCTCCGATATATTCCGATGCATCCCAACTGACTCTTCGATAGGCTTCTGTATTGGATCCAGTTGCTTTAAAAAGCTCTTTTCCATCTGAAGCCCGAACTAAGGCAACATATAGCTTATTTATATCCTGACCCCCGCCAACAAGGAAATCAATCATTCCATTCCCGCCAAGTTTGAATACAGTAGATTTCATTACACCCGTGCGAAAATCAGCATTTGCATCATTGGCTGCCCCGGCAAATCCCCAAACATGATAGGTTCCATGTTGCTGAAAAGGACCACCCCAGAAGCTTGTAACATTGGATACTGGATGATCAAAAGCGGATCCTGCTTCTGTCCATCCTGATAGATTGCCAGTCTCAAAATCTGGATTTTCAATTTCATTTTGCAGACTTCCTCCATCAACGGCGATTTTGTCTATGTTTGAAACAAAAGAAGCCTGGTTCAAATCATATACCATTAATGATTTAAGTTGTACTTCCCCGCCGGTTGTGTAAAGTTCAAGAGATTGATTTTTAGGATCGGGGAAGATTTGATCTGTTATTACTGCCTGACCATCATTGCCAAATACTTCAACAGATGCCCGGTCAACTATTAGATGGATTTTAACGGTTTGATTAATGGCTGATAACGGTGCTTCATGTATTGCGGCATATTGACCGTTGAAACCTGATTCACCAGCATTGGAGCGGTCAACAAATATTTTTTTACTGCCAATATCATAACCAATCTTCGTCTCCCCTCTTTCCCCTTTTCGAACTTTCAAACCAAACTCAGTTGCCGTTGCCGAATTCAATTCAAATTCAGCCGTAATCTCAAAGGCATCTCCTGTTAACTTCGAAAGCAGATTTTCTCCCGGAGTTATCACTTTATTTTCGATATCTTGTGGATTACCCCTAAGGCTTTCTAACTCGGCTGCAGGTTTTTGTTTAAGACGAATCCCTTCACCTTCAACCGTTGATAAGGCAAGTTCACGCGGGGTCGACATCGTTCCTCTGAATGAGGATGTTGGAATGTCCTGCCCATATTTCCAATTATTCATCCACCCGAGCCATAAACGGCGTCCATCAGGGACATCACTCCATGAAACAGCTGCATAAAAATCAGCCCCATAATCGGCCCATAGGACTTTACTCGGATCATTGGCATTGGTGAAGGTTTTCCCATCAAAATCACCAATAAAATACTGCATCCCCGAACCGCCGGCAGGGGCCCCTTCACTGTTACTGACAGCTAATACCCACCTCTTCTTAGTTGGATCTCCATCAACCGGAAGGGCAAATAAATCCGGGCATTCCCATGTTCCCGTATGGGAGCCGTCATTGTTGCCAAATTCACTTACTTTCGTCCAACTTTTCAGATCCGGTGAGTTATAAAAATAAACACGATCACCAGCTGAAATGACCATAATCCACTTTTTTGTTTCATCATGCCAAAATACCTTCGGGTCCCGAAAAACATCAATCCCCTCTGGCATAGGGATAATCGGATTGCCATCATACTTCGTCCAAGTACGGCCCTTATCGTTGCTGTAAGCTAAACTTTGAACTTGATGACCACCTTTTTCCTGAGTAAATACAGCAACCATCGGCGGTTTAGAGTCTTTTCCGAATCCAGTCGTATTGTTCCAATCCACAACTGCACTCCCTGACCAGATAAAACCTTTTTCATCTGGATAAAGACCGATCGGCAGGTATTCCCAATTGACCAAGTCTTTACTTACCGCATGTCCCCAATACATCGGTCCCCACTTTGGTTCAGTAGGATTATGCTGATAAAACAGATGATACTCCCCATCGTAATACACCATGCCGTTGGGATCATTCATCCAGTTTTTTTCCGGAGAAAAGTGGAATTTGGATCGAAAAGGTTCATTTTCTCCGCCAACAGATGAAACCGTTGTTTCACCAGTTTCAGCTTTACTGGAGATTGTTGGCATAAACATCGAAATCATTAAAGAAAAAATGACCACAATCGATATTCCTTTATTTTTCAATTTTTGCTTCAACCCTGTTCCCCTCCAACATTTATTTATCACTACTATCCAAGCAAATAGAAGGCGCTTACAAATCAACTTAAAAGAATGGGTGCTAATATGTATTGTTTAAGTGCACCCTAGAATAATTTTTAATCTTCAGTTCGTTCCCTTCATGTATAGCAACTGGTTAAACCATAATTGACATAAGTAATAAACTGCATATACTGCGAGACTGCCGATGATGAAAATCGTAGCTGGATAAAAATAGAAAAGAGCAGTACCCGCCCCAACAATGATCAATAAAAGGATCGTTAAGACCGGGTTCATAAGGGAAAAGAGAAAAGCATTTCGAATCACGTGCTTCCAGCTTAGTTCGAAATGTACAATAATCGGAAAAAGATAAATGGAGATTGAACTAAATAACAAAATGCCAATAATTAAGACGATATAAAGAAGAAGCTGAACAACAGAATCTCCTGGCTGGATAAGCCGATAATCCAAAAATAAAAAGAGGGCAAGCACACTCCAAAATATCGATAGGATAAAGCTTTGTTTAAAATTCTCCTTGAAAATTTTAAAAAAGCTCTTCACGATACCCTCCGTTTCCTTTTGCAATATTCGTTTACGGACAACACCAAACATGGCTACTGTTGCCGGAAAAAAGGTAATGAGGGGGAGCATCGTCATAACCCATAGTAAATTTAATAGAAATAAATCTACGATTGTATTCAATGTCGTATATAATCTGTTGTTTAAAGCGTTCATCCTGTCATTCCCCCTATTACCCTTTTCACTGCATTATCGCCAGACAGATTTTAACGTAAAGAGCTCAAGCGACTGCAACTTAACTTCTCCGTTTTTTACATAGAGCTCAATTTGCTTACTTTCTTCATTTGGGAAGATTAAGTCCGTTATCACCGACTTTCCGCCGTTTCCAAACACCTCTACCGATGACTGATCAACAAAAACATGCAAGATGATCATATTATTTTCTGGCAGTAGATGGCTCTCATGTTTTCCGGCGAAGTCCTCATGGAAAGCAGCCTCTCCCGAATTGGTTCGATCAACAAATAATGTTTGTTTTTTTACGTCATAACCAATTATCGTTTCTTCATTGGCTCCCTTACAAACCTTGAATCCAAATTCCGCTGCTGAACCAATTTCAAACTCGGCAATGATTTCGAATGTGTTACTCTTTACATTATCTAAAAGATTTTTTCCAGGTACAACTCGTTCGTTTTCTAATACTATCTTTTCATGACGAAGCCTTTGTAATTCATGAATCGGGTTTTGTCCGACACGAATTCCTTCTTCAGTTTTCTTTAATCCAAGTACTCTCGGAATCGTCGTTGCACTTCGCCATTCTTTTGTAGGCGTAATATTGGCATAACTCCAGTTACTCATCCAGCCAATATAGATCCTTCTTCCGTCTGCGGCCGGAACATCAGACCAGCTGACTCCTGCATAATTATCGCGGCCATGTTCAATCCAAAGAGTCGTTTCTGGTTCGTGATGATTGAAAAATGTTTTACCATCAAAATCTCCAATAAAATATTGCGTTCTGGATCCTTCTTTATATTTTGGGTCGTTGCCAATGCTGACAAATAGCACCCATTTTTTCTGATTGGAATCCCCATCAACAGGTAATTCAAAAAGGTCAGGACACTCCCAGACCCCCTGATGTGAGCCATGTCCTTCTCCAAATTCACTGGCAAACTCCCATGAAGTTAAATTTTGGGAAGTATAGATTCTAATCGTTTGGCCTGCAGCTAAAACCATGACCCATTGATTGGTTTCACGATGCCAGAACACTTTTGGATCACGAAAATCTGTGATACTTTCTTCTTGGAGAACAGGGTTTTCCTCATATTTTACCCATGTCCGCCCATTATCCTTGCTATAGGCAAGACTCTGCCTTTGTCGTGGACGGTCCGAATCAGGGTATGTATCAGCATGAGTAAAAATCGCCACTAACCCTGATTCCCCTCCAAAGAAACCGCTTGTGTCATTCCAATCCACGACTGCACTCCCCGAAAAAATCGTTCCATGCTCATCGGGAGCCAAACCAATCGGGAGGTGTTCCCAGTGAACAAGATCGCTGCTTACCGCATGTCCCCAATGCATCGGGCCCCATGTGGTTCCATTCGGATGATATTGATAAAACAAATGATATTCTCCGTTATAATACACCATCCCATTCGGGTCATTCATCCAGTTTCTTTCCGGAGAGAAGTGAAACTGCGGACGATATTTTTCTGTATAATACTGTTGTGTTTCTAGAACGTTATTCATTTACATTCTTCCTTTCACAGGAATTCTTTTTAAAAATTCCTCAACCTGATCCTTTGTTGGAATACTAGGAATTCCACCTTTTCCTTCTGTCGTTAGGGCACCTACTGCATTAGCAAAAGTGACCATTTTCTCAAAATCTGCTGCATGTAAACGATCTAATGGTTTATTCATTTCAAGGATTTGGTACAATATCCCACCAACAAAAGCATCCCCGGCTCCCGTTGTATCAACAACATTTACTTGGTACCCTTCTTTACTGCCATATACCGTTTTGCTTCGGTAAAAACAGCCTTCCGGACCTAAAGTTACAAAAATAACCGCTGTACCAAACTGTTCCTGTAAAACCTCCGTACCTTTTATCACATCACGATAACCTGTTAAAAATTCTAATTCTTCCTCTGAAATTTTCACGATGTCCGCATATTCAAATCCCTTCAAAATCTGCCGCTTTGCTTCTTCAAGAGATTCCCATAAAGGAACACGCAAATTAGGATCATAGGAAATTAATACTTTATGTTTTTTTGCAATTTGCAGTGCGGTAAAAGTGGCTGTGGCTGCAGGCTCATTTGTTAACGATAAGGAGCCGAAATGAAAGATCTGGGATTGTTTGATAGTTTCTTCCTTTATTTCATTTTTCTCCAGCATGATATCTGCTCCCGGATTACGATAAAAACTAAAGGAACGGTCCCCTGTTTCATCCAAATTTACAAAAGCCAGTGTTGTATTGACAGTTTCCGAGAATAAAAGATTGCTTGTATCAATCTTTTGGTCTTCCATTACACCCTTAAGGATATGGCCAAATTGATCTTGGCCCACTTTCCCAATAAACGCCGTTTTCTTGTTTAATCTGGAGAGTGCCACAAGGACATTGGCCGGCGCTCCGCCAGGGTTGGTTTCAAATAAACCATTCCCCTTTTCCGAATAACCGGAGGGTGTAAAATCAATTAAAACTTCTCCTAAAGCTGTGACATCAAACATGTACATCATCCTATTTTTTATTTTTAAAAGAAAAGCCAGACGGGAAAGGATGTCTGGCTTATATTTAGGATTATTGCTTGTTATAGCGGTCTAATCCTTTTTGGTAAACTTTCATTAATTTATCAAGACCCATATCATTTAATTGCTTTACATAAGCATCCCATTCTTTTTCAATTCCGCCCTCGACCAACCATTGCGCTTCTTTTTGCTTCACAAACGCCTTAATTTCCGGCTCAATCGTATTAATCACTTCAAGTTCTTCAGGGCTAAAGAAGATCGCTGGATAGTTTTCTTGTACCATATGCGGTTTATAATACTGGTCAAGAATTTGTAATCTTTCTTTCGCCCTTGGCTCCATATCTACCACTTTGCCAAAGTGCTCCTTTAACACTACAAACGGACCGCCCGGAGCAACCTTTTGACGTAATTCACCCATTGCTACGCCTGCTGGAAGCTCTTTATTCACTAACATACCATTCGCATCTTCCTCGTAAATTTCACCAATTGGGCCCCAGTTAATTTGTGCTGACATTTTTGGCTCATATAATTGGTCAACCCAGCGCATCGTAATCTCAGGGTTCTTGTTTGCTGAGGTAATCACAAAGGCATCTCTTCCATACTCAGAATAGTTTGAACGCCCAATGACAACTTTGCCATCTTTCCCTTTTAATGGAGGTAATACCACGTAATCTTTCACTCGATCTGGTCCAACTACTTCCGTATTTTCCCACCAAATGAAAGAGCCAAGTGTTGGATTCTCCGTTTTCCCTTTTGCAAAAAGCTGCTCTGTCTTTTGGGTGACAACCTCAGGGTCAATTAAACCTTCTTTTACCCAGCCGTTATAATACTTAATGGCTTCCTTAAATTCCGGCTGAACCGCTGCATAAATAACTTTTCCATCTCTGACGATGCGGTGATCGGCTTCAAATGGAGCATCCGGCAGCCCGAATAATCCAATTAAATCTCCTTCATTCCCGCACCAGCCGTTATACCAGAAAGTCAGCCCAATTTCATCTTTCTTACCGTTTCCGTTCGGATCCTTTTCTTTAAATGCTTTTAACACATCATGGTATTCCTCTAATGTTGTCGGCATTTGCAAGCCAAGTTTGTCTAACCAAACTTTATTAATGAACATAATATTTGGCATTCCGATTAGATCCATTTCCTCAGCACGCGGAAGGGAATAAATATGTCCATCTGGTGCGGTTACAACCTTTTTCAACTCTGGTCTCTCTTCAAATAGTTTCTTTAAATTTGGTGCATATTTGTCTATTAAATCCTCTAATGGGATAATCGTGCCGTTCTGACCATATTGAGCGAGATCATGATCAGAAAAGCCTGACGAATAAAACGCATCTGGCAGGTCGCCGCTTGCCAGCATTAAATTTTTCTTTTCTTGATATCCATCTCCAGGGATATTATTCCATTTAATTTGAACGTTTGTTGCTTTTTGAAGTCGGTCAAAAATCACCATTTTGGAATAGTCGGGTGCGAGAGCTGCCTTTGGTGAAACAATGTTTAGCGTTACTTGTTGGTCGACAATCGGTAAACCTGTTTTATGAAAGGCAGCATCTGCTTTTTTATCGGAACTAGCTGAATCGTTGTTTGTGCAGCCAGTTAATGCTAATGAAGCACTTAATCCTAACACCAACGCCATTGCCATGCTCTTTTTCTTGTTTTTCTGGACATTTTTCCTGATTGATCGAATCATTTGTTTTTCCCCCTCTAGGATATTAATTGGATGGTAAACAATCAATTACGTCTACCATCACCCCCTTAATGCAGATCATTACTATTAACCTTTAATTCCGCCAATCATAACACCTTTTACAAAGTACTTCTGGACAAATGGATAGACGATTAAAAGCGGGATGGAAGCTACAATAATCACACCGTACTTAATTAGCTCAGACACTCTTTGTTTTGCTGCTAAGGAGTCCAAATCACTGATCATCATCGTCGAGGCCTGATTTTGAATTAAGATATTTCGTAAAATTAATTGCAATGGATATAAGTTTTCATTATTCAAATAGATTAACGCATCAAAATAGGAGTTCCAGTGCCCCACTGCATAAAATAGGACCATAACAGCCACAATCGGTTTTGATAAAGGAAGGACAATCTTCCAGAAAAATTTCACATCCGAGCATCCATCTATTCGTGCTGCTTCTAATAACTCATTAGGAATAGAGGACTCAAAAAACGTTTTGGCCACAATGACGTTCCATACCGCAACAGCTTTTGGAAGGATTAGCGCCCACATAGTGTTAAGCAAACCAAGATTCTTAACAACCAGGTATGTAGGAATTAATCCGCCTGAGAAAAACATTGTCATGAGGAATAAAAACATAATCACATTTCTTCCATATAAATCTTTTCTTGATAATGCATAGGCAGCCATTAAGGTAAAAGAAACGTTTACAATCGTACCAACCAACGTATAGATGATGGAGTTCTTATAGCCCAGCCAAATCTTGCTGTCTCCAAAGATTCGCTGATACCCTTCAAGGGTCAGCTCTTTCGGCAATAGCCATACCTTTCCTTCGTAAATCATGTTTGGGTCACTGATAGAGGCAATTACAATAAAGTACAATGGATAGACTATCAATAGTAAAATGATCGCGACCAGAAAAAAGTTAATAATATCAAAGACCTTATCTTCCTTCGATTTTCTTGTCATTCTCTTATTCTTTAAAGCTAATATACTCATTTATGATGCACCTCCTTTTACCATAATCCTGTTCCGGATAATTTTTTCGCAAACTTATTTACTAAGACTAATAAAACTAAGTTAATCACTGAATTAAACAATCCTACTGCCGCAGCAAAACTATATTGCGCCTGCTGTAACCCCATCTTATAAACATAGGTTGGGATAATCTCTGCTGCCGGCTGGTTCATTGGTGTTTGTAACAGGTAAGCCTTTTCAAAACCAAGATTCATAATGTTACCAACATTTAGGATTAATAGAATAACAGCCGTTGGCATAATCGCCGGAATATCCACATGAAAGATCCGCTGCCACTTATTTGCTCCATCCATTACCGCAGCCTCATGCAGTTCAGGGCTGACTCCTGCAAGCGCTGCTAGATATATAATCGCAGCCCATCCGGTTTCTTGCCAAACGCCTGAGGCAATATATAATGGTTTAAACCAATCAGGTTTTGCCATAAACGAAATCGGATCGCCGCCAAAAATCAGGATTAAGTTATTAATAAGCCCATTGTTTGAAAAGAAGACATAAATCATACCCGCTAAAACAACTACTGATATAAAATGCGGCGCATAAACAACTGTTTGAATAAACCGTTTGTACTTATCACTTCTAATTTGGTTCATCATGAGTGCTAGAAAAATTGGAAGCGGAAAACCAACGATAAGTTGTATAACGCTAAGACCAAGAGTATTTTTAATCAGGCTCCAAAATTGATAGGAATCGAAAAATCGCTCAAAATGTTTAAATCCAACCCACGGACTTCCCATAATTCCTTTTGTTGCAACAAAATCTTTAAAAGCAATTAATATTCCATACATCGGGACATAATGGAAAACAATAAAATAGACTAAAGCGGGTAAAAGAAACAAATAGAGCTGATAATTACTCAAGATTTTTTTTAGTTTTGATGCGTTTCTTACTTGGATGGGTGAATCGATGATCGGATTTGCCTTCCTTACCACTTCCATATTCTTGCCTCACTTTCAATTTAGTTATATTAATTGAAACGTTTCCAATTGAAGTTAAAAAAATAATTTTGTTAAGTAGTTTTTACTTGATAAAGGATTTGGTAAAATCTTTTACTCAATTGTTTTTATTGAAACGTTTCCAATCAAGAATAAAAAACGGGACTTAACTGAGCCGTTTCTCTCAATCTTACATCATTGAGAATCAATAAAACGTTTCCAATGATGAGCTAAAAAATTGGACACAGCTAAGTCGTTTCCCCTTCTCTATACATAACAGGCAGTCTGTAAATCTGTTGCTCCAATGTTTCACCTTCAATTTTTTTTAAGAGAAGTTGAACAGACATTCTTGCCATTTCCTCAACCGGCTGCCGGATCGTTGATAGAATTGGATGAAACAGCTTATTATCCTGAATTCCATCATATCCGATTACTTTTACATCCTCTGGAGTCCGCAAGCCATATTGTTTAGCTTTATCGATATATTTGGCGGCAAGCAGATCGGTATTAGCAAATACCCCGTCCACATCCTGATGTTCTTTTATTTTAAAGAAATTTTCGAAGTATTTTTCATCATTAAACACAGCATCAAGCTCCTCGTAGATGATATATTCGATACCTTGAGCCTCTGCTTCATCGATGAATCCTTTTTTCCGAAGTTCAACCTCACTATAAACATCACTATAGGTTGCAAGATATGCGGCTTTTTTAGTTCCCGCATTCACAAGCTCTCTTACGGCAATGCGGCCGCCATTATAGTTATCCGAGGTTACGCATGTGATTTTTTTTCCAAAATGGCGGTCAATGCTGATAATCGGAATATCAGTACTCACACTATCTTCGATGTCATTGTAAGTGATTCCAATAATGCCTGCTACTTTATTCTGATTGAGCATATCTAAATAATAAAGCTCTTTGTCGGGTCTGCCCCCACTATTGCAAAGCATCAATTTATACCCTTCTCGGTCAAGCTCATCTTCGATATAATAGGCGAGTTCTGAGAAAAATGGATGCCATACACTCGGAAGCAACAGCGCAACCATTGTTGATTTTTGCATTTTAAAATTTCTTGCCACTTCGTTTGGAATATAATTTAATTGTTTAATCGCTGCATTCACTTTCTCCCGGGTTTCGTTCCTTACATTCGGATGATTGTTAATGACTCGTGAAACAGTGCCAACTCCAACTCCTGCCAGGTCTGCAACATCTTTTAAACTTGGCACTACAACTACCTCCAATATTAAAGCGATTTCATAAACTTATGTTATCTCTATTTTGGAAACGTTTCAACGTTTCCATGAACCTATGATATCACCATCTTGGAAACGTTTCAACGTTTTTTTTAAAACAAATTAATTTTTCTGATTTTTTAAGATAGAATGTATTTTTTTAATGCCTCTGCTACACCGTCCTCATCATTGGAAAATGTGATATCATTAGCAATTTGTTTCACTTGTTCCGGTGCATTTCCCATGGCAATTCCAAGTCCCGCAAATTCAATCATATTCATATCGTTATAGTTGTCGCCTATTGCGATAATCTCGTTTTTTAGGATATCAAACTCTTTGCATAAAAATTCAATGGCAGAAGTTTTGGTTGTATGTTTGGGCATTATTTCTAAGTAGGTTGGTTTTGAAGGGTATATATTTAAATAGCTAGAGAGATAATCATTTATTTTTACATCCAATTGATGTATCTTATGGGATTCGGCCATACATAAAATTTTATTAGGTCCAGTATTTCCTTGCTCCCACATCGTAAATAGGTTACTAAAATCGGAAATAGCAGGATTAATACTGGTTATTTCACTCTCTTGTTTTGCCCATTCATCCATTTCTTCTATATACCATTCATCATCCTTGTATAAACTGATATGGATGCCTAAGTTTTTGACAATAGTATACACCTTCTTTACATCTGAAACTGGTATCGTAATGTCCAATAGCAGATCACCATGATTCCAAATAAGAGCACCGCTGTAACAAATAATCGGCTGAACAATATTTAGCTCTTTCTGTAAGAACGACATACCTTTTGGCATTCTTGCAGAAACTAAGATGACTGGAATATATTTTTGATTTGCAACATTCTGAATGACTTGTTTCGTTTTGTCAGAAATCTCATGCCTGGAATCCAGCAATGTTCCATCAATATCCAAACAAACCATTTTGAAATTACCCATATGAATCCCCCTAGTCCTTAATAAAATATATTTAGTCGGAATTTATAACAAGTGTCTAAATTTTTAGTAAGCTAATATATCAATTATATCGTCGATTTAAAGATCATGAATATATTGTCAATAAAAATTGGTTTTATTCTTTAAGTTAACTAATTTTGTCCTTTTACCTTTATGAACTGACACAACTCTCATTACCGCGCTGTGAATGGTATAGCTTCCAGTAATACCCCTTACGCATAATTAATTCGTCATGGGATCCCTCCTCTATGATTCTACCTTTTTCAATGAAAAGAATACGGGTTGCGTTTTGAATCGTCGAAAGCCGGTGGGCGATAATAAAGGATGTTCTGCCTTTCAGTAACGTCTCCAGCCCTTTTTGCAAGGCCAGCTCCGTTTCCGTATCGATCGATGAAGTCGCTTCATCGAGGATTAATATTTTCGGATCGGCCAATAGTGCCCTGGCAAAAGAGATCAGCTGCCTCTGTCCAGTAGAAAGACTTGTGCCTCTCTCATTTACTTCGGTTTGATATCCATCCTTCAAACGGCTGATAAACTTATGAGCCTGCACCGCTTTTGCAGCCTCTAACACTTCTTCATCTGTCGCATCCAGCCGGCCATAGCGGATATTATCCATAATCGTTCCCGAAAAAATAAACGGGTCTTGGAGCATGACTCCCATTTGCTTCCGAAGGGATGGGATTGTTACCGTCTTAATATCAATCCCGTCAATTTCAATTTTCCCGCTGTTAATATCATAAAAACGACTAATCAAGCTTACGATCGTTGTTTTCCCAGAACCGGTTGCACCTACGAGAGCGATCGTTTCACCCGGGTTTACCATAAAATGAATGTTGTCGAGGATTTTGGAATCTCCTTCATACCCGAATACGACATTCTTAAACTCAACCTTTCCTTTGATGGTTGGAAGTTCAACAGCATCCGGATTACCCATTACACTAGGCTTTTCATCCATCATTTCAAAAATTCGTTCCAAATATGCCATGGCATTTATGATAGCATTATAAAAATTCCCAATATTAGCCAAAGGCATCCAAAACATCCATATATACCCAACGAAAGCAACTAATGCCCCAACAGTGACCCCATGACCAATCATAGAAATTCCGATAACATAGATGAGAGAGACTGTTAAAACGGAGATATTTTCAATCGAAGGCCATAGCAGAAATTGTATTTTCACTGCCTTCATCCATGAGCCTCGATAACTCTCAGCCACTTCACCAAAAATACGTTTATTTTCTTCCTCTCTAGAAAAGGCTTGAGTAACCTTAATTCCATTAATACTTTCATGAATATATGCATTCATATTGGATTGCTTGTTACTTAAAGTTTGCCAGGCTTTCCGCTGGGCATTTTTTATAAAAAATATCACTGCGGCCAATACTGGAAAACCAGCCATGGCATACAGCGTAAGTTTTACATCAATCGATAGCATAAAACCGAGAATGACAAACAGACTAAAAAGATCGGTGATCAAATTAATGATTCCATTTGAAAGCAAATCACTTAAAGAATTAACATAGTTTACAACTCTCACTAAAATTTTTCCATGCGGCTTGCTATCGTAAAAAGAGAATGATAGTTTTTGCAAATGAGTAAATAAATCTTTCCTAATATTTTGGATGATACTCTGTCCAGTCTCAGTCATGATTCGAATCCGATATTTCATACAGATCCCGCTAATCAACAGAGCGATTACGTAAATACCCACAAGAATGAATAAGCCCCCAACGTCTTTGTTTGGGATTTTCACGTCAATGGCTTGTTTAATCAAATACGGCCCTATTAAATTCGCACCGCTGGCGATCAGCATCATGAAAACGGTAAAAAGGATCTTTTTTTGGTGAGGCTTTATATAATTTAACAACCGTTTAAATTGAATTAGACTAAATGGTGACTCTAACTCCTCATCGACATCAAATTTATTTCGTGCCATTGATATAGATCACTTCCTTACCATGGTGCAGTTCTTCAAAATTCCCATATTGATTTTTAAACACGTTAGCGTAGTAGCCCTTTTTCTTAAGCAGTTCTTCATGCTTCCCTCTTTCAATAATCCTTCCATTATCCATAACAAGAATCAAATCCGCCTCTTTAACAGATGTAATCCGATGGGCAATAATGAAACAGGTTTTATCCTGATGGATAGACTTCAACGTTTTTTGAATACGAAGTTCGGTTTCCATATCAACACTTGAGGTTGTATCATCAAGGATGAGAATCGATGGATCTTTCAGAATTGCCCGAGCTAAAGCAATCCGCTGCCTTTGTCCCCCGGAAAGACCTACCCCCCGTTCACCAACAATCGTATCGTAACCATCAGGCAGCTCGGTAATAAAATCGTGCGCCTCTGCCATTTTAGCAGCAGCCTGAACGGATTCAATAGACGCTTGAGGATTGCCATAAGCGATATTACCCTCAATCGTATCTGAAAAAAGAAAAATATCCTGCATTACCATGGCCATCCTTTCCCGTAATTTGTGGATTTCCCATTCCTTCACATCGATTCCGTCCACGCTTACTTCTCCACTGTCCGTATCATAGAATCTGCTCAGTAGATTCACTAATGTTGATTTTCCGGCACCAGTCGGCCCAATAATCCCAATCGTTTGACCCGGCATGACTTTAAAGGTAATATCCTTCAACACCGACTCTTCACCATAACTAAAGGAGACTTGTTTGAAATCAACGATCCCTTTGAAGTTTTCCACGTTCTTTTTATTGACAGCATTGGTGATTTTCGGTTCTTCATTTAACAATTCTTCCACTTTTTCAGCAGAAGCAATAAACCGCTGGACATCATTTATCAACCAGCCGGCCATACGCATCGGATTATTTAGCGCCCATATCAAGGAATTAAACGTGACTAATTCTCCAAGAGAAATAGAATCATTGATTACCATAATCCCGCCAACTACGATCATAACCACCGTTAATACCCCTGCAAGAGAGTCCAGTACGGGCAAGTACTTCTCCCATACTCTTGCCGAGTGAAGATTCTTTTCTTTGAAAGCAGCATTTTCTACAGAAAATTTTTCGATTTCATAGTCTTCCTTCGCAAAGGCTTTAACCACGCGATTGCCGCTGATATTTTCCTGCACCACTGAATTAAGCCGGGCAAACTGTTCCCGAATCGCAGAAAAAGTGGGCTTAACAGTAGACGTTAAACGAAATGCAAGGAAACCAATAATCGGTGTTACGGCAAGCATAGCCAAAGCTAAAGGAGGATGAATATAGAACATAAACCCAATGGCAAACAGTAAAATGGTAACATTTTCAAAAATAATATAAATAGCCCACGCAGTAAAATGCCTGACTGCTTCCAAATCGCCAGTCATCCGGGCCATGACATCTCCTGTTTTGGTTCGATCATAAAAACTAAAATCCAATTGATGAAGACGAGTATACAACTCTTCCCTTATCGTAAATATTACATTTTGCGAAATCCGCTCAAACATTAATTGATACCTATAACGAATGACGGTTTTGACCAGAGTCACTCCAATCATGACTTCCAAAAAGGGCCATAATAAATCATTCTGATGTCCATAAATGACCTTATCGATGATTTTACCTGCAATATAGGGATTAAACATATTTAGTAACGAAACAACTAGAACGAGAGAAAGACCAAAGAATAATTTAACTCGGTAATTCCGCATATACCCCCATACCCAACGTAAACTATGCATGTATCTACTTCTCCTTCCTATAGTTCATAAAACTAAAGTGAAAAGCCCTCCTTTAATTAAGAAAGGGCTGTACCTAATTTACTAACCTATTTCTTTTATCTCAATCCTTTAAGTTCCGGTGTTCAGATTGATTTCATCTCATCCAGAACGGTATCTTCATAGGCATGTTTTTTCCCATTTAGTATGTCTTGAACTTTAACAGGCTGGCCGATTGTTGCAGATTCAAGAGCAGCAAATACAACTCCTAATGCTTCCAGGCCTCTCATCGCACTCGAAATAGGTGTTTTATTTTCAGCAATGGCTTCCCATAATTCTACATAGGAATGAGCGAATGGATGTTCAACGATATTCGGGGCAAACCGCTCAATCAATTCCGGAATCAGAATTTTTTTCCCATCTTCAAGAGTTGCATGAAGCCCGGGGCGAAGGCATCCCTTACTTCCATAAATCCACACACCTCCGGTCCCTTCACCATGGGCTGATGTAGCACACATCCAATGACCGAGTCCTCCATTTGTAAACTTGAAGACTGTAACGGCCGTGTCTTCTCCCGTAGGTTTGATCGTTACATTCCCATTACTTAATTCTTTTTCAAAAATTTCCGTATAGGCAAAAACTTCATCAATCGAACCATTAATCTCAGTAAAAAAGTGAGTTCTATGAACTCCATGATCATTGATCCAGCCCGCCCCTGCTTGACCTTTCATATGACGCCATGGCGTACTGGCGAAAAATCCGCGATTCAATGTAACAGTTGCATAATCAATTATGAAAGATACGCGACCAATCAGACCTTCTTTTACTGCCTCAGCAATTGCAACATTTTCTGCCCCTAATACGCTGGGTTCGGATAATGTTAAGACTCTATTATACTTTTTTGCATCAGCGATCATTTTCCGGCCGAAAGACGGGGAAATGGAAAGCGGCTTTTGCATTTGTACATGAAGCCCTGCTGCAAAGCAATCTTCTGCTACTATATGATGCAAATCATGATTGATCAGGATGGATACGGCATCTAATTGTTCTTTTTCCAACATCAAACGATATTCCGTATAGACTGCAGGACGGTTGCCTAACCGCTTTTCCACCTCTGAGGCAAACTGCTCAGCCCTTTCCTGCTGAATATCACAAACCGCTGACAATTCAAATGTTTCGATCCCGTTTCTTTTTAACTCTTTCAACCCTTCAACATGTGCCATCGCAATAACACCACAACCAATAAAACCTAGTTTCATTAGACACTCTCCCTTAAACTTATTAAATGGGCCTGACTTAAAGACTTTTAATCAGTGTATCTTTAAAACTGTTTATTTCCACTTGGGTAGGCAGGGCAGAAATGGCCCCTACTTTCGTGCAGACCATCGCTCCCACTTTATTACTAAATGAAATGATTTGTTTTAGGTGTGCGAAGTCTTCTAAAGCACTTTTCGGCTCTTCTGCTTTCGCTAGCTGGTAAAGCGTTGCTCCAACGAAAGCATCCCCGGCACCGGTAGAATCGATTGCATCAACTACAATACTAGGGATGGTTTCGATGTGATGGTCATTTGAAATCAATGTCCCTTCTTTCCCTAACGTAACGGCTACTGCTTTTGCCCCTATTTGATGAAGGGCAGCGATTCCTTCTGTTAAATTATCTACTCCTGAGATAATCTTTAATTCATCATCACTGACTTTGACAAAATCAGCGATCGCGATTCCCTTTCTTACCAACTTTACAAATTGTTCTCTTCTTCCTTTCCAAAGGTCATGTCTAAAGTTAGGGTCAAATGAGATAAATTTTCCCTTATTTTTAGCATCCTGCATTAAATTTAAATAAGTGGTTTGAAATGGATCATCCAATAAAGCAGTCGCTGAGCCAAAATGTAGAATACTAGATTCCATTATTCTTTCTTTATCCAGATCGTTCTCCGTTAAGAAAGCATCTGCGCCACGGTTAAAAACAAAATCCCTTTCCCCATTTATTTTTAACGAAACAAATGCTAATGTTGTTGGATGCTCATCATCGAGCACAAGCATGGAGGTATCAACATTCACTTCATCTAATGTATTTTTTAAAAAATGCCCAAACGGATCATTGCCAACTTTTCCACTGAATAAGGCATTGCCCCCCAGTTTCACAATCGCTGCACACACATTCGCAGGGGCTCCCCCAGCCTGTTTTTCAAACTTTTGACCTTCGATTAAATCTATATCCACATCGGTACAGAAAAAATCGATTAACAATTCTCCGATACAAATGACTGATGATTTCGTATTCATTGAATTTAACCGTCCTTTTCATTGTGTCGTTTAAAAACTATATCCCTGCAAAAACAAAGCTCCAATCTTGGATTAGAGCTCTGCCGAAAAATTAAATTACTTACCCCAAATGGAAGCCAGTTCCGTTAGTTTTAGTGAAGAAACCCCGGTCTTTCCGTCATTTGAAAACAGAATAACTTTCTCATAAGGCTGGTTTGGAAAGATTAAGCTAGTAAATACTGCCTTACCATCATTTGCAATTACCTCTATGGAAGAAGCATCAGTAAAGATTTGCAGCTTGATTCTGTCATCTTCCATCTTCAGAGCAGCTTCTTGGACAGCTGCGAATGATTCTGAAAAACTATTAACACCAGCTTCAGTACGGTCAACATATAACCTTTCGATTTCCACATCATAACGAATCACTGTCTTTTCATCTTCAGAACTTTGTAAAACGATACCAAAGGAAGTTGAAGTTTGTTTTTCAAATTCCATATTTATTTCCATTAATGGACTTAGCATTTTAAAAGTTGGATGACTTGATTGAATCGTTAAATCCTGGTAAACTTCTGAACCTTTTCGAATGGAATCGATTTCCGATACCACTTTTTGGACCAAGCGAACTCCAGCCTCACTAGTTTCTAACGATAATTCTCTTGGCAAGGTCATTGCGCTTCGCCATTCTTCAGTTGGTACTTGATTCGCGTACCGCCAATTACTCATCCATCCAATATAAATTCTTCTTCCATCTTTAGATGGGATATCAGACCAGCTTACGCCTGCATAATTGTCCCTGCCATGATCCATCCAAAGAATGGTTTCATCAGTATTTTCATTTACAAAGGTTGTTCCGTCAAAATCACCTATAAAATATTGTGTTCTTGAACCTTCTTTGAAATCATGATTATCACCAATGCTGACAAACATGACCCATTTTTGGATGTTTTCATCACCATCTACTGGCAATTGAAACAGGTCAGGGCATTCCCAAACGCCGTCATGTGACCCAGCTTTATTTCCAAATTCACTAGCAAACTCCCAATCTTTTAGGTTAGCCGATGTATAAATGGTAACGGATTGTTCAGTAGCTAATACCATCACCCATTTATTCGTCTTATCATGCCAAAAAACCTTGGGATCGCGATAATCGGTTATATTGACATCAGAGAGGACTGGATTTCCCTCGTATTTAATCCACGTTCTTCCGTTATCATTGCTATAAGCAAGACTTTGGCGCTGGCGTGGTCTGTCGGAATCTGGATAGTTATCAGCACTAGTATAAATGGCCACTAACCCAGGTCCATCCTGAAAAAAACCTGATGTGTTATTCCAATCCACTACGGCACTACCAGAAAAAATCGCTCCATGCTCATCTGGATACAGCCCAATCGGAAGCTGTTCCCAATGAATTAAATCTTTACTAACCGCATGGCCCCAGTGCATCGGTCCCCAAGTTGTACCAAAGGGATGGTACTGGTAAAAAAGGTGATATTCATCATTAAAAAAGACCATTCCGTTTGGGTCGTTCATCCATTTTTCTTCTGGTGAGAAATGAAATTGCGGGCGATGCTTTTCTTTATATAGTTGTTTCATTATTTGTCGCTCCTTTTTATTTTTTCTAATAAATTTGTCTTTCATTGACCTTATGCAGGGCCGATTTCTCTGACTTTCCGGCAAATGTGGCTTTCACAAAATTACTATCAAACTATTAAAGTGGAATTAGGCTGTACGATTGCTTGCACTGTACAGCCCAATTCCATTTATTAAATTCAATTATTTTGTGGCTCTATCGTATCCTTCTTGCTTAATTTTTAACCAATCTTGTAAACCTAAATGGTCTAATTCTTTCAAATATCCATCCCACTCTTTTTCCACTTTTCCATTTTGAATCCATTCCGCACGTTTTCTCATCACATAAGCAAACATATCTGTTTCAATGGTAGTCAGCTTGTCGCTATCTTCTAATGAGAAGAATACTCTTGGATAAATATTTTCTGCAGTCATATGAGGAGTCATAACATCCTTCATTAATCCTAATCTCCATGCAGCATCATCTGGCTTTGTTGTAACTTTTCCATAATACTCATCTAAAATCGCTAATGGTCCGCCGATATTTGTTTTTTGTCTTAATTCCACTGGTGCTGTACCTGATAAAGGTAAATGTTTTAACATTCCTGCTGCTTCATCTAATTCAAAAATATTTTGTTGAGTTTTATCACCATACGTACCCCAGTTATCTTGAACAGATTGTTTTGGTTCATATAATTGATCAATCCATTTTGCAGTCAGTTCAATGTTCTTATCCGAACTTGTGATAACCATTCTGCCTCTATCAAATCCCATTCCATTCGTTCTGGCTACATTCACTTTGCCATCTGGACCAGCTAGCGGCTTCATTAGGTCATATTTGTCATTCATACCAGTAATATTTGCTTTATCCCAAGTGAAATATAAACCATAACGATTATCTTTACCTTTAGATAAATAGGTGTTCCAATCTTGTTCAAATGCTTCCACATCGATTAGACCTTCTTTATATAACTCATTGAGAAATTTAATACCCTCTTTATATCCTTCATCTGATGCTGTAAACGTAACTTTACCATCATTGCTTACAACCGTATGATCCCAGTTTTCTCCTAGACCAAATGAGCCAAATAAGAATGCCAGGTCTTCCCCGCCTGCTTGCTTCCCGATAAACGACATTGGGATTTCATCCGCTTTGCCGTTGCCATTTGGATCTTTTGTTTTAAAAGCAATCAATACTTGCTTTAATTCTTCGGTTGTTGTCGGCATTTTTAAACCTAGTTTGTTTAACCATTCCACATTGATCCATGGGAAATCATCAACCGAGTGAATACTTTCTTTTCCTGAACCTAACTCCTCAATCCATGGGAAGGAATAGATATGTCCATCAGGTGCCGTCATCATTGCTTTATATTCAGGGGCAGCCTCTAGAACCTTTTGTAAGTTAGGCATGTTCTTCTCAATTAAATCTTCAACTGGAATAATCGCCCCATCTTTTGCTAGTTTCAATAGATCATGGTCATTAAAACCGGCATCCAGGATGGCATCTGGCAAATCGCCGCTAGCCATTGCCAGGTTTCTTTTTTCAATAAAAGCATCAGAGGTATAGTTTTTCCACTTAATATGAACACCCGTCTGATCTTCCAAACGCTTATAAATTAATTTTTTATTAGGATCAGCTGGAGCTAATGGCGAGCTTTGTGTCATAAAATTCAATGTCACTTTTTCCTTTAAAGGAAATGATACATTCTTTAATTTATATTCTTTTGATGATGCTGTTTCACTTTTGCTAGCGTTACTGCAGCCTGAAACTAGTAATACTGATGCAAGTGATACAGCTAGTACTCTTTTTACATTTTTCATTAAATAGCCTCCTAAGTGTTGTTATACGCATTTACATGTTTCTATACTAGCGGCTCATTATTTCAATGAACCTGCCATGACACCTTTTTCGAAGTACTTTTGGAAGAATGGATACATGACCATTAGCGGCAGACTGGAAATGACAATCGATGAGTATTTAATCATTTCAGAGAGCTTTTTAAGTTCAGCCATTGCCTGCTGATCACTAATCATTCCAGGACCAGCCTGGTTTTGAATCAATATCGATCTTAAAACTAATTGTAATGGGTGCAATTTTGGATCTTCGAGATAAATCATCGCATCAAAATAGGAGTTCCATTGACCAACAAATGCATACATCGCTAAAACGAAGATGATTGGTTTCGAGAGCGGCAGTACGATTTTAAAGAAGATTAATAGATCTGAGGCTCCATCAACCTTTGCTGCTTCATGCAATTCGTATGGAATGCTTTTAAAATAAGTCCTTGCCAGGATAATATTCCATACATTCACTGCTCCCGGTATTAAAATTGCCCAAGGGGTGTTTAACATTCCTAGGTCTTTCACTACTAGGTAAGTTGGGATAAGCCCACCGCCAAAGAACATCGTTATAATAAATAATGTCATGAAGAAATTTTTCCCGACAAAACCATTTACCGATAACGGATAGGCAGCGAAAATACAGACGACAACAGTGATAACGGCAAATCCTACCGAGTAAAGAATGGAATTGATAAAGCCGCGCACCATTGCATCATTGGATAAAATCAACTGATATCCTTTAAAACTCCAATCTGAAAAATTGAATGAAATCCCTTTGTTTAATAGAACGGTAGGATCCATAAATGATGCTAGAACTACATAAACCAAGGGAACTAACACGACTAATACAGCGATGCATAGAAAGATATTATTAAAGCCTAATATGATTCGGTCTATGCGGGTGTGCTTAATATTCATATCAAGACTCCTTTTTTGTTAATATAAACCTTCTCCTTCGTTTAATTTCTTGACAATTTTATTTACAACAATTAATAGAATTACGTTTATGACTGAATTAAATAGGCCAACTGCTGTTGAATAAGCATAGTCACCTGACTGCAAACCTACCTTATATACATAAGTTGGCAGGATTTCAGATGAAGGTAAATTCATGGAGGTTTGCATTAAATAAGCTTTTTCAAATCCAATCGACATGATCCCTCCAGCAGCCAAAATAAAGGTGACGGCCATTAATGGTTTCAGTGTCGGTAAATCAATATGGATCATTCTTTGGAGAATATTTGCTCCATCAATCGTTGCTGCATTGTGCAATTCAGGGTCAACATTCGCTAAAGCGGCAACGTAGATAATCGATGACCACCCTGCTGCCTGCCATATACCAGAGATAATATAGATCGATCGGAAGTAATCTGGATTTGACATAAACATAAGCGGCTTTCCTGTTATAAAGCTAACCAGTTGATTGATAGGACCTGTTGGTGATAAGAAAATAAATACCATACCAACGATAACAACTACCGAAATAAAATTTGGTGCATAAAGCACAAGTTGAATATTTTTTTTAATGGCTGCTCTGCGTAATTGATTCAGCATTAGTGAAAGGATGATTGGGACTGGAAACCCTACGATTAATCCAAAAAAACTAAGTTTAAGCGTATTCATAAAGATGTCTGCAAAGTTCGGTGAAGATAAGAATTTAGTGAAATTATCAAAACCGACCCAATCACTTCCTAAAATACCTTTGATGGTACTAAAATCTTTAAAAGCAATAATCGCTCCATACATCGGTATATATTTAAAAATGATTGTTAGAATAACCGCTGGCGCAACAAGTAAATAAAGATGGTAATTTTTCTTGATATATTCGAGATTGTTTTTCAGTTTTGATGCTGCTTTCTTTTCCGCATGGATCTGTATAGCTGGTTCTTTTTGGACATTTACTATTTCTTGCAAGCTCTTAACCTCCTATCAATTGGCTTTGATTTTATTGCTTTATCTGGTTTTAACTTTAACAAATTTAGAATAGGGGAGAGTTTAATATCTTTGGAAAACGAGGTTTAAAATTTTCGGCAGTTGAAAACGGTTCCATTTTATAAGGACAATTAGACTCTCGATTTAATAAACATCTCAGGAGAATCAAAAAAATCTCCTCTAGTACCAGAACTAGAGGAGCTGCTATCATAAAATATTATTTTTTTACCGAACGGGTTATTTACATATAGAGAGGCATATTTTTCTTAAAATGATGCTCCTTATTTATTTGATTTCTTTAAGACCTGTATTGATTTTTTCAACTGCTTCTTTTGCCGCAGTCTTTACATTCTTTCCGCCTATTCCTACATCCTCAAATAATCTCCTAATTGCATCACTGACCACGGGATATGCAGGAGTAACTGTACGGTTCTTTGAAAATTTTTGAGTTTGCTGTAAAAATATGTTCTTAGGATATTCATTCAGCTCCGGGAAATCTTTTGCTACAGAGTATCTTGCAGGAACATCACCTGTTATCGTTACATACTTTTTCATTCCTTCATAACCAGTCACATATTTAATAAACTCCCATGCTTCCTTAGGGTGTTTTGATTTTGATGTGATTCCAAGCGCCCATCCTCCATTTGGAACAAACTGATACTTCTCCTTTGGCAGTGGGGTTACTCCAAAATCTTCTCCCAGCTTGAATTCAGGGTGATTTTTTTCCAAATCTGCCAGTGTCCAAGAACCAAGCACAGTCATCGCAAGTTTGCCTGACTCAAACACAGCTGGGGGTAATTCAAATGCGGCAACACCATTTTTATGATATAGATCTTGATAAAATTGAAGGGCATCTAATGCTTCTTTTGAATCTAAATATCCACTTGCAGTAGTTCCATCCGGGCTTAAAATATTAGCACCAAACTGCCAAAGAAGCGGTGTTTTAAAATAAGCAGGAGATTCTCCATCATTAAATCCCTGTGCCGGGTCAATTCCGATCACGCCTTTTGCAGGATTATTTACTTTTTTTGCTATCTCTAATACTTCATCCCATGTTAAGGGTTTATTGGGGTCTTCTGAAGGAAGAGGTATTCCGGCATCTTGCAATAAATGTTTATTGTAGTATAAAGCAATACTTGACTCTACAATCGGTGCAAGGTAAATCTGCCCCTTATAACTAAGTCCTTTTAAAGTAGAGGCAGGAATATCATCAATCTTCCCCTCTTTTCTCATAAATGGATCAATAGATAATAGCGATCCGGTATTTGCATATAGAGCCAGTGTAGGGCTGTCAATCATCAAAATATCCGGAGGGTTTCCTGCAGCAAGTTCTGTTCGTAGCCTTATTTCATAATCACTATAAGGAATTGACTTCATATTCACCGAAATATTGGGGTGTTCTTTTTCAAAAGAAGAAACTAATTCTTCAAATGCTTTATTTTCTGCGACGTTCCCGCCATTGCGCCAGAAATTCAGGTGGATTCTGCCTGGAGCATTCGTTTTATCCACTTTATCTTTTTGGCTGCCAGAGAATGTATCAAAAAAGGACAAAGCATACACTAAAATACCCAAAAGTATGATTGCAAAAACAGTGAACCATTTTTTCATCTACATTCCCTTTCTTTCTTTGAAACTTAGGAATCTAAGGAATTACGAAATTCTACCGGTGTCTGTCCAACGTGTTTTTTAAAAACCGTACTGAAATAGCCGGAGTTTGAAAAGCCAACTAAGTTTGCTACATCAATGATTTTAAGCTGTCGATCTCTCAGAAATTGCCGTGCCTTGTCCATACGTAACTTCACCAAATAATCACTAAAATTCAGCCCCACATAATTTTTAAAGGTTTCCGATAAATGAGCACTATTAATATGAAACAGTTCCGATAATAGGGTCAAAGAAATTTCACTGGCATAGTGCTGGTCCAGATAATGCCGAACACTATCCACAATTAATTTTCCATTTGAAAATCGGGCCAAACGTACTTTCTCAATAATTAACTGTGCTAATTGCAGTAGGTGTTCAAGCACTTTTCTTTGAGAATTGAGCTCCCAGATACTTTGTTGGCAATTCCAAATCGTCTTTTGAATATCTTTCGTTTCGATATCATATTTTCTTGCCAGCGACCCTAACAAAAATAACACTCGATTGGCAGCAAACGAAAACGATAAAATCGATTGATTCCTGTTCCCTCGCAATAAAGTTTCCATATTTTCTCTAAACGCATCGAAATTAGCATTTTCAATGGCATTGATTAACTTTCTTTCAAAATCAGGTGAAAACTCAAATGCTTCCTCTTTTGTGATCGCTTCATCAACCACCTGAGAATAAGAGCCTAGTTGACTTTGACTCCAAGCAAGCAAACTAGAAATATAACCTGTCTTAAAATTAGCTAGACCGGTGACCACATTGCCAATTCCGATCACCGTTTCTAAATTCAGCAATTCCTTCACATTCCGCTGCAAGGAATCCACTAAACGTGACGAATTATTAACACTTCTTAAATCAATCCTCTGTAAAAAATGAATCATATTGGCATAGCTTGGGTCGTAAAAGGAATAAGTTCCTACATGCTCCTTAGAGATCTCCTTGCATAACATTTGAATAGGAAACCAGAGCTCTTTTAATCGATTGGTATTACCAAAACTCTCTCTAATTTCGACGGTGATAAATTGTACGACTGCGTTCTCATTGACAAGTTCCTCTAGTTGAAGTTGACGGAGTCTTTCAATGACCAAATTAAGCTGTAACCATTCCTCTTTTACTAAATAGAGCAAGTATTGTTCTTGTACTTCTTGCAATTGGGTAAGAACAAGCTGACGCATCTGGGCCGTTTCAACTTGTTTTCGCCTCTCTTCTTCTATTACTTCTCGGACTTTTTGTAAGGCTTCTACTAATTCATCAGGGGCCACCGGTTTTAACAGATAGTCTTTAACCCCTTCCTTCATGGAACCACGGACCAATTCAAAATCGGAATACCCCGATAATACGATTACTTTTACTGTTGGGAATTCCTGCTGACATTGTTTAGCCAATTCAATTCCATCCATAATCGGCATTCTCATATCTGTAATGACCAAATCAATTTCCATATTACGGAGTAATTCCAGCGCTTCTTTCCCATTGGAGGCCTCTCCTGCGATTTGGAATCCTTCCTCTTCCCAATCCACTTTCATCCGCAAGCCTTTACGAATTTGAATTTCATCATCCGTTATGATGACCTTCATCATGTATATCACCTCGATTAAAATTTATACACAATGTAATCCTCGTGCCTACATTCTTTTCAGATTCAATCTTATAGGTAAAGTTTTGACCGTAGTAAAGTTTTAATCGGCCAAGGACATTCCTGAGACCAATGCTGTTTCCTTCGCTCGCTAAGACACTAATCGTTTCATTCTTTGTTTCTTCACTCAATAAGTCTGCAATCACTTCTTCAGACATGCCGATCCCTTTATCTTCTAGAACTATCAATATTTGATTATTAATTTTTTTCGTTTTAATAAAAATTTCAGCCGTGTTTTTTTCTATAAAACTATATTTGACAGCATTTTCAACAAGGGGCTGGAGAATGAATTTAATCATAGGAAGATTTTTTGTTTCCTGATCCTCCACAATATCTATCGTAATAGCATCCTCATATCTCACCTTTAAAATATCCGTATAACTGCGGATATAGCTGATCTCTTCACCCAATCTCACCACATCATTTTGCGTATTCAAGGAATACCTCATCATCCGGCCTAAGTAGATGCTTACATTCATGACCTCTTTATTTTTCCCTTGAACAGCTAATCCCCCAATGATTTCAAGTGTATTGTTTAAAAAGTGAGGATTGATTTGAAGTAATAGGGCTTTGTATTCTGCATCTTTTCGACGGATGTTGGCTTCATATTCTGTTTCAATTAAATTCTTCAATTGATCGACAGTATGGTCGAATACCTTTACAACGTAACCAACCTCATCGTTAGAAGATTTTATGGTTGGTAAAAAGCGTTTGGCACCAGAAAAATCCCCACGTTCAATAAATTTCATTGCTTTTGCTAGTTTTCCTAACGGGCTAACGATTTTGGATGAAAGCACGAAAGAAGCAACAATGGTTAATAAAAAAACGAGGGCACTGATTAATAGTAGGTTGCGTTGCAGAATATTCACTTTTGAGAATAAATCAGACTTGGTGACTTCACTAACTAGAATCCAATCACCAACGGCTAACTTTTGAAAAAAAACAAAGTATTTTTCTCCGTGATAATCCGTTTCTAATAAACCTTTTTGCTTTTGATTGTTTTTTATTTTAGATAAACTATTTTTTAATACCCATTTTGGGGTATCGATCTTCCCCTCTAACACATTTGCTCCCTGCTGATCCAATAAATATGCATTTCCTTTTTTTCCAATCGAGATTTTTCCTAAGGCTGTTTCCAGTAAGGTTGAAGGGAAATTCACCTTTATAAATCCGTAGGAAACTACCGTATTCAAATCAACCAGGGGCAGAATAAAACTATTACTATTTCCTTGTCCTGGCATATAAGGATCAATATGTGACTTTACAAATCGTTGTTCATGGATCGTAAAGTCTTGAAACCAATCTAGGTTGTGTAAGTTAGGATTATTGCCCCATGCCCCTTCCCCATTATTCAGAACGACGGAGATAGACATCCCATTTGAATTGTTCACCATCATCGAGGATAGCAGCATTTTCAGTTGATTCTTCTGTAATAAGCTCTGTTCTCTTGATATTTCTTCATCTTTTTTTTCTAACCTTAACCACTGCTGTGTGGTTTGATTTACCAGAACCTGTTTTCCTAAATCCTCCGCCTGCGTGGTAATCGAGTCAATATAGAGCGAGTACTGATCCATCGCTTCTATCGTTAAATCCTGCGTCTGGTCTTCTATAATAGATGTAAACCAGCTTGGGATAATAATCGACAAAATCATTAATGGAATCGTTAATAAACAAGTAAAAATGATAAATAAGCGATTCCGTAAGGAAAAAAACATGGTATCCCTCCATAACAAAAAAGAAAACCCTTACATTCAATTACTAAATCAATATGTTTTGACTAATATTATCTATTCAATTTAACATATCCCCTTGGAACTTACCACGAGATATTCCATTTATAGTTGTTGCCAATTTAGGGTTTAAGCATTTTTTTAGACTAGTAATTTCATTTAAGATCATAAAAAAGATGGTCAAAAAGTTTCCACTTTTTGACCATCTTTTTTCTTACTATTCTTAGTTCCGTGGATCCACAAAATCAGGATAATCTGTTATTATTCCATCCACATTCATATTTAATAGAAATTCTGCTGCTTCATGGCTACGCACAGTCCAGGATTGAATTTTCATACCGTTTGCGTGAACTAGGTTGACTAATTCTTCGGTCACAATTCCATAGCTTGGATTAAAATAATCAGCGTAAACTGCAAATTCCTTCAATGCTTGTTCCGATGTGTCTGCTCTATTCGATGTCAGGACACCAATCGGTACTTTCGGCAGCAGGCTATTAGTTATTTTCATAGAGTCGAAATTAAATGATTGAAGGATGATTTTTTCATTTTGAGGTTTATCTAAATTTCGTTCTTTTAATTCTTGAGCGACCTCTTCTTCAATTCCAGGATATAGTTCAGGGGACTTTAATTCTATTAGAATACCAATTTTCCCATGATATCGGTCAAGTATTTCTTCAAAGGTAGGGATCTTTTCCCCTTTAAATTGTTCCCCTTTCCAACTGCCTGCATCAAGACTTCTGATTTGGTCAAATGTTAAGTCTTTAACATATCCCGTACCATCGGTTGTTCTGTCAACCTTTGTATCATGAATGATAACCAATTTCCCGTCTTTACTTCTTTGGACATCAATTTCGATATAGTCTGCTTTCATTTCTACCCCTTTATCAAAAGCGGCAATTGTGTTTTCAGGTGCATACCCAGATGCCCCGCGATGGGCAACGGTATCCACTTTTCGCAATTCCCCCGTAGTTTCTGCAGCAAAGGCCTGCTGAAACGGACTAAATAATATAGTAAACGCAAGGCCGGCTCCAAATAAAGTTGTTATTCTCATTTCCTCATCTCCCTTTTCTATGTGTGCTACATAGAAAATTGTATTAGAAAAATGTTAAGTCCATATGTATATAACATATGATCATCATTAAAGTAATGTAAAGAAGCCTGGGTAATTGGGCATTCCATAATTTACAAAAAAGACGTACTTTTTCCTTTTGCCAAAATAAAAATGAGCAGAAACCCATTGGCTCTGCTCATTTTAACTTCATATGGACTTCACGATATTCATTCGGGGTAATACCCTCGACCTTTTTAAAGACTTTTCGAAAATATTTGTCGTCTTGATAGCCTATTATATTGGCAATTTCGTAGATTTTTAATTGACTGTTTTTTAGTAAGGATTTTGCCTTCTTCAACCGAAATTTAACGATATAATCTGAGATATTCACATTAAATTCTTGTTTAAATTTTCTCGAGATGTATTCTCGGCTGATATAAAAGTGCTCTGAAATCTCTTGAAGTTTTACATCGCGGTCGAAGTTTGCTTGCAAGTACTTTTCGATTTCATAAATGATGTTACTATTTTTTTGAACAGTACTTTTCTTTACCTTTTTTAAAAAGATAGCAATCTCTCGTTTTTTTCTCTGAATGTACTCCTCCAGCTTAAAGGTACCATTTTCATCAAAAAATTGATCCGTTCGTTTTTCGATTTCCTCTGTTGCTAAAACAGGAAGATGATAATGTTTAAACCACCTATTGCTGATGACCAAATATTCATTTTCTAAATGAAGCAGCTGTTTTAATGTTAGAAAGTGGTCTGCTGCAAAATCAAACTCGATTTGATGGATTACTTCAACGAAGGCCCCCATTTCCCCGGCTTGTACTGCCATTTCTATATGAGATGTGTAGTCCATAAGATTTCTTAATGAATGGCTTGACAGTTTATCTTCAGCATAGACGCGACATTCTTCAACCGCCAAGATATTACGATTGAAATATAGCTGCTTGGCATAAAGATAGGAATCCATTAAGCTGTTTTTCTTATTTACCGGTTTCCCTAAAACCATTGGGCAAGAAATATTCATCGCTTCTCTTAGCATCTGATAAATTCGTTTTAATAGTTTCTCGATTTGCTCAAATTTGTTCCAAAAGATAATGACTACTTCACCTTTATTGGATAAATAACGAAAGCCAATTCCACACTCATTTTCCATCATAATTTCATTAATGACATTCAGAATAGTAAAATAGGCTAAATCTCGATCCCCATGAAATGCCTCAATTGTCTTTCCAGAAATCCGGATAAGGCCCACTTGATATTGATCAGACGAATGAATCCCGAAACCCTCATATAAATCGTCCGTTATATGATCACTATTCATCAGCTTGGTAAGCTTTCGGTCCCGATAAATCGGTTTCATTTCATTAATCAATTGCGAGCTATTTTCTTTTCTTTCCCTGTCTAATTCTTCTTTTTTCCATTCCTCCACAGCTGATTCCAGGGTATGATTTAAGATTTCGGGGTCAATCGGCTTTAAGAGATAGTCAGAGCTGCCAAAATGAATCGCTTTACGCATGTAGTGGTAATCATCATAACCGGTTACAACGATTGTTTTGCCGTTCGGGTGATTTTCTTTGATCCATTCTAAAAGTGAAACGCCATCCATTTTTGGCATTTTCATATCTGAAAAAATAATCTCCGGCTTATACTTTTGAATGAGAAGAATGGCTTCTTCGCCATTTCCAGCTTCATAAATTTCGTCAATTCCGTTTTGTTCCCAAGCACCTAGTATCTTAATTCCTTCACGAACGTGCTTTTCATCATCAACGATTAATGCTTTCATGAATGCTTCACCTCTTTTTGGATAACATTAGGGAACTGAACGGTCACCGTAAATCCACTTCCTTCATTACTGTCAATCGACATATGCGCTTGATTGGCGTAATAGATCTGCAAACGGTCATATATATTTTTTAAACCAATGGTTTCTCTTTGTTTTTCTTGTTTTGATATCCCTGTAAATAATTCCTGCCTGATACAATTTAGCTGTTCTTCATTTACGCCAATTCCATTATCACTTACAGAAATAGATACCATTCCATCCTCTAGCACCTTCGCGTCAATTTGAATGAGTGCTTTTTCTAACTGCTGATCAAACCCATGTTTAAAACAATTTTCCACAATTGGCTGCAAAATCATCTTCGGTATAAGGATTTCTTGGACTTCTTTGGAGGCATTTATTTCAAATTCAAACTGCTCATCAAAGCGTTGTTTTTGTAATAATAAATAGGATTTCACATGCATCAGCTCTGAGATAAACGGGACAATGTCCTCTTTCATATTCATGCTGTATCGCATGATTTTTGATAAAGAAGTGAGTAAGGAATACACAGGAACCGCTTTTGATTTTAACGCCAAGGTACCAATTGATTGGAGGGCATTATATAAAAAATGCGGGTTAATCTGCGATCGTAAAACTCTTAACTGCGATTCTTTATTTTCGATATCCAATTTATATTCTCGCTCAATTAAATCGTTGATTTTCGCAATCATTAATTTGAAATGTCTTCCCAACATTCCTATTTCATCATTACCTAAGGAATCAAAATCTGCCTTAAATTCACCATTTTCTACTTTTTTCATGTTATCAATTAATACCTTTATCGGGGCCGTAATCTTAAAGGAAACAAACATGGTAGCTATTAAGACGATAACAAGCGTCACGATACCGATTAATATATTGATAAGTGCGGTTTCTCTAGCGCCTTGATAGAGTACATTGTAAGGAATTCGTTTAGCAATATACCAATTCTTGTAGGGGGCAGAAAACTTATCATGAACAATCACACCCGAGAATTGTTTATCCTTCCATTCCATACTCTTACTAAAAGAAGACTTCTTCTTCAATTGAACGAACCACTTTTCTTTATTTTCCTTACCGATAACGTTTCCATTTGAGGAGTAGATAATAACTCCTTTTTCATCCATAATATACAAGTCTTCCAAATCCTTTGTATATAAGCGGTCGGCTATCGCACTTATTTTTGAAAGATTGATATCAATTGACAAAAAACCTAATAGATTGTCAGATGGAACGTCTCGGAGGATATTATGAAAACTTAATACATTTTTCTTTTCCGAGTTTGGTATGACGGAAATATTGTTATAGCTGTAGATTTCATGTGGTGGTTCGATAAGAGAAAAGCCGTCATATCGAGTTAATTTGGAATAATAGGGATGCGACAAAATACTTTCATATTTTCCCCTCCCGCTTATTCTTGAATGATAATTCGTATACGAATCTTTTCCAATATCAATATATAGATGCATTTGTTCGATCTCTGGCCGTGTATTAAATAAATAGGCGAGTGCGCGACGAACTTCTTCCTGATTCGCACCTAAATTTTGTGATAGTCCATCCCTCATTACATTCATAAAGGGTGTGTAACGATATAGAACAGAGGACATTTGGGCCACATCTTCCAAATAAACTGTTAGTTCTTCTTCTCCTTTTACAATAAGATCATGATTGGTCGAAACAAAGCGATTATTTAGCGACTTCGTGGTTTGATAATAAGTAATCGCAATCGAGCTTCCAAAAGGCAGGATTGTTACAAGCAATAAAAATATAATAAGCTTTTTTCGTATCCCCCACTGCATATATCAACTTAGTCAGTTCAGAATGAACTGACCTTCCTCCACTTATTGAATTTTCTCCATTGTAACAACATTCCTTATCCATTGAAATGGCATATATTGACTTGTCTATCATTTTGACTGTTCAATATTTTCCACCCTAGTGGTCAATGTAAGCCATTTCATAATTTTCATTATTCTCTAAAATGAAGTTATGGAGGTGCAGGTAATGAATAGCCATAGTAAGTTGGAAAAAGTAGAAACCTCAGCATTAGAACTTCAAAAAAATACGAAAGCTTTAAAGTCAGTTTCCTTAAATAAAAATAAGAAACTGAAAGATGCAGGATTATTTGCTCTATTTGTCGGACCCGTATTGTTAGCCTTTACGCTCATTGTTCTGATCCCTTTCTTTACAGGTATTTATTATGCCTTTACAGACTGGAACGGGATCACGGGAGCAGTCAAATGGGTGGGCTTGGACAATTTCAAGTACATCTTTACTGAGGACAAGCAATTCCTGGATTCCTTCAAAATTACAACGAAATACACTTTAGTTGCCATTATCTTAACGAATGCGATTGGGTTTGGATTAGCATTACTTGTCACCCAAATGCTGAAGACGAGAAATATTTTACGAACAGTTTTCTTTATGCCTAATTTGATTGGCGGTCTTTTATTAGGATTTATCTGGCAGTTTATTTTTGTCAAAGGCTTTGCATCGATTGGTGAGTTAACCAAGATTCCTCTTTTTGAGTTAGCCTGGTTAGGCGATGCTAATACCGCTTTCTGGGGAATCGTGATTGTCAGTGTTTGGCAAGGTGCAGGCTACATTATGATTATCTATATCGCTGCCCTGCAAAACGTCCCTCAAGAATTAATTGAAGCAGCCAAAATTGACGGGGCCAATCGCTGGCAGATTCTTCGACACATCACAATGCCACTCGTAGCACCAGCCGTAACTATTTGTTTATTTTTAACAACGGCATCATCATTTAAGGTCTTTGATGCGAACCTTTCCCTGACAAATGGAGGTCCATTCAAGTCAACCGAAATGTTAGCGCTTAACATTTATACAGAAGCATTTGTTAATAACCGCTATGGAATTGGTGAAGCAAAAGCACTTATTTTCTTCCTTGTCGTTGCAGCAATATCAGTTATTCAAGTAACGTATTCGAAGAAAAAGGAGGTTGAGTCCTAATGGGAAGCAGGTATACAGGAAAAACCTTTATTGTTGAAATCCTTGCCATCGTGCTCGGTCTCGCCTTTTTGGTTCCCTTCTATTATGTGATCTCAAACTCCTTGAAACCATTCGCTGATATATTATCGAACACATCGGCCTTGCCGAAGGTTCTGGAGTTTCAAAACTATGTGAGCGCCTTTGAAAAATTGAACTATTTAAAAGTATTTACAAACTCTCTAATTGTTACTATAGCAAGCAATGTTGTTCTAGTGATCTTTTGTTCGATGGCTGCGTACATGCTGGTTCGAACAAAAAAGAAGATCGGCAATGTAATTTTTATGACCTTTGTTGCGGCGATGATTATTCCCTTTCAATCGATTATGATTCCGCTCATCAAAACAGCAGGTACATTTGGACTATTAAACAGCGTCTGGGGCCTAGTCATCATGTACTTAGGGTTTGGCTCAGGGATGACAATATTCTTGTATCACGGTTTTATCAAAGGAATACCTGTCGAACTTGAAGAGGCAGCAATTATTGACGGCTGTACAAGGTTTGGCGTATTTTGGAGGATTGTTTTTCCACTATTAAAACCGATTACCGTTACCATCGTTATTTTAAACAGCTTATGGATTTGGAATGACTTCTTATTACCATCACTCGTTCTTCAGAATCCGGAATTAAAAACGATTCCATTAGCAACGTTCTCCTTCTTTGGACAGTATACAAAGCAGTGGGATTTAGCACTTGCCGCATTGGTCATGGGCATCATTCCGTTGTTAATCTTCTTCTTTGCGATGCAAAAACACATTATTAAAGGGATTACATCTGGTTCTATTAAATAAGGAACAACCTCAGCTATCTGCATGACAGATAGCTGAGACAAATATAAAATAGATTTAACTACCAGGAGGGAAAATTAAATGGGGATCAAAAAGTATTCTTTACTTGCAGGTGTATTATCCGCTTCACTTCTTTTAGCTACAGCTTGTTCTAGTGACAGCACGTCAGGAAATAAAAAAAGCGGGGAAAAAGATGGTAAAGTAGTGGTCGATCTTTTTAATGGAAAGGTTGAAATCGCTGATCAATTGAAATCGTTAACAGACCAGTATACAAAAGAGCATCCAGACATTACTTTTAATATTGAAACAGTAGGCGGCGGCGCTGATGGTGCTGCAGCACTGAAGGCGAAGTTTGCTTCCAACAAAGCTCCTGATATCTTTGGGAATGGCGGTTATCAAGAGGCACAAACATGGAAGGATAAATTCGAAGATTTATCTGATCAGCCTTGGGTAAAGGATGCCTATGAGAGCGCGTTACTACCTATGACTATCGACGGAAAAGTTTATGGACAGCCTGTTAATATGGAAGGCTATGGTTTTGCTTACAATAAAAAGTTATTTGCAAAGGCCGGGATTACCGAACTGCCAAAAACCTACTCAGAGTTAGAAGCTGCATCGAAAAAACTTAAAGCCGCCGGGATTACTCCTTTCTCTGTTGGCTATGCTGAATGGTGGGTGTTAGCAAACCACGGGCTGAACGTTCCGTTTGCTTACCAACAAGCAGATGACGAGAACTTCATTAAAGGTTTAAACGAAGGTACAAATAAAATTGAAGGCAACAAGTACTTCAATGACTACTTTAAGCTTGTCGACTTAACAATTAAATATGGTAATAAAAATCCATTAACCACTGATTACAATACAGAAGTAACTCAATTTGCCAACGGCGAAACTGCAATGATTCAGCAAGGGAACTGGATTCAGCCGATGCTGGATAAATTAACTCCAGGAATGGAAGTTGGATTTATTCCATTGGCACTTACGGATGATGCCGCACAAGCAGATAAATTAATGGTTGACGTTCCTACAAACTGGGTTGTTCATAACAAAGCACCTGAAGCTGATAAAAAGGCAGCAAAAGATTTCTTAAACTGGATGGTAACATCTGAAGAAGGAAAAACAGCCTTAGTCAAGGAGTTTAAATACATTCCTGCATTTAAAACCATTGAAGCAAAAGCAGAAGATATTGGACCACTAGGTGCAGATCTTCAAAAATATTCACAAGAAGGCAAAACTTACTCTTGGCAGTTCATGAAGTATCCTGATGGTGCCGGTCAAGAATTTGGTGCTTCCCTACAGGCATACGTTGGCGGCCAAAAATCTAAAGCGGAAACAGAAAAAGCTTTGGATGCTACTTGGGCTAAGCTAAAGAAATAACTAGAAAAGCGGAAGCGTCCGTTTAGCGCACGACAGGACTGGAGCGCTCTGACTGAGATAAAGGAAACACGGAGAGCGGAGCGCATTCGTGCTTGACTTATCGTAGGAGGAGAGCGAAGTACACTAGTCGCTGGACGCTGGAGCTGGACAGTTTTCTAAGTTCAATGACCTATATTTCTTATTTTATTATGTCAAAAGGCTCTTCTCACCATGAGAAGAGCCTTTTGACTATTCACGATCAGGGCTATTGACCATAATTCCAGCCACTTGCGTTAAACGATCATAAAATGCATGTCCTGCTGGTTGTTGATCGAGCCCAATTTCTTCAAATGCTTCCTTCATGCAGCGAAGCCAGCATGCAGCTCTTCTCGGTGTTACTTCAAAGGGCATATGCCTGTGTTGCATGGCGGGTGGACCAAATTCCTGACTGTAAAGGGTGGGACCCCCTAAAAATTGCGGCAAAAACATTCTCTGCTTTCGCTTTATTTCTTCCATATCCCCTTCAAACAATGGTCTTAATTCCGGGTCAGCATATACGCGCGGATAAAAAGCATTGACCAATTGATCAATCGTTTCCTGCCCGCCTATTTCCTCATAAAGCGATTTAAGTTTGTATTCCATTTTCGTCACCATCCACTTATAGTTTTTCCCCTATTTTTGATAATTATAAAGGTAAAGTAGTGTTGTTTTCGTGATTTATATCACAGTAAATTGAAAAAACAGATAAATTTCCATGCTTTGGAAAGGTGATTAAAACAACTTTGTAAAAGATTGTGGTATCCTAATATAATATGCAGGGACGCAATTTAGATTGGACTAGCGGTCTTTTAAGAGGTGTAAAGAATGAATAAAGCTTGGATTTACGTAGGTTTAACCTGTTTGTTTGAATTAATTTGGGTATATGGATTTAATGAGGCACAAACGTGGTGGCAATGGGCCATCGTCGTTGGCGTTATTTTTTTAGACTATCATATTTTACCTAAAGCATGTGAGACTCTCCCTACCGGTACCGTTTATGCAATATTTGCCGGGATAGGTACCATTGGTACGGTGTTAATGGATATCTATCTTTTTGGTGAAAGCTTTAGTTTTGGGAAGGCCTTTTTTATCATGATGATTGTTCTAGGGGTGATTGGATTAAATCTCTCGGACAAAGAAGAAGCTGATGAAAAAGACGCCATGAAGGGAGCTGCCTAATATGGGCTGGTTGCTCGTCTTTTTAGCAGCTGCAAGTGAGGTCGCCGGTGCAGCAGGGCTTAAATTATATAGTCAGAAAAAAACATTCCGAAATGGAGTTCTCTATATTGGCGGATTCGGTGCATCGTTGATATTTTTATATGTCTCATTTCAGTTTCTTCAACTAAGTATTGCTTATGCTGTATGGGTCGGAATTGGGACGGCCGGTGCTGTTTTTATTAATATGTTTCTTTTTGGTGAATCCAAAAACCTTGGCCGCATCATTAGTGTACTTGTGATTATCATTGGTGTTGTCGGGTTAAAGGTACTATCCTAATACTAAAAATGGGTCAGCCCCCACGGTAAGTTACGCGTAACTTATCGGGGACTGACGCTTGCTTTTACGGTGCCACTATTTCGACTTTAATCCGATCAGGGTCTTCGAAAAAAACAGCGTAATGAGAATCTCCGCCGGCAAACGGATGGTTTTCCTGATAAAGAATGTTTATCCCTTTTCCCATCAATTGTGTTGTAATTTTATCTACCTGTTGTCTTGATTCAGCATGGAAAGCTAGATGGTTAAGGCCAACTCGTGAGCGATGGTACGGGATATCCAGAAAACGTTCTTCAGCTTGAACAAAAACTAGATAGATTTCGCCATGTTTCCAGCTGACACCTGAATCCCATTTCTGGTAGGGTTCGTAACCTAATTCACCTAGAAGCCATCCCCAAAACTCACTTGATTTGCTGAGGTTGGATACATAGATTTCTAAATGGTGCAGCATAGCTTTGATCTCCTATCGTCTTACCTAATTTTCCCGAGCTCTTCTATAAACGCTGGCCGGCGTTTATATTTTTCACTTAATTCTCCAATTAGCTTATGTGAATGGATTGTTCCACAAGCTTTTTTATAAGTTTTAATGATAGAACAAACCGTTCGATATTTTTTTCGATCGGTAGCCTCCTCAGCTGAGTACTCAATATACTTAATAAAAAGCTCATTTACTTCTTCTAAATAATCTTTAATTATATAGGGATACAGATCAATAATAGACCGAATATTACTCTGGCAATAGGTTAAAAGCTCTGCCGTTAAATTTTCCTCTTTTAATATTGAGAGGTATACCGGGAGCTTGTTCTTCATTTTTTTAAAATCATCAACAATCTTATTCAAAACAACATCCCATTCGTTTGCGGGATATAATTCTTTGAGTTTTAAGTAATAGCTAAATTCATTTTTGAATAACAATTCTCTTGCTAAGTGTCTTTTTGAGGAGTGTATTTGAATTTTAGGATTAGATGGATTCATGTTTTTCACCCCATTTGGATAATTTATTTAATTGTATCATGTTAAATTAAGGATCGGTCGAAAAAAAGCGCCTTCACCTATTGAGGTGAGGCACTTTAATCTCCTTCTATTGTTCATGACCGTTGATTTAAGAAAATAATTTTTGAATAAGGGATTTCGGTTTTTTCCGCAGTTTATTCGCTAAACTCTGAAACCCGTACATAATCATCGCTTTACTCATAAATATAGTGAGTAACTGGTACGACTTTAATCGAATAAGAGATGCAATTCCTAACTTTTTTAGCACAAATAACCCCGGATAGATAAAAAGGACATCAAAGATTAGATTCACAAAAAAGTAGCGGATGATATTTCCAAAAGTATATTTTAATATCCATAAGGAGCCCACAAAAAACGGTCCGATGATTAATGGCATTTCCCCTGTTCCTTTAGGGGTAAGCTTTTCGTAAAACCTCCACCAAACCCTTTTGTTAGCAATCATACTCTCAACAAAAACCCAGACACAGATAAACAATGCCCCCGGGTAAAAACGCTTGACGTTTCGTTTCCCTATGAACGGCATCGACAACCAAGGTAATATCATTATAAGGAGCAAAATCATTTTATTCTTTCTCATCTATATGCCATTCCTTTTTTTCTTTTAGAATGCGCATGATGGAAGAATTTTATTATTATTTTTGAAAAAATTTCCTTATTCAAAAATAGTGTCATTGACTGATACAATTTTTTATAATACTATAATA
>JAANMP010000179.1 GCA_011250595.1 Bacillus sp. MM2020_1 | reverse complement strand
CCCTTGGTCCCAAACCAAGTGCTCTACCAAGCTGAGCTACTTCCCGTTAAGTGCGCCCTGAGAGATTCGAACTCCCGACCTTTTGATTCGTAGTCAAACACTCTATCCAGCTGAGCTAAGGGCGCATATGAAATTTATTAACCTAAATGGTGCCGAGGACCGGAATCGAACCGGTACGGTAGTCACCTACCGCAGGATTTTAAGTCCTGTGCGTCTGCCAGTTCCGCCACCCCGGCAAAAATAGAGAGCGGAAGACGGGATTCGAACCCGCGACCCCCACCTTGGCAAGGTGATGTTCTACCACTGAACTACTTCCGCATATAAAAGTTAATGATGCGGGTGAAGGGAGTCGAACCCCCACGCCTTGCGGCGCCAGATCCTAAGTCTGGTGCGTCTGCCAATTCCGCCACACCCGCAATATTGAAAGTTATTTTGCTAATGCAAAAAACTATGGTGAGCCATGAAGGACTCGAACCTTCGACCCTCTGATTAAAAGTCAGATGCTCTACCAACTGAGCTAATGGCTCATCGTAAGATGAGAAAAAAGTGGTGCCGGCGAGAGGACTTGAACCCCCAACCTACTGATTACAAGTCAGTTGCTCTACCAATTGAGCTACCCCGGCCTAATGTTTGAAAGGCAAATATGGTGGAGGATGACGGGCTCGAACCGCCGACCCTCTGCTTGTAAGGCAGATGCTCTCCCAGCTGAGCTAATCCTCCATATATACCGCCTGGCAACGTCCTACTCTCACAGGGACGCGTGTCCCAACTACCATCGGCGCTGAGAAGCTTAACTTCCGTGTTCGGTATGGGAACGGGTGTGACCTTCTCGCCATTGCTGCCAGACTATTTTGTT
>JAANMP010000178.1 GCA_011250595.1 Bacillus sp. MM2020_1 | reverse complement strand
GTATAGAAAATTAACAATTGAAATTGATTTCAGATAAGGAGTAAATAAATTGAATAATAATGATTTCATTTCTTATCATAAGTCGGTATCAGCTGAACTTAAGGCTAGCCAAAATAGAGTTAGATTTTTTATAAATAACTATCATTGGGGTGAAGATGGTAGATTTAAAGAAGTGTTATTAATGAATTATCTTAAAAAAGTATTACCATCTAATGTTTCTGTTGGGACAGGATTTGTTAGAAAGGGGAATGAAGTTTCGAGTCAAATTGACTTAATAATATTCAATAATAGTTGTCCAACCTTATTTTCTGAAGGAGACTTTATAATTGTTTTGCCTGAAAGTGTTTATGGAATTATTGAGGTTAAATCAAAAATAAGGGCAGAAAGAAAGTTTGCTGCGGCGATAAAAAAGGCAAATAATAATGGTAAATTAATTGGGTCTGACATTTTTAATGGAATATTTGGATATGAATGTGATATTGCATTCTCTAATGAAGGAGCACTTGCTGATACAGTGAAACAAGCATTATTGGAAAACCAAGGTTACATAAATCATATTGTTTTTGGCCCTAATATCTTTATGAAATATTGGAAAGATGGAAACCCCCACGAGGATAATAAAGTTAAGTGCTTTTCGTTTTACCAATTAGAAGAATTGTCAATTGGATATTTTGTTTCAAATTTAATCGAATATATCCATATTAAAAGCGGTGGATTAAAAATGAGTGATGAAATGGAGAACTTTTTATATCCTATTGAACATGGTAAAGAATCAAAGCGATTAAATAATTTAGAAATAAAATTAACTTAATTGCTTCTGGCCATAAAAATGTTGCATTAAGTTTCCAATATTTTTTATATGGTAATTTTTGGTGGTTCCATACTTTCTATTTTTAGCTTTTACCATATGGGTCCATAATCCCAAT
>JAANMP010000177.1 GCA_011250595.1 Bacillus sp. MM2020_1 | reverse complement strand
TCGTCGAAGTATTATCGAGGAGCGTGCCAGACAACATAATCGAATCCAAAAAGTGTTAGAAGGCGCGAACATTAAGTTGGGATCTGTGGTTTCAGATGTGTTGGGTGTTTCAGCACGAGATATGCTTAATGCCATTGTCGATGGTGAAGAGGACCCTGAAAAACTAGCAAACTTCGCTCGCCGCACCATGAAGAAGAAAAAAGAAGAACTGGAACTTGCCCTAAAAGGGTATATCAATTCACATCAACGCCTCATGTTAAAAACCATTTTAGGTCATATTGATTTTCTGACTGAACAAATCGAGATGCTTGATAAAGAAGTTGCGGACAGAGTCAGCTCTCATCAAGAAGATGTATCACGATTGGATTCGATTCCTGGTATAGCTACCAGAATGGCTGAGCAAATTCTATCTGAAATTGGGACTGATGTGAAGAAACAATTTCCCACCGCAGCTCATATGTGTTCTTGGGCAGGATTAGTTCCTGGGCAAAATGAAAGTGCTGGAAAAAGAAAATCGTCCAAAACTAAAAAAGGAAATAAGTATTTAAGATCAGCGTTAACCGAAGCAGCTCATTCAGTAAGAGGATCCAGAAACTATCTCGGAGCACTGTATAGACGTACAGCATCCCGAAAGGGTAAGAAACGAGCTGGTATTGTAGTCGCTCACGCAATGTTACGTATCTCTTATTATCTCTTAACCCGAAAAGAAATGTATGTAGACCTAGGCGAAGACTACTTTGATAAGCAGCGACAACAATCTATCGTTCGGCATTCACTGAGACGACTCGAAAGTTTAGGCTACACCGTTACGTTAGAAGAACCTAAAGCATCTTAATCCAGTCACTTTCTAAACCATAGATCCATGAATCTGGCGCTCTCCCCTCTTTTAAAAAATGAATGAGCTGCGTCTTCTTTAGTATTGCCATTTTCTCAAAGTTACAGAAGTTTATTTTCATGGTAGTTTAAGTG
>JAANMP010000175.1 GCA_011250595.1 Bacillus sp. MM2020_1 | reverse complement strand
CTATTTGGGTATTTAAATTAACGTACGGAAGCTTTATAAAGTACTTAACATTAAATATTGTACTCGATTTTATTCTTGCATTCCCTATCGCAAAATTTTTCACTAAAGTTGGAGTATTCGAATTCAAGAAAATGCGACCAAAACATTTTTTCATATTGTCAGTTGTAACAGCAATCGTTATTTATATTTATCAATTATTAGTGGAACGAACTATTGTAAAAGAGGTAAAGAAATATTAGAAGAAGTAATGTTGTTTATACCCCTTATAAAACTTATTAGGAATTGGAGTTATATTAAGGTGTAGAAGAGATTGTGAAGGATTTTACTTAAACTATCGGTGCAATAGTTAAGGAACACCAGCTGCTTCGGCGGCTTTTTTCTTGTTCCACTAACGGGCAGTATAGTTGAATAAGGAAGGTCAAAGACTAACAATGATTATAGGGTTAGGAAGGTGAAATTCGATGACCTACCAAGAAGGTTTAAATCAAATAGATAGAGCAACTCAAGAACTTACAAAATCAAATAAGTTAATTGGTGATGCTATTTTGAACGCTTTTTTATTTACGTGGCAATGGTGGATTGCCGTAGCGATGATAGTCGTTCCTTGGACTATATGGGTGATATATCGAAAAAGAGAAAGTTCAGCCCGGATTTTTTCTGCTGGTTTAATGGTAATGGTATTATCGGAAATCCTTGATACTTTTGGTGTGAGCTTTGGAAAGTGGGCTTACCCAGTAAAAGTCGTACCTGTAGCAACAATTAATTTTTCCTTTCGACTTTCCGTTTTGCCGGTGATATTAATGCTGTTTTTGCAATTTAAGCCAAGGTTTAATCCGTTAATTAAAGCTATTTTGTTTGGTGGACTTGGTGCATATGTAGGAATGCCTGTCTTGGCTATGATTGATTTATACAAGAAAATTGATTGGGCTTATACTTATTCATTCTTTATTCTAACTTCATTCTATTTACTGGCTCACTGGTTTAGTAAAAGGGAATCTTTTGAAAAATTCAACTAAGTAAAGACTAAGTGTAAAATAGCCATATTCTTGTGGTGCAAACGAAACAGTTGGTAAATCACACTACTTATTATAATTTAATGCTATGTATTGAATAATGATTGTGAAATATTTAACTTA
>JAANMP010000174.1 GCA_011250595.1 Bacillus sp. MM2020_1 | reverse complement strand
TTGCTGTTAACGGAACATATCGCAAAAGAACACCAGCATGAATGGTGAAGTAATCTACACCTTGCTCTGCTTGTTCAATCAAAGTATCACGGTAAACCTCCCATGTAAGATCTTCAGCAACACCATTTACTTTTTCAAGTGCTTGATAAATGGGGACGGTGCCGACAGGAACTGGCGAGTTTCGAATAATCCATTCCCTTGTGGTATGAATGTTTTTACCTGTTGATAGATCCATAATATTATCAGCACCCCAACGTGTGGCCCATGTCATTTTTTCAACCTCTTGTTCGATGGATGATGACACGGCAGAGTTACCGATATTCGCGTTTATTTTAACATGAAAATTACGTCCTATTATCATAGGTTCTGACTCTGGATGATTGATATTAGAAGGAATAATCGCTCGACCTTTTGCCACTTCATCACGTACAAATTCAGGTTTCATATTTTCCCTAACTGCGATAAACTCCATTTCAGGAGTAATCATTCCCTTTTTAGCATAATGAAGCTGTGTGACATTTTCCCCTTTTTTTGCACGTAATGGTTTGCGCTTTAAACCAGGAAAGACATTATGATTGGCACGAGGATCATTTTGATCGTTATACCCATTATCTTCAGGTTTAATTTCTCGACCTTCATATTCTTCAACATCTGCTCGTTCATGGATCCATGTGCTTCGAATAGCAGGAAGACCTTTTGAAATATCAACAGAATAATTTAGATCCGTATAAGGACCGCTGGTATCATAGATGCGAACTGGAAGGTTTTCCTCTTCACCAAACGTACCTGTTGTCGGACTTAACTCAATTTCACGCATTGGTACTTTAATGTCGGATCTTGAACCTGTTACATAAACTTTTTTACTTCCTGGAAAACTAGACATGATGGAAATATTTTGTTCATTTAATGAAGTCGTTGACATAATAATCTCTCCTTTAATTGAATATAAAGGACGAGATACAGAACATAACAAGTGAAGAAGCGTATAAAAGTACATCAAAAAGCCGGGACCATAAATGGTTGGACCCGGCTAATATGTATGCAGAAGTAGAGGTGCATTGAAGATTGTCTATTCTAACTTCCCCACGCTGGTATGATCCAGATCAGGTCCCAAGAGTCAAGAAACTTCATCGTGTTTCTTTCTCAGCCCAACTTATTGGGCACCCCTAGTTATTTAT
>JAANMP010000173.1 GCA_011250595.1 Bacillus sp. MM2020_1 | reverse complement strand
TTGCTGTTAACGGAACATATCGCAAAAGAACACCAGCATGAATGGTGAAGTAATCTACACCTTGCTCTGCTTGTTCAATCAAAGTATCACGGTAAACCTCCCATGTAAGATCTTCAGCAACACCATTAACTTTTTCAAGTGCTTGATAAATAGGGACGGTGCCGACAGGAACTGCCGAGTTTCGAATAATCCATTCCCTTGTTGTATGAATGTTTTTACCTGTTGATAGATCCATAATATTATCAGCACCCCAACGCGAGGCCCATGTCATTTTTTCAACCTCTTGTTCAATGGATGATGACACAGCAGAGTTACCGATATTCGCGTTGATTTTAACATGAAAATTGCGCCCTATTATCATAGGTTCTGACTCTGGATGATTGATATTAGATGGAATAATCGCTCGACCTTTTGCCACTTCATCACGCACAAATTCAGGTTTCATATTTTCCCTTATGGCGATAAACTCCATTTCAGGAGTAATAATTCCCTTTTTAGCATAATGAAGCTGTGTGACATTTTTCCCTTTTTTTGCGCGTAATGGTTTGCGCTTTAAACCAGGAAACACATTATGATTGGCACGAGGATCATTTTGATCGTTATACCCATTATCTTCAGGTTTAATTTCTCGACCTTCATATTCTTCAACATCTGCTCGTTCATGAATCCATGGGCTTCGAATAGCAGGAAGACCTTTTGAAATATCAACAGAATAATTTAGATCCGTATAAGGACCGCTGGTATCATAGATGCGAACTGGAAGGTTTTCCTCTTCACCAAACGTACCTGTTGTCGGGCTTAACTCAATTTCACGCATTGGTACTTTAATGTCGGATCTCGAACCAGTTACATATACTTTTTTACTTCCTGGAAAACTAGACATGATGGAAATATTTTGTTCGTTTAATGAAGTCGTTGACATAATTAATCTCTCCTTTTTTTGAATATAAAGGACGAGATACAGAACATAACAAGTGGAAAAGCGTATAAAAGTACATCAAAAAGCCGGGACCATAAATGGTTGGACCCGGCTAATATGTATGCAGAAGTATAGGTGCATTGAAGATTGTCTATTCTAACTTCCCCACGCTGGTATGATCCAGATCAGGTCCCAAGAGTCAAGAAACTTCATCGTGTTTCTTTCTCAGCCCAACTTATTGGGCACCCCTAGTTATTTATATTCAATTAA
>JAANMP010000171.1 GCA_011250595.1 Bacillus sp. MM2020_1 | reverse complement strand
GGGCTCTAACGCACCATAGTTCAGCGACCTTCCTCTCCCAGCCGTAGAATCAGTATTGACGGTTCGTGACCATTTTCATTCTCTGTGGTGAAGCGCTGATTTTTGCGCTTCATGGATGGCTAACGGGTGCTTGAGTTCAAGATGGATCGCTGCGGCGGTCTTTTTTGTTTGTTGTGCTAACGAAGCAGTTTAGATTAGCAATCCATAAGAAACAACCCAAGTTGAATTATGCTAAAATGTAGTTAATGTATAATGTAGATATCCCTCATGAACAAAGGAGAACTGAAAATGAGAAAACTTGTTCTATTTCTGCACGCATCGCTTGACGGTTTTGTAGAAGGGCCGAAAGGTGAAATGGACATTGGCTGGGTTTCCTACGATGCTGATTTGGAGAAACACGCGAAAGAAATTCTGAGTACTGCCGACACTGTCATTTGGGGACGTGGGACTTATCAGATGATGTACAGTTACTGGCCATCTGTGCCTTCGAACCCATCAGCTTCGCAGCATGAACGGAATCATGCCGAGTGGATCGAAAAGACAGCCAAAATCGTTTTTTCCACGACGCTAGAGAAAGTCGAATGGAACAATTCCAGACTGGTGAAAGAAGATGTCGAGGAAGAGATAAAGAACCTCAAACAGCAGCCAGGCAAGGATATGGTCATCCTCGGCAGTCCTAGGTTCGCACACTACCTTATGCAGCTTGATTTAATAGATGAGTATAAAATTACGGTTTCTCCCGTCCTGATCGGCAGCGGGTTGCCGTTATTCCAAGGTCTCAAGGAGAAGATCAATCTTAAACTTATCGAAAACAAGACATTTGATTCTGGAGCCATAGGCCTCGTTTACCAGACGGTTAGATGACCTTGTCTCCTAAAGTAGATTACGCTAACGGATTACGTTAGCACAATAAAAGCAGCGGCAGTCTAGGTCTTTCGAGTTCCTAGCCCGTCACTGCTTTTTTTACCAGTCAGTCTAATTCAGTTTGTCGGGTGATCGTGTCGTTTGAGCTTAGAGTAAGGAGAAACGCCAAGTCGGACGCAATTCAGGGCTTAGCGTATATTTTCGTTAAAATGTTGGTGGTACCCCAAATAGGACTGAGTTCAACAACTTTGTGAAGAAATGCACTTAAACTACCATGAAAATAAACTTCTGTAACTTTGAGAAAATGGCAATACTAAAGAAGACGCAGCTCATTCATTTTTTAAAAGAGGGGAGAGCGCCAGATTCATGGATCTATGGTTTAGAAAGT
>JAANMP010000170.1 GCA_011250595.1 Bacillus sp. MM2020_1 | reverse complement strand
AGCAAATTATTTATGGAGCATAATTTCATGGTATAAACTCAGAAAAGAGTTTTTAAGTCCATATACACTATTTATAACAATTATATATGTATTTACGGCAGGTCAAAGTTTTTTGTGGGCATTTAATATTTATATAGAACCGTTCTACGATTTAAGAAATGAATTTAGTGAAAGTCAGATTTTTAATGCCCTTTTCTATACTTGTATTTCATTAACGTCTTTCCACATTGGAGCATTAATGGTTCTGAAAATAAGTTTAAAAAATAATAGTATTGATAAAATTAAGTCTCGAACAGCAGAATTTTCAATTAGAGCAATAAAAATAGTAGGATGGATCCTATTCGCAGTTTCTATTTTACCTACTATACTAGTTTTAAAGGCACAAATAGTAATTGCACTAACATCAGGATATTCAACAATTTATCAGCTGGATGTTGCAACTGGAGTAAATGGATTAGCAGACGATATTTCACTATTTATTATTCCCGCAATGCTTTGTTTGTTAATAGGATATAGTAGTGAAAAATCTAAAATAAAACATATAATAATTTTACTTATTGGGATTTATATTTCACTTTATTTATTAATTGGTCTAAGAAATAAAGCAGTTGTAATGTTAGTTGCTGCTCTTTGTATCTGGCATTATTGCATTAAACCAATTAGAGGAAAGCGTGCTTTAATTGGAATAGTTCTAAGTTATTTTATTGTAGCTTTTTTAAATGTTGTTTCACAATTGCGGAGCATAACAGATAAATCTATTAATGATTATTATGAATTATTGATAAAGTCTTTAGGAAAAAGCGAATTATTTATTAACACTATTAGTGGTATGGGTTGGTCCATGTTTCCGCTTATTAAAACTATGGAGATAGTTCCTGAACATTACCCATATAGAATGGGTTCTTCCTATTTATTTTCATTTACAACTTTAATACCAAACTTAGGGTTTTGGGATGTACATCCGGCAATGAAATACTCAGACTTGAGCACTTGGCTTACAAGAACCATAGATTATCCGTATGGAACTGGTTACTCAATAATAGCAGAGGCTTATATAAACTTTGCATGGTTTGGCCCTATTATGATGTGTTTAATTGGAACGCTCGTAGGAGTCGTTTTTACAAGGGTAAATAAGTTTACATGCAAATTCACGCCTGAAAGTTTCGTCCTTTGTATGATTCTTTTTGCAATGACTGTTATGACTGCTAGAAATAATTTTCTGAGTACAATTAGAGCTGTTTTTTATTATTCTTTACCTGTTTATATTATGATACTAATAATAAAGAATAGAATGATAAAGAATTCTAAAAAACCTTAATATTAATTA
>JAANMP010000016.1 GCA_011250595.1 Bacillus sp. MM2020_1 | reverse complement strand
ATTTATGGGTAATATCACTTCAACTTTTGTCCCATTTCCAAAATCACTGTGAATGTTAAACTCTCCTAAATGGTCTTTAATAATCTGATTGGTAACCATTAAACCTAAGCCGGTTCCATCCGTTTTCGTAGTATAAAAAGGTTCTCCTAAATTACGAATGTTCTCTGCTTCAATTCCAGCCCCTTCATCTTGAATTGAAACGGACATTTTGATTTTTTCGATTACTTTTACACGGATTTCAATCCTTCCGCCCTCAGGCATGGCTTCAATTGCATTTTTTATTAAATTAATAAACACTTGCTTCAATTGTTTTTCATCACATTCAAGCGGTGGTAAGGGGCCAGCCATTATTGTATCAACAGTTACATTTTGTCTCTCAGCTTGTTGTTGGGTAATGGATAAGGTATAAGCAATTATTTCTTCAATACTTGCCTTTTCAAATTGGATGACTCTTGGTTTACCAATATACATCAGGTCATTAACAATGGAATTGATCCGATCAATTTCCTGAATCATGATTGGATAAAAATCATTTGTGTTTGGGTATCGTTCCTGCTGCAATTGTGTAAATCCCCTTAAGGAAGATAAGGGATTACGAATTTCATGGCCAATTGCTGCAGCCATTCGACCAATGACTGCTAGCTTCTCTTTTTGACGCAGTTCTTCGTACATAGTAGTCAAAGAATTAATATATGAATTAAACCGGATAAATAATATATAGGCTATCACTGAAAAGATTATAAATAGAACTACTGGTATTATTACATATAAACTTTGTAAAATTAAGCCTAATAATAATTCCTTTCCTATCATCCCCAATGAAACAAGCCACAAATATTTTTTATTAACAAATATTGGACTAAATAAAATGAATAAAACCTCAACTACATTCCCCGTTGTATAAACGCCGGTGGTCCCCCAATATGACATAATGGTATTTACAATATCAATACATAAATATCCTATAATGTAGACATATTTAACAATATAGGGATTACCCTTTTTTATAAAATAAATTGCAACAGGAAGCATGGCAATGACTAGAATATATAACCATAATCCAAGACCCATCTCATTTGTATCAAGTTTAAGACTCTGATTTTTCAACCTAGGTCTAATATAGTTATAGGCAATATCAAACGAATAAAACATTAAATTAAACAACCATAAAAAAAGTACAATTGCCTTCCTTTCTTCAAAAACTAGCTTTGGATTCCTAATGCTTTCTTTCATGTATGTTTCTCCTCAATCTACTCATCTTGAAACAATTATTTATTTAAAACCTGCCCCTATTTTATCATCTTTCCTTCAATTAAATGATATTATTTTTGTAAAAACGATGAATTTCGACATTTTTCGATAAAAGCCAACAAAAAGGAGCCTACGCTAGGTAAGCTCCTTCTCTTTTAATTCAATTTAGCTAACTTTTTTCAATGGATCCACTGTTTTATTCAAGGTTGAATGTTTACGACCATATCCGAAATAGACGAATAGTCCGATCACAAGCCAAACTCCGAAGCTAATCCACGTTGTTTTTGGTAACTGAACAATTAAATACCCACAGAACACAAAAGCAAGAATTGGAATATAAGGTACAAATGGAACCCGGAAGCCTGTTTTCGGCGCTTGTTTATTTTTGCGAAGATATAAAATCCCCACTGAAACCGTCATAAAGGCAAAGAGAGTTCCGATATTTGTTAGTTCCGCAAGTTTGTTTAAAGGAACTAAACCTGCAAAAATCGATACAAGTAAACAAATAATCCATGAATTTGTCATAGGTGTCTGCTTGTTCTTATCTACTTTTGAAAATACTTTTGGTAATAGGCCATCACGGCTAATCGCATAAAATAAACGAGATTGTCCATAAAGAAGAACTAATAATACTGTGGTGATTCCTGCAATCGCACCAAGCGAGATAAAGCCGGCCACCCAATCCTGATGGATATAGTTAAGAGCAAATGCCACTGGGTTTTTTACGCCTAGCTCTTGGTAAGGAACGATTCCTGTTAGAATGGCAGAGACAGCAATATATAACACCGTACATACTAGTAAAGAGACGATAATACCAATTGGCATATTCTTTTGCGGATTTTTCACTTCTTCCGCTGCAGTTGATACGGCATCAAAGCCAATATAAGCAAAGAATACCGTCGCCGCACCAGCAGTCACACCAGAAAATCCAAACGGCATGAATGGTGTCCAGTTGGAAGGCTTTACATACCAAGCACCAACGCCGATAAATAACAAAACAATGGCTAACTTAATAATTACCATAATCGTGTTAAAGCGAGCAGATTTCTTCACACCCTGAGTTAAGAGTAAGGTGATAATTACTATGATAAGGACAGCGGGAACATCGATATATGTTCCGTTTGCCGGATCATATGCACTTGTGATTGCCTTAGGAAAATGAATACCAAAGCCAGCGAGTAGTCCTTGTAAATACCCGGACCAGCCACTAGCAACAGCAGATGATGCGAACCCGTATTCGAGGATTAAATCCCAACCCAATATCCAGGCAATTAACTCCCCAAAGGTCGCGTAACTATACGTATACGCACTACCTGATACTGGAACAGTAGAAGCAAACTCGGCATAACAAAGGGCAGCGAATGCACATGCGAATCCTGATAAAATGAAGGATAAAATAAGTGCCGGCCCTGCATGATCTGCAGCAGCAACCCCTGTTAATACAAATATTCCGGTTCCTATAATAGCGCCAATTCCCAGCATGGATAAATCAAAAGCCCCTAAGTCTTTCTTTAAGACGACATCTTTTTGACCGGCCTCTTGTATGAGATCCTGGATTGACTTTTTTCTAAATAAATTCATTGCTCTTACCTCCATAAAATCATGTCGGAATGTTCTGAAAAAATAACCCACATAAAATTGTATATCGAAATAATATAACCCTTTTACTAAAAAAGCAATATATTTTGAAATTTTTAATTATTTGAAAATAATCCCATGGAAAATATAGCGTTTTCAGCTTATTCATTTTCCTGAGATTAATCTACTACTATTTAAATATAATAAAATCAATTTCTTGTTTCACCTTATTCATGCACAAAAAACCGATGACTTCGAAATACTTTGAAGTCATCGGTATCTATTTGTTATCACATATTTACCAATACCGGTGTTTGTCTCCCTGGAAGGACCATCCGTACTTCCGTCCCAACTCCCGGCGCACTCTTGTATGAAACCTTCCCGTTCATTGTTTCAATAATTCTTAACGAAACGGATGTACCAAGCCCTGTCCCCTTATCTTTTGTCGTATAAAATAAAGTTCCAATTCTGGATAACTGCTCTGGTGTCATTCCCTTACCAGTATCTGCAATCAAAATGGAAGCATGATGACTGTCTGACTTAGTATGTATGGATACTTTTCCACCTTCTGGGGTTGCTTCAATCGCATTCTTAATAAGGTTAACGAGTGCCTGTTTTAATTGGTTACGGTCGGTTACGAGGATAAACCCAGTTGAGTCCAACTCACTTTCAAGTTGCACCCCTTGTTTGACAGCCAGTGGATCTAGAAGCATGACAACTTCTACTAAGACTTCTTTTAACGAAAACTCTTCTATTTTTTCAAACTTTGGCTTAGCAAAATTTAAATAGTCATTAATTATCGATTCTGCACGTCCTAATTCACTTAAGACAAGGGAAAGATACTGATAATTTTTTCCTTTTTCTTCTTGCTGCATCAATTGGAGAAATCCTTTCACCACTGTTAATGGATTTCGAACTTCATGGGCAATCGAAGCAGCTAGTTCCCCGAGGGTATTCAGCTTTTCACTTCGTTGAATCTCTTTCTTCATTCGGTTTCGTTCGATAATTCCCTCAACCAGTTTTGCCTGCAGGGCAATTGCGATTGTTTGAATGAGGCCAACAAGGAGGAGGTCAGGAATATTAAAATCTATTTTTAATAAATTCCCCTCAAAATAACGGTACGTAGTAAGCGAAATATAACAAAGGAGCAAGGACCATCCACATAATATCGTTGTCAGGAATACCCTTTTATTTGAGGTATAACTCAAAAACCTTTTGTGTAAGAGGAACGGGACAAGAGCAGTTAAAGTAGTATTAACTAACCCAAAAACAACCGTTTCTCCACCCATTAAGACACGTGCACCAAGCAGGGTTGTTAAAACCATCCCCCCCCCAACTGGACCAGCATAAAGAAAGGCTAGAATAAGAGGAACATAGCGGAGGTCCCAATTAAATCCATAGTTTGAATACGAAAAAATCATACAAGTAAGTGAAGCAATGCTTTGAAGCAGCCCACATAAGACGGGAGAATTAATTTTACGATTACTTTCAACTAGAATGCTAAAAAGTAAGACAGGCGCTAATGTAATTAATGCATTCAAAAGAAGTTTTTCTGCTAGCATTGTTATTCCTCCAGGTATATACATCTGTAAATACATCTATATCCCTATAAGTACGACAAAAATCGTTCTTTTCCTTTAAATTTCTTCTTTATGATCACATTTTTCTCACCTTAACAACGAAAATAGCACACGCCCTGTGTGCTATTTTCGTTTTAACGAGATTTCCCCGTAAAACTCCCATAATAAACATAACATTTTCGATCTTCGTCAATTTCCCTCGAATCTAGGGTGAATTCCAGAAACCTACCATCATTCTGAATGTAAATGAAATCGGAGTGAAGAACAGCCAGTACTTCTTCATGATTCCAAACTTCTTTTCTCTCGATAAGAACAGAGCTGTTTCTCTGAAGCTCTCTCACTTCAAAACCTATATGAGAATACTTTTCTTCAATTTCCTCATCAAATGACTTTTCTTTTTTTACATACAAGACAGTCGTGCCATCAGGGTCAATAGCAGTTGCCGTTACCACATACGTTTCAGCCTCTTTGACGAAGTATTCACAAGTCATTCTTGCTACTGCCTCACTAACTGTTAAATTTAAATAGCTCCAAAGGGCAGGAAACTTTTGATATTCATCATCCAGTCGGTATTCCAACCTCAAATTTCATCCCTCTTTCATTTTTCTTTTATTTTACCATTGTTTTCCTAAGGTTTAATTTTATAATAAAAATATAAATTCAATTAGGAGCGTGAAACGGTGAAGAAAACCCAATGGTTAGTGACTGGTGTTCTTACTTCCCTTATAGCTGGAACACTTTCTGGTTGTTCAGACGATCGCCCTCCCAAACCCAATGACACGAGCTGCCGAGATTGGGACTGGGATGATGATCAAGGGGTATGGCAATGTGATGATACCCGTTCAACTCATTATGGTCACTTTTTTTACGGAGGAAGCTATTATCGAAGTAAATCCTCTCTCTTGAAATCCTCACCTTACAAGTCATACAAATCCTCCTCAAGCTTTAAAGGTGGATTCGGCAGTGGCTCTAAGGGTGGATTTGGAGGGTAATATGTCGCTTTATTCTAAGAAACGAAAGATTTTTTATTCGCAATTTCCAACCTTTTGGTCAGATTTATACGATAGCGAGTACAGCCTTTATCATGTTTATTCGATTTCGAAACATACCTCCTTCCTTTTAAAGGAAGCAACGGAACGATTAGGCAGCATTTTTTTCAAAACTGCCCGCCTGTTACGGAATCTAACTGATGAGCAACTCTTTGAACTTGGGTATCCGGCAAAGAGCATCCCCTTTTTAAGGTTGAAAACTCTTTACCCTGAAACCATTATCGCCCGGTTTGATTTTGCGTTAACAGCAGATGGTTTAAAATTGCTGGAATTCAATAGTGATACACCGACGTTTATTGTGGAGTGTTTTCATATTAATGGAAAAGTTTGCTCGGAGTTTGGTTACCTTGACCCAAATGAAGGAGGGGAACGTCTGCTTTCTTCCGGAATCACTCGAGCAGTGATCGAAGCATCGAATGGAAAGGTGGAGCCTAACATTGTGTTCACTGCCCATTCTGACCATAGTGAAGATTGGAATACTATTCAGTATTTAAGCAAGCTCTGTCGGGTTAACAATCGGACCGTTCCTTTGTCCGCACTGCGAATGATTGACGGTATTCTTGTCGACGATGAGGATATCCCTATTGATGTGTTATACCGCCAAACCTATCCTCTTGAACACCTAGTTGACGATTTAGATCCACTATCGGGTGACCCTGTTGGAATCGAGTTGTTGCAGCTGGTCAAAGAAGGAAAACTGTCGATCCTAAATCCAGTCTCTGCCTTTCTGCTGCAGCCGAAGTCTATCCAATGTTTAATTTGGGGATTAGCGGAACAAGGGGCTTTTTATACAAAAGAAGAGCAGGGCTGGATTAAGGAATATATGCTGCCTACATACCTGGAAGCCGATTTATTTAAGGGATATCTTGCCTATGTTCAAAAACCGACTTTCGGCAGAGAAGGAGACACGGTAACCATATGGGATTTACACTCCAATGTTACCGATCAAAATTCTTTTCAAACCTATAAAGAGGAGCTTTCAGTCTATCAACAATACGTACCTCTCCCTACCGTTTCATTGGAAACTGAAAAGGGAATCGAGGAGCTTTCATTAGTGTTCGGCTCTTTTCTAATTGCGGGAAAGGCCGGAAGTATCGGCATTCGGGCAGGCGGAAAAATCACTGGCAACGAATCTTATTTCTTACCGGTGGGTATTAAAAACAAGGGGGAATGTAAATGACAAGTTTCTTATTATATTTATTGGTTTCACTGGTCCTTTTATTCGTCGGTCTGATTCTTATGGAAGTAACAACCAAGGTCAAGGAGATTTCCTTAATGGCCCAAGGGAATAAAGCAGCAAGTTATGTTCTCGGCGGCAGGCTTCTGGGTCTTGCCATCGTGTTATATTCTACTGCAGCGAATTCGATTTCTCTTACAGATATGGCCATATGGGGTGCAATCGGAATTGTCGCACAGATTGTGGTGTTTTATCTTGCTGAGTGGCTTACACCTCGTTTTAATGTCAGTCAAGCAATCGAGGAAGATAACCAGGCAGTCGGACTTTTCCTATTGTTACTATCAGTTTCTATTGGTATCGTCATTGCCGGGTGTTTAACCTATTAAAAAAAGCGCATCCTCGAGATGCGTTTTTTTACTTCAAAGCGATTGGTATGTATTCTTATCGCAAATCACAAATAAGCGAGCCTCTTTTGGTATGGTTTCATCCCATTTTTTCAATATATTTAAATCACTTCGGTCCGCAATGAGCTGGGCCCCTTTTTGCTTTAAGTACTCATGCGCATCTCCGTATGTTTCCCAGTCGGACCGTACGTCAACTTCCCATAAGTCACTACCCGCGTCCCCATCCTTACGGCTTAATAATTGCGTAAATAAATGGCTTGCCCCATTTGTCTGCGCTGATTTCGCCATCAGGTTGGACACGGATTCATGGGAAAGGATAAATTCATCTATTTTGACATGCTTGAAATTGCTAACATGCTTTTCATTTAAAATTTCTGCAATGGTATAAATATTTTTTTCCGTTCCTTCATCATATCGCTCGATCGAGGACGCGGTTAATAGTGTTTTTCCATCAGCTAAATCCGGGTTGTCTATTCCATCAGGAGCAAAAAGCAAAACTGCTTTTGAACTTTCAATTTTTGCTCTTCTTAATGTGTCATCATCAGTTGGACTTCCCTGGATAAATAAAAACCGCTCATGTTCATAGGGTGACTTCTCTAATTCATCAATTAACACGATTTCTGTTTTTTCGTCGCCAATAAAAAGCTCTTTTATTGTATTTTTACTTTTGGCAGTCCAGCCAATTATGACGTAATGGTTTTCTCCTTTAAAAGTCATTTTGCCTTCCTCCTTCATCCGTTTGTACTGTGACACAGCATCGACAATCATCCCAATTACCACACCAAAAAGTCCAATCCCCGCTGTATAGACGATGACCATCGCCCAAATTCTGCCCAGTTGTGTGGTCGGGTACACATCCCCGTAGCCTACCGTAGTCATTGTTGTAAGAATCCACCAAACGGCATGAAAGGTATTTTCAAATGTTTTCGGCTCCAGTACTCTCATAACCCCTGCATTTATAAAGATATAAATGGTCGTAACAAATAACACTGTCCGAAACCGATATTTCGCAGCGGTAAGGAACAACCTTCGAAAAAATATCATCGAATGACCTCCATTCCAAGTTATTCTTAGAGTTAATTTTACAACCACTCCCGTTCGAATCATCTATAGATATATTTCTGCTATATCTTTCGTTATTCCTTTAAAGAAGAAAGTTTTATTATTATTGTTGACAAACGTCGTACAGTCCTGTAATATTAGTATTTGTGCTTCACATTTAATTGTAACTTGTAAAAGAGAAAATAACGCAAAGTAAGAATTTTTCTGGCATTCTGCTTATGTTTTAAAATTAAAAACTTATTCACACTGGATCGGCTTCGGAGCCGTTAGGATGTAAGAGAGGTAGGGCTTACGTCGTTTAGGTATAAAACCTTCAGGTGGAAAAATAACCGCGGCAAACTTGTTTTTACAAACAATGATTATAATATAAGTTTTTACCTTGCGATGGCTGATTACACAGACAACCGTTCACAAGTTACGATATATGAATTCATAATATGAATAAAAGCTAAGAAGGCAGAGGGATATTTCATTCCTCTGCCTTCGCCCATTTTAGAGCATATTTTACGAAACTTACGACACATTTTTCGGATTTTATTATATATTTTTTGACTCTTATTACATCTTTTACAAAACTTTACGACATTTGCTGGATATTAATTGGAAATTTCCGCAAATGAAAAGGCCTGATTCCAAATAAGGCCTTTTCGTTTTTATTTTTTGATAACAATCGCTTGCTTCCCCATTTGCTCCCAAGCTTTAATAAAACTAGCCCGATTTAACTTCTGATTTTTTTCACCGTATGGATTGTTAATATAGATATACTTTTCATCGTACCCCGTGATCACAACACTATGTTCACTAAAGGTAATATTAATTTTTCCCTGCGGAGTATTCCACGTTTGAAAAACAGAGACAGGCGCAAAACTTGATGTCGTAATAATCCAGACAGGAAGCCCTTGCCCTACTTGTTCTAAAACTTCATCAAACGAATGATTGGTTAAATTAACCGCTCGGTCACCGACGTATTTTTGCGCAAGCTCCAAAACGGGACCATTATAAACTCCTAGTCCTGGTCCGTTGGCCATATCACCGACAAACCCGGCATTTGGATTACCTTTTTTCCCGTTACTATAGGTTAACGGAACGGTTTTCACTTTTTTTGATAACTCATTTTTCGTCACTTTTAGACCGTGAAAATTAAGAATCATCGCTAGGCTCGTTATTTCACAGCCGTTGTAGAGTTTTGGAGCGTCCATTTGATTAATTAACGGAACATCTAACTTGATACTATCAGGCAATTTCGGTGCCTCTTTTGAAAAAAGAGCCAAGGTCCGTGTTTTTAAAGATGCAGCTTCAGTGACTTTTTCAACGGTTTGACGGTCAAACTTTCCCTCATAAATCGTTTGAGCACTGATACCTAGAATGAAGACAACAGTAATTGCATTTAATATTTTATTCATATATAAACGTACCATTCCTTGTTATAGACTTTGTTGAATGACAATTAGTAATAGTAATATACTACTATACTACCTTACTAAAAAACAATAAAGGAAACCATTTACCAATTCATAATAATCTTTAAAGCTTAAATTTTCCTTAAAAAAATTCCCTTTAGTAGTTTGCACTAAAGGGAGTAAGTTAAATTCGTACCTTATTATGGTTAATTTTTCGAATGACTTGATTGATTACCTCTGAGAAGACTAACCCAAAGGCAATCGAGCCTGCCAGCATCAGAACTTTTGCAGCTAAGGCAAGTGCCGAATTATAATCGTTCTCAACAAAATTTCGCATCGCATCATAGGCAAGACCTCCAGGGACAAGTGGAATAATTCCAGCGACACTAAAAATAATCACAGGGGTTTTATAGAACTTTGCTAATTGTTGACTGAGAACAGCGATAAAAACAGTCGCTGCCAATGTGGCTAAAATGGCATTATTTGAGTAATCCTCTAGCAGGTAATAAATTAACCAACCTCCCATTCCAATCAGCCCGCACTTCACTAATGTTTCCTTCGGTGCATTAAAAAGAATTCCAAACGCCCCTGTTGCCAAAAAGCTTGTTATTGCCTGTGCAAGTACAGCCATATTTCATACACCCCCCCTTACAAAAATGATAAGACGACCGCAATTCCTGCCCCAATCGCAAATGCAGTCAGAAACGCTTCCGCCCCCTTCGATAACCCTGAAACTAAGTGTCCGGCCATTAAATCTCGAATTGCATTGGTCACTAAAAGACCGGGAACCAGCGTCATAACTGAGCCGATTATGATTTTATCTAATTGCTGTCCAACCCCAATTTGCACAAACAAAAAGGAAAGCAATCCAATCACAAACGATGCTAAAAACTCCGAGAAAAACTTGATTGGGACAAAGCGATGAAAGTAGACAAAGCTTAGATACCCCATTCCGCCTGAAATCATCGCCGGTATAAAATCATTCCAGCCACCCTCGAACATGATCATAAAACAACCGCTCGCGAGTGACGCTGCTGCCACTTGGACCCGAAAAGGGAACGTTACATCTAAAGAATCTATTTCTTTTAGATGCTCCATTGCTTCTTCCAGGGTCACATCTCCACTCGTAATTCTTCTCGAGATGCTATTGACCATTGAAACTTTTTTCAAGTCGGTTGACCGCTCCGATATTCTAATCAGCTTCGTCTTTGTTGGCTCTGTACCTTCTGCTGAAAAAATAATGCCGGTCGGAGTTACATAGCTATGCGTCCGTTCTATGCCGAAGGCTGCAGCAATTCGCATCATCGTATCTTCGACCCGGTAAGTCTCCCCGCCGCTTTGGAGCATGATTTTGCCCGCGAGCAGGCAGACCTCCATTATTTCATATGTTCGTTCTACTGGTTTTTCCATTTATCTCACCACACACAATTCTGCACATTTTTTACTTAGTTTAAATTAAAACTCAGGTTTAATCAAAATTGATATACTATATAGCAAAATATGCATGCACAATTAAAAAATCCAATATTTTATAATTATGATAAATATTATCAAGTATTTCTATACAGTATAAGTAAACTTGTTATATAATATTATATAATGACTTATTGTTCGAAAGGAAATTTTATCATGAAATTAAACAATTCAATCTCCACTCCCTTATATGACCAGTTAAAACAAATTTTGAAAGAAGCTATTGATCAAGGGGTTTATAAATCGGGTGAAAGGCTGCCGAATGAAACCGAATTATGCGAGTTATATGGCGTTAGCCGAATAACCGTAAGAAGAGCCATTCAAGATTTAGCCGATGAAGGGTTTTTAGAGCGAAAACAAGGGAAGGGAACATTCGTCACAAGAACCAAAATTGCACGGGAACTGGTTTCCATTGATGGATTCACCGACTTTAGTAAGCAAATAGGGAAAAATCCTTCCAAGCGAATTCTCGCCTGTGAAGAAATGAAAGCGGCTCCCGATATTGCCGAAGCACTTCAAATCGCTATTGATTCACCAGTATTAAAGTTGGTCAGGATCATGTCGATTGACCAACAGCCGTTTGTTCTAGATGTAGCCCATTACTCGTTAGAACGTTTCCCAAATTTAATGTCACACTTTACCGAACATGAATCTACTTATGAAGTCTTGAAAAATATTTACCAAATCAATATTAAATCTGGCTCAAGTAAAAAAATTATCACGGTCATACCAGCTTCCACATTAGAGGCAGAATATTTGGATTGCGAAATCGGCGCGACACTATTTAATATTGATAAAATCGTCTACGACGAAACAGGAGTACCCATTCATATTTCAAATTTCAAGACACAAACCCAACTGATTGCACTTACGATAACAACGTAAAAATAAAAGGAATGAATATGGGTATCCATATCATTCCTTTTATTTAAAGATAGAAAGTATAAATTTCGACTTTAAAAATTGTCTAGCTCCAGGCCATACGCCGCTGAACAGGGCGCTTGCGCTTTTCTTATTAAAAAGTTAATTGTTTACCATGACCGAATGCACCATTCACTTCACAAGTTCTTGCCGCAATTTGTGCCGCAGCTTTCAATGATTCTTCAATAGTTAACCCATTAAAATGATTGGTTAAAAACCCTGCAATAAAAGAATCACCCGCACCTAGTGTATCAATCACATTTGCTTCAACTATTCCCTGTTCGTATCGTTTGTTTTTATGAGACATAACTACGCCCTTTGAACCTCTCGTGATAATGATAAACGGCGTTCCAAGTCCATGTATTTTAAGGAATAACTCTTCTAATTCAACTTCAGTCAAATCACTTCCTGAAATAAACGCAAACTGGACATGTGGACAAACCTTTTCTAAAAGTTCCACTGAAAAATGATTTGAAAAATCATAGGATACGGGTAAGTATTGTTTTAGCAATGGCAATTCTTCATCTAAATGACTATATAGACTGGTATGTACCACATCATACGATTTGATGTATTCATAGTCATCCACTGTTAGATTAAGCTTGAGTATAGCTTGTACTCCGCCTTTATTTGATTTAACAAAGATTCGGTCTCCTTCCTCATTTAGATCGACAAAGGCCTTTCCGCTTTCCCCAACTGCTCTTCGAACATGACTCGCATCTACTAAGTTCTTGCTTAAAGAATCTAGAATATGATCTCCTTCAATATCCGTACCCACAATCCCTATATAAGCCGCGGACTCCGCTCCACTTTGTTTGGCTAATACCGCAACATTTAAGGCATTCCCACCTGGAAACATTTCGTTACGATCCTGGTAAATATCAACAACACTATCACCTATTCCAATAATTCTCATATTTCCCCACTCCTTTTTATCCTTTTACACTTCCTGAGGATAAACCTCGAATAAAATACTTCTGCATGAACATAAATAAGAGAATAATCGGTAAAGCTGAAATCATTAGGCCGGCCATAAGAACCCCCCAATTGGTTTGCAAGGCATCCCTAAATTGCATCAATCCGGCAGGTATTGTTTTTAACGCATCTGAATCAACAAAGATTAACGCAAACATAAATTCATTCCAAGTATAATAAGCAGTTAACACAACAGCTGTTAGTAATATCGGCTTATTTAAAGGAATAAATATTTTTGTAAAAATGGTCCACGTATTACAGCCATCCAAAAAGGCAGATTCCTCTAATTCTCTTGGGACCTCTAGAAAAGCTGCTCTTATCAAAAGAATTGTGATTGGAATTCGGTAGGCTACATATGGAAAAATCATCGCAAAATAGGTATCATGAATTCCTAATAATTGAATCAGTTTATATAGCGGAACTAAACTGACTTGTGGGGAGAGCATCATTCCGCCCATACAGAAAACTAACAGGATATTCTTCCCCTTAAATTCAAATCTGGATAAACTATAAGCGCCAAGTGCACTTGTTAATACTGTGATGAAGCAGGTCGTAGCTGTAACAATTAAACTATTAACAAAATATCCAGAGATCCCAGTGTTCCAAGCCTCAGTATAATTGGAAAACAACCATTCCTTTGGTAATGCCCAGCTACTGGAGAATATTTCTGAAGTGGACTTAAATGAGTTAATCACCATCCAAAATAGCGGATAAGCAATTACCACAAAATACAAGATTAGGATAGTAAAGATGGGCAAACCTTTAACAATTTTCGTCTGCTTCCTATATTTTGTTGTGATTGGAATCGAATGATGATAGTCCATTACTTTGCTTGTCTCCACTCTAAACATCCTTTCCTGTTTTAAATACTTTCAGCTGAACCAGGGAAACAATTAAGGTAATCATTAATATTACGGTCGCCACAGCAGAGGCATAGCCCATTTGGTCTTTCCCAAAAGCGGAATGGTAGAGTAATGTTCCTAAAACTTCACTTGAGTTACCTGGTCCACCGCCAGTCAAAATATATGGTTCATTAAAAACGGTAAATGCACCTGTTAAGGTAATAAGTGTTGTAACGAAGAACATCTCTTTTACTTGTGGAACAGTAATCGAAAAGAATTTACGAATTTTCCCTGCCCCATCAATCTCGGCAGCCTCATACAACTCTTGGGGGATATTTTGAATCGCAACAATAAATAACATCATAATGTAACCAATACTTTGCCACTGCGAGACTGCAATAACAGCGAAAATAGCTGTTTCAGATTCTCCCAGCCAAGCCCTGGTCAAATTTTCAAGTCCTAATATATTTAGGAGTCCATTTAAAATTCCGATATCCGGGTTATAAACAAACGTAAATAGTAAAGCGATAACCGTCATTGATATCACAACCGGAAGGAAAAACACGGTTCTGAATATCCCACTAACGAGTCGGATCAATTTATCTTCAAGGATAGCTGCTAAAATAAGTCCGCCAAATACCTGAAAGATAATCGAGATTACTGCATACCAGAGATTATTTTTTAAAGCTATATAAAAAACATCATCTTTAAAAAGATTCAGGAAATTTCCGAAGCCAACAAATGTTTTTTCTACTGAAAACGCAGAGAAATCATAGAAACTATAAAAAAAGTTTTCAACGATTGGATAATAAACAAAAAGGGCCAAAAAGATTAAGCAAGGTGCAATATATAGGTATGGTAACCATTTGTTTGTATTTTGCATATTAACTCCCCTTTTTTTAAAAGGCGTATCTTTGGAAAAAAGGTGGTCAACTTACAACCACCTTTCTGGCTTCCTATTTTTTTGCTGACGCCTTCACTTCTTTTGCTGCTGCTCTGACATCCTTCATCACATCTTCAGGACTTTTCTTTCCGTCTAACATTAGCTGCGTCCCATTTAAATAAGCATCGACGATTTTAATATCAACTGCCGTATCAAACCATAAGTACGTTTGCTCGGCATTAACAATTAAATTGATGGCATCCTGTTGAAGCTTAGACGCATTCGCTTCTGTTGTTGTCCCTTTAACTGCACTATACTCACTAACTTCTTTTAATTGTTCTGTTCCTTTTTCCTTTGAGGTTAAGAATTTAACAAATTCCATTGCTTCTTTCGGATGCTTTGTTTTCGAAGAAATCATGATTCCTTCTGGGGCTGCTGTGATGGAGTTAGCATTTCCTTCTCCACCTTCTACTCCCGGTACATTAAATACACCTAAATCTTCTTTTAAAGATGGTTCAATCAGTCCGATTTCTGCAAGCTGGAAGAAGCCGATTGCTGCTTTACCGCTGTTAAATAACTCACGCGAATACTCATGGTCTACAGAGTTAACGCCTTTATTAAAGTACGGCTTAAGCTCCATGAATTTCTCTAATGCCTTTACGTAACCTGGGTGCGAGAAATCACCTTCTGGATTTTTAGGATCATAATCTTTATCAAGAACATCCTGCGGTACCATCAATTGATTTAATGTTCCAATATAATGGGAAATCGTCCACGGTGCTTTACTTCCAAATGCAATTGGTGTAAGTCCTGCGGCCTTTACCTTTTTAGAGACCTCAATAAGCCCAGACCAAGTCGTTGGAACCTCAAGATTTAAATCCTTGAAAATTTTCTTATTATAAAAGAAGGCCTTACCGTCAGTGGACCACGGAATCCCATAAATTTTACTATCCAATGTGAAGGCATTGAACTGGGAAGCAATAATTTGATCCGACCACGCCTTATCTTCCTTAACATAGTTAGTTAAATCAAGCGATTGTCCTTGACGTGCGAAGTTATAAGCAAATTCTCCGCTCCAAGAAAAGAATACATCTGGAGGGGTACTTGATCCTAAGACAACGCGAATCTTTTCCTTATAAGAGTCGTTCAAGACCGCTTCAGTTTTAATTTTAATATTGGGATGAGCCTTCTCAAACTCTTTTACTGCTTTTTCAAAATACTGCTTTTTAGGTTGATTCGGCCAGCGGTGGAAGAATTTAAGTTCAACAACATCTTTTCCATTCGTTGAACTAGAACTCTTAGAACAGCCGGCAAAAAAGGATAGAAAAAGGATAGAAATAATACTTAAAATCAATAACTTCTTCATTAAGCTTCCCCTCCAGAAAGGTATCCGTTTCTATGATTTAGGCTGTATAGGTTATTTCATCTTGGATTAGTATTCAACTGTCCACATATATCTTCTTTTTGATAGCGGGTGATTACGTGCTTCTGCCAACTGATCAGCATATTTTCTTAATACGTAATTTAAGACTAATGGAGCGATGTATCCTTGTACTTCTTCTGCAACTCCCGTGAAATCAAAGTCTTTTGCATCAAGAACAACCAATTTCTTGCCGTAGCGCTTAGAGAATTCTAGTGCTCTTTCTTCTAATGGTCTAGTTTCATCTAAACCAAGCAAGATAATGAAAGGTGTTTCTTCATCAATAATTTCAAATGGACCATGGAAGTATTCTCCTGCATGGATGGCATGGGAATGAACCCATTGCATTTCCATTAGGATACAAATCGCATAGGAGTAGGCAACACCATAATTTACTCCGCTTGCCATTGTGTAAATGATTTTTTCATCTTTATAATCTTGTCCAAATGCTTCTGCTTTTGATTGATAAAGTGCTGCTGCTTTTTCGTAAACATTTTGTAAATTCTCAAGACTTTCTTCTACTATACTAGCTTTTTCGTTATTTTCAACAACTTTCAGTACACCAAATACTAGTTGATATAAAACAGAATAGTTAGTGGTGAAAGCGTTTGCTCCTTCACCCCACTGGTACTTCAACACGACATCAGAAGCTAGTGCTAGTGGTGATCCTTCCACATTTGTTAAAGAAACGGCCAATGCCCCTTTTGATCTAGCAAATTTTGCCGCTTCTACTGTTTCAGGTGTGGTTCCTGAATGGGAGCACAGGATAACCAAGGAACCGCTTCCGAGTTTTGCATGATTACGATGGATAAATTCATTTGCACTAAAAAGATGGGCATCAAGAACCTTTGCTTCACGGTCAATTACATACTTGCTTGGATACATAATCGCAGAAGATCCTCCACATGCTACAAAGAAAACATTTGAAATATTTCTTTTTTCTACCTCTGCTAAAGCTTGTTGCACTTGATTTTTAACGTCAACTACTAATTCAGTCGTCATTTTTGTTGCCTCCCTGATTTAATATTTTAGTGAATGAACACCAGTAATCCACCTAAACAACATACAACTTTATATAACGTTATATGTTGTTATATATAAATTACTATATTCTAAGACTCTAGTCAATGGAATTGTCAGAAAAATGAAACGACATTTCTCGACAAATACCCTTCCTTCTGCGATTTAAAATTAGATATTTTCAGAAAAATAAACCATAAAAAAAGGCTAACCATTTAAAATAAATTGGCTAGCCTTCTTTTTAAATTTAATTTTTTAGTGGTGGTTTTTACTCCAATAATTCTGGCGGTAATTCGAGCCGCTCAACTTTATTTACAATAAAGATATAAGATAATGCCCCAATGATCAAGACTACACCAATAAAGAATAGTGCAGCACTGAAGGAATGCGTAGTACTTAATATATATCCTACTACAATAGGGATTACGATACCGGCCAAGTTACCTGATGTATTAAAAATTCCACCGCTCAGTCCAATGATTTCTTTTGGAGACATATCGCCAACAAGCGTCCAAGTTGCACCAGCCATCCCTTTGGCGAAAAAGGCTATCGACATGATAAGCATGATGAGTGCTGCTGATGAAGTATAGTTTGCAAGTACAATAATACTTGAAAATAAGAATCCAATGATTATTGGTGTTTTACGCGCTACACCAAGTGACTTTCCGCGCTTTAACAGCCAGTCGGATATATATCCACCGACAATTCCACCTAAAAAGGCACCGGCATATGGGAGTGAAGCCATAAAACCAACCTTGAGCATCGACATATGTTTTTCTTGTACAAGGTAGGTAGGGAACCAAGTCAAGAAGAACCAAACAATGGTATTAAGGCAAAACTGTGCAATATAGATTCCAATCATTTGTCGGTTGGTCAAAAGTAGTTTTGCATGGGCCCACCTGATTTTTATCGGTTTATCCCCTGCATTTGCCAAGCCGCCACCTTCTAGAATATAGTCAATTTCAGCTTGATTTGCTTTTGGGTGTTTTTTCGGTTCGTAAATATGTTTAAACCAAAAAAATGACGCTACAATTCCGGCCGCCCCGGCAACAAAGAAAGTCATATGCCAGCCAAATTTCTGTAAAAGAAGTGCGAGCACAGGGGTAAACAAAGCAAGTCCAAAATATTGGGCAGAATTATAGACCGAGACTGCCCTGCCACGTTCATTTTGAGGAAACCACATCGCCGTTAACCTGCTATTCCCGGGAAACGATGGAGCCTCTGCTATTCCAACGATAAATCTTAAGACGAATAACATCAGAAAACCACTAGTCCATCCTTGAAAAAAGGTAAACAGTGACCATACGAATAAACCAACCCCATAAACAACACGGGCTCCAAATCGATCGAGCATCCAGCCGCTTGGGATCTGCAAAAAGGCATAAGCCCAGTTGAATGCCGAGAAAGCAATACCCAATGAAACCGCATCTAATTGCAAGTCTTTGGACATCATTGGTGCAGCAACACTTAAAGCTGAACGGTCAATATAATTGATAGCGGTGGTAATAAATAAAATAGTCAGAATCATATAACGTGCATTGGTTTTTTTCGTAAATGCCTTTAATTCTTTCATGTTAACGCTCATAAATTTCCCCCCTATTAATAAGATATCACTTCAAACGTTTTGTTGTTCATTCTCTTAGTCACATCTTGTTGCCAGTAAAATCCAATTAGAAGATTGCTATAAGAAATACATAATAGAGATTTCCATTTTCCTCCTTCCATTACTCTTGTGATTGATTTTCAGCTGAAAACCCTTACACCGATTATCAATTAATGTATACGTTAATGTCAATAACTTATTTTTAGATTACTAGATTTTTTATATAAAAATTGTGTTTTGTCATAAAATCAACAAAATTTTGGTATTTTTCAAGTGATTGCACGGAAATATTAATTTCGTTAAATTTTTCATTGACATTAATGTATACATTGATAAATAATGAATCCATAAGACATTCCCACAATCACTAAACTTTACGGTTGGTGAAAAAAGAATTAAAAGGAGAGTTAATATGAGTATTGTTATGGATAAAACGCAACAAATAACAAAGATGACTGATCTAATGGCAAAGTTTGTGTCCCTTATCAGCTATAAACTTCCTGATGATGTGGAAAATAAACTGAAGGAACTAAGTGAAGGGGAAGATAATCCTCTAGCAAAAATCATTTACAAAACTATGTTTGATAACCAAAAACTAGCCTTTGAGTTAAAGAGACCTTCATGTCAGGACACAGGCGTTCTTCAGTTTTTTGTAAAGTGTGGACAGAACTTCCCTTTAATTGGGCAATTAGATAGTATTCTAAGGAATTGTGTCTATCAGTCAACAAAAGAAACTCCTTTGCGGCACAATTCTGTAGAGACATTCGATGAATACAATACAGGAAAGAACATCGGAAATGGTACTCCTAGTATCTTCTGGGAAATCGAAGAAGACAGCGACAAAGTGGAAATTTATACTTATATGGCAGGAGGCGGATGTACCCTTCCCGGAGTTGCAACTGTTCTTATGCCTGGTGAAGGCTATGAAGGCGTCGTAAAGTTTGTCCTTGACCGTATGACAAGTTATGGACTTAACGCATGTCCTCCACTTTTAGTAGGTGTCGGAGTCGGTACTTCTGTTGAAACAGCAGCTATGAACTCAAAGTTAGCCCTAATGAGACCTGTTGGTAGTCACAATGAAAATGAAAACGCTGCAAAAATGGAAAAGCTGCTTGAGGATGGAATCAATGCTATAGGCCTTGGACCTCAGGGACTTAAAGGATCTAAGTCCGTTATGGGGGTAAATGTGGTGAATACTGCAAGACATCCTTCTACTATTGGAGTTGCGGTTAATACAGGATGCTGGTCCCATAGAAGAGGAAAGATCACCTTTGACAGTAATTTGAATTATGAAATTAGTACTCACGAGGGGGCAACACTATGAGTAAAAAAGTATTAACCACACCTATAAAAGATGAAGATCTTAAGGATATAAAAATTGGAGATATTATCCATTTAACTGGTACATTGGTTACTTGCAGGGATGTTGCGCACAGAAGACTCATTGAGGAAAAAATACCATTACCTGTTGATTTAAAGGGGAAAGCTATTTTCCATGCGGGTCCCATTGTTAGAGACCATGGAAATGAACAGTACGAGATTATTTCTGTCGGTCCTACAACTAGTATGAGAATGGAAAAGTTTGAAAAGGAATTTATTGAAGAAACAGGTGTTAAACTCATTGTTGGAAAAGGCGGGATGGGCAAAAACACTGAAGAAGGATGCAAGACTCATAAAGCGTTGCATCTTGTTTTTCCAGCTGGAAATGCGGTTTTGGCAGCTACAAAGGTGGAAGAAATTAAAGAAGTTCACTGGAAAGACCTTGGAATGCCTGAATCTCTTTGGGTATGCGAAGTAAAAGAATTTGGACCTCTTATTGTTTCCATTGATGCCGAAGGAAATAACATCTTTGAAGAAAATAAAGTGGAGTTCAATAAAAAGAAGGACGAACAATATGAATTAATTAGTAAGCAGGTACGATTCATCAAGTAAATAGTCGATAACAGGTACACTTGTGGAGATGACAAACAAAGGCTTTTAACCTTTAAATGGAGATGGTCCGGTGTGGTAATGCAAGTTCTTCAAAAAACTCAAACAATCGTTCGTTATCAAAATAGTAACGATAAAATCTATTACGGAATTGTTGAAAATGATGAAATTTTACAATTAACCAGTAATTTTACTGAAATTCAAAACAATGAACTAAAATTTGATGGTGTAAAAGTTAAATATAATGATGTGAAAATATTAGAGCCCGTTTCCCCCTCAAAAGTGATCAATTTCGGCTGGACATACGCTGCACACGCCAAAGAGACTGGGGGAAAAGCAAATCTCAAAGAACCATTTTTGTTTTTAAAACCTGCTTCTTCCCTGATTCCAAATCAGGGGGAAATCATTCTTCCTTCCAGTGAATTAACACAGCAAGTAGAAATGGAAGGGGAAGTTGCCCTTGTCATTGGGAAGCGTGGTAAAAATATAAAAGAAGAAGATGCATTGGATTATGTTTTTGGCTGCACAGTATTTAATGATGTGACTGCGAGAGATTTAACAAAAGCCGATCCCCAGTTTACGCGTGGAAAAGGATTTGACACTTTTGGACCATTGGGTCCGTGTATCGTGACTGGTCTAGATCCAACTAATTTACGAATTGTTACCTCTTTAAACGGTAAAGTAGTACAAGATGGGAACACTAATCAGATGTCACTATCGATCCCTTTCCTAATCAGTTGGATTTCAAATGTTATGACACTGGAACCAGGTGATGTTTTGGCTACTGGTTCACCTGCTGGTAGTTGTCCAATGAAATCAGGCGACGTTGTATCGGTTGAAGTAGAGAATATCGGTAAGCTAGTCAATTATGTAATATAGGAATAATAAACCTTATGAAAAAGGCTGAAGAGGATTTCTTGAAATCTCTTCAGCCTTTTTCATTTTAATATTACCTTTATTGTTACCTGCCTAAATGGATGATATTGGCATAGATCTTATTGTATCTAATATTTCATTACGAGATCTATGCCGATGGGATTGGAGCATCATCCTAGCTGCTTCCGGTTCACCTGTTCGCATAACAGTGACGATTGCTTTGTGATCTATTATGGAAGGTATTGGTTTTGGTCGAAGCTTAATCGTATATAATCGGGCACGATATAGTTGATCAGTTTGACTATCCATAATCCCTCTTAGACGGGGATTTTGAGCTAAATCAACGATGGTTTGATGAAATTGCTCATCAAGGTCAGTCCATAAAAGTAGATTCCCTAATTCTAATGCTTTTTCTTGTTCCTCAACTAAATAATCAAGTTGGTCTAATTCTGCAGATGTGGCTCGCTTAGTAGCAAGGCTGCACGCAATACCATCGAGTCCTTCGACAACTTCATAAATTTGCTGTAATTCATCTGCTACAATTGGTGCCACAACAAACCCACGACGAGGGATGAGCCGTACCCAGCCCTCCATCTCTAAACGCACGAGCGCTTCGCGAACAGGGGTTCTACTCATACCTAAGAACTCAGCCATTTCTCTTTCTAATACGGTTTGTCCGGGAGGAAGTTGAAGATCTCGTATAGCATGACGAGTCGCTAGATAAGCACGTTGTGGCAACCGTGTTTCACCATTCTTATCTAAACTGGATAAAAATGAATGAATGTTTTCAAAAAGAGCAGATTGACCTAATTCTCTCGAATTAACATCATCCCATTTAAGTTCATCCGGATTATTCATTATATAAACACACTTCCCAAAAGTTTGTTTTAATTACATTTAATTATGAAAACCGTTCTTGCTAAAATGAAAGATAAACGCTTCCATTTAAAAATAATAACAGAAATACACTATCAAACTCAATAATAGGGATAAGAAAAGCACTTTAAATGTGATGTATTTAAAGTGCTTTTGCTTAATTACTATATTCTGTTTTTTCGATTGGTAAAGTCTATTTCCTGATAATAACTGTTCTTAACTAATATATTGGGTCCAAGGCATTTAACCTCCGGGCAATGACAGCTTAATTCTTTTGCTAAGGCTGATGACTGCCAGGTTTCATATGCATGTAACAGATTTGTAGTCTGAATATTTCCAAGTGGTGGTGTATCACCGAAATCTGTCACAATAATATCTCCGTTAAAAATATTTACATTTAGTCGCGAACGACCATCAGGGTCATTTCTGACGGTGACATTTTTACTTTTATACAAGCGTTGAAGGAGAGTTAAATCCTTCTGTTCACTGCTGCATGCATAAAATGGAAGCGTGCCAAACAGCATCCACACCTTTTCATCTCTGACATCTAGTAAGTGATGGATTGCTTCTCTTATTTCATTAATTGATAAGGTTTCGAGATTGCTAGCAAAATCGCTTGGGTACATAGGGTGTATTTCATGTCTCTGGCATAGCATTTCATCAACAATTTGGCGGTGAATTTTCTCTAAATACGGCAGGGTCCGCTTGTTTAACATCGTTTCAGCAGATACCATCACTCCTGCTTTTACCAGTTCTCTGCTATTTTCTATCATTCTTTTAAAATATTTTTCCCGTTGATCATATGCCGGTTTCCGTTCCATTCTGGCAAAGCCACCCTCGACAAAATCATCAACGGTGCCCCAGTTATGCGAGATATGTAACACATCTAAGTATGGCACGATTAATCCATAACGATCTAGATCAAGTGTTAAATTAGAATTAATCTGCGTCCGTACACCGCGCTCATGGGCATATCTTAAAAGGGGTACAACATAATCTTTTACCGAGGATAAGGATAACATCGGTTCTCCTCCGGTAATGCTAAGTGATCGAAGTGTCGGAATTTCCTCTAATCTTTGGATGAGCAAATCAGGAGGAAGCGCCTGTGGATCCTTTGGTTGGAGTGTATAGCCTACAGCACAATGCTCACAACGCATATTACAAAGGGTCGTCGTGGTAAATTCAATATTGGTTAACTGAGGCCTTCCATATTGCTCAATATCTAAATAGGCTTCCCATGGGTCATGTGAAGGGGTAATTTTTTTCAAATTCAACATAATGACTCCTTAAAATCAGTCTTCAAAAAACTTCTACATTATAACTGAATTATGGGTGTTATTGCTATTTTTAACCATTACAAATGTTTATGTTTTAAAAAATGTAATTATTCTAAGCTTGTTTAATGAAAAGTTTACCTACTAATACATAACCACAGCACTTTGGATAAAAAATAAACGGATAAAATCTAATTGCGAATGGTGGTTGGGACTGACATGGAAATGCAGCCTTTAGGAGAAGCCGAGAAACTCGCCCTCAAAAAGATGAAAATCTTTCGGCAAAGCATCCTTCGTTATATTTTACGAGCGGCGCTTGCCAGTATGTTTATTGGTTTCGGGGTCATTGTAGCATTTAAAACAGGGAATTTCTTTTATGTTAAGGATAACCCGCTTGCCTATCCGATGGCAGCACTTACCTTCGGGGCAGCCATTATTTTAATTGCCTATGGCGGTGGTGATTTGTTTACCGGTAATACGTTTTATTACACCTATGCCGCACTGCGCAAGAAAATGACCTGGATAGACGTTGTAAAACTTTGGATTTGTAGTTACGCGGGTAACATTCTCGGCGCGGCGGTTTTTGCCTTTATTATTTTTACTACGGGACTTTATGAAAGTTCCGAGGTTAACGGCTTTTTACTCCATGTTGTGGAAATAAAGATGCAAGTGCCAATAACACAGTTATTTTTCCGAGCCATTCTCTGTAATTGGCTTGTCTGCATGGCCTTTTTTCTTCCGATGGGGTTAAAAGGAGACGGACCGAAAATGTTTGCGATGATGCTATTTGTCTTTTGTTTCTTTATTTCCGGGTATGAACACAGCATCGCTAATATGTGTACGTTTGCCATTGCCTTAGTTTTAAATCATCCGGGCACGATTTCGTGGGGTGGAGTCATTCACAATTTAGTCCCAGTGACAATCGGCAACCTGATTGGCGGCGCTGTTTTCATGGCGATGATGTACTATTATGCCAATAAGCCATTTTTAGATGAATATGATAAAGAACAGGGCAGCTAAGTTAATTCGCTGCCCTGTTCTTTAATAAAGTGTGATATCGACAAATTCCCGGGGAAATATCAACAATATAACAAGGATATCGACAATGATTTTGAATATTCTAAAAATACAATTAAATGTAATATTTCTCAGATATGTGCCTTTTCTTTAGCAAAACCTATTTCTTTTTACTGATAAAATAAACATAGGCTTTGATCATAAAATAACTTACTTCCTCTGGAAGCAGTTCCTTGATTGGTTTGAGGCGGTCCCGTCCTGCTTCTACCAAAGCATTTTCTAAAAGCGGCATATATTCTGCTGGAATATATTTGCTAAAATCGACGGCTAAACCTTGTTGCGCACATTGAAGTAAGTGGGTCTCAACCGTGCTAACCGCCAAATCCCGCTGCTCAGCAATTTCCGCAATCGAAAAATTCCCCTGATGTAGTTTTAATGTCTCCAAATGAGAGTCAGTTACCCCGGCTTTTTTGGCAGGTTTCTTGGGAGCTTTCTCAACAGGAACCAACTCACTTTGATAATCTACATTAGTTTCACAAAAGGTACGAATGGCTTGAATAAATTCAAGACCATATTTTTTAAGCTTCAGTTCTCCTACACCACTGACGTGTAAAAATTCTTCTGTCGACTTCGGCAGTTTCGCACACATATCCTTTAGGGAAGCATCAGAAAAAATCACAAACGGAGGTACTTTTTCTGTTTCAGCAATCTGCCTTCTCACCTCTCTTAATACTTCAAACAATGGGTCATCCTTCGATACTTGTTTAACCTGTACCGTTTCACGGCGATGAACCTGCTTCTTACCTAACAAGATATCTTTCCCTTTTGGTGAAACGAACAGGGTTGGAAATTGCCCTTGTTCGATCGCAATTAACTCCTGTGATATCAGAAATTCAATAAAGTCACTAACATCCTTTGAACTTCTTTCCTTCATGATTCCATAGGTTGGAAGCCTGTCAAAGCCCATTTCTGTGACTTTTTTATTTTTCGAGCCGGTTAACACTTGTGCCGTGATCGTTTTTCCAAATCGCTGCCCCATCCGGATCACGCAAGACATCACCATTTGTGCTTCTTTCGTTACATCGATGCTTGTCCTCGTGTCCAAGCAGTTGCCGCATCTGCCGCACGTTTCAGTCTCAGTTTCGCCAAAGTATTTTAAAATAAATTCCTGGAGACAGTTTTCCGTATGGCAATAATCAACCATTTGCTGGAGCTTTGCCAACTCTTGTGTCATTCGGCTTCGGTCACTGGACTGATCAATGAGAAAGCGCTGAATTTGCACATCCTGTGAGGAATGAAGAAGAATACATTCACTTTTGAGACCATCCCTGCCTGCACGACCCGCTTCCTGATAATAGCTCTCCATGTTTTTGGGCTGCTGATAGTGGACTACATAACGGATATTGGATTTGTCAATTCCCATCCCAAAGGCAGAAGTGGCGACCATAACCGTTGCTTTATCTTCTAAAAACCGTTCTTGTTCCCTATTCCGCTCGACATCCCCCATCCCGGCATGATAACGAGCCGCCTTAATGTTGGCTTTGAGCAATTTTTCGTATATTTGGTCAACATTTTTCCTAGTTGCTGCATAAATAATGCCAGCTTCTTTTTCATTCTTTTTTAGATAGTCTTTTAGATACTTGTCCCGATCCTGTCCCTTGATAACGGTAAAGGACAGATTTTCCCGCTCAAATCCGGTAATTATCGTATTTTCTTCATTAATTTCTAAGAGATCGCAAATATCCTCGCGAACCTTTGGAGTCGCTGTCGCAGTAAGGGCTAAGACCATTGGCCTTTGCGGCAGGCTGTTAATTAATTGTTGAATATGTCGATAGCTTGGCCGAAAATCGTGACCCCATTGCGAAATACAGTGGGCCTCGTCCACAGCTACAAGCGGGATGTCCATGCTGTAAAGGTCTTCCATAAATTCTCGTGATTCCAATCGTTCAGGGGCAATATATAGTAGCTTGTAATTTCCCTGAATGGCTTCATGCATCCGCTTATTTGCTTCACTGTAACTTAACGAACTGTTGATAAATGTGGCGGGAATACCGACTTGAATGAGGGAATCTACCTGGTCCTTCATTAAAGAAATCAGTGGGGAAATGACAATCGTGGTACCTGACAAAACAAGTGCAGGAATTTGATAACAAATGGATTTCCCGCCGCCCGTTGGCATGACAGTAATAGTGTTTTCGCCGGACAAAACGGAACGAATGGCCTGCTCTTGGCCTGTCCTGAAGGAGCTATAACCAAAGTGGGATTCTAGTAAGGGCAGTGCTTTTTCAAACAACATTTTTCCTCCTTTCGAAACATAAATAAACCTATCAAACTAATGATTAACTTACTCTATTATACTGCTTGTTCTTGAATTTTCAAAAGGCATTTATTATCCTAGGTTGGTCATTATATAAAAGAAAAAACTTTTAACAAAGAATAGACTGCCAAATTTTTGTGGCAGTCTAGTTTCTCTTTTTAAATCAAAATATTATTCAGTATTTCATCCCTGTGCTCATTTTTTTGAGGCGGCGGGGCAACTGACTCCAACTCAAGGTCACTGTGCATTTTCACCTGATAGTCTCCCCATGAAGAAGCAAAGATAAGCTCTTTTTCTCGAAAGTAGGGATTCGTGCTTAATTCCCCAATCTCCAATACTGGTGCCATACAGCAATCTACCTTTTGGGCAAATTCAATCCATTCATAAAAGGTTTTACTTTTAAAAAGTACCGTGAGTTCCTGAAAAACAGGGTTAGCATCATCTGTTGCGGAAAAATGTGCACTGTTCCAATCTTCATGTCCGTGAGCCTGGCAAAAATTAGCCCAAAATTTTGGCTCAAGTGCGCCAAGGCTCATGTAGCGTCCATCCCTGGTTTCATAAAGGGCGTATGAAACGATGCTCCCGTTAAGAACATTGATACCAGTACCCTCCCCCGTTTCTTTTTCAACCATAATATGGTTGCCTAATAATGACACCAGTTGGTCAGTGATGGAAATGGAATGATAGCTTCCTTTTCCTGTTAGGACTCTTGAAACGAGCCCTGCTAGAATCCGTTCATTAGCCGCAAAACCACCTATATAATCGCCAAGCGTAATCGACGGATGGACCGGTTTGTAGGTTCTATCCTTGAATTGGGCTAAAACCCCGCTTAATGCCATATAATTGAGGTCATGGTTCCCCAGTTTACTTAACGACCCCTTTTGTCCATATCCTGATATCGAGCAGTAGATGATATCAGGTTTTACAGTTCGAACGGTCTCATATCCTAAACCAAGCTTTTCCATGACACCTGGTCTAAAGCTTTCAAGAACGACATCTGCATTTGCAATTAATTTAAGCGCGGTGTCGTAACCTTCTTTCTCCTTTAAGTTAAGGCTGATGCTTTTTTTCTGACGATTGTTTGCAAGAAAAACCAGGTCATTCCCTTGTGCGGAAATCCCCATATGCCGGGCGGGATCCCCTTCAGGCGGCTCCACTTTAATAATTTCTGCACCTAGTTCTGCAAGTCGTAGGGTTGCGAAAGGACCAGGCAAATAGTTGGTAAAATCAATGACCTTTATACCTTTTAGCATAGTCAGGACCCTCTTTTACGAATTTGTAGTACCTGGGGTAAATAGCTCCTCCAGTTGTTTTCTCAAGACAAACTTCATGATTTTTCCACTGGCATTCCGAGGCAGCGCTTCACAGAAAATGTATTTCCGCGGGCGTTTGTAATTGGCAAGCTGATTGCTGTTTTTGCAGTATATATCCAGTTCTTCATCAGTTACCTTCGGATCCTTTTTCACCACAAAGGCAGTTACAGTCTCGCCCCAGCGGTCATTTGGCTGGCCAACGACTGCCACATCAAGGACTGCTGGGTGAGCATGCAAGAGGTCTTCGACTTCCCTTGGATAGATATTTTCACCGCCACTGATAATCATGTCATCGACACGGTCATTGACATAAAGATAGCCCTCGTCATCGAGATAACCGATATCTCCCGAATAGTACCACCCTTTATACAATGCTTTTTCCGTCGCTTCTTCACGGTTGAAATAACCAACCATCATACATGGCCCTTGCACAATAATCTCACCGGTTTCACCGACTGGAACGACATCATCAGGATCTGATGGACCGTCTTCTCTCGTGCGGACGACCCGAATATCGTGGCTTAGGGCAGCCTGCCCTGCAGAACCTGCTTTCCTTAGTTGGTCCGTCTCCGATAGGAAGGTAATCGCCGGACCCATTTCGGTCATTCCATAGGCTTGAACGAGCGAAATTCCCAGGTTATCATGGAGCGCATGAACAAGTGATGGGGCCATAGGAGCGGCGCCATATAAACCAAGCTGTAGGCTGGATAAGTCATACTTGCTTAGGTCTTCTTGGAGGAGCATGTTCCACATCGTTGGTGCCGCAAAGAATTTTGAAATTTTCTCTTGTTCAATTAATTGAAGGATCGATTTTGGATTAAATTGATGCAAAATGACATTACTTGCCCCTGCATGAATCCTTGGTAGAAAGGCGCAATGGAGTTCCGCGCAATGGAACATGGGTGCAGTAACAAGACCCACGTCCTCCGCACTAAGCTTGCACGAAGCAATACAGAAGACACTTTGGTCCACCATATTGCGGTGGGTATGCATGACCCCTTTCGGCCTTCCCGTTGTCCCGCTGGTATAGATGAATGCATATAGATCGGTTTCCTTTACGTCCGCCTGGACATCCTCGGTTGATGAAGCGGCTAGTTTTTCCTGATAGCTAGCCGCATACGCGGGCGCTTCGTCATCAATGAACCAGAAGGTGGTCTTGTCGAAACGATTGGCAATTGCTGAAATAGCAGGTTCTAAAGCTTTTTCAAAAAGAACAACCTTTGGGGTGGCATCAGAAAGAATATAAGCAACTTCTTCAGGCGTTAACCTAAAATTAATTGGATTGAATATCGCACCGATTTTCGCACAGGCGAAAAAGGTTGTCCCTAATTCTTCGGTGTTAAACATGAAGGTGGAAACACGGTCGCCTTTTTGTACACCCTCTTTCAGGAGCGCGTTGGCGAGACGATTCACCTGCTCGCTCCATTCTTTATAGGTGTAGCGGACATTTTTTCTGACATCGTAAATCGCTTGTTTGTTCGGATACTTTTTTACCGTTAAATCAAAGATTTTTCCAATCGTTGTCGTCATTGAATCTCCTCCATTACTGAAACTTTTATTTTCCTTCGTAAGTTTTCCTGGTTTATCAGCGAATTTAGATGGTCTATCAGCGAATTTCTGAGTCCAATCAGCGAATTTAAGTGGTCTATCAGCGAATCTAAATAACGCTCTTATTCTAAACGCTCAATGATTGTTGCATTTGCCATGCCATGGCCTTCACACATCGTTTGTAATCCGTAGCGTCCGCCGGCCCGCTCCAACTCATGCATCATCGTCACCAATAAACGCGCACCACTGCCGCCTAACGGATGACCGAGGGCTATCGCTCCGCCATTTGGATTTAGTTTTGCAGGATCAGCACCTGTCTCCTTCAGCCAGGCAAGCGGGACAGAGGCGAAGGCTTCATTAACTTCAAACACATCAATATCATCAATCGATAAGCCGGACTTTTCCAGTGCCTTTTGTGTAGCCGGTATCGGTCCTGTCAGCATCAAAGTTGGATCCGAGCCTACCACCACCCGTGTGTGCACACGGAAGCGCGGTTTCAAACCAAGCTCTTCAGCTTTTTCGCGGGACATAAGTAATAAGGCAGCCGACCCGTCACTTATTTGACTGGAATTTCCGGCATGAATCACTCCATCTTCTTTAAAGGAAGTGCGGAGGCCAGCCAAAGCTTCTAAAGATGTTCCCTTTCTCGGACCGGAATCATCCTTGACGATAGTCGTTATACCGTCTGGAAGCTTTACCTCAAGTGGGAAAATTTCTTTTGAAAAATAACCTTCCTCCTGTGCCTTTAGTGCTTTTTGATGACTTTCAAGGGAAAATCGATCAAGTTCTTCACGGGTAAATCCATAGTTTTCAGCAATCCGCTCGGCCGACAATCCCTGATGAATCATTTCATACTTCGACCGTAAATTTGGACTAAATGGTTCCTCGGCACCTTTGTAGTTGGACCCCATCGGAACACGGGACATGCTTTCGACACCGCCGGCAATTACTACGTCCATATCACCAGCAAGAATGGCTTGAGCAGCGAAATGCACTGCTTGCTGACTTGAACCACATTGACGGTCAATCGTTGTCCCCGGCACTTCGATTGGAAATCCGGCAATTAACGCAGCCACTCTGGCTATATCGCCTGCTTGTTCCCCCGCTTGGGTTACACACCCCCAAATGACATCCTCCACGATCGCCGGGTCGATCCCCGCTCGATTGACAAGTTCCTTTAATGTTAGCGCTGACAAATCATCGGGACGGATATCTTTCAGCACGCCATTTCTTCTTCCTACCGGTGTACGCACACCTTCAACAATGACTACTTCACGCATCAATATCTTCCTCTCTATAATCCTAGATTTTTCGCAATGATTGTTTTCATTATTTCGTTGGTACCAGCGTAAATGCTGGAAACTGGAATATCACGGAATCTTCTCGCAATCTCGTATTCTTCCATATATCCATAGCCGCCATGAAGCTGCATACATTCTGCGGCACTCTTCTTCGCGATATCGGTCAGCTTCCATTTTGCCATTGAGACCTTCGTTACGACGTTTTTCCCTTCAATATGCTCGGCAATTAGCTGATCTAAAAAGGCTCTGCCCATCTCAATATCTGTAGCCATTTCCACAATTTTAAACTGTGTGTTTTGGAACTGGCTGACTGGTTTTCCGAACGCTTCTCTTGATTTTACATAGTCCATTGTCATTTTGAGCATCACTTCAGAGGCCGTTTGAGCCCCAATCGCAACAAGAAGCCGTTCCTGTTGGAGTTTTTCCATTAAATAAAGAAACCCTTTGCCTTCCTCCCCAAGCAGGTTCTCCTTCGGAACTCGGCAATCTTCAAAAATCAATTCCGCCGTATCCTGGCAATGGAGGCCGACTTTGTTTAACTTTCTCCCCCGTGAAAATCCGGGTGCATCTCTTTCAATGACGAGGAGGCTTACCCCTTTATGCTTTGGAACGGCATTTAGATCCGTTTTTACAGCGACAACGATGAGGTCGGACTGAATCCCATTCGTAATGAACGTCTTTTGTCCATTAACGATATAGTGGTCACCATCCAACTTTGCCGTTGTTTTAATATTGGCAAGGTCTGAGCCTGTACCCGGTTCCGTCATCGCAATTGCGGTAATGATTTCTCCTGTAACACACTTTGGCAGCCAGCGCTGTTTTTGCTTTTCTGTCCCATAGGCGGTGATGTAAGGGACAACAATATCATTGTGGAGGCCAATTCCGATTAGCCCTGAGCCCACTCGTTCCAGCTCCTCATTAATGACGACCGCAAATCCCCAATCGACCTCGCTCCCACCGTATTCCTCATCGATATCTGGACAGAGGAAACCCTGTTCGCCCATCTTTTTCCAGAAGGAGCGCGGAATCATTCGGTCCTCCTCCCACTGCTCATAAAAGGGATATGCTTCTTTGTCCAAAAACTTGCGTAATGACTTACGAAAAATTTCATGATCTTCATTTAAATAGGGATGTTTCATTCAAAAGTACCTCTCTTTCAATTTGGTAACGGTTACATTTTTTTAAACGCACGCGGAGCTTTTCCACAAAAATATGATTTTTCTACGTAATATTGGACCTTTTTTACAAAATTACGTTTTTTTACACGTAAAATCGGATTTATTTTACAAATCACTGCTGTTTTTATACAATTATTGTAAAAATATTCCAAATACACCTCTAAACGGTTACATTTTTCATTTTCTCACGCAGTTGATATTTCAATACTTTCCCGGAAGCGTTCCTCGGCAGCTGATCTTCGATAAAAATCCGCCTTGGAACCTTATAGCCCGCTAGCTTCTCCCGGCAGAAATTCTTCAATTCCAACTCATCAATCAACGCACCTTCCTTTGGCACAATGATCGCACAGACCGCCTCTCCCCAGACCTCATCGGGTAAGCCTATAATGGCCGCATCGAGGACATTCGGATGTTCAAAAAGAACACCTTCAACCTCAACGGAGTATACATTTTCTCCACCCGAGATAATCATGTCTTTTTTCCGATCGACTAGCGTGATATAACCTTCTTCATCAATCGTCGCTAAGTCACCGGTATAGAGCCAGCCATTTTTCAAGGTGTTCCTCGTTTCCTCCGGCTTTTTATAATACTCCTTCATCACCATGTCACTGCGGACAATAAATTCACCAATCACTCCAGGTAACACATCATTGCCTTCTTCATTGACCACCCTTGTTTCCGTCAAGAAAATAGGTCTCCCACCCTTGCCGAGATGCCGTTTATGCCCTTCTGGATCAAGGAGAATTCCGCCTGGACCTGCTTCGGTTAGGCCGCAAAGGTTATAGAATTGATCTGTTTTAAGGAGCTGAATACTCTTTTTGACAAGCTCGGGTGCCATTGGGGCTGCCCCGTATCCAACTCTTTTAATAGAAGATAAATCATAATCTGCCGCATTAGGAACTTGGAGTAGAAAGTTATACATGGCTGGAACCGCAAAAAGATGGGATATTTTATGTTCTTGAATCGCTTGGAGCGTTTTAACCGGATGAAAGTCGCGATGAATGATATGTGTTGCACCTAGTGCAACTCCAGAAATAAGAAAAAGGTTCAATTGAGCTGAGTGAAACAGCGGTGCAAGGTGGAGAATTCGTTCATGCTGCCGAATCCCCATATTAATAACGACAGCAATCCCTACCTTGAAAATTTGACCATGGTCAAACAGCGCACCCTTCGGACGTCCTGTTGTCCCCGATGTGTAGAGAATTTCTAAATCATCCTGCTCGGAAACCTCTACATCCGGTTCCGCAAGGTTATCCGATAAAATCCTTTCATATGAGTAGTATCCCGTTGTGTCAGGTTCCCCAACGGTAATGACGAAGCGGACATCCGTACCTAGCTTTGCAGCAGCAATAGTTGGTTCGAATTCCTTATCACACACAACCAATGACGTATCCGATTGGTCTAAAATATAGTGAACCTCTGAAGCAGTGAGGCGGAAGTTAACCGGTACAGCAATCGCACCAATTTTAGCAGCGGCAAAAAAGGTAAAGACAAAGTGATCCGAGTTTTTCATCATCAATGCCAGCTTGTCACCTTTATTTATCCCTTGCTTCAACAGACCATTTGCGAGCTTGTTAACTTCTTCATTAAATTGGCGATACGTAAAGCTTCGTCCTTCGCATTCAATAGCTAGTAATTCAGGGAACTTTCGAGCATTTTGCGCTAATAGACTTCCAATATTCATAGAAAGATTCCTCCTCCAAAAAAAGACTCCCCCAATTTCAATGCAATATTTATGCCAATATACGGGAAGTCATGATCTAGTCCATCAGCCCTGAAAATACATCTGCTTAAAATAACAATCTGTATTCCCTCCAAACAAAGAAGACACTAAAGTGTCCAATTTCTGGACACTCTACTCCTTAGGTTGGCAGTTTATATTTTTTGATTTTTTCATATAAACCTGAGCGGCTGATTCCTAGTAATCTAGCTGCTTTAACCTTATTTCCCTTCACTTGGACCAGTGCCTTTTTAATCGCCTCAAGTTCAGCGTTTTCGACCAGTGATACATGAAGCGAAGGATCTTTCATAGAAACCTGCTTCACCATATATTCGGGGAGATCCTCAAATCTAATTTTTCCATTTTCAGCAAAAGTCATTGCACGCTCCATGACATTCCGCAGTTCGCGGACATTTCCGGGCCAAGCATAATCTAGTATCACTTCTCTTGCTCTATCTTCAATTCCAGTGATGCTGGTTCCCAAAATTTGATTCAACTCAATCATGAATTGACTAATCAAATGATCCGTATCATATAGCCGTTCGCGCAGTGGAGGGACGTTTAATGAAATCACATTGAGTCGATAATATAAATCCTCTCTAAAAAGGCCCTCTTTGACCATTTCTTCAAGGTTACGATTGGTAGCTGCAATGATTCTGACATCCACTTGAATTCTTACCGTTCCTCCGACTCGGTAGAATTCTCTTTCTTGAAGCACACGCAGCAGTTTGGCTTGTAATGAGAGGGACATATCTCCTATCTCATCGAGGAAAAGGGTTCCGCCATTAGCCAAATCAAATTTTCCCAGTTTTCCTTTTTGCCTCGCACCCGTAAAGGCCCCTTCGTCATAGCCAAAAAACTCTGATTCTAACAAGTCCTCCGGGATTGCTGCACAATTCACGACAATAAATTTCCCTGTACTTCTTGCACTGCTATTATGAATTGCTTGGGCAAACAATTCTTTGCCCGTGCCGCTTTCACCGCGGATAAGAATGGTTGACCTGCCTTTTGCAGCTTTGGCTCCACTTTTTTTCAATTTTTCCATATATGGGTCAACTGTAAATAGATTCTCCCAAGTAAACCTCGCAGACGCTGATTTTTGGAATTGCTGGTGATAAAAGCTCGCCTTATTCTCTGCCTTCTGCAGTTTTTTAAATAACTCACTGACCTCGTTTAATTGCCGGAACACTATTTTTCCAATCGCTCCGATGACTTTTCCATCCTCTAAGATAGGAATTCGGTGGACTATGTATTTAATCCCATTAATTTCAAGGAAACCGCTAATCTCGGCTGTTGCTGATTGAAACACGTTGTCTAGATGAAGGTCCGGTAATACTTTCATAACCGGTTTGGAAAGAACGGATTCTGGTTGAAGATTAAATAATTCGAGCAGGGGAGGACTGACCATCTGGATGTTTTTCTTTTCATCTGTCATAACAATTCCGTCATAGGCATGGTCTAATGCCGTTTCTAAAGTTCTTTTTAAGATTTTTACTGTTTTTAATTCTTGTGATGTTTGCAGGAGGGACATGACCATATCTGTTTTCGTGAGGATTCCAACGACATGGTGGTGCTCATCAATGACCACACCGGTACCCACCGGACTGTTTTTCACAATCGTTTCAATATTTTCATAGGGAGTGTAAATTGGCAGCGTTTCAACATGTTCTTTAATATATGATTTGATAGGGGTGATTAAGGGCTTCCTGTCCATGATCATTTGAAATAAACCGCTGCGCGTAAAAACGCCAACCAGTTTTCTGTTTGTATCTGTAACCGGGAGCAGGTTCCACTTCTTACTGTTCATCAGACTGATTGCTTCAGATAATCTCGTATCCTCGGTGACGATGCAGTCGACTGGAGTAATCAACTCGTTAAATTGGCTCATTTCATCCCCCCTTTTCTATATATCTATATTGTAACAAAAGTGAAGGATGTTTTTGAATATTTTAACAATATCTATTATATATGGGAACTTTTATCCGCATTCATCGTAAATAAAAAGAGTTCATTCACTTCATTGAGAGTCATCTTCTCAGCAGTAATCCGAATCACATTGAATGTACCGATTAAATTCACATTGATGACTTTAGAAAAAAGTGAAAGATTATGCAAACCATTTCTTCCGAGTACTTTCTCCGCTATGCCGATGCCTGCACAGTTCACAACCGTATTTACTCCACCCATAAACGCAGTGACCAAATAATGAACACTTTAATCTAATGAACTTGTTATTGGTATTTCTGTTTTCTTCACAAGATCCTGCTCCTTGTCTTTGATACTAGTAAACAAATACCTTATCATTTCCTAAAAATTCAGTTATCATAATTAAAGTACATATTGTTTAAACGGAGGAATCCTTACCTATGAAAAAAATGGTTATCACCCGCAATATCGAACCACATTACCGTGAACAAATCCAGGCGCTTATTCCTGATTGGGCATTGATTGCCGGCAAAGATAAACATATTTGGCAGGATCATGTTAAGGATGCTGAAATCATCGCTGGTTGGAAAAACGGGTTAGAAGAATATTGCCTCACCCCGGAATCAAAGCTAAAGTGGTTCCAATCTTGGAGTGCCGGTATTGATTACTTGCCTCTTCAAGAAATGAATTCCAGAGACCTTTACCTGACAAGTGCTAATGGTGTACATGCTTACCCAATTTCTGAGACCATTTTTGGATTGATGCTCGCCTTAACGCGAAAAATCCATACCTATGTTAAAAATCAACAGACGAAAACTTGGCATCATGCTCATATGGGACTAGAAATGCATGAAAAAACAATTGGTATAATCGGCGTCGGGACAATTGGAAACGAAACAGCGAAAATCGCTAAAGCATTCGGCATGCGCGTGCTTGGTGTCAGGCACTCCGGAAAGCCGGCTGACTATGTCGATGAAATGTTTACTCCAGACCAATTAGGTCAGCTGCTTCCAATCTGTGATTATGTGGTAGTTACGTTACCGCTTACGAAGGAAACCTATCAATTGTTTGGAGCGGATCAATTTAAACAAATGAAGAGTTCTGCCTTCTTTATTAATATTGGCCGGGGTGAAATTGTCGTGGAAGCGGACCTGATCCAGGCATTAATGGAAGGAACCATTGCCGGGGCAGGACTCGATGTATTTGAAGCCGAACCGTTAAGTCCAGATAGCACGTTCTGGGAGATGGAAAATGTGATTGTCACCCCACACACCTCCGGAGCGACCGAACACTATAATCAGCGAGTGATTGAAAATATCTTGATACCTAACTTAAAAGCTTATCTTTCAGGTCAGGTTCCACCGATAAATCTAGTTAATTTTTCAAAAGGATATTAACATAGACTAGGGTGCCTCGAACATGAGGCACCCTAGTCTGCTTAAATGGAAAACGGTTATTTTTTATATTTTCCAGGTGTAAACTTTTCACTCACTTTAAAGTTATAAACCGGTTTAATGAATTCAGCAATCTCAACGGTTTCTTCGACCTTTTCCAAAATCTCATTCATGGACTTATAGGCCATTGGTGCCTCATCTAAGGTTTCTTCTGAAACAGACGTCGTCCAGACGCCCTTCATTGTTTTATGAAAATCGTCCATGTTGAAAGTTTTCATCGCTTTCGTCCGGCTTAAGACGCGGCCTGCCCCATGTGGTGCCGAAAAATTCCATTCCTCATTTCCTTTACCGACAGCTAAAATCGATCCGTCTCTCATATTAATTGGAATAATAAGACGTTCTTCTTTTTGTGCGGAAACGGCCCCTTTTCGTAATATCAAGTTCTCGGTGTCGATATAATTGTGGACCGTATCAAAGCGGTCGTTCACCTCAAATCCCATATTTTCCGTAATCGCTCTGGCGATTTCTTCGCGGTTTGCTTTTGCAAAGGCTTGAGCTAACTTCATGTCATGTATATAGTGATTAAAATCCTCTCCTTCTAAATAGGCGAGATCATTCGGAATGACAGGATTCTTTTCTTTATAGCTTTGAATCATTGCTTGGATTTCCTTTTGACGTCCTTGTGCCTTCAATTGGTCAATGGCATCAGTTAAATCCTGCTGACGAAGGTTTGAGATAGCTACTTTTTGATAATAGGTGGCGATCTTCGCCCCAACATAGCGGCTACCCGTGTGTATGGTTAAATAGTGATAGCCATTGGAATCAATAGAGACCTCAATAAAATGGTTGCCTCCGCCCAGCGTCCCTAAGCTATAACGGGGGATTTTCAACGACAATTTTTTCTAAAATGAAGAGAAGGAGGATGTATGTGGACATCCTCCTTCTTCTGGACAGTTAGTATATGGTTTGCATGCCTTTGCCTGCTACGGTCATCCATTCAAATTGACGCAGCCTAACTTCAAACAGCGTTAAAGGATCGCGGAACATTTCAGGATTGGTATTCATATTCGTCAGCATTTCTTGGTTCGTCTGAATTCCTGAACGAGCTTCTTCCGCTGAACGATTTAACAAATTCAATGGATTCTTGAAAAATAGAATAACATCTCGCTCCAATGATTTTTCAAACAGCTCAAATTGCTGGAAAAACTGTTGATTGACTGCTGAAATAGCCTCAATATAATCCTCATTTTCTACAAAAGCTTTGTATTTATTAAAGAGGAGCGCCTTATTTTGTGACAGGGCACCAAACAACTTTCCGGCGCTTTTTAGTAAAAATTGCGACGGTGTTCTGCGCAGTAGAATATTGATCGTTTCCAATTGGAAGCGACTTGTCATTCGATCGGTATCACGGTGCCAATCATCGAGCACTTTGAAATCACAATCAAGGACGAGGCGCTCTTCCCCATACATGTGATTAAAACTTTCACCGATTTCATTCAAAAATTCCTGACTCTGCACAAACTCCTCTTTACAGCCCTCAATCCAATCTTGGAGCAAGCGGTAATATTTAGGCAGTACCGTCTGATCTAGGTACTCCTCTAGTCTTTTATTCATCTCATCATTAAGTTCTAAGTGAATCTTGCTAAAATTGCTGTCTTCTTTTATAAAAGTAGAACACTCTTGAAGCATTTTTGGAACGGTCTCTGAAATATCCTTTTCGATTGTCTCTTTGATGGCACGGTATGACTGTACAACGTCTTTCGTTTTTTGTGTCTCCGTATCCTTCAATTGATTAACTGCACCTGTTAACTTCTGTAGCATCTCCTCGTTCCAGCGGACCGATTCTACTAATTGATTTTCAACATCCAGCCGTTTTTGCATGAGACCGGCGATTGTGGTGCGGATAAAGAATAATAGCTTTGCCAGACGTTTGTCTTCGATGTTTCTTGTATTTTTAATCGATTGGATAAACTCTTTTAAGTCCTTTAACTGTTGGCTGCTTTCATATTGTGAAGAAAAAGCAAACACTTCCGCATCAGGTAAATAGGATTGAATCCTCGTCCTGGTTTCATCGAAAACTCTTATCGCTTCTTGCTCATTGACTAGTGTATCCGTCTTACTGAGCAGAAAATGGACAGGAATATCAGGTGCTAACTCTTGGATTTTCGCAAGGACCGTTCTTTCCTTATCTGTAAACGGTGCATTGGCATCGAGTACAAACAAGACTGTATCGGCCAATTGCAGATTCTTCAATACTTCATAGGAGTCATTATAGTTTCCTTTTAATCCGGGAGTATCAATGAGCGCGACCTTATTTTCCTGCAAAAAGGCATTTGGACGCTTAAATTCAATCATCGACTCCAAGGCATTACGGCGGCGGTCCATCCGTTCTTGAAAATCAGAAAAACCGGATAAACTTGTAATCTCTCGGTCTGTAATTTCCGAGATTTCTTCTTCCGTTGAATCTTTAAACATCACTAATGAAGAGGTTGGACTGTCCTGTAAATCTTCTCCAAGCACTAAGTTAACAAACGTCGATTTCCCACTTCCGCCTAACCCGGTAATAAGGAGATGCTGCGTGTCAAAATCAACTAACTTCCGGACAATCCATTTTACACGATGATTCTCACCCATCTCATTGGATTGTGCCCAATTCGTTATCGCATGAAAGAGTGTCAGGCACTCTTCTAATTCGTCCATATCAGATTCCGTCATGCTAATTAGTTTTTCAGCCTCACTTACGATTGACATACTTATGCTAGCCGGAAAAAGCTCATTCCATGAGAGAACAGCCGCGGCTGCAAGTACGGTATCTTTACGATCCGCTAGTCGTAACCAGTTGGTCAGGAAGTCGGGAATAAAATCCTGCAGACTTTTAATGAAATACCTTCCATCAATTATGTTAAAAAAGGCTTCCTTATGAAGGCTCGAAAGGACAGATAAGTTTCCTGATTGGTTGATATCCAGATTTAATAACAGTTGGTTCATTTCTCTAATCCATGTAAAATACGATTCATCATTCTTATAGCTGTCCCAAAGTGCAGAAACAAGTCTTTCAAATATTGGTTTATTCAGGCTGAACAATTCAAATAATGCCTGGGAAAAATAACTCGGCGCATGATTTCTTGTCACACCCTTTTCCACATAAGAAATGAGCATTTCATACCAGTCTAACGATTCCGTTCGTTTTGCTTCGTTTATTGCCAGTTCAACTGCATGATTCCAGTCCTGCTGTTCCTCAAAAAAGTTACGTGCGATTTCCGTTACATTCGGATAATCCGGGTTTGTGATGATTGTTTTTTTAATCACGGCTAAGGCCAAGTCGAGCTTTCCACGTTCGATATACAACGAAAATAATTGTAAGGCTACTTCTGTATTTAAAGTGAGATTATTAGTCGCAATCGCACAATAGAGATCTTCGGCCGTTGATAATAGACCTAACTCATAATAAGCATCGGCTGTATTTTTCTTCGCCCACGGCTCCAGTTCATTGATAATATTCTCCCATTTAAAAATGGCAGCCTCATAATCTTTATGATGGAAATACACTTCACCCTGCGCGTAGCGAATCGTGGATAAATCAGGTAGGTCTTTTACTGCTTCTTCCTGAAACAATTCACCAAGGACCTGAATCGGATGAATATTTTCATGTTCATTAATGAACATTTCATAATACGTTTTCTGTTTTAATTGTGTCTCTAACGTCATATCTTTCCCTCCAATTACAACCACTCTCTGTCATTCTTATGGAAAAGAGGCCTAATTATTCTATATACTATTCGACCGATTATCTGATTATTAGTCCCAATTATACGATTCTAACAGAGCAATTTTTAAAAAAGATGACAATAGTATTTCATTTTGGAGACATATTACATATGTTTCAGGACTTATTACATATTTTTGGTGACTTACAACATATTCTCGGACTCTTATTACATCTTTTTCGGAACTTATTACATATTTTCCAAAACTCACGACAATTACTGGATATTAATTGGAAACCCCATCATGTATAAGCAGAAAATAAGCCTGCCATCTTACTGGCAAGCCTAACTAGCGTTCATTTATCTTGCAGTCACTGGTTTCTCACTCTTTGCATTCAAAACAATTTCATCAAAATAATTGACTGTTCTCATTTCTTCATTAAATAAGTAAGCAGACTTCCAGGTTTCCTCTAAAAATACCTCCATTACCTTGATGGCACGACGGTCACCGCTTGCTGCCTGTTCCAGTGCGACAATACTCTCAAAAATTTCCACCATAAGGTCGGCTGCCTTTTTCGAGTGAAAGGTTTTATGGTCGGTCGATGCCGTACGTAATGATTTCGATAAGTTTTGTAATTGAATTAATTTATTTTCTACCAAATTAGTCCACTCAGAAGGCAAATGAGCAACTCCCCGTAAGCGTTGAGTCATCTCTTCTAAAAACAGTTCCTCAGCTTTATACTTCTCGATTAACCTTAGAACCTCTAACCCAAGAATATTGGCGGTTCCTTCCCAGACAGTCAGGACCTGGGCGTCCCGTAATAGTCTCGGAGTAACGAAGTCTTCGATATAACCATTCCCACCGTGCATCTCAATCGCTTCATGCGAAAAATGAATTGCTTGTTCAGCTGTTTCTTTTTTCAAAAGGGCGATATAGAGACGATTAAGAATGGTCTCTTTCTGATTTGCCTGATTGTTCATGACCCGTTCAAACAATGGAAGATAGGTAAAAACGGTGCGGGTTTCAATTTCCAATTTTACGGCCAGACGGGTCAGAGTGTCCTTGACCATTGGATAGTCAGCGAGCTTACTTCCAAACGCATCCCTTCTAAAGGCATACTCTTTCGCTTCATGATGGGCCCTTCTCATAATTCCTAAGGAGGCAACGGCATTGCAGACTCTTGATAGATTAAGAGCTTCCATCATATAGTAAAATCCCTTCGCAGGATCGCCAACTACAAAAGCATCTGCACCATCAAATTCTACCTCCGCAGAAGGGACGGCCCTGACACCGAGCTTATCCTTTAAGCGGCGAATCCGAATTCCATTTAACGAGCCATCCTGGTTCCGCCATGGTACGGCAAATAAAGTCAGCCCCTTCGTCCCGGACGGTGCCCCTTCTTTCCGTGCTAAAACCATTGCCACCCCGCACATACCAGCGTTGGAGGCGAAATATTTTTCACCATAAAGTTTGAAATGGTCGCCTTCTTCCACAGCCTTTGTCTCATTGGCACCGACATCGGAGCCGCCTTGGCGCTCTGTTAAAAATGTCGCCCCCTCGTAGAGAGGAACTTCACCTGTTGAAAGAACATGTGGCAAAAACCGCTCCTTCAATTCGTCAGAAGCATATTGGGTAAGTAAATAAGCCGTTGCCATAGACAAAGTTACAGGGCAATAGAAACCAGGTTCTGTTTGTGAAAGCAGATAGCCTTGCGCATATGAGTAAATGTAATTTCCCTTTTCCCCGAGTACTGGAATTTCTTTATGAATATAACCGACAATTCCCGTATTGTAAGTTTCCTCAACCGTTCTCCTATAGCCTTCGTTCACACATACTTCAGAAATATCTTCACCATAAGCATCGTATTTGTTTAAGCGCGGCTGTCCTTCCCGGTCCGTAAACCTAGCCCGAGCATCAATGACAGTGGCGCATTTCTCACCAAAGACTGTCAGCTCCTTGTCAGCAAACTCGAAAAAAGCTGGACTGAGTAACTCTTTTAGCAAGGATTGAAACTGCAAATCCTCTTTGTAAAAATTCATCATGAGAACCTCCCTTTAATTAATTTTCTGAATAATCAATAAATATATTATAACACTTTCCATGGCAGTTAAAAATAAGTTTACGGTAAATTGGGACATTCTTTTCTTTTCAATCAACTTTCAAAGTATAATTGGTTCAAAGACATAAAGGGGAAATCAAAGTTGGAAAAAGAACAAGCTATTTTTTTAGCAAACTGTATCGAGTCCTCTAAGCCATCCCTCTATGGGATTAAAAAACTTGAAATTATTAATGGCAGCTTGCCGAAGTTCCATCAATGGACAAACGGGAAACCCACATTAGCAGCCTATGAGGTAACCCGGCCAGATAACGATACGGGCTATTACTTTGTATTCATTGATTGGCATCGTAATGACAACTATTATTTAGTCATTTATGCGCATGATCGGTCCACGACCTGTGCAGAGATACGACAAATTCAGGAAATTGACGGAGTTCCACATATTATCTGGGCATACAAGCCATTTAAACGTGATGGGAAAAATGACCAAAGAAAAGCCTATTTTAAGCAAATGTTCGGTTCAACAACCGTTCAAATCCAACTGCCTTCTTCATCACTTGATGTGGAGGTGTTTTTATCACAAATGTTTAAGCTCTGCCAGAACCGGATAAAAGCAGACCGAATCGTAGAAGTGTTTGACTTAGAATAAAGATTGGAGTGTTTTGAAGATGACTACATATAAAAACTGTCAAAGCTGTGGAATGCCGTTAGCAAAAGATGAACTTGGGGGCGGAACGGAAAAGAACGGAACAAAGAGCACCAAGTATTGCAGCCACTGCTATATGAACGGAGAATTCACTTTACCTAATATTACAGTTGACGAAATGGAAGAAAGAGTAAAACAAAAGATTGTTGAATTTGGGATGCCGAAGTTTATCGCGGGGGTGTTTACAAGGAATATACCAAAACTAGAAAGGTGGAAAATAGGGAAGTAGGAAAAAGGAGGCACTTGCACCTCCTTTTGGTTATAAAACTTTACTTAAAAACGCCTTCGTTCGCTCTTCTTTTGGGTGATCAAATAATTCGACCGGAACATTTTCTTCGACAATCAAACCGCCATCCATAAAAATCACACGATCGCCCACTTCTTTGGCAAAGCCCATTTCATGTGTGACGACCACCATCGTCATGCCCTCTTTAGCCAAGTCCTTCATAACCTCCAATACCTCACCGACCATTTCTGGGTCAAGTGCTGAGGTTGGTTCATCAAAAAGCATGATTTTCGGCTCCATGGCTAGCGCCCTTGCAATCGCAACACGCTGCTTTTGCCCCCCGGATAAAGAGTCGGGATAGGCATCAGCCTTTTCCTCTAAGCCCACTTTTCGTAAAAGCTCCAGACCCTTTGCTCTTGCTTTTTCTTTGGGAGTATTTCTTACTTTCATGGGTGCAAGCATAATATTTTCAATGACTTTTTTATGCGGAAAAAGATTGAATTGCTGAAACACCATGCCCACTTCTGTTCTTACTTTATTGATGTCTGTATTTTTATCAGTCAAATCGATCCCTTCAATCAAGACATGACCACCCGTGATGGTTTCCAGCATATTTATGCAGCGAAGGAAGGTTGATTTTCCGGAACCTGATGGCCCGATAACTACGACTACCTCTTGATTCTTGACCGTCACGTTGATGTCCTTGAGGACCTCGTTTTTGCCAAAGGATTTTTTTAAATTCTTTACCTGAATCATTCGGTTGCCAACCTCCTTTCAAGACGGGATAACAAGTAGCTTAGGGAAAGCGTTAACACTAGATATATGAGAGCTGTGGTAAGATACGGCTCCCACACACGGTAGTACTGTCCTTGCATCGCACGGCCCCAATACATTAGCTCTGGTGCTGCAATAAGAGCTGCAAGGGAGGATTCCTTAATTAGAACAATAAATTCATTTCCCAAAGGCGGGATCATTCTTTTGAAGGCTTGTGGCAGAATGATATACCGCATAGCTTGTGCATGATTCATGCCGAGTGAACGTGCAGCCTCCATCTGCCCCTTATCAATCGATTGAATCCCTGCACGTAATATTTCAGCTATATAGGCTGCCGCATTTAAGGAAAGAGTTAAAATCGCTGCTGTTATCGCATTTGTTTCCCCTAGAAACAGTGGCACAACAGCAAAATGTATTAACAATATTTGGACCATAAATGGTGTACCGCGGAAAAATGTGATATACCAGCTAAAAGGTAAGGCATAAACCTTTTTTTTCAACATTTTCCCTAATCCTATAAACAACCCAAGAATGGTTCCTAATAAAATACCAGCAAGTGAAAGCCCAATCGTCAGTAACGTTCCTTTAACGAAAAATGGGCCATATTCAGCTAAAAGATCCCAACGAAAATCCATGAATCAATCCTCCTCATCCAAACATCCACTTTAGTTGCTTTGAAAAATTACCGTTTCCGTATTTAATGAATAACCTTTACAGCTGAGCAACAACACTTTAACCCTCTATTAGAATAAAAGTATTGTGTTGAATTGAAAATTGCGTAACTGCTATTTTTCAAGAGTTACGCAATTTTAATTTGATCAGACTATTACTTTTCAGTTAAAAGGTTTAAATCAGGATCTACCTTGAACCACTGTTTATAAATTTTGGCATATGTTCCATTCTCAATCACCTTTGTGATTGCTTTATCAAAGTCTGCTTTTAGCTTGCTCCCCTTTGGGAACATAAGACCATAAAATTCCTTTTCAAAGTTTACTTCGTCTTTTATTAGAACCATATTCTCTTGCGGATTGTTTTTCACATATTCCTCCACTACGGTGTTATCAGCGACAACCGCACTTGCTCCGCCGCCTTTCATCTCCATAATTGCTAAATTGGTACTATCAAATTTTTTAAGATTAGAGCTGTTTTTCCCAAGAATTGCTTCAACCACTTCTTGACCAGTAGTCCCGTTTTGAACGCCAACTACTTTATCCTTCAAATCCATAGCATTTTTAATATTACTGCCTTTTGGCACGAGAATTTCATTGGTAGAAACAAAGTACGGAGTTGAAAAATCATATGTTTGTTGACGTTCTTCATTAATAGTAATGGCAGAAATCCCTAGGTCTGCTGTTTTCCCTTTGATTTCGACAAATAAAGGATCCCAGCCAACGTGCTCAATCTTAATCTTATACCCTGCTTCCTTTGCAATCGCCTCCATCAAGTCAATATCGAACCCCTTTATCTTCCCCTTATCCAGATACTCAAACGGAGCATATTCTGCATTAGATACAACTTTCAGAGTCTTCTTTTCACTATTATTTTCACTGCCATTCGTCTTACTTGTCCCACATGCGGATAGAATAACCATCAAAGAAAAAATCATAACGATAGATAATAATTTAAGCGCTTTCATAATTAACCCCCTCGTTTCTAGTAGAATTGTAGAAAGAACAATTTTAATAACAGGATATAAGTTGGAAGGTGCCGTCCATTTTTGTTGGAATGAGTCCATAAAACAAATCCCTAGAATTATTCGTATTTTTAAATGGCGGTGCCCCTAAAGCTTATTCTGAGGCAATAGGGCAAGTCTCCGCAATTTGTCTAACTTAATACATTTTCACGCAAAATATATTGTGCAAGTTCCTCCATTTCATCTGAGATTGCTCTATCTCCTTCAAGCGGCGGACAAATTTCACGGATTTCCTCTAGGTATGCCCTTGTCGCTGGTGCTAATTCCTTTTCTGCTTTTTCCAAGTAAATCGCTTGCGAGGCACAGATCATCTCAATGGCAATTACTCGGGCAGAGTTGTGAATGATCTCCCGAGCTTGACGTGAGGCAATCGTAGCCATGCTGACATGGTCTTCCTGATTAGCAGATATAGGAATAGAATCAACACTGGCTGGATGGGCAAGCAAGGACCTTGTTCTCAGAAACGAGGGAAGCAGCAGCATATCGAGCAACCATCAAGCCGCATTCTAACCCTAGGTCTTCGGCTAAGAATGGTGACAGTCCGCTTAATTGCGGGTTCAACCCGCTCACGGCTTACGCGAACCCGCTGCCAGTTTTCTTCTGGAATCGCTACTCTCGCATCCCCATCGGCTATGCTTTGCACTTAAAACGCTCTAATATCAACCCGTCTAATTCGACCAATTTCAAATCTACTAGTTCTTTGCTGCTCATCTTTTCCAACTCCTAATGATGCTTCGTCCTAATGTTCCGACTTTACAAAACATTCTAAATCAATTACTTGATAAATTCCTACAAATCTATTTATTTTCAATAAATAAATTTAGTAAATCATTCAATCGTTACGGATGAATTTCCATCTGATCGATCTGATTTTCTGCAACACTTTTTACCCTCGTAACAGCGGTAACAGCAAACGTAACAATCAGGTTGATCCCTAAAGCAAGAATTCCGGTGTCAAGATCCTTGATTGCTTGTGGAAAATGAGGGAATAATGTCGCAATCGTTGAATTGGTTAGTGTTATATAGGCAACGGTTACAACACCCGCGATAATCCCCGCAGTAGCACCCTGTAAGGTAATGGGGTTCTTTTTGAATAAGCTAAAGACAAGTGCAGGGGTCAACTGGGCCACAAATCCGTATGCCATGATCAATAGCATGATAATCATGTTTCCACCCTTAAAGGTAAAGAAAAGGGTAATCAACGAAAGAATGGGTACCATTGTCCGGGCAATACGTGAAATTTGTTTATCTGTTGTATTCGGTTTCAAAACTTTGAATACGTTTTTTGCTACCAATGTTGACGCAGTCATCAGCAGCATAGAACTTGGTACAAGTGCTGTTAACAATCCTGTGGCGCCAATAACCCCGACAAACCATGGATCAAAAGTCTTTTTTGCTAATTCAAATAAAGCTAAGTCCGGGCTTTTTAATCCAGGTACTTCAAGTACTGCTGCAAATCCAATAACTAACACCAAGATTAATACAATTTGATAAATCGGAGTAATGGCTGCATTCCGACGTAATATATGCGCATTTTTTGAAGATAAACTTGCCGCGAACATGTGCGGCCAAGTAAACGCACCAAGTGCAAAAAGAATACTTGTAGAAATATACCAAGACATTCCATATCCGGATTTAGGCAGGAGTAGGAAATTTGGTTTTGCTGCATCAATTTGTTGGAACATTGGTTTAAACCCACCATAGTAGTGGTACGGTATATACGTGGCCATGATTAAGATCACGACCAACATCATCAGGTCTTTGATAACTGCAGTCCATGCGGAACCATGAATCCCCGAAATCGTAACATAAATGGAAACGGAAACGGCACCTATCCATATGGCAACGGCCGGTGATATCGAACCATAGGATGCCTCGGATACGATAATGCCCAGCCCTTTAAATTGCAAAACCAGATATGGAATCATGGAGATAATCCCAACCACTGACGTAAGAACCCCAAGGTTCGTACTTTTGTACTTGCTCGCAAAGAAATCGGATTGGGTTAAAATATTATTCTTTTTTGCGTATTTCCAAACAGGAGGCATTACCCAATACATAACGATGTAACAAAGCGAACTAAACACATAAATCATCGGCCCGCCAAGTCCATAAGCTCCACCGCTCCCTCCTAGGAACGTATAAGTCGTAAAGTTTTCTCCAGCCATTAGTAAAAACACAAAAATCGTACCAAACCCACGGCCGCCTACAGCCCACTGTTCCAAGTTCATTTCTTTTCCTTTTCGGGCATGGATTCCTAAATAAAGCGCAAAAAGAAGGAACGCAAAGATTACAAGAAGAGAAATGTTCATACCTCTTCACCGTCCTCTTCAATCGGGTACAGTAAATTACTAATACCCATACATACTGCTGAAAGTATTAACCATGCTGCTGACCAAAATATAATGAATGGGAGCCCGAGAATATAAGGCTCCACACGGTTCATGACGGTAAGCGATCCAATGAAAGGGATGACAGAAAGCAAAACACAAATTTTTTTCATAAATTACCCCCGATTTTTTAAAAAACTTTATCGCAGCAATACAAACTAACACCAACAAGGAAAGAACAACTACATGCTATTTCTGATAATAGATATGTAAATACCAACAAAAATAAAAAATAGTATAGATCTAATCTAAATTTGGATCTCTACTATTTTTTTTATTAAAGTAAGCACTTTCATAATTAGCTCCCTTTATTTTTATTAAAATCAAAAACTATAAATCCAAAAATTCTGACTTCCACAAACAGATTGAGCTAAAAAATAGCTCAACCATAGCAAAAAGTGTTTGTCGCTCATGGAGTAATTTCTTATTTTAATAGGTGAAACGGAGCATTCACTAGAAGTTTCAGCCCAGTTTGTAAAGAATTTTCATCGATGTCAAAACGCGGATGGTGATGTGGATAATTTCGTTCTGCTTCCTTAAACGAAGCTCCTATACCGATAAAACAACCTGGGACCTCCTGTAAAAATGCGGAGAAATCTTCACCGCCCATAAAGGGAGAGACTTTCAAAATATATTCGGAACCCATTTCCTCTTCTATCAATCTTTCCATTTTCTTTGTTGTGTCATGGTTGTTAAAGACCGAGGCATATCCAAATTCATAATGATAGACATATGAAGCATTATGGGCCTCTGTGATCCCCTTGGTAATCTTTTCGATCAGCTTTGAAACTTCTACACGCACTTCCTGGCTAAAACTTCTAACACTACCACCAATCTTAATGGTATCAGGGATAATATTTTTTGCCGTTCCACCGTGGAATTCTGTAATGGAAACGACTACTCTTTCCGTTGGATCTACATTACGTGAAATGATATGCTGCAGGTTCGTCACTACCTGTGCTCCAATCGCAATCGGATCTACAGAATCTTGCGGTTGGGAAGAATGGCCCCCTTTACCAACAACTTCAATATCGAATGTATCGGAATTTGCAGTAAAATGTCCATAAGCAATGCCGATTTTCCCTTCTGGTATGAATGAAAACACATGAAGGCCAATAATTTCATCAACTCCCTCAAGGACACCAGCCGCCATCATTTCCTTAGCACCTCCAGGGAATGCTTCCTCTGCATGCTGAAAAATAAATCTTACTTCCCCTTCGATTTGATCTTGCATTTGAACAAGGATTTTAGCAGCACCTAATAACATAGCTGTGTGGCCATCATGTCCACAGGCATGCATGACCCCTGGGTTTTTTGAGGCGAAGGGCAAACATGTTTCTTCCTTAATAGGCAATGCGTCCATATCTGCTCTCATTGCTAATACTTTACCTGGTCGTGCCCCAAGTAACCTAGCCATGACACTCGTTTTTGTTGGTCTCGTTACTTCTAAATTTCCAAATGCCTTTAGCGTATCAAATACGAATTGGGAAGTGTTCACTTCTTGATAAGATAGCTCGGGATTTTGATGAAAATATCTTCTCCATTCCACTACTTCATCCTTGACGGCTTCTAATACATCCTCTATCTTCTTTGTTTCGATCATCTTTTTCACCCACTCTTTTTCGATTTAAAGAACTTCAAAAAAAGAAGTGCCCATTAATCTGTTGTTCATGTAATTAAAGGTCACCTCCTCTTTCTTATGCTCTTAATGAGTTATCTTTTAGAATAAATTGTGCGAGTTCTTCCATTTGATCTGAAATCGCCCGGTCCGTTTCAAGCGGCGGACAAATATTACGGATTTTTTCTAAGTAAGCACGTGTTGCAGGTGCTAATTCTTTTTCCGCATTTTCCAAGTAAATGGCTTGGGAAGCACAGATCATCTCAATGGCAATTACTCGGGCAGAGTTGTGAATGATCTCCCGAGCTTGACGTGAGGCAATGGTACCCATGCTGACATGGTCTTCCTGATTTGCAGAGGTCGGAATAGAATCAACACTTGCTGGATGCGCAAGCACTTTATTCTCAGAAACGAGTGAGGCTGCTGCATACTGAGCAACCATCAAGCCGCATTCTAACCCTGGGTCCACGGCTAAGAATGGTGAAAGTCCACTTAATTGAGGGTTAACGAGCCGTTCCGTTCTTCGCTCAGAAATATTCGCCCATTCTGCTGCAGCAACCTTCAGAAAGTCCATTGACAAAGCAATCGGCTGTCCGTGAAAGTGCCCCCCTGAGATGACCTCTCCGCTTTCTAAAACAATAGGATTGTCTGTTGCTGAGTTCATTTCAACTAACAGTCTTTCATCTACATAATTAAATGCTTGCCATGATGCACCATGTACTTGTGGGATACAGCGGATGGAGTACGAATCTTGAACACGGATTTCACCTTGATGCGTGATTCGTTTACTGCCTTCAAGCCATTTTCTCATTCGTGATGCCACGAATTCCAACTCTGGATGCGGGCGGACGGCTAATAATTCGCTGTCAAATGCAGAAATAATCCCTTTTAGTGCTTCCATTGTTAAGCACGCTGCCATATCAGCGGCGAGGCCCACACGTTCTGCTTCGTTAAGGGCTATGACACCCACTCCTGACATACACTGTGTTCCATTAATTAGGGCTAGCCCCTCCTTTGCCTCCAGCACAACTGGTTGAAGCCCTGCCCGTTTAAGTGCTTCGCCCCCAGGAAGGATTTCTCCTTTGTATTCTGCCTTCCCTTCCCCAACTAATACGATTGCGATATGTGAAAGTGGAGCTAAATCACCACTTGCACCGACGGAACCCTTACTAGGAACAACTGGATGAACACCTTCATTAATCATATCAACTAGAAGCTTTAGTGTTTCTTCTCTAATTCCTGAGAATCCTTTCGCCAGTGAATTTGCCCTTAATGTCATCATTGCCCTCACCACTGGAGTTGGGAGTGGGTCACCTACACCAACCGCATCTGCCCGTAATAAATTCAGCTGCAACTTTCCAATATCTTCTCTATCTATCTCGATATCACTTAGTTTACCGAAACCAGTATTAACACCGTATACTACTTTCCCATCATTGATTTGTTTTTCAATTCGACTACGACTGGCCCGTACTCTCACAAGGCTTTTCTCCGGTATGGCGACTATCGCATTCCCTTTGGAAACGTTTTCCACCTTGTGACGATCAAGCGTAAGACCATCTAGTTCTATCAATTTTAATCCGACTAATTCACTTTTACTCATCCTATGTCCAACCCCCTTGAGGAAAATTATTCTGACTATATCAAATGTTCCAAAGATAGTGTATACAATAGCACAAAAAATATATTAGGCTAGCTTCATGGGAAAACTAAGCACAAAGTTTTAATAAGAGTTTTTATGGTTGGCATACCACTGTTCAATTAATGCTGCTGTTAATCTCCCTGTGTTAACAAGGTTTTCAATGCTTATACACTCTCTAAATGAATGGATATTTTGAAAACCTAGACCGAGCGTCAAGCAGGTTAATCCATTTTCATTTAATACATTTGTATCTGCACCGCCCAAAGTTTCTGTTAAATAGGAATTCACCTTAATATTTTTCGCCGCTTCTTCTACTGTTTTCACTAAAATATCATCCTTAGGAATATCAAACCCAAGATATTTCTTCTCAATACTGACCTGCACTTTTCCACCGTTCTTTTCAGCCGCTTGCTGCATCACTTCTTCCATCTGCTTCAGTTGAGCGTCTAGCTTTTCTTTTGAAAAACTGCGCACTTCCCCGGCAATGGTTACACTTCCCGGAATAATCGATGTAAGTTCTCCACCTCTGATAATCCCAATATTTGCAAGCGTCTCATCATCAATTTCACCAAGCTTCATTTTTGCCAATCCTTCGGCTGCTATTAGAATGGCGCTTTTTCCTTCTTCGGCATTTAGGGCAATATGAGCAGCCTTACCTTGAACTTCCATCCAGATTCGGCTGCTGTATGGCCCCTTTAGAATGATTTGACCGACATCCCCGCTGCTGTCGAAAATATAGCCAGTTTTACTTTTCGCTTTGCTGTAATCCATATAGGTTGCCCCGACAAGACCAGGCTGTTCATTGACGGTTAGAATAAATTCGATAGGACCATGTGGAACCCCGCTGTCGATGATTGCCTGAATCGCTTCTAAATAAGCGGCCAATGCGGCTCGATCATCAGCACCCAAAATCGTCGTTCCGTCCGAATAAATGATGCCATCTTTAATAACTGGCTTTAACCCTTCGGTTGGGAGAACGGTATCCATATGTGTTGAAAAAAATAACGGCGGGATCGATGGATCTGTTCCTTCACGCCAGGCAATCAGGTTACCAACTTCCCCTTCAAAATTTTCATTTGCTTTATCAAATTCCAAGGTAAAACCGAGTTTTGGCAGTACTTCTTTTAGATACTCTGCAACAAGTTGTTCTTTTGTGCTTGGTGCATTAATTTTTGCTAATTCTAAAAATAGCTCCTGTAATCGTTCTGCATTTACATATTCAGCAGCTCTGGTTACTTGATTCATTTTCATTTATTTTCCCTCCTATGAATCTATTAACTTACTGGCCGACGACGACTTTCCCGTTTTTGATAACTGTTTCAACGATATTTGTTCCTAGTTCGTAAGCGATATGCTTATATGTCGGTACATCCCAAATTTGCAGGTCAGCTATTTTCCCTGCCTGGATTACCCCTCTATCATCGAGATCAAGTGCCTTTGCTCCCCCATACGTAGCTGCCTTTATCGCTTCCTCGACTGAGAATTTATACAATTTGCACGCTAGATTGATAACAAATTGCATAGATTCTGTGTAGCATGCCGGACAGAGATCTGTTGCCAGTGCGATATTCATGCCCAAGTCGAGCATCTCCCTAGCGTCAAATGGACGCTTATGCCCCACTGCAAAATCTAATGCCGGCATCAATACTCCCGTTACATTTGCCTCTGCAAGTTTTTTCATTACTTCTACTGGTGTATAGTTTAGATGGTCGACTGATACCATTTTCATTTTTGCTGCTAAATCTGTCCCACCAATATAGGAGTAGGCATCTGCATGAATTTTTGGTTTCATCCCGTATTCCAAACCAGCTTTCAAGATGATTTCAGATTCTTCAGCTGTAAAATAGCCATCATCACACCAAACATCACAAAATTCCGCTAATCTACGCTCGCCTACTTGTGGGATCATCTCGTTAATGATTACTTCAAGGTATTCACTTTTTGTTAAATTTTCAGGAAATCCATGCGCTCCTAAAAATGTATTTAATACATCAAGAGGTGTTTCTTCATTCAGCCTCCTGCCTACCTCTAGGATTTTGATCTCACTTTCAGTCGTTAATCCGTATCCGCTTTTGCTTTCAATAGTGGTTATCCCATATTCAAGCATTGTCAGTACGCGCTTCTTTGATTGTTTAAATAACTCATTTTCCGGTGTATTTCGTGTGAGTTCAACCGTTCTGTTCGGACCGGTTGTGATCCCTAGTTCCTTCAACTTTTCGGGGGTATTTCCCGCTAGTTTTGCTGCATACTCTTCAACACGTGTTCCAAAGAAAACTAAATGTGTGTGGGCATCAACAAATCCGGGGGCAACCACTTTTCCAGAGACGTCAATGATAATTGATTGCCTTAAATCAAAATCTTCTTTAATCTCCGTTTCGGTTCCAACACCAGCTATTTTGCCATCGTTAATGGCAATCCAGGCATTTTCAATGACCCCGATATCGCCCATGCCTGCGCCAATACAGGTAACGACTTCCGCCGCATTGGTTATTAGTAAATCAATCTTTGTCTTTAAAATCGTTTCCACTATCCAACACTCCTCTCTTTACAAAGTATTCTATGTAGATTTTTCCTTTAGCCATATGATTTAAGGGCAAGAAGACATAGATAGAGATCCTACTTTTTTTAGAATCTCTACCTATATTTTTAAAAGTATTAAGACTTTATGTTTTCGGGCTTTAAATCTTTAGGTCCAAAAGTTGCCTTTGGTGACCACCATAATGGAATTTTGATGCTTTCCTTCGTAAGTTTCCCTTTTCCATTAGCAACATCTTGGGCCGTTTCATAACCGGCTTGAGCATGGCGGACAACACCGATTCCAGAGTCCACAGTCATCGCCACTTCCAACCTCATGTCCGATTCTGCTGTTCCATCTGCGACCATCGTTACACCAGTATGAACCGCTTCCCCCATTGAATAGTTCGCTTGCAGTGCGATAAGATCACACATACCTACGGCGTTCAATAAACCATTCAATACCGGCCAGTCAGAGATGAGGTCCCCGCCATCTTTCATATTTTCAGACTCAAACGTCGGATTCACAATTGAACCGGAATCTAAGTTATCACGTGAGAATGCCACAGGACCGGCAAGCTCGCCGCGTCTGATCATATCGTTTACTTCCAATGCAAATTCCTTGCGCTGACCAAAGCCCATGTAGCAAATACGTGCAGGTAACGCTTCAATAGGAATATGTTCCTTAGCTAACTTAATCCAACGGGTAACAAGCAAGTCATCGCTAAATTTTTCTAAGATCATATCATCAATTTTCCTTAAATCTTCTGCTTCACCTGAGAGACAGATCCAGCGGAAAGGCCCACGTCCTTCACAGAAGAGCGGACGGATATATTCTGCTACGAAACCTGGTAAACGCTTAGCTTCTTTCTCATTCATGCCGGCATCGATACATTCTTTACGGTGACTTGTTCCGTATTCAAATGAGTGCACACCTAAATCCATAAATTTGATCAATGCTTTCAACTCACGAACCATTGTTTCGCGTGCCTTTTCTAAGTATAATGCACGATTCGTATCACGAAGTTCTTCCGCCTCTTGGACAGTGTAACCAGAAGGTAGGTAGGAGATCGGATCGTGACCAGGAGTCATTGATGTGGAAATATCTGGCAAGAACCCTTTTTGAATGACTTCTTCAAAAATATCAGCGGCGTTTCCGACAACCGCCACACCTAGTGGTTTTCCTTCGGCTGCATATTGTTTTGCCATCACAATCGCATCATCCAATGAATCTGCTAATACATCTATAAAGCCTTTTTCAATCCTTCTGTTAATAATCTCTACATTAGAGTCACATAGAATAGCCACACCGCCGTGCATGGTCATCGCTCTCGTTTGGTTTCCACCCATACCGCCAGCGCCAGCTGTTAACAGGATTTTCCCAACAAGTGAGTCTTCGTAATGAAGGCGTGCAATCGCGGACAAAGTCTCAAATGTTCCTTGGATAACACCCTGTGTCCCGATATACTCCCAAGGGGCAGCTGTATAGTTCGCATACATTGTTAAGTTTTTATCTTGAAGATCGTAGAAAGTCGGCCAGTCTGCTTTCATAATATTTGTCGTTGCCATTACGACCGTTGGTGCATATTTATGAGTTTTGAAGATTGCTACAGGCATACCTGATTGAACAACAAGTGTTTCGTTATCTTCAAGTTCTTTTAAAGATTTCACAATCGCATGGTAAGACTCCCAGTTACGGGCTGCTTTACCGATTCCGCCATAAATGACAAGCTCTTCTGGTTTTTCAGCATTCTCCATATTGTTTTCAAGCATTCTTAAAATCGCTTCTTGTCTCCAACCCTTACAACGAAGTACAGGACCTCTTTGCGCTTTAACTGAATATAAGATTTCTGGATTTGACATAAGTGATTCCTCCTAAGATAAATGTTGTTTTGTTGTACTCGTATTTATATATTGCAAGTACCGTGCCAATTTGGCCGAATTGGCTAAATTTCTTTTTTATAAACGCGCTACTAGCTGATTAAACGTCTATTTGATTCTTCCTATCTATTAAAAAAAGATTTGTTTTCCAAAATAAGCGCAGATACTTTTTGCATGGTTTATATTCATATCGTTCGACTGTTAATTTACCCATGGAAATGGTTTCAAAATTATGGGTGCAGATAAATTTTGCGTGCAGACTATCTTTATATTTATGCCTAGGTATGTAGTTAAATAGAAGAGATATTTTTTAAGTAATATAAAAAAAGAAAACAGCCAAGGATTTTTGTAGAATTTCTTGGCTGCTTTCTTTTTTATAGATATACCCCTAAAGTTTACAGAATGAGGCTCATTCTATCCCAGGTAGGCTTTCTTAACTACATCTCTTTCCCGAAGATTTTTTGCAGTATCATGAAAATGAATTTCCCCATTTTCAAGCACATAGCCTCTATCAGCCACGGATAAAGCCATAGCTGCATTCTGTTCAATTAGAAGAATCGTTAATCCCTCTTGTTTAATCCTGTTAATTGTCGTAAAAATACTTTTTACCACAATTGGGGCCAATCCCATAGAGGGTTCGTCTAATATGAGCAATTTAGGATTTGCCATTAACGAGCGCCCAATTGCTAACATTTGCTGTTCTCCTCCACTTAAAGTACCCGCCATTTGCTTACTACGTTCAGCTAGGCGGGGAAACATTTGATAGATTCTATCTATGTCCTGAAGTACCTCCTTTTTTGAGGATTTTCTGACATACGCTCCCATAATCAAATTCTGAACCACAGTTAATTTTGGGAAAATTCTCCTTCCTTCTGGAACCATGATAATTCCTTCTTTCACGACCTTATGTGCAGCCATTCCATTAATCTCTTTCCCCTGATATAAAATAGAACCTCTAGAGGGAATTGTGCCAGAAATGGCATTTACTGTTGTCGTTTTCCCTGCTCCGTTTGCACCAATTAAAGCAACTGCCTCCCCTTCATGGACCTCGAGAGATAGATTCCTCACTGCCTGGATACTACCATAAGAAACATTAAGGTTATTAATTCGTAGCATATTCTGTCTCCTTTTTATCATCTTCTTTTCCAATATATGCCTCAATCACAGCGGGATTAGAAATAATTTCTTCTGGTTTATCATCAGCAATTTTCTCTCCATGGTCGAATACAGCGATTCGGTCACAGAGCCCTACAACCATTCCCACGTTGTGTTCAATTAATATTACAGTCGTCCCATTCCCTCTTATTTTACGAATGAGTTGCACTATTTCTTTTGTCTCATCAGCATTCATTCCAGCCGTCGGCTCGTCAAGTAGCAGAAGCTTGGGCCTTGAAACTAAGGCTCTTGCTATTTCCACTCTGCGTTGATTCCCATAGGAAAGGCTGCCAGCCATTTCCATCTCATATCCGTTCATCCCTACAAGTTCTATTATCTTTTGACTTTCTTCCGTGACAAACTTTTCTTCCTTTTTAGCGGAACGTAAACCCAGTATGGCTGACCAAAGCCCAGTTCGAGTCTTGCCAAACATTCCGACCTTAACATTTTCTAGAACCGTTTCTTCTTTAAGTAAACGAATATTCTGAAATGTCCTAGAAATCCCGAGTTTAGAGATACGGTACGGTTTTAATCCTTGTATTTGTCTATCCTCAAACCCAATCTGTCCTTCATTGGGACTATAGATGCCTGTTAACATGTTAAAAAAAGTCGTCTTCCCTGCTCCATTAGGTCCAATTAAGCCAAAAATTTCCCCTTCAGCTACTTGAAGACTGACCTGATTTACCGCTATTAATCCCCCAAACCGTTTTGTAATCCCCTTTATTTTAAGCAACATGACCACCATCCTTTCCGGCCTTCCCCTTACGAAATGACTTGACAATTACCTTTTTTGCCTCCCCTTTTCCAAAAATCCCCTTTGGACGGTAACGCATCATCAGAACCATGAGTAACCCATAGATCATCATTTTATACATATCAAGGTATTTCATATCAATAAAATTAAATTGAAATAATCGGAATAATTCGGGTAATAAATATAGCAAGGATACTCCAAATATTGTGCCTCGGATACTTCCCAATCCACCTATCACCACCATGCTAAGGATGGTGGCGGAAATTGGGAATCCAAATGAGTCTGCACTAATAAAAGTAACTTTGTGAGCAAATAATGCACCCGCAGCGCCCGCATAGGCACCGCCAATAGCGAACACCAACACCTTATAATAGGTAGTATTAATTCCCATAGATTGTGCAACAATATCATCCTCGCGAATAACCATCCAGGCTCGCCCAATGCGGGACTGGGTCATTTTTCTTACAGCATAAATACCAATTAGCATAGCTAAGAAGATTACAGCCAAATAACTAAAGTTCTCCAATTTCATTCCAAATAGGGATGGGGTTGGAATGGAATCAATTCCATAAGCTCCACCGGTTATGTTTGCATTTTTAAAAAACGACTGAATGATTAAGCCCATTCCTAAGGTCGTAATCGCTAAAAAATCTTCTCGAACCCTAAGACTAGGCAGACCAAGGATCGCACTAATGATAAATGTAATAATAATTGCTAAGAAAATGGCCATCCATGGATTTATATCGGCCTTTACTGACAGAATAGCCGATGAATATGCTCCAATTCCGAAGAAGGCTGCATGTCCAAGCGATACTTGACCAGCGTAACCTGTAATTAAATTTAATCCTAAACCGAGTAAAATAAAGATAATTAAAAAGACAACAATATCAACATAATAAGGATTTAAGATAACATCCACCTTCATCACCTACACTTTCTCGATTTTTTTCCCGAACAATCCTGATGGTTTGATTAAAAGAATAATAATCAATATTACAAAGGCAATAGCATCTTTATCAATAACCATTCCTGTTAAATATCCATCGCTTAATGATTCAACCAAACCGAGGATTAAACCACCTAACACTGTTCCACCGATTGATCCCAAACCTCCAAGAACCACAACACAAAATGCTTTTAATCCCGGAATGGATCCCATACTCGGAAACATGGAATTGAAATTTAAAGCTACAAGTACACCAGCGGCAGCAGCAAGTGCAGAACCTAGCATAAAAGTTGCGGATACTACTCGATTAACGTTCACCCCCATCAAGGAAGCAGCGCACATATCCTGGGCCACGGCCTGAATCGCTAATCCCATCCTCGTAAATTTCAGGAAGAAGTACAGTAGTCCTAGCCCAATCACACCTGAAATAATAATATAAATCTTGAAATTCGGTATTGATACCGATTGGGAGAAATGATAGATGGTATTGTCGATTCCTATTTCAGGAAAGGCACGTGTATCTGATGTAAAGATGACTTGAAAAAAATTCTCAAGGAAAATAGCAACTCCAACCCCGCTGATTAAAGTCGTAATTGGGTGCCCCCCGCGAAGTGGGCGATAAGCAAAGCGTTCAATTGACATCCCAACAATGGCTGAAACTACCATAGCAAAAAGTAGGGCAAGTAGAAATGGTAAATGTAAATAGATGATTCCCAACATAGCAGCGAATGCTCCCACCATGTAGATGACACCGTGGGCAAAATGTAGTAATTTCAGAACACCATACACCATCGTTAATCCAACTGATACTAGAATATACACAAAACCGAGAGAGAATCCATTAAGTAGCTGTTGTGCTAACATTTATCTGATCATTCCTTTCATTAAGTGATAGAATAGAAAAGAGGAGTAGGACAGACATCCTCCTCCCTTTCATACCTTCCGAGATTTATTTATAGTTCAAAGATTTGACAAATTGAAATTTCCCATCTTTTACTGTCATAAAGATAACTGGCTTTACTACTTCATGATTGGAATCAAATGATATTTTTCCTGAAGTACCCTCATAATCCTTAGTTTCATTTATTGCTTTAGCCAACTTTTCCTTATCAGTCCCTGCCTTTTTTAAGGCCTCCAAGATCACATTCGTTGCATCATAACTTTGGGATGAAAGCATGTCAGCTTCGGTCTTATATTTATCATGCAATGCCTTAACAAAGTTTTGGACTACTTCCCTTTTATCCGTTGAGTAAAAAGAAGTGGAAAAAGTGGCTCCGTCTGTATTTTCCTTGCCTAATTCTAGGAATTTCGGAGAGTCAAAACCATCTACTCCCAAAAACTGAGCATCGATACCTAATTCCTTCGACTGCGTCACGATTCCAGCTGCTTCGTTGTAGTACCCAACCACATACAGAGCATCCGGTTTGGCAGCTTTAACTGTAGTTAGGATTGAGCTGAAATCTTTATCACCCATTTTAAAAGGACGTTCAATAACGATTTTTGCTCCAAGCTTATTTGCTTCTTCTTTAAAAGATTTGTAAATGGATATTCCATAATCGATATCCACATAGAGGACAGCAATGTTTTTCTTGTTTAAGTCATTTATTGCATAATCGGCCATAGCTTTTCCTTGAACATCTGCTGTATAAATGACACGATTTACAAAGTCTCCGCCCTTGGTTATCTCCGGATGAACTGCATAGGCAATTACCATAGGTACTTTTGCCGCCTGAACCTTAGGTGCCACTGTCTTCATCGGCCCGCTATATCCCCCACCGACTATCCCCGTTACTTTATCGCTATTAATAAGCTTTTGTACTCCCTTTAACGCTTCTTCAGGTTTCCCTTGGTCATCCTCGGTAACAAGCTCCACTTTTTTTCCATCTAGACCGCCAGATTCATTAAATTGGTCTACCGCAAGTTGTGTCGCATTCCGGCTGAGTGTACCGTCTGTTGAAGTTGGTCCAGTCAAGGGGCCGACCCAGCCTATTTTGATTGAATCTTTACTTGGTGTGGAACTTGTGGATTGGTTACTAGTACATCCTGTAACTAACAAAGAAATTCCCAACAAACCGGCAAGAAATAATTTTTTCAATGCACAACACTCGCTTTCTTTAATTTGAAGGATTGATGATAAATAAATTACAATGCTCAGTTTTATATATTGCAAGAACTGTGCCAAGGGGATTGGAGCTGCCATTCCTTTCTGAAAAGTCTGAATATATCACCAAATACTTCAAACAGTAATCCTATTAATAAATCAGAGGTTAATTTTATTTTCTAAAAACCGCAGATGTTTTTTGCATCGTATTGTAGAGAATTTTAAAAAATGTCTCCCTGACATGGTAGCGCCTTCATTTTCCAATGCAGATAGATTTTGCGTGCAGTCTATTTTAAATTTTCATAATAAATGTTATATTCTGATAAGTGATTGCTAATCTTTTACAGGGGGATGAAAAATTTGATCGTATCATCAATTGGATCAATTATTAGAGGTTTTGTAGATGGAGTCATTGTATTAAACGATACTCACGAAATTTTATGGTATGACATCAATTCCGATATCGATTTAGACATCACACTTGGCCTTAATATCTTAGATATCTTCCCTTGCTGCAGGGATAAATTAGTAGAAAATGGGAAATTCTCAATTAGACTTAACCAAAAAAAGCTTGTGTTCGAAGTTAAAAAGTTCACCATGGAGCATGACTATTTCATTCTCTGTATTGAAGAAACTACGAATCTAACAGTAAATCAAGAAGCCAGATTATTTTGTCTCGAAAAAATTGTTGATACGCTTAATGAAGGCGTAATGATGAGTGATCACGAAGGTAAGATTATCCTTTACAATGTGGCGCAAGAAAAACTTGAGGGCTTAGAAAGCAGCGAAATTAGGGGCAAACATCTGTGGTCAGTATATAATTATAATCCGCAATATTCCGAGCATAAACATACATTTAAAACTGGAAAACCAATTTTCTCAAGGTATCGGGCTCACTCAACTGTAAATGGAGTACCAAAGTATGTTAATTACAGTACCTTTCCTATCAAGAAGGATGGAGAAACGATTGCTGTTTTTTCACTTAGTACGAACGAGTCAAACCTTAAGGACCGTTTGCACCAAACCATTGAACTAAAAAGGCAAACTGTTCATTCGGAAACAAATAATCGCCCATATAAAAATGGCACCTCCTTTACCTTTGACCATATTAAAGGCAATAGCCTTGCCTTAAAAAACTTAATTCATGAAGCGGAAAATATTTCAGTACATAATACAGATGTTTTAATTGTTGGAGAAACCGGGACAGGCAAAGAACTATTTGCTCAAAGCATGCACAATCACAGTCCAAGAGCAGCAAATCCTTTTGTTGCCATTAACTGTGCAGCAATTCCGGAAACCCTGTTGGAAAGCACCCTGTTCGGAACAGTGAAAGGAGCCTTTACGGGAGCAGCAAATCAAATGGGTCTATTCGAATTTGCCAAGAATGGGACACTTTTTCTAGATGAAATTAACTCGATGCCCGTGACATTTCAATCCAAATTAATGAGAGTTTTACAGGAACGCTTAGTTCGAAGGGTCGGTTCCAATGAAGTGACACCTGTGGAGTGTACTGTGATTAGCGCATCCAACGAGGACCCGGAGAAACTGATTGAGGAAGGAAGGATGCGCCTTGACTTATTCTATAGGATTGCACCCACAAGCCTATATATAACTCCTTTAAGGGAACGGACGGAGGATATACTTTTTTTCATTGATTACTTTCTTCATACATTCCAGAAGAAGTTCAATAAACAAGTCCCAGCTCTATCTAAGACATTACTTTCCATGTTGCTGCAATATCATTGGCCTGGAAACACACGTGAATTAGAGCATTTAGTCGAGAATTTAATTATTAGGTTTGGCGATACGGAGCAGGCAATTAACGTTGAACATCTCCCTGCATATATAAGGGGAAAAATCATTACCGATCAACCAAATAAAAATAAACAAAAGGAAATGAAAAAACATCCATTTAAATCTATCTTTTCTAATTCCCAAGAACACTATATCCAAAAGGTTTTAAATGAAACAGAAGGGAACATCTCAAAAGCAGCCAAAAAGCTAGGAATCACCCGGCAAAGCTTGCAATATCATATTAAAAAACATGGTCTTAGAAAACCATAACTTGGATGAAAATAGTAAGGTACGAATTTTCTACTTATTTTTGACTCATGGGTCATTTATTAGCAAAAAACCCGGATTTCGAACACCTTTACGGTGTGTGCAAAATCCGGGTTTTTTTACATGTTTACAACACCTTGCTTAGGAAGGCTTTTGTTCTGTCTTCTTTTGGCCTTTCAAATAATTCATTCGGAACATTTTCTTCGACAATCAATCCGCCATCCATAAAAATCACGCGATCGCCCACTTCTTTGGCGAAGCCCATTTCATGTGTGACGACCACCATAGTCATGCCTTCTTTAGCCAAGTCCTTCATAACCTCCAATACCTCGCCGACCATTTCTGGGTCAAGTGCTGAGGTTGGTTCATCAAAAAGCATGATTTTCGGCTCCATGGCTAGCGCCCTTGCAATCGCAACACGCTGCTTTTGCCCCCCGGATAAAGAGTCGGGATAGGCATCAGCCTTTTCCTCTAAGCCCACTTTTCGTAAAAGCTCCAGACCCTTTGCTCTTGCTTTTTCTTTAGGAGTATTTCTTACTTTCATGGGTGCAAGCATAATATTTTCAATGACTTTTTTATGCGGAAAAAGATTGAATTGCTGAAACACCATGCCCACTTCTGTTCTTACTTTATTGATGTCTGTATTTTTATCAGTCAAATCGATCCCTTCAATCAAGACATGACCACCCGTGATGGTTTCCAGCATATTTATGCAGCGAAGGAAGGTTGATTTTCCGGAACCTGATGGCCCGATAACTACGACTACCTCTTGATTCTTGACCGTCACGTTGATGTCCTTGAGGACCTCGTTTTTGCCAAAGGATTTTTTTAAATTCTTTACCTGAATCATTCGGTTGCCAACCTCCTTTCAAGAAGATTTAACAAGAAGCTTAAGGAAAGTGTTAACACAAGATAGATTACTGCTGCTGCAATATACGGTTCCCAGACACGGAAATACTGACCTTGCATTGCTCGTCCCCAATACATAAGTTCAGGTGCTGCAATTAAAGCAGCCAGCGATGACTCTTTGATTAAGACAATAAATTCATTTCCAAGTGGTGGAATCATCCGTTTAAAGGCTTGCGGTAGGATGATATATCGCATAGCTTGTACATGATTCAACCCTAAAGAACGGGCTGCCTCCATCTGCCCCCGATCAATTGATTGAATTCCGGCGCGGAAGATTTCAGCAATATATGCCGCAGCATTTAAAGATAGAGTAAGTATAGCAGCTAAAATGGGATTTGTTTTTCCTAGAAAAAGAGGTACAACGGCAAAATGGATTAATAATATTTGAACAAGTAACGGTGTGCCTCGAAAAAAGGTAATGTAAATGGTAAAAGGCCAAGCGAGGAGCTTATTTTTCATAATTTTCCCTAATCCAACTAATAAGCCAAGAATGGTACCAATCAAAATACTGGCGATTGAAAGCCCAATGGTTAGTATCGTTCCCTTAAGAAAAAAAGGAGCATATTCGACTAAAATATCCCAACGAAAATCCATACGTAAATCCCCCTATTAAACAGCAAGCTAATTATATGAATCTAACTAGCAAAAATTGCGTAACTGCTAAATGAAGAGTTACGCAATTTATTAAGCAATATTACTGCTGATCCTTTAAGATCTGTGTATCCGGTTCTACTTTAAACCACTTCTTGTAAACTTCTGCATAGGTTCCGTTATCAATTACTGCTTTCACAGCCTTATCAAAGTCTGCTTTAATCTTACTGCCCTTTGGAAACATGAGTCCGTAATACTCCTTAGCAAAAGCAGCTGAATCTTCAATTACCACGAAATTATCTTTAGGGTTGTTTTTTACATACTCCTCGATAACCGTGTTATCAGCAACGACCGCATCTGCTCCGCCGCCTTTAAGTTCTAAGATTGCTAGATTATTATTTTCAAACTTTTTAATTTTATCGCTGTTTTTGCCTAAAAGACCTTCAACGGCTTCTTGTCCAGTTGTCGCATTTTGAACAGCTATCGTTTTATTATTTTTCAAATCGGCTGCACTCTTAATGTCGCTATCTTTTGGAACGAGGATCTTGTTAGTTGATAAAAAGTATGGTACTGAAAAATCATAGCTTTGTTTTCTTTCATCGTTAATGGTGATAGAGGAAATTCCAATGTCGGCGATTTTCTTATCTAATTCAACGAAGATTGGATCCCAGCCAACATGCTCCACATTAATTTTATAGCCGGCTTCCTTTGCTACTGCATTAATAAAGTCGATATCAAACCCGACAACTTCCCCTTTATCCTGGTATTCAAACGGTGCATAGGCAGCATCTGTTACGACACGTAATGTTTTCTTTTCTGCATCCCCACCCGTTGTTTTAGTACCACTCGTACTCTTACTTGTACCACAGGCTGAAAGTACTAAGAGAAGTGCTACCATCAATACGGTTGAAACTAATTTAAATTGCTTCATTTTTCTACCTCCAAATTTTTTCTAAAAAGTAATTTTTAAAAAGATTGATAATATTTTGAATATACATGATTATAACCTGTTTCGACTATATATTCAATAAATTTAATATTTTACTATATTAATACTGTAATTAACTGAAGTGTTAAGCGTTTTAGAATAATAAAATTGGGTAATTTCCAATTTTAAGAAATGAATGAATTTATTCCAAGTTAACGGGAATGATATTGGTTAGAATTTCCTACACAAGAAATTCTATAGAAGCTAAATAAATCAGGAAAATAAATTCGGAGGTGCATGCATGCGTTATACAAGATTGTGGATTAGCTTAGCAATCGTATTTATTGTTTCCTTTGCAATTCTTGGATATTACGGAGGCAGACTTTATCAGACTATGCCGCCGATTCCGGATCGAGTTGTTTCTTCTGACGGTACTGTCCTATATACGAAACAAGATATTCAAGATGGACAAAATGTTTGGCAGTCCATTGGAGGACAGGAACTGGGAAGTATTTGGGGGCACGGTGCCTATGTGGCCCCGGACTGGAATGCGGATTGGCTCCATCGGGAATCGATGTGGCTGTTAAATTACTGGGCCCAGAAAGAACGTGGGAAACAGTATTCAGCCCTTGATGATGAAACAAAGGCTGCACTAAGAGCTAGGTTAAAAAATGAAATTAGACCTAACACTTATAATAAAGAAACAAAAGAAATTACCTTATCCCCTTTAAGGATTCAAGCGATCAAACAAGTGAGTGATCATTACGCTGCATTATTTACAGATGATACTTCAGTTGATAAATTGCGAGATGCCTATGCGATGCCAAAGAATGTCATCAAGGATGATACCCGCTTAAGGGAGTTTATCAGCTATATCTGGTGGACAACCTGGGCTACTGAAACCAATCGACCAGGTGATAATGTTACCTATACAAATAACTGGCCAAATGAGGATCTTATTGAAAATAAAGCAACTAGTGAAATGCTTGTCTGGTCGGTTGTCAGCTTTGTACTACTACTTGCAGGAGTTGGCGCTCTAGCGTGGTACCACGCCACCCAAAATCATCATGATGATAATGAGTCCTTTCCTAAAAAGGATCCATTACTAGCCTTGTCAGCCACCCCATCAATGAAAGCAACACAGAAATACTTCTGGGTAGTTGCTGCTTTATGGCTAGTCCAAGTGTTACTAGGAGCCGTTACCGGTCATTATCAGGTCGAAGGAAGTGCCTTTTATGGCATCCCCCTCGCTGATTATATTCCCTATTCTTTAACAAGGTCCTGGCACACTCAATTAGGTATTTTGTGGATTGCAACTGCCTGGTTAGCAACCGGATTGTTTATTGGACCTGCCGTCTCTGGCTATGAACCAAAATTCCAGCGTTTTGGCGTGAACTTCTTATTTATTTGTTTATTAATTATTGTCGTCGGTTCGATGATTGGACAATGGATGGCTGTTCAGCAAAAGCTCGGGCATGTAACCAACTTTTGGTTTGGACATCAAGGCTATGAATATACCGACACCGGTCGCTTTTGGCAAATATTTCTAACCGTCGGATTATTTCTCTGGTTATTCCTGATGGTCCGGTCCATCTGGCCTGCTTTTAAAAATTTAAAAGAAAGCCGCCATTTGCTTGCCCTATTTTTAATTGCTTCTACGGCCATTCCAGTATTCTATATACCGGCCTTATTATGGGGGCAGCACAGTAACCTGGCTATCGCTGAATACTGGCGCTGGTGGGTTGTTCACCTTTGGGTTGAGGGCTTCTTTGAAGTTTTCGCTACCGTGGTCATGGCCTTCCTGTTCACAAGAATGGGCTTACTGGGGCTTCGGACTGCCACTACCTCTGTCCTATTTTCAACAATTATTTTCCTATTTGGGGGCATTATCGGTACGTTCCATCATTTATATTTTAGTGGTACACCTACCGGAGTCATCGCTTTCGGTGCAACATTTAGTGCACTTGAAGTCGTTCCACTCGTGTTAATTGGCTTTGAAGCTTACGAAAACTTGACGCGAAGCCGTGCGCGGCAGTGGGTGGCTGCCTATAAATGGCCTATCTACTTCTTTATTTCTGTTGCATTTTGGAATTTAGTCGGGGCTGGATTATTCGGGTTCTTTATCAATCCACCAATCGCTCTTTATTATATGCAGGGTCTTAATACGACAGCTGTTCACGGACACACGGCCTTATTTGGTGTATACGGTATGCTCGGAATTGGTTTAATGCTCTTCTGCCTTCGTGGTTTGACTGTCAAGAAAGAATGGAGAACAGGGCCGCTTAAACTTGCCTTTTGGGCTATAAATATCGGGCTGGCCTTAATGGTCTTGATTAGCCTGATACCAATTGGCTTAATGCAAACATGGGCAAGCGTCCAGCATGGCATGTGGTATGCTCGTTCTGCTGAGTTCATGTCACGGGATATTGTTCACTTCTTTGTCTGGATGCGCATCATTGGCGATACAATCTTTTCAATTGGGGCACTTGCCCTTGTATGGTTTATCATCGGTCTCAAAACAGGCTGGTCACTTACCAAGGATAGACTTGATTACGCTGAAACGGAAAACAAAAACGTATAGAAATAGCCCGCCTTTAGGGATTTAACTCTGAAGGCGGCTTTTTTATGTTATGACCAACGTCAGCCTTATACTTGTCACCTCCCTGTCATTGAATAGTTGGAGCTGTTTAGATATATTAAACTAATTGAGATTTCATTGGAGGTAAAAAAATGAAGGAATCATTTAAGGCATTCGTAGTCGACAAAACCGAACGTGACTTTACTGTAAACATAAAAGAATTAACCATTCAAGACCTTCCTGCGGGTGACGTCCTAATCAAGGTCAGTTATTCAAGTATCAACTATAAGGATGGATTGGCTAGCACCCCTAATGGGAAAATTGTCAGAGCCTACCCTTTCATTCCGGGAATCGATCTGGCGGGTGTGGTGGTCCGTTCGAATGATGCCCGTTTTAAAGAAGGCGATGAAGTGATTGCTACTAGTTATGAGATTGGTGTTTCCCATTTTGGCGGCTATAGTGAATATGCCCAGATTCCTGCTGATTGGGTTGTACCATTGCCAGAGGGTTTATCATTAAAAGAAGCGATGGTTTATGGTACCGCTGGGTTTACGGCAGCATTATCGGTTCAACGCTTAGAGGAAAATGGAGTAACACCTGATAAAGGAAGTGTTCTTGTTACTGGTGCTACAGGCGGGGTTGGCAGTATTGCTGTGGCCATACTTGCAAAACGCGGTTATCATGTAATTGCAAGTACCGGTAAACAATCAGAACATGATTTCCTCATTGACTTAGGAGCGAGCGAGATTCTTTCCCGTGAGGATGTGACAGGTGAAAAAATCAGAGCGTTAGATAAGCAACTTTGGGCGGCCGCAGTCGATCCAGTCGGTGGCAAAACACTTGCCTCCATCCTTAGCAAAATAACTTACAACGGCTCTGTGGCAGTTAGCGGTCTCACCGGTGGCGGCGATGTCCCTACCACGGTATTCCCTTTCATCCTAAGAGGAATCAATTTACTCGGTATCGATTCTGTTTATTGTCCAATGGAAACAAGAATTGCCTTGTGGAAGCGAATGGGCACTGACTTTAAACCAGATCATTTATTAAAAGTTATGACGAAGGAAGTAACTCTTGAAGAATTACCAAATTATTTATCAGCGATTCTTAAAGGTGAAGCACGGGGCAGAACCATCGTAAAATTATAAGAAAAGCGCAAGCGCCCTGTTCAGCGGCGTATGGCCTGGAGCGCTCCAACTGAGATAAAGGAAACACGAAGAGCCGGAGGCGCATTCGTGCTTGACTTATCGTAGGGCGGAGAGCGAAGGACACTAGCCGCTAGGGCGCTGGAGCTGGACAATTTTCAAAGTCAAAATTTACACTTTCTTTTCTTTTAATAAATTCGATTCTGAGATGACTTTGATCATCTCTTTTTTATTCTTTTAGGACATTCAGACATGGGCTGTCTATAGGCATTCGCCGTTACTCCTTCCCAACACCTACATAATCTATATGGTATTTACCACATAAGGAGAGATGCCTAAATGAATCCGTATGGTTATTATCAAATGCCTCAAATGTCCCAAATGCCGATTGATCAAAATGTCTATGTCCAACCAGAACAAATGAATTACTATGGTCAACCAGAACAAGTAAATTACTACGAGCAACCAGAATCATTTAATCACTTTGTACAGACTGAGCAATTTAATCCCTATTTACCGGAACAATACGATCCTGAAAGACAACCACTGCAGGTTGAGCGCAGGCTGAATCAACTGGAGAGGGCTAATGAACGTCAAGAACGGGAGATCAATCAACTACAACGCCAAGTAGCCCAACTTGACCGCCGACTTCAACGAGTGAATCAACGCCTGCGTGCCGTTGAAAGAAGATTTAACTTTCCATTCACTCCATTTGATGGAGAATATTAAGAAAAATTTCGAAGAACCGGGCAGATGTCCGGTTCTTTTTATTCGAATAGATATTTTGTTAGATTCTATTACCAATTTGGAGGATGACTTTAAAAATCCTGTCAGTTTATCTAACAAAACCACTGACAGGATGTGAAAATTCAGTTAACTTCTTATTATAAACCTCATGAAAGAAAGGAAGATTTCAAATGTATCGAAGAAACGATATAAAACTCGCTGAAAGAATCCTTCAATTAGATAAATTAAGAGATGAGTTGTATGAAGAACTTATGAAAACAATGGGCTCCCAGGCGAACGAACTTTTAAGGAGATTACAAAATTATTAATTTCCGTTTGAAAGGAGTGAAAAATGTTGGCAACTCATTTACGGAAAGGTCTAGAACGCCTTAGACAGTTTTATATTAAAAAGTTGTTAGAATCAGGCGCCACTGATTCCTCTCATCACGAACTTCACTCCCTTACCTTCTCTGAACTGGAAAATTTATATAATAAAACATTCTCCCCAGCAAAATAAATTGAAAACCCTAGTCCCATGTGAGAAAATCTAACATAAAATACAACAAAGAGAAAAAATATGAAAATAATAGGGTGTGGTGAGCGAACAAAATGGGAAAAGACATGTCTTATAAAGATAAAAAGGTTATTACCATCGGAATCGTCAGGGACCTTACTGGTCTCTCGGAACGACAAATACGGTATTACGAAGAACGAAAGCTGATTTTTCCTGAAAGATCTCCGGGTGGAAGCCGCAAATTTTCCTTCTCAGATGTGGAATTACTAATGGAAATTGCAAATAAAATTGAAGACGGAGTTCAAACACATGATATTAGAAAAGAAATGCTGCGTGAGCAAAAGAAGCATAACCAAGAAGATGTCCGTAGAAAGATGATCCAGGGACAGCTAAACGCCCAATTTGGTTTACGCAAAAAGTAAGAAGCTTATCTTCCTTCCCATTCCTTGTATAAAAGGGATGGGCTTTTTCAATCCTTCCTTTCACTTAAGAACGTACAAGAAAGGATTATCCCCCTCTTTTAAAAACCATGTTAGATTTCCTTCCAAACTTATAGAAACCATTACAGAATCATGTAAGAATACTAACATACCGAATGTTAAGAAAATTAACATCATTTAAAAAAGGGGGAGAATAAATGGATACTTTATTCTTAATGAACAGTCTTTGGGTTATGCTGGGTGCGATACTTGTCATTTTAATGATCGGCGGGTTCATCCTGTTAGAAACAGGTTCAACCCGCATGAAAAACGCAGGACATATTGCTGGTAAAACTATTCTCACATTTAGTATTGGTTCGATCGTATTTTGGGCAGTTGGATTCGGATTAATTTTCGGTAAAGGAAATGCACTCATAGGATTTTCGGATTTCTTATACTCCGGCTATGATATCGATAGTTTATCACTCTCTGGCTCAGTTTTCTTTTTATTCCAATTAGCTTTTGCAGGGATTTCCTTAACAATTGCCTTTGGCGGTTTTGCTGAACGAGCCAAATTAGCAGTATATCTAGTATTCGCGGTATTATTTTCTGTTATAGTTTATCCACCAATTGCTCACTGGATCTGGGGCGGCGGCTGGTTAGCGGAGATTGGTCAACAAGATTTCGCTGGTTCAACTGTTGTTCACTTAACTGGTGCGATGGCGGCATTGGCAGCTACAATTCTATTAAAACCACGGATTGGAAAATTTAATAAAGATGGCTCCGCCAACAATCTCGCTGGTCATAACCAAGTATTTACGGCTTTAAGTGTTTTACTTTTATGGGTTGGCTGGTTCGGATTTAACGCAGGCAGCACATTATCCGTTGACAAAGGCTTCTTCGGTTTCGTCGCACTAAACACAAACCTTGGTGCTGCTGCCGGTACTGTTGCAGCCATGATTATTTCTTGGATCGTATTGGGGAAGGCAGATGTTCCAATGATGTTAAACGGAGCATTAGCAGGACTTGTAGCAATTACAGCATCCTGTGCGTTTGTTGATACCTGGGCCGCTGTGCTGATTGGTTTTATCTCTGGAATTCTTGTATTTTACAGCATCATCTTCTTTGAGAAAAAAGGAATTGATGATCCGATTGCGGCCCTCTCTGTTCACGGTACAGCTGGTGTCTGGGGAACTTTATCCACCGGTTTCTTTGCAACCAAGGAATTAGCCACTGTTGGAAAACCCGGATTATTTTATGGTGGCGGCTTCCACCAATTGGGGGTTCAAGCATTGGGCGTTATCGCCTCCGGTGCCTTCGCTCTCATTGCATCCTTTATCCTACTTGCCATTATTAAAAAAGCAATGAATGGCTTGCGTGTCACAGAGGAAGAAGAGATTATCGGCTTAGATATGAGCGAGCATGGAAGCTATGGTTACCCAGAGTTACTTAAAGCAGAACAAACAAAACAAAAGGCGGAAGCGACCGTTTAGCTGCGTATGGACTGGAGCGCTCCAACTGAGATAAAGGAAACACGGAGAGCTTTAGCGCATTCGTGCTTGACTTATCGTAGGGCGGAGAGCGAAGTCCACTAGCAGCTGGGCGCTGGAGCTGGATTCAGAGAACTAGTTCTATTTTATCAACAATAAGTTATTTTTATAATTTAAAGTGTGCAAGACCCATTTAGGGCTTGCACACTTTCTAGACTTTTTACGCGGAGGTGAACAATATGACTTATTCAGGAATTACTGATTATAAAAAAAATCATATGAGGGATGCTGCCAAGGATCATTTTAAACTAAACAAACTCCATGACATTTTAATAAAACAAGTTTTGGATATTTCCCTAAAAGAAGTGATCGCCAGATATGGTCCCCCGCCGGCAGCCTTTTCCTTTTTTGTAATGGGGAGTGCAGGACGTTTCGAACAATCAATTTGGAGCGACCAGGACCACGGCATCATTTATCTCGATTCAACTACGGAAGCAAAGACTTATTTTTTATTATTAGGCAAGGAAATTTCAAAAGGCCTCTATCAGGTTGGTTATCCTTATTGCGACGGGGGTGTCATGGCAGGGAATCCGTTCTGGTGTAAATCAAATACCGAATGGCAGAAACAAGTAAACAGCTGGGCACTAGACGCGTCCTGGGAATCGTTACGCTATCTACTTATTTTTATTGATGGACGTTCAATATATGGGCAGCATCAGCTCTTGGAACAACTAAAGAGCTTGGTTTATCAAACAGTTCAAAAAGAACAGCTTTTACCCAGACTGACAACCAATACGCTTCATATCAAAAAAGGAATTGGTGTATTAGGTCAGCTTTTAGTAGAGACACACGGGGCACATACCGGATCTCTCAATATTAAAGAGACTGCCCTCTTTCCATATGTGAATGCGGCTCGTTTAATGGCGGTGAAGGAGAACCTACAGGAGACCTCTACTCTATCAAGGCTCGATAAACTACAAATAGATAACAGGGACTTATATAAAGCGATGTTTTTAAAACTATTAAACTATCGTCTTCTTCATGCCAGCCAGACAGACTATGATTCTGGTCACTATCTACCGATAGACATCCTAGCAAAAGAGCAAAAAAATGAACTAAAAGACATCATAAAGCACGGGGTGACTCTTCATCAACTCGTAAGAAAATTAGTCGAAAAGGAGGGATAACATGAGAATGAATGATTTGGCACAATATTTTAGGCAAATCTCCGGTAAGGTTAGTTCTAGTATTTATGCCGGGATTCAAGGGCAAGGCAATCTACAACATCGCTCATTCATCCGGCAGCTTCAGAAAGAAATGAAAGAAAAAAACAACTTAGATACCCCGCTAAACGAATTAGAAGTCGTCATATTTGATTTAGAAACGACTGGTTTTTACCCGGAAAAAGGAGATCGGGTCCTATCAATTGGAGCGGTTAAAATGATTGGTCAGCATATTGAAGAGAATGATACATTCTATTCTCTCGTAAAGTCAGACCTCCCCTTATCCGAAGAAATCATAAATTTAACCAATATTCATGAGAGGCATTTAAGTGAGGCCCCGGAAGCCAAGGATGTTTTAATTCAATTTTTCAACTATGCAGAAAGCCATATTCTTGTCGCACACCACTCAAAACACGAAAAGTCCTTTATGCAAAAAATGACATGGGATTTGTTAAAGACTCGGTTTGAACATCGAATCATCGATACGTCTTTCTTAATTCGTCTATCAGACCCTGCCATGAAATCATTGTCACTTGAGGAAGTTTGCAATAACTGCGGAATCACCATTAAAGACCGCCACCATGCACTTGGCGATGCGATCATGACAGCGCAAATTTGGGCAAGCTATTTAAACATAGCTCAAAAAAGCGGATATAGTAATTTACGAGAAGTGTATGAACATCTTGCAAAGCTTTAAGCCTCCAAAAACTATCTTAAACTAGTTTTTTCTTGTAGTGGAATGCACATTTTAATGGTGAAATTCAAAAGGGTTTCAAACACGTCTATCTTACTTATCTCTGAATATTTCCCCCGTTTCAATCCATCCCATTGACAAAATAACCTCAAAATAAAAAAATTTCAAAAAAATTTATTTTGCTGTTTTCCTTATCACAACAATGATGTAAACGCTATCAACTTTTTGAATTTGTTTGAATTGTCAGATTTTTATGTTGACCATGTTTTCGATTGGTTGTATGATTATCGAAAATAATCATCTATTCAATCACTGCTATAGCACCTCACCATTGGTGTTGGGTATAGCAATTTATTTTAAAAATTTGGTTTAGACACTTAAAGCGTTCTATCACAAAAGAGGAGTGGTTAGGTTGGGGAGTCAATGGATTTTCCTTGGCGGCGAATTCGTCAAGAAAGAAGATGCTGTAGTCTCAGTTTTTGATCATGGTTTTTTATATGGTGATGGTGTGTTTGAAGGCATACGCGTTTATAGCGGAAACGTCTTCAGGCTCGACGCTCACCTGAAAAGACTATTTGAATCAGCACAATCCATTATGCTGAATATTCCATACACACAGGAGGAAATGACACAGTTAATCGTCGATACAATCAGAAAAAATCAGCTGGATAGCGCCTATATTCGTGTCGTTGTTTCTCGTGGAAAAGGGAATCTCGGCTTAGACCCTAAATCCTGCTCGAAGCCAAGTGTCATCATTATTGCTGAAGAATTAAGAATGTATCCTAAAGAGTATTACGATCGTGGAATTAAAATTGCATCTGTTCCGAGTCGAAGGAATCGCCCGGATGTGCTAAGCCCACAGATTAAATCGTTAAACTACTTAAATAATATTCTTGTTAAATTAGAGGCTAATCAAGCTGGGGTTGAGGAAGCATTAATGCTCAATGATCAAGGTTATGTTACCGAAGGCTCCGCTGACAATATCTTTATTGTAAAAAATGGTGTCATCTATACCCCGCCTGTTTACTTAGGGGCATTAGAGGGAATTACCCGGAACGCCATCCTTGATGTCGCAAGAGCTAAGGGCTATGACGTAAGAGAATCACCGTTCACAAGACATGATGTGTATGTGGCTGATGAGGTGTTCTTAACAGGAACAGCCGTAGAGGTTATTGCTGTCATTGATGTGGATGGACGAAAAATTAAGGATGGAAAACCAGGCGCAGTTACGAAAGATTTATTAGAAGAATTTAGAAAAATTGTAACAACAGACGGTGTGGCTTGTTACCCTACAGGTACGAACCATGCAATTGTCAGTTAGGAGCTAAATAAATGCGTAGCGATATGATTAAAAAGGGAATTGACCGTGCACCCCACCGCAGCCTTTTATATGCAACAGGGGTAAAAACGAGTGACCTTGAAAAGCCATTTATCGGTGTCTGTAACTCGTTCATTGAAATTATCCCAGGACACAAACACCTTAATCATTTCGGTGAGATTGTAAAGGAAGCCATCCGTGAAGCTGGCGGAATTCCATTCGAGTTTAATACGATTGGGGTCGATGACGGCATAGCGATGGGACATATTGGGATGCGCTATTCCCTTCCAAGCCGTGAGCTGATTGCCGACAGTGCTGAAACTGTTATTAATGCTCATTGGTTCGATGGTGTGTTTTACATTCCAAACTGTGACAAGATTACACCGGGAATGCTAATGGCAGCTGCAAGAACCAACGTCCCTTCTGTATTTGTATCAGGCGGACCGATGGAAGCCGGCGTTTCACCTTCAACTGGAAAGAACCTTTCTCTAACTTCTGTATTTGAAGGGGTCGGCGCTTACCACAACGGAACTATCAGCCAACAAGAGCTGCTGGACATTGAAAACAATGCCTGCCCTACTTGCGGATCTTGTTCAGGGATGTTTACAGCCAACTCCATGAACTGTCTAATGGAAGTATTAGGTATGACCGTTCCAGGAAATGGAACAATTATTGCAACTTCTGATGAAAGACATGAATTAATTCGTCAAGCTGCAAGACATTTAATCGAACTAGTGAAAAAAGATATTCGCCCGCGTGACATTATTACGAGAGAAGCCATCGATAATGCTTTTGCCTTAGATATGGCGATGGGCGGTTCAACAAATACCGTGCTTCATACATTGGCAATTGCCCATGAAGCCGGGATTGACTATGATTTACGCGAGATTAACAAAATTGCTGAAAGAGTTCCTTATCTGGCAAAAATTATGCCGGCATCCGATTATTCAATGGAAGACATTCATCATGCGGGCGGAGTTAGTGCCATTATTAATGAACTTTATAAAGTAGAAGGCGCCTTACATGATAATTGCTTAACCATTACCGGGAAAACTCTTTCAGAAAATGTGAAGGAAGCAACAATTACGAATGAAAATGTCATCCGGACAAAAGACAATCCATATAGCCCAGTTGGTGGACTATCCATCCTATATGGAAACATTGCTCCAGATGGCGGTGTAATCAAGGTTGGTGCCGTTGACCCTTCAATCAAAACCTTCCTGGGTGAGGCTATCGTTTTTGAAACACAGGATGACGCACAAGAAAACATCAATAACGGTACCGTTCAAGCAGGACACGTGGTGGTTATCCGCTATGAAGGACCAAAAGGCGGACCAGGAATGCCTGAGATGCTCGCTCCTACTTCCGCCATTATGGGTCGTGGATTAGGGAAAGAAGTTGCCCTGATAACAGATGGACGTTTCTCAGGAGCAAGTCGCGGAATTTCCATCGGTCATATTTCACCGGAAGCAGCCGAAGGCGGTCCAATCGCCCTTGTTGAAAATGGTGATAAAATCTTAATCGATCTGGAAGCACGCTCGATTGAACTTCTTGTAGATGACGAAGTTTTAGAAGAAAGACGGAAGACATGGGTAAAACCAGAGCCAAAAATCAAAACTGGTTACCTTGCAAGATATGCAGCACTCGTTACATCTGCAAATACAGGCGGGGTCTTAAAAATTTAAAAAAGAAAAGCGGAAGCGCCCGTTTAGAGACGTATGGACTGGAGCGCTCCAACTGAGATAAAGGAAACACGAAGAGCGTTAGCGCATTCGTGCTTGACTTATCGTAGGGCGGAGAGCGAAGTACACTAGTCTCTGGGCGCTGGAGCTAGACAGTAATTAAAGTTTAAAGAACGTTGGGAATCAGTAGTACCCCTCCCCTTCCCAAGGAAGCTAAGGTACTAGCGTTTAATGATATTCATTTGATAAAAAAATATTAATAAATCGATGACGGGAATAAAGGAATAAGATTTCGTATTTTCAGAGAGCTGGGGTTGCTGGAAGCCCAGTAATACAACTTATTCCGACATCATCCCTGAGTGTTGAGCCGAACAGTCCTGACTTTAGTAGGCTCAACCGGGTGTCCAAATACTTTTGAGCACCTGTTACAAAAAGAAGCGTTCTTTCCTTTAGTAGATCGCTTCATAAGGCAGTATTCGTAAGGATACTGTAAAACCGGGTGGTACCGAGAAAAAAGAAAGGCCTTTTCTCCCCGATTATTCTGCTTTTGAGGTTCTTGACTGCAGTTTATTAGGGAGATTAGGTCTTTTTACTATGTATTAGCTGAATCTTTAATATATTCATAACCCTAAGGAGGGATTACGACGTGAAAGTAGAAGCAAAAAAGCTTGAGGTCCAAACTAGTACCGAGCCAAAAACCGGTGCAGACCTTCTCATCGACTTACTGAAAAAAGAAGGTGTGGAAACACTGTTTGGATATCCCGGTGGTGCCGTACTTCCAATATACGATGCCATTTATCGCGCCCAGGGTACAATCGAGCATATTCTCTTCCGACATGAACAAGGAATGATCCATGCTGCTGAAGGGTATGCCCGAGTTACCGGAAAACCTGGTGTTGTCATTGCTACCTCAGGACCTGGGGCAACCAATCTTGTAACTGGGATCACCGATGCGATGATGGATTCCCTGCCTCTCGTTATATTTACTGGGCAGGTTGCACGAAGCGTGATCGGAACAGATGCCTTTCAAGAAGCGGATGTAATGGCAATTACAACACCAATCACCAAACATAACTATCAGGTACAATCGATCGAGGACTTACCTCGCATCGTCAAGGAAGCTTTTCATATTGCTTCTACCGGACGACCTGGACCAGTCTTAGTCGATGTTCCTAAGGATATTTCCGCAGGCTTTTTAACTGCAGAACCTGAAGAAGCGAGCATTGATTTACCTGGATATCAGCCAACAACAAAGCCAAATCCATTACAAATTAAAAAGCTTGCCGATTCGATTTCAAAGGCGATCAAGCCTGTCATTCTTTCAGGCGCAGGAGTTCTCCATGGGAAAGCATCTGCTGAACTAACTTCTTTGGCAGAAAAACACCAAATCCCGGTAGTCACCACATTACTTGGGCTAGGTACTTTTCCGGCAGATCATTCCCTCTCGTTAGGTATGGGTGGAATGCACGGAACATACGCAGCGAACATGGCCATTTACGAATGTGACCTGCTTATCAACTTTGGAGCCCGCTTCGATGACAGACTAACAGGTAACCTTAAACACTTCGCACCTTTTGCGAAGGTTGCCCATATTGACATCGATCCAGCCGAAATTGGTAAAAATGTTCCAACAAGTCTCCCAATCGTTTCTGATACGAAAGAGGCACTTACTGAACTGCTTGGGCAGGATATTGAATCACCAAATTCCGCTCAGTGGCTGGAAAAACTGAGCCAAAACAAGCAGGAGTATCCGCTTTGGTATAAACATGATCCAAACGGAATGTGTCCGCAATGGGTCATTGAAGCAGTCCATAAAGTAACAAACGGTGACGCCATCGTTGCAACCGATGTTGGCCAGCACCAAATGTGGGCGGCACAGTACTACACCTTTAAAGAACCGCACCGTTGGATTACTTCTGGCGGACTTGGCACAATGGGCTTTGGCTTCCCTGCTGCGATTGGGGCACAAATTGCTGAACCAGACAGCACGGTCGTTGCGATTGTTGGGGATGGCGGTTTCCAAATGACACTTCAAGAATTATCGATTGTTTATGAAAGAAACCTTCCAGTTAAAATCATCATCGTCAACAATGGTGCACTTGGAATGGTTCGCCAATGGCAAGAGCTATTGCATGGTAACCGCATATCTGAATCGATTCTTCACACTCAACCGAATTTTGTAAAATTGGCAGAAAGCTATTCCATTCGTGGCTATCAGGTGAACAATCAAGAGGAACTTATCACGATTCTTCCTGAAGTATTCGCCCATAATGGTCCTGTCCTAGTGGATGCACGTGTTCTTCAACAGGAAAAAGTCTTTCCAATGATTGCCCCTGGCAAAGGGATTCATGAAATGATAGGGGTGAAACCATGAAACGCATCATAACTGCAACCGTTCAGGACCGAGCAGGTGTACTCAACCGCGTAACCGGACTATTGCAAAGGCGTCAATTCAATATTGAAAGTATCTCCGTTGGTCCAACAGAAACGGAAGGTGTTTCAAGAATGACCCTGGTTGTCGAGATTGAAGATGAACAGCGTCTCGAACAAGTCACAAAGCAGCTTAATAAACAGATTGATGTTTTAAAAGTTTCTGATATTACGGATAAAGCAGTCGTTGTCCGCGAATTGGCCTTGATTAAAGTAGCCAGCAGCAGCCAGCTTCGCAGTGAGATTAACGGAATTATCGACCCATTCCGTGCCATCGTTATTGATGTAAGCAAGGAAAGCTTAGCTATTCAAATCACCGGCAAACCTGAAAAAATCGATGCTTTACTAGAATTGCTTCGCCCTTATGGAATTAAAGAGATTGCCAGAACAGGGTTGACCGCGCTATTGCGTGGGCACCAACCGCAAGTAAACGAACTAACTCACCACACCCTATTAAAATAATAACTTACCTTGAAAGGATGATCGATAATGGCAAAAGTACTATATAACGGAGATATTCAAGAAGAGGTTTTACAAGGAAAGAAAATCGCAGTAATTGGCTATGGTTCACAAGGTCATGCACATGCCCTAAATTTAAAAGAAAGCGGCTTTGATGTTGTTGTTGGCTTGCGCGGTGGAAAATCATGGGATAAAGCAGTTGAAGATGGTGTTGATGTTCGCACTGTTGCTGAAGCAACCGCTGAAGCTGATGTAGTAATGGTTCTTCTTCCTGATGAAATGCAGCCAAAGGTTTACAAAGAAAGCATTGAACCAAACCTTGAAGCAGGTAATTCCCTTGTTTTTGCGCACGGCTTCAATGTTCATTTTAACCAAATTGTCCCTCCTGCTGAAGTAGATGTATTCCTTGTAGCACCAAAAGGACCAGGGCATTTAGTACGTCGTACGTATACTGAAGGTGCTGGTGTTCCTGCCCTTTATGCAGTGTATCAAGATGCTACTGGTCAAGCACGTGACCTTGCCCTTGCCTATGCAAAAGGAATTGGTGCTGCTCGTGCGGGAGTTCTAGAAACTACCTTCCAAGAAGAAACAGAAACAGATCTTTTCGGAGAACAAGCTGTCCTTTGCGGCGGTACGACAGCCCTTATCAAAGCAGGATTTGAAACTCTTGTTGAAGCTGGTTATCAGCCTGAAGTTGCCTACTTTGAGTGTTTACATGAATTAAAACTAATCGTAGACCTTTTATATGAAGGTGGCTTTGAAAATATGCGTTATTCCATTTCCGATACTGCACAATGGGGAGATTTCGTTTCAGGACCACGTGTCGTAAATGCGGATACAAAAGCTCGTATGAAAGACGTATTAACAGATATCCAAACTGGAGTGTTTGCAAAAGGCTGGATCCTTGAAAACCAAGCAAACCGCCCACAATTTAACGCCATTAATCGCGCTGAAAACAATCACCAAATTGAACAAGTTGGCCGTGAGCTTCGTGCATTAATGCCGTTTATTAAAAACAAACCAGTAAATGCAAAGAAGGAAGTGGTGGTAAATGGTTCACGTTAACATCTTCGATACGACATTACGTGATGGCGAACAGTCCCCTGGTGTGAATTTAAACCAGCTTGAAAAATTAGAAATCGCAAGACAACTTGAACGGTTCGGTGTTGATATTATGGAGGCCGGTTTCCCGGCTTCCTCCCAAGGTGATTTTGAAGCAGTAAGAGCAATCGCCCGGAATATTAAAAATGTATCAGTCACAGGCCTGGCAAGAGCGACGAAATCGGACATTGACATTGCGTGGGATGCGTTAAAAGATGCTGCAGAACCAAGGTTGCATGTTTTCCTTGCTACCTCCCCTATCCATATGCAGTATAAACTGATGAAAACGCCTGAGGAAGTCACGCAAATTGCCGTAGATATGGTTTCCTACGCGAAACGAAACTTCCCTCATATTGAATGGTCAGCTGAAGATGCTTCTCGCTCGGACCTTGATTTCCTTGTTCAAATTATTACGAAGGTCATCGATGCCGGTGCGACAGTCATTAATCTACCTGATACGGTCGGGTATACCACACCGGAAGAATATGGACGCATGTTCCGCTACATCCGTGAAAACGTTCCTAATATTCACAAGGCTGCCCTATCTTGCCACTGTCATGATGACTTAGGGATGGCTGTTGCCAATTCACTTGCTGCCATCGAAAACGGGGTGACCCAAGTCGAAGGTACCATTAACGGAATTGGAGAACGTGCCGGTAATGCTTCGTTAGAGGAAATAGCTGTTGCCTTAAATATTCGCAAGGATAAGTACCCATATACTACCAATCTCGTGTTGAAAGAAATTAAGCGTACCAGTGATCTTGTCAGCCGCTTTACAGGCATGCTCGTTCCTCCTAATAAAGCAGTCGTTGGAAAAAACGCCTTCGCGCATGAATCAGGAATTCATCAGGACGGCGTCTTAAAAAATACGTTAACCTATGAAATTATTACCCCTGAATTAGTCGGGGTCAAATCCAATGATTTAGTTCTCGGCAAACATTCCGGCCGCCATGCTTTCAAAGATAAAATTGAGCAAATGGGCTTTGATCTTTCGGATGAAAAACTTGCTGAAGCGTTCACTGCTTTTAAACAATTAACCGACCGAAAAAAAGAAGTTACCGATGAGGACCTCTTTGCTATCTTAACCGATATTCAAACGACAGCAGTTGATATTAAAAAATATGAACTGGTTGCCTTTCAAGTCCACTACGGATCAGCGAACTTGCCAACAGCCACTGTGGCATTAACGACACCGGAAGGTATTCGAGTAGAAACCGCCCGTACTGGTTCTGGTAGTGTAGAAGCCTTGATGAACACCTTAGAAGCATTGATTAAAGAAGAAATCCATCTGACTGATTTTAGATTAAGTTCCATCGGCCAAGGACGAGATGCACTTGCCGAGGTCCATGTAAAAATGACCGTGAACGGCACACCTGTAACCGGACGCGGCTCAGCTCAGGATGTACTAGAAGCTTCCGCAAAATCATTCTTGAACGCTGTGAATCGTGTATTTTTCAATCAAAATACCGCAGTCAAAGAAACTGCAACTCTATAAAAAACAAACAAAAAATGAGGAGGTTGCTTCTAATGAAAAAACATATTGTCTTACTTCCCGGTGATGGTATTGGCAAGGAAGTTATTAATTCTGCGAAAGACGTGTTAAATGCAATTGCTGAAGAATACAATCATACATTTAGTTTTGAAAGCCATGAAATCGGAGGAGCAGCCATTGACCTTTATGGCACACCACTTCCAGAGACAACTGTGGATGCTTGTAAACAAGCGGATGCGGTATTGCTGGGTGCTGTTGGCGGGCCAAAATGGGATAACAATCCCTCCCATTTACGTCCTGAACGTGGCTTGCTGGGAATCCGAAAGGCACTTGATTTATATGCAAATTTAAGGCCAATCAAAGGATTTAAAAACCTTCTCCATGCATCACCCTTAAAGGAAGAAGTAGTTTCTGGAAGCGACCTCCTTATTGTACGTGAATTAACTGGCGGCCTCTATTTCGGAACACCTAGTGAACGCCGTGATAACGGAAACTCCGTTGTTGATACACTTGTGTATTCCCGTCAAGAGATCGAGAGAATTGTTGATAAAGGCTTTCAAGCAGCTCAGCAACGGCGCGGTCATCTAACTTCGGTGGATAAAGCGAATGTGCTTGAATCTAGTAAGCTATGGCGCGAAATTGTCGAAGAGAAAAAGGCTCAGTATCCAGACGTTGCGGTTGAACATGTATTAGTCGATGCTGCAGCAATGAAATTAATCACGAACCCAACCCAATTCGACGTAATCGTTACCGAGAATTTATTCGGCGACATCTTAAGCGATGAAGCTTCTGTTATTACAGGATCACTTGGTATGCTCCCTTCTGCCAGCTTAAATGAGAATGGGGTCGGCCTTTATGAACCGGTTCACGGTTCTGCCCCGGACATCGCCGGTAAAGGTGTGGCTAACCCTGTTGCAATGATTTTATCAGCAGCACTGATGCTTCGCTATTCCTTTCAACTGAATGACGAAGCAAAAGTGATTGAGGATGCGGTTCAAGCAGTTTTAGATGCCGGTTTCCATACAGGCGACATTCAAGTTCCAGAGGGACGTCTAGTTGGAACATCTGAAATGACGAAACTGATTGCTGATTATATCAAATCGCAAAACGCCTCAAAATGTATCGCCAGTTGTTATTTTTAAATGATTGATTGATTCGGTGGGTAAATCGTCGATTTGGCGGTTTACCCCTAAATTTATCTAAAATAGGTAAGACCCTATAAATAAATTCATTATGTGAGGAAGGACGCTATGTATACACCAAAAAATATTATCCAAAAAATTTGGGAAAAGCATGTTGTACATCAAGAAGAAGGAAAGCCCGATTTATTATATATTGATTTACACCTTGTTCACGAAGTAACCTCTCCTCAGGCATTTGAGGGCTTACGAATGAATGGGCGTAAAGTGAGGCGCCCAGATTTAACTTATGCAACAATGGATCATAATGTTCCAACCCGCCAACGTCTAGTGATCAATGACCCTATTTCCAAAAAACAAATCGATACTTTACAAGAGAATTGTCAGGAATTCGGGGTTACACTCGCTGACATTCATCATCCGGATAACGGAATTGTCCATGTAATCGGACCTGAACTCGGGCTTACCCAGCCTGGTAAAACCATTGTGTGCGGTGATAGTCATACTTCGACACATGGTGCATTCGGTTCGCTCGCTTTTGGTATTGGTACAAGCGAGGTCGAGCATGTTCTTGCAACCCAAACCCTTTGGCAGGCACCGCCTAAAACGTTAAATGTCAAAGTCAATGGGAAGCTTGGTACGGGTGTAACAGCGAAAGACTTAATCCTTGCCATTATCGGTAAATTCGGTGTCCAATTTGGAACAGGTTATGTGATGGAGTACACAGGTGAAGCCATCCGTGCCCTTTCAATGGAAGAACGGATGACCGTTTGTAACATGTCGATTGAAGCAGGTGCAAGAGCTGGGCTTATCACTCCAGATGAATCCACTTTTGAATACTTACGTGGTAGACGCCATGTTCCTCAGGGAGAAGCGTTTGAAGAAGCGGTTGCGGAGTGGAAAGCTCTTGCTTCCGATGAAGGTGCATCCTATGACCGTGTCGTTGAAATTGAAGCAGCAGAAGTCGAGCCACAGGTAACTTGGGGAACAAATCCTGGAATGTGTATTCCAATTACGGCTAATGTTCCAAATCCGGACGAAACTGAGAAACCTAGTGAAAAGGACGAAATTAAACGTGCGCTTGAATACATGGGCCTTGAAGCAGGTCAGCCGATTTCAAGTGTGAAAATCGACCATGTTTTCATCGGTTCTTGTACAAATTCACGTTTAAGTGACCTACGAAGTGCAGCGGAGGTTGTCCGCGGTAAAAAGGTCAGCCCTACGGTTACAGCGATCGTTGTTCCAGGTTCATTTAGCGTGAAGCTTGCGGCAGAAAAAGAAGGACTTGATAAGGTCTTTACCGACGCAGGCTTTGAATGGCGTGAAGCGGGCTGTAGTATGTGCCTAGCAATGAATGATGATATCGTTCCACCAGGTGAACGCTGTGCCTCTACTTCCAACCGGAACTTTGAAGGACGTCAAGGGAACGGGGCTAGAACCCATCTTGTTAGTCCTGAAATGGCGGCCGCGGCCGCTGTGGCAGGTCACTTCGTTGATGTTCGCCAATTCTCTGCTGCTCAGGAGGTTAGATAGCATATGGAACCGTTAAAGACTCATCAAGGCCTTGTTTACCCATTAAACCGGTCAAATATTGATACTGACCAAATTATCCCCAAGCAGTTTTTAAAGCGGATCGAACGCAGTGGTTTCGGACAATTCCTGTTTTATCACTGGCGTTTTGATGATGAAGGAAATCTTCGCCCAGATTTTTCCTTAAATGATCCAAAATATAAAGGCGCTTCTATTTTAGTTGCTGGAGAAAACTTTGGCTGTGGCTCCTCGCGTGAGCACGCTCCGTGGGCAGTTCAAGATTTTGGCTTTAAAATTGTCATTGCCCCAAGTTATGCAGATATTTTTAAAAACAATTGCGTAAAAAATGGGATTCTCCCCATTCAGATTAGTGAGGAGCAAGTTCAGTACATCATTAGAAAAGCTAAATCCGAAGAGTATCAATTAACCGTCGACCTTGAAAATCAAGTGGTTTATGATAACGAGGGCTTCAAAGTTTCATTCGACATTGCCCCCTACCCGAAAGTCATGCTGCTAAATGGCTGGGATGAGATAGGGGTTACCTTGACTTATGAGGATAAAATTTCACAGTATGAACTTATTAAATAAATAATAAAAATATAAAAAAATGAGCTTGGAATCAGGCTCATTTTTTTATATTTATAATTGTAGAAATCACGGTTTCATAACTCGTTTAATATATTTTTATTCTCTGATTCTTCGTTAAAAGTTAGTACCTCATCAACTGTCTCGTAGGATTCACCATAAAAATGGTGATCTTTATAAGTGTGTATTATATCATATGTTTGTTTCATCGCTTCAAAAATCATATCCTCTAATTCACCATTTGGCGCCCAATAGAGAATTTCCATCCTATTTACCTCATTTGTCGCCAATGATTTCCTCTCGTATCCAATGGACACGGCGTGCTCGAATTTTTCTCGTTTATAAAAATGGAGACGTTTCTCAGTATCGCTATCCTCATAATTGACTGGTTCCACTTCAAGGATGATCGGCTTCCCTTTTTGTTTTAACTTTTCCAATAGTTTATGACCTAGTCCCTCACCACGGGCATTTTTTGAAACAAATAAATAATCAATAAATACAAACTTATCTAGTTCTGCATACATTAAAACATGATTCGGTCCCTCATCCTTATGATAGATGTTTGATCGCTCTTTCAGTAAGGTTTCCATATGTGCTCTTGATTTCATTTCTTCAACAGGAAAATACTGATTCAACTTTTCATACCAATGCATGGACACACTCCTTAAAAACCAGGTAATTGATCCAGATTATTTTCTTTAATACCGTCTGGCTCACTGCGGATAATGTCACGGCCATATTTGTGGAAAACATCCACATGAGCAATCCTGCCAGCCTTAGCTTCATTTAAAGCCATAACATAATCCAACTCACGTCCTGTACTCGTTTTAAAAGCAATAAGGTCTCCGTCATCGTTCTTCCTAACCGACACGAACTCCTCTTTTCCATCAGGGTTACTCTGAGCCGCTTCCACTTTTGCTTGCTGTTGACTTTCTTGCTTATACTCTTCATATATTTTTTGATAATCTTTGTCTTCCATAGCTTTCACCTCCGAACATTTGTTAGTATTTTTCATTTTAAAAAAATTATCCCACGTAGAAAAGTGTCGAAAATTCTTCAAATTTGATCAATATTGGTAAAAACTACAAATATCCTTACGTGGTATAATTTACCTAATTGAGGGGGCGATGAATTGGAACCAATGGCAGGAAATGCATGGTTTTATATTCGAGATCATCATCAACAGGGACCTGTGGGGTTGTTTGAACTGAAAAAAATGTTTGAACAAGGCGTTTTGTCTGGGGAAACATTTATTTGGACAAAAGAGATGAAGTGCTGGCAAATGGCGAATAGCCATCCTTATCTTTCAAAGGACTTCTTTTTGACAGATTATGCAGAACAACCACAAGAAAATTTAGCGGGTCAATGGAAGGAACAACAAAAGGATACGTATCCGAATGGAAGACCCTTTGTTCGTTACATTGCCAGACTGTTCGATCTTTCTTTATTTTCCTTATTTCTTATCACACTAGTATCAATCTTCTCACCAAAATTTGTGGTAGCGTCATCACCCATCTTTATTTTTATCCTTAGCTTAATCCTCTATATTTTAGTAGAGGCCATAATTCTCTCCATCTTTGGGAACACCTTAGGGAAATCAATCCTCAATGCACGAATCAGAACGATGACTGGAGAGCCAATCGATTTTATCATGGCACTTAAGCGAAGTATTTTTGTGACGGCAGCTGGGATGGGATTCGGGATTCCATTCATTAACTTCATTTGCTCTTATTTTTCTTATTTTGATCTTAGAAAGAATGGAAAATCAACTTGGGACCAGCACATTGGGACAGTGGTTTTATATGGTCAAGTTAATTTAGCCCGTATTCTTTTCGTTAGTCTTTTCCCCCTTGCGCTTATAATTGCAGGGTTTGTAATTTAGTGATTACTTTGTGAAAAACTGAACAATAATAGATCAGACTTTCAAAAAAAAATGGCCCTTCCTAAAATAAAACGGAAGGGCTTCCAAACTAAATCCGCTCCTTTGTTAACATCACATAGGATGTCCCTCCCATCGTTTACTTGCGGTGCCTGACACCTCTTTTACGTTTTTCAAGATTAAAAACATGAGATATATAACAATAGTATTTAGGAACAGAACGAGAGCCACGACTATTGATCTTACTTCAACACCAGCCTGAATTTGCAGGAATATCATGGCTGAAAGAGCTGTTATCAAGGTGATATCTTTGATGATGATGACGGATGCGAGAAGATAGCCAAATGACTTTCGCCTAATGAGCAGTATTCCCGCGACAATGCCGACAGGAACAACAAACCCGAGGTCTAAGGCTTGGATGACTAGTGTAGTATAGTGCTCGATTCCTTCCGTTGGGCTGTGATTAATGAATGGTTGTACAATTTTTGCAAGCCACATCATTCCAAATACAAACGAAGCAAACAATAGGAAGCCGCCAATTAACTTCACAGGTAGTTTTTCTTTGAAAAATAGCGGTAATTTCGCAATTTCAAATGACATCATTGCCAACGTAAAAGCAAAAAAGCTAGCTGACATTAGGATGACGTACACGAGGAACATGGAGTTATACATAGATAGAAATGAATACGAGGCGTAGGTATATAAGAAATATCCCAACGTGCCTGTAAGGAGCAAATACCCCTTTAACCGCCCTTTTCTAGACAGATACAGAGAAAACACTAGTAATGGGACACCTAGAAACAATGTCACATAATCCTGGGCGATTGCCTGCGCTGCCATTGATACCGAGTCATGTTTGTAGAGCCCCTTCCCGTAAATTGAAACGGTTTCTCCGAAAATGGATTGATATTCATACTCCCCCGGTCCTTGATTGGAAAAGATGGCGTAGGACGTAGCAATAATCGATAAAATGGTTATAACAAGGACCAGTATACTTATAGATTTTTGGTTCTTCATGGGTGAATTCCTCCCTTCTTAATAAAAAATTTTACTCACAATTATCCTAATTACATCCTAAACTAAATAATTCTATTACACGAACTTGCTACCCCCTGTTCACAAAAAATTCAGGGCTTACCGATCGCAAATCATTGGAAAAAGGGCCAAAATTAAGATTGGCCCCTTTTCATCATTTATTTTGTTTCAGAAAAATAACTGTCAACTATCATCCCATTAAAACTTCTGCGGAAACTGTTTGATGATTCCATCGGATAAGACGTCAGCAATTTTTATTAGGTGGATTTCCCCTTCATCAAAAGCACGAATATCTCCGTTCCAATCCTTTTTCAATCTTGAAACCGCACTATCTGTCACCATCTTTAAATGTGCATGCAGCAGCTGCTTCAATGCATTCTTATTCCAATTTGGATTTGCACTACTCAAAAATATTGCAATATCATCCGCATTTTTGTACCATGCTTTATTGTACTTTTGCAACTGGGCTTGATTATTGGCCTTAGCTGCTTCGACCACTTGTCCTGCAAGAAGGATATGCTCTCTTAGCAAGTGTGCAAGCTTGTTTCCTGCCGCATTACCGTAAAATGGTTTGATTGCATTTCCGATTTCATCTTGGTTTTTCAAAAGTCTTGCAAGGACTATTTTTTGGTCTGGAAGATTTGCTTCGGCACTAACAATATAACTTCTTGTCCAAATGGCCTGCTCGATCCAAAGTCTTCTGAAGTTAAACTTTAACTGGTAGGCAGACTCGCTCAGTGCCGGTTTCTGATGAACAGGTGGCGGCGGGGCTGCCTTCACGCTAATAGCAGGTAAAATTAAGGCAATAGACATAAGCAATACGGTGAATTTCTTGGTTAATTTTTTCAAATAAATATCTCCTTTTATCAAAGTAATTTCAGAAAGATCTTCCCCCAAAAATGTAAATATTATTTATCGTCCAAAAATGTCATAATACTTTTAATAAGAATGTTGATGATTGGGGTGAGAAATGATTGCTAGACAAATATCATGATCCAAGAAAAAACGGTGCCTTGCTTAAACAATTAGCGGACCAGCAGGTAGACATCACAAGTGCCCTGCAGGAAACAGAAAAACTATTTAAACAATTTAGAAGAAAAGAGATTCCTCTTAGCCCGCATTCTGCACCTTCAAAGTCTTTATATCAAAAAGTGACGGAGGCTTTTTTTCGACCATTATCCACTCGTTCGTTTTCCAGTGAACAAGTTAAAATCAAGGTGGGTACGGATGGGAACATTTTTCCTGATTGGAAAAGCCTATTAGATGAGGAATATTCTAATTTAGAAAATAATGTGGTGAAAGAGGTCAATGTTGTAGATTTCGGGGCCATTGGCGATGGAAAAACGGATAATACCCATTCTTTTAAAAAAGCGATTGGCACTGGCCGAGTGAAAGTAGTTGTACCCGAAGGAGTATTTATTACGAAGGAAATTCGGCTGCCGTCATGGACCATTCTAGTTGGAGCGGGAAAAGGTGTAACGACCATAAAACTTCATGATTCGGCTAAAAAAGGCACCAGACTGATCACAAACACGAATCATTGGAGAGGAAACCATCATCTATTCGTCGGTGCCCTAAGTTTGGACTGGAATGTAGAGAGGCTTGGCGATGCTGCGAAAACAAGTACATGGGGAAATCATTCGAGCTGCTTAACGTATGCAAATGTGACCTTTGGCTGGGTTAAGGATGTTGAAGGGATAAATCCGGGGCTGCATTGCTTTGATATCTCATCGACTTTGTACAATTATGCGGGCGACGGCTTACGTGCCCGCGGTGGCAGCAAGTATGTCTGGCTCGATAATTTAAATGGCTATGGCTTCGGCGACGATGGGATCACCACTCATCACAGTGATTTTATTTTCATCTCCCGCTCTCATATGTGCGACCCCAGTGGACGTGCCCACCGAAAGGGCTTTTCGAATTCGAACGGGATTGAGATTGATGACGGTTCGAGGAATGTTTTGCTTGTCAATAATTCTTCAGCTCGGTGTTTTGGCGGGGTGGAAATAAAAGGGCACGAAAATTCCTCAGCCGCCTCCAATGTACAAATTGTCGGACATATTTCTGTCAACGATAACCGTTCGTTTAACTTCCGTCATATCGGACATCACAAAAGTACAGACCCTGAATCACGAACGGCCTACAATATTTGCGCCACCCATCTGGTAGCCCTCGCTCCGGTTTTTACTGGGTTATATAAAGACTCTACACCGCGTGGAATGGTGATCTCCGCTTATAAAAATGTTGTGATTAATCATTTTACTTTAATTGGTGATCCAGATTATGACTACAAAGGCTACCCGGTAATTGCTGTACAATATCGGGCCAGAAATATTGTCTTGCATAATATTTCTTTTCGCGATTTTAGAAAGGCTGGAAGTGATATTAAAATTTTCGGAGGCGAAAATCGAGCGGATTCTATTCAAATTAATGATGTGATAAGCCGAAATTCCGCGCCCAAGCAGATTGATATCGGCTTAGGAGTCGAAGATATTTCCATTAAAAATACGAAAAGCGTCAACAATTATTTGTGACGCTTTCCTTCTTTTTCTACAGTCATGTCATCAACCAATTTTTCGGCGACTTTCCGATATAAATTACTCATATGAACAAGTGAAGAAATCATTAACACCTGTTCAAGATCGGCTGAGTTTCCTTTTTCATCCTCAGTAATCTCTTCCTTCACATCCTTTACCCTTTCCGAAATGTCAGCTTTAAAATCCTCGACATTTTGTCGTGTTAAATTCAGATAACTAGAATAAAAGGACTCTAACTCCATCTCCTCTTTGATAATTTTTTGATTAATCCCTTGAAGTGTCACTTTAATATCATTGATGGAAAGTGCCCCTTTTAATTGGTAAATCAAGCTCATCAGGATGAGGTGCTTTTTTGAATACTTCTTATTCTGGATTGGAAAAATGAGTTTGCCTTTTGCATAGTTGTTAATCATCGTTTTGGTGAGAACCTTGTCGTCTTCATACCGTTTCGTTTCGTTGAATTTATTTTCAAACAACTGAATCACTTGGTCCATGTATAAATCTATTTGTGGAATCTCATCTAAAGCTAAGCCTACATCTAAGCTGAGTTTCTCAATAATTTGTTGGATATTTTCCATTCGTTTAACCCCGTTCATTGTCGTTATTTTTTTATTATACCTTAAGATATAGGCATTGACTAGATGGTGATATATGAGTATTATTGTAAGTAGTTATTAAAACTACATGTAATACTGGGAGGCAATTAAAATGAACAATTACATTCGCGAACCAATCAATGGACTAACCCATTTAGCCGGGGCCGTTTTAGCTTTTGTCGGGCTCCTTGCGATGGTTATCAAGGCGGCAGCGACGACTAATTCACCGACTGCCATTACTGCGGTGATTATTTTCGGGGTTAGTATGATTTTGCTTTACTCCGCTTCAGCCACCTATCACATGGTGATTGCTCAGGATCGAGTCATTGCGTTTTTACGGAGGCTGGACCATTCGATGATTTTCATTTTAATTGCCGGTACGTACACACCCTTTTGTTTTATAAGCCTGAACGGAAAAATAGGCGCGATTCTCTTTTCGATTATCTCGGGGATTGCGATTAGCGGGGTTGTCTTTAAAATGGTCTGGTTTAATTGCCCGCGCTGGATTTCTACTGCCCTGTATTTAGCAATGGGCTGGATGATTGTATTTGTCTTCTCGCCTCTAACGGGCAGCTTAAACCCGATTGGTTTATTTTTACTCATTCTTGGGGGAATTTTTTATACAATTGGCGGGGTCATTTACGGAGCAAAGCCTAAGTTTTTAAAGTCAAAATACATGGGCTTCCATGAGATTTTTCATATCTTTATATTGCTTGGGAGTATGGCTCATTTTTTAACCGTTTTCCTTTACGTAATTTAATTTTTTATAACGCCTTATTTGAAGGGCGTTTTTTTTTGAAAATAAACTATCTACCCTTCGGACAAAATAAACCATGAAAGCACCACTAAAAGATCGAGGTGTTCCTCTTGTTGCGATTGTTTTTTCAAATGATTGTCATTGGACTTTGTTCCATGTTATTTGGGTTTGCCTTTAACACCTTTCTTATTCCCCATCAATTAACATCCGGTGGGGTCACGGGTATCGCCTTCTTTATTCACCATTTTTTAGATATCAATACCGGGTCGATTATTTTGATTATCAATATTCCTTTATTTCTATTAGGAGTAAAATACTTGGGAAAAAAATTCATTTTGCTGACAGGCTATGCTGTTTTTGTTTTATCAATGAGTATGAAATTTATTCCCATTCACGCCATTAGCAAAGACATCCTTCTTTCTTCCATCATTGGAGGGGCTCTTTATGGTATTGCAGTTGGCCTTATCATTCGGATTGGAGGCTCGACTGGCGGAACCGACATTATTAGTCTCACGCTGGCGAAAAAAAGGAACTTTCAGGTGGGCTTTTTAAACATTTGTATGAATTTTTTAGTGGTGGGGACCTCCGGACTGATTTTTGGATGGGGGATCACACTTTATACGATTATTGCGATTTATGTGTCTGGCCGTGCCGTTGACATGGTGTACACAAACCAAAATAAATTAACGATAACGATTGTGACGGAAAAGTTTGAAGAGCTTACGGATGCGCTAATCCATTTGCATGCTCGCGGCGTTACGGTAACGGATGCAGAAGGTGCATACACACACATGCCTAAAAAGGTGTTAACCACGGTGATCACTAAATACGAATTAAATGAAACAAAACATGCGATTAGAACGGTAGATCCGAAAGCTTTTGTAAACATAATGCAGACGATGGAAGTGATGGGCCGTTTCCGCAGAGATTAATAGGGAACTGATGCCCGTTTGGTTAATTTTTATGGTTGGTGGGCACTAGTCGCTTTGACTAGTTACCGTGAAGGAGATTTTTTAGGGTTCACGGGCATTAGTCGTCTTCACTAGTAACCGTTGAAGTGATTTTTTATGCTTCACGGGCACTAGTCGCTTTGACTAGTTACCGTGGAGGAGATTTTTTGCGCTTAACGGGTATCATACACTTCCTATGATTACCATTCATCCATTTTTTCAGCCTTCACGGGCACCATACACCGGACATCACTCCTATTTCATCGTTCCATCCCGGCTAATCTTCTTAGCTCCTCCATCAATACCAATGCGTGATTATGTACCAGGTCCTTTGCTCCATATAAGAGTGTTACTGGGCCCTGCGCTGCCATTTCAAAGATTTCCAGTATATATTCTCGCTTCTGTTCATCCGTGCGAAGCTCATCAAGGTATCTGCGACGAAATTCTTCGAATAACTCAGGCTTATGACAAAACCACTTCCGCAGTTCGTTGCTAGGAGCTAGGTCTTTATGCCAAAACGAAAGCTTCGCCGCTTCTTTCGAAATCCCCCTCGGCCACAAGCGGTCAATTAAAATACGGCATCCATCCGATTCGTCGTAGGGCTCATAGACCCTTTTCATAAAAACATTTTCCATACTTCACCTCCAATTGGTTTCAGGCACCCCATCCCACTGCATCCACCCCGTATGGACAAATTCACAGATTTGTCCACGAATGGTGTCAGGCACCATCTAAATGGCGCCAACTACTAAAGATTAATCCTCGTCCTTTACGTCGATGCTTTCTGGAATGGGTTCGTTTAGGATTTCTTCGATGAGTTGTTTGTATTTTTCCATTTGTTTTAGGTGGGTGCTGAATTGTTCTTTATAGATTAGATAATTTGTGTATATTACAGTTAACCTTGGGATAAAACCCTCGAATCCATGAAACTACTGTATTCAAATGCGAGACAAAACTCTTAGTGGGAATAAACCCCTAAAATTTAACGCAATATATATAAAAATGTGTTGATAAAAATATATTCCTATTTTGTGGAATGTCCTGTATGTTGTCTTTTTATAAATAATAATGTTAACCCTAAATTATTATAAAATAGCTTTGTTAACGTTTTAGAAAAAATTTTTTCCTATTGTATATCCCCTTTTTTATTCGAACTATATATTTTTAAAAAAGAGGTAAAAACCTTAGTCCTCATCTTTAATATCTTTATCTTCCGGAATTGGTTCATTCGCCAATTGCTCTACTAAAATTTTATATTTCTCAAGCTGGTCAAAATGTGTCTTGAACTGATCTTTGTAGATCAAAACTTCACCTTCACCGTCACTTAAAACTCGTATTTTTCCTTGCAAAATTAAACTCTCCACATATGGTACAGATACAGATAAATAATCAGCCGTTTCCTCTATTGTTAAATACATTTATTCGTCACTCCTACTACTCTCTTTATAGAGCCTATTATAGCTTATTTTAGCAGTTCCTTATTTCTTTATTTCTGTATTCTGTCATATTAACAAATTAACCTCCTTTACTAATAAAGGCTCTGTTAAAAAATAATGACGATTGAATCGCCTTTGGCTGCTGGATAGATAACCCTTCAAGGAGCCAGCGCAACTCCTGTTGTGAAAGATTGCGGACTTCCTTTTCATCTTTAGGCTATTGCAGTTTGCCGTTATCCAAACGTTTATAAAGTATGGCGAAGCCATCACCATCGATATACAAACATTTATAGCGATCTTTACTCCACCCTGCAAATAAGAAAATGGAATCACCGTATAGATCCAGTTCAAAGGAATCTTGAATCAGTGTGGCTAATCCATCAATGCCTTTTCTCATGTCTGTTTTACCGCAAATGATGTAAATGTTTTTTACGCTTGTATAATCGTGTTTCACGGATTTTTCAACTCCCTCATGACCGTTTGAATGATGCGCTCATCGATGCCGTTAAAGAAGGAGATTTCAGCGTCGCCTGTTTTGATCGTACAAGTAGGATTTGAGGAAAGTGCTGCTGGAATTGTTGCAGCTGTACTATTGTTTTCAGGATGTAATGAAACGGGGACAATTGTAAGTTTTTCTTGTGGCATATGAAAAGCACCTCCTTAAATTGATATGTTTATAGTACCGGAGGTGCTGCTATTTTTATATGCGTTGTTTGAATACGGGCTTACTTTTTACCATACAAAAATGTCAAATGCCTTTTCCCATTCTAAAATGAGAAAAGGCATTTGATTACTAACCTTGTTAAATAGCACCTGATGTCCCCTCTACAATAACGGAGATTCTCCTCTAAATGATGCATTTTCTTTTTAAATATTTTTAAATAAGGTATACATGAGTGTAGCTAGTTTTTTACTGGGTAGTTATTGTACTAATTTCTCTACGGAATTACTCCCCACTTTTTATTGAAGGCGCTGCCTCTTCCAATGAAAACGATGCAAACCTTTCTTTTATTTCATTTAAATTTACCCCATGTTTTCGTAACATTTGCCTAATCTCAATATACTTATCATTATCAAGAATTATATTAGTACCATTTCTATTTAAGCTTTCCAAGTAAGAAATTCCTAACTCATCTTTTTTCTCTTGCACATGCGCGAGTGTATTCCTTGTTTTTATAATATCTTTATCAAAACTAATTAATATCTCTCTCAAAGAAGATAATGTATTTTTTCTTTCCTCTAACACTAACCTTTTTTCATATT
>JAANMP010000169.1 GCA_011250595.1 Bacillus sp. MM2020_1 | reverse complement strand
CCATAAATAATTTGCTATAATAATATAACAATAAATATACATAAAGGTTGATTTATTACTTTGTGTAATCATCCCTGTATACCCTATTATTATTTGTAGAATAATAAATAATAGAGTTAAGAATATATAGGCCGATTTTTTCGCATTGAAGTACATCTCATCAACTCTCATCCTAATATATGAGCCTAATCATCAAGGTTGTATAATTTGTAAATTATCTTTTTACTATCACTAACATCATACCCTCTTTTATTAATACACTCAAAAATGGTTTTCTTATCAATTTTTTTGTTTAAGCTCTGTTTCATAGAATTTAACCAAACATTGTAATCATCTTTTATATTTACATATTCCACTAGACCACAACCCATATCTACTTCTCTTGTAATATTATTAGATATTACACATGGTGTTCCCGCCGCCTGAGCCTCAACAACAGTAACTGGTATTCCTTCAAAAAGTGACGGCATAAGTAACACATCAAACAAATTAAGTAATGCTGGAACATCCGAACGAATTCCAAGCAAAAGCACTTCGTTTTCTAGATCATTTTCCCGTACACTATTTTTTATTTCCTTAAACAAGTTTCCATTACCTACTAATAGCATCTTAAACTCTACATTATTATTTTTCAGAAAGCTTGCAAACTTAATTAAAAAATCATGATTTTTTACCGGCCTATAACTACCAATATGACCCAGAACAATAGTATTCTCGGATATTCCAAGTTCCTTTATTTCTTTAAGATCCTCTTTATTTAAATTCAAATATGGTCTTATATCTATTGCATTTGGTATTACATTACATTTAACACTTTGTTCAAAACCTTTTCCATAAAAATAAATACCAGCAGCTTGGCTACATGCTGCTAAATTAGTTGCATTTATCCAGATGAGTTTCCTAGAAATGCCCATATATGTTTTTCTAAAGAGATTCATTTTTTTTTCAGAATAGGTGCTATGAACATGGCTTATTCTTCTATTTATCCCTAATAATCGTGAGATTGTCACAATTAATGAGGGTAAAGAATGAGCATGGACTGCAACAAAGGGGCCAGATTTCTTAATTATTTCTACTATTTTTAGGATACTAACAAGAGGACTTTTCTTTACACTAGTATTTACTGTAAATATTCGCCCTCCCAGACTTCTTATCTCATTAGTAAAGTCAAACTCCCCGGGGGATAAGCAAAGAAAATCAAACTGAATTTTATCACGATCAATATTTCTATATAAGTTCATAATCATTGACTCCGCTCCACCCCTATTGAGCTTGCTGAAAACATGTAATACCCTTGGTGGATAATTCTTATTATTCATAAAATCCTCCATTTAAGTGCTTAAATAATAACAATTAAACATAAGCTTTCTTAAATTTATTTTCAATTCATATTCATTATATTTTTGAAATAACCAATACATTACCTTAGAGTATCAAATTCAATTAGGACCTAAATAT
>JAANMP010000168.1 GCA_011250595.1 Bacillus sp. MM2020_1 | reverse complement strand
TAAGAGTTATAAACCTTTTAGGTTAAGTTAGAAAGGGCGCACGGTGAATGCCTTGGCACTAGGAGCCGATGAAGGACGGGACTAACACCGATATGCTTCGGGGAGCTGTAAGTAAGCTTTGATCCGGAGATTTCCGAATGGGGGAACCCACTGTTCGTAATGGAACAGTATCTTTACCTGAATACATAGGGTATGGAAGGCATACCCGGGGAACTGAAACATCTAAGTACCCGGAGGAAGAGAAAGCAAACGCGATTCCCTGAGTAGCGGCGAGCGAAACGGGACATAGCCCAAACCAAGAGGCTTGCCTCTTGGGGTTGTAGGACACTCAACATGGAGTTACAAAGGAACGGGGTAGATGAAGCGACCTGGAAAGGTCCGTCATAGAAGGTAAAAACCCTGTAGTCGAAACTTCGTTCCCTCCTGAGTGGATCCTGAGTACGGCCGGACACGAGAAATCCGGTCGGAAGCAGGGAGGACCATCTCCCAAGGCTAAATACTCCCTAGTGACCGATAGTGAACCAGTACCGTGAGGGAAAGGTGAAAAGCACCCCGGAAGGGGAGTGAAATAGTTCCTGAAACCGTGTGCCTACAAGTAGTTAGAGCCCGTTAATGGGTAATAGCGTGCCTTTTGTAGAATGAACCGGCGAGTTACGATCCCATGCAAGGTTAAGTTGAAAAGACGGAGCCGCAGCGAAAGCGAGTCTGAATAGGGCGTATGAGTATGTGGTCGTAGACCCGAAACCAGGTGATCTACCCATGTCCAGGGTGAAGTCCAGGTAACACTGGATGGAGGCCCGAACCCACGCACGTTGAAAAGTGCGGGGATGAGGTGTGGGTAGCGGAGAAATTCCAATCGAACTTGGAGATAGCTGGTTCTCTCCGAAATAGCTTTAGGGCTAGCCTCACGTAGTAAGAGTCTTGGAGGTAGAGCACTGTTTGGACTAGGGGCCCTCATCGGGTTACCGAATTCAGACAAACTCCGAATGCCAAAGACTTATCCGTGGGAGTCAGACTGCGAGTGATAAGATCCGTAGTCAAAAGGGAAACAGCCCAGACCACCAGCTAAGGTCCCAAAGTATACGTTAAGTGGAAAAGGATGTGGAGTTGTTTAGACAACCAGGATGTTGGCTTAGAAGCAGCCACCATTTAAAGAGTGCGTAATAGCTCACTGGTCGAATGACTCTGCGCCGAAAATGTACCGGGGCTAAACGTATCACCGAAGCTGTGGATTGACATCTTAGATGTCAGTGGTAGGAGAGCGTTCTAAGGGCGTTGAAGCTAGACCGTAAGGACTGGTGGAGCGCTTAGAAGTGAGAATGCCGGTATGAGTAGCGAAAGATGAGTGAGAATCTCATCCACCGAATGCCTAAGGTTTCCTGAGGAAGGCTCGTCCGCTCAGGGTTAGTCGGGACCTAAGCCGAGGCCGAAAGGCGTAGGCGATGGACAACAGGTTGATATTCCTGTACCACCTCTTTATCGTTTGAGCAATGGGGGGACGCAGGAGGATAGGGTAAGCGCGCTGTTGGATATGCGCGTCTAAGCAGTTAGGCTGAGA
>JAANMP010000167.1 GCA_011250595.1 Bacillus sp. MM2020_1 | reverse complement strand
AAATTCATAGTAGGGCTTCCTCCTTAAGACTCTGAGTTTAGATTGGTCTCTATACTCGTATCTTACTGAGGGGCTCTATTTTTTTCAAACCTGATATTTAACGATCTACAGGAATGCTAACCTGCCCGTTAGTTTAAGTACAAAATTTCACAAAACTACATTCAATTTAAATCAAGAATTATGTAGAATGAGTGACATTTTACAAAAAGATCCAAACAAAAAAATACCTTTGATCTATAAGATCAAAGGTCAAAGTTGAACTTAGTGGTCTAGGCTAAGTCCATTTTAGGAGGTCTAAACTCAGAAGAATTTAAACTATTATTATATTAACATATAATGAATATTTATTCAACATATTAAATAATTATACACCCACTGTCTTTGATTGCTTTTCCATTAACTTAATTCAACCCTTTTGAATTCAAGCACCCGTTGGTTAAACAAGGGATAACACAATTATTGTTTTATTCATTACTTTTTTGTTTGAATGAATAGGTTAAACAATTACCAAACTAATCTTAAAAAAAGGATGTGATATAGTGAAAAAAATTCCATTATTTCTTTTATTTATTATAGTATCTACAATGATAATGCCAAAGGACTCAGAAGCTAACGTATTGGAAAACTTGCCTCGGACACTAGTAACAAAACAATGGAAAGTAACAGTTGGAAAGCCAGACCATAGTGACAAAAAGCTTAACAAGTCTATAAGACCAGCGTTGTATAATGTATACAGCCTAGACATTAAAAATATTGGTGACGAAAATATTGAATTAGTCAGGGTTGAGGGATATAAAAACTTACCTAAGTCTGCGTCAACATTTTATGAACTGTTTACTGTCGAATACGACGAAGGCAAGCCTTTAGAACAATCATTTCATCATTCCAATTTTCCTTTAGATACTAAGGCAACTGCATTAATGGTATCTGTAAACTGGAAACATAAAAATAGTGACCAACGAAAGTTTAAAGAACAATTCATTTTTCAACTTACAAGATAACATAGAGGGGTTTCCCTCTTTTTTTTTTGAATTATGTCTGTTAATTCTCAAGCGAATAATAGGGGGCAATAACGCATTAAGCGTTTTTTCTTTTTTCACTAACCTGCCCCGTTAGCTCAATAACAAAAAAGGATCGCCGCTGCAATCCCTGTTCTTGAACACTTGCACCCTTTAGCACAATAAGAGACATCTAATATTGAACAGATGCCCCATTACTTTAAGTACATTCTTACACAAACTTGCATACTTTCTTAGAATACTGAAGTTAATTTCAATAATGAGTTACTCTAAATAGTTATCAATGAAAACAAATTTAGTTGTTTTTATGTCTGTACTAAAATTCGAAGGACGGTCACTTCCTATTACTAGTAAGTTAAAGTCTGATGAAACAGTTTTAGACCCTTCATTACCGATTTTTTGTATATTTTTATTCACCAATACGTAATAATTACCTCCTAATTCTCGCTCTTCATTCAAACCAGATGAAACGATTAATTTGTATTTGAATTCTTTATTATCAAAAAAATCTTTTTGATTTAAAGTATCGAGGGCTGAAAAAAAATTATCGGCATACACTAAGTTATCATATTG
>JAANMP010000166.1 GCA_011250595.1 Bacillus sp. MM2020_1 | reverse complement strand
CTCCCTCTATAAAGAAAGGAAAATCTCTCGATTTCTCTCATTTTCTCCAAATTACGTAGTAGTCTGTTTTAATATTCATTTGGAAATTGGAATAATGGTGTATTTAAGGATAATTTTGGGGACAAAGTGAAAAAGCGACTAATAGCTACCAAACCCCACTTATCCAAAAAGTGGATAACTAGTTAAAGTATGGTTGCACTGGTGGATCTCCACATTTCTCATGGAGGTCAACCCTCCCATATCTCACAGAGTCTTCGCTCTAAAATTCCTTCGTCCAACCTTTCCATGAGGTGGATGTCAGTCATGCTGCCCGACAGGGTCCTTGCCCGTATTTTAGTTGTTTTACTGACTAATCCGTGCTTCAAATGTTTAAAACAAATTAACCTACTAAATAATTTCAATCAAAAAAATAAATTAAGCTGCTACCTGTAATACGACCATATGAGGAATGTCCTTTAACATACGTTCTTCACTAAATTCACACTGCTTTTTACCGATGGTAAACAGAATACGTATGAGCTTATTACATATTGCAATTAGAGATTGCATTTTCTTCAAAGGATTATTTGGACGCTTTGTAAAATACTCATGTAATGCTTTAAAAGCGGTATTTTTAGCGACCAAAGGCATTGCAACTCGAAAGAGGAGAGCTCTTAGAGTCTTCCTTCCTCTCTTGGTAATTTTGGTTTGTCCTTTGTGTTTTCCTGATGTATTTTCCTTAAGACTAAGCCCAGCTAGTTTGATAATCTGCCTTGGGTGGGAATAATAACTTAGGTCTCCTACCTCTGAAAAAAAGCCTGCAACCGTATCTTTCCCTATTCCCTTAATTGCCAACATTTGTTCAACTCCTGGAATTTGTTCAAGAAGTTTATCTATGTTAGATTCCAGTTCTTCGAACTTTTCATTTATTAGTTCATATTTGTCTATTAAGGTGCGAAGCTCTAACTTAGCCATATCAGAACCTTCCCGAATGCCGATTGAAGCAACTGCAACATTCTTTAGTTCCTTTATTTTACTGAGTCCCACTGCACGTTTAACAGCTTTTCGAAGATGTACTAGTATCTCTTGTTCGGAGAGAGCTACTAACTCATGTGGCAACAAATTTAGTTTTAATAATTGTATAGCAGATTTACCTTCCCAATCTTTAAAGACGGTAAGGAACTCTGGAAAATAGCGGTCTATCCAATTATGGACTTGCCCTTGAACTGCTTGAAGATCAACCGATAGGAGATCACGTATTTTTCTAGCCACACGAAGTTCTGCATATACTCCTTGTGGAATATTAGGTTCAGCATATCTCCCGTCTTTGACCAACTGTGCGATAACTCTTGCATCCTTTACATCATTTTTAGTTGGAGAATTATCATCTAACTCTTTACTTTTCTTTACATGCATAGGATTTACAACTACAAACTTGATATTTTTCCCCTTAAGGAAGTGAGCTAAATTAAGCCAATAGTGACCTGTCGGCTCCATTCCTACGATCACTTTTTCCATATTGTTTTGATCCATTAACTTTTTTATCCACTCTATGAAACAATTAAAGCTAGAATCTGTATTTTCAAAGTATAAAGGTGCTGAAAATTCTAAACCTCTAAAGTCTTGGGCTCTTGCCACATGCTTGTATTTAGCAATATCAACACCTATAATTAATGTTTGAGAAGTAATTTGAGCAATCTTTTCATTTTG
>JAANMP010000165.1 GCA_011250595.1 Bacillus sp. MM2020_1 | reverse complement strand
ATTCTTACTAATGGTTACTTTATCTTTAATTGCTTACGGTTTTCAAGTTTTTCACGGTAGAGTTTTTAAACTAGTGAATTAATCATGAAAACTTCTAAAAAATAAATGAATTCTCGGCTAAATGTTTCTATAATATACCCTCTAAATTTATTAACGTTCCTGCACCTTTAGTTCAAAAACAACAGGGATTGCCGCAGCAACCCCCTCTTCAACATAAGCACCCCGTTAGTTCAATAATAAAGGATTGATCTCTACAATCCTATACTTTTAGATCGTCCTAAGCTTATCGAACAACCATACGAGATGATTGTATTTACCATAGGATTGTATTTGATTTCTCTCAATCTGGATACGTTCCATTGCAATCGAGTCGTCGCCGAACACGGTATTTTGAACTAGGTTAACAGGTGGACGGTTTTCGGCAATATTTATTCGAATTTGATGAAGTAATGTTATAATTGCTTGGTTAAATTCATGAAACTCATGGGGAAAGCTTGCAGTAAGGGATTGATGTTCTAATAAAATTTTTTCCATGAGTCCATAATCCGTCGGATGAATAGAGTGTAGAGCTCTAATGGATACATCAAGAACCGGGTGCTTTAGTTGAAACAACAGACGATTTAAGTTCATATCCTCCTCCTTCGTTGTCGACGGCGGATGTTCTTGATGAAACGTTTCTAAATCATCTTCGATAATAAAATTAGCATTGGCCTTATATAATCTATAAGCAAACTCAGCATCCTCGGGTCCCCAGCCTTTGAAATTCTCCTCATAGCCGCCGACTTCCTCCATAAAACTTCTTTTAATGGAAAGAAAACCTAAGCAAGCCATCCAACGCAATGGGCTGCTATAAAAATGTTCTCTTAGGTATTTTAATAAATGATGAACATAACTTCTGTATTTTACCATCGAGCATAAATTTTTTATATCGTCAATATCCTCTCTGTTCACCACTTTTTGGGGTTCTTGTAAAAGCCTGATATGAGTCGTTAAGCTACTAAGTGACTGTTCATGAGATACCACCTCTTTTAGGCGTTCATTGAAGTGAGAATTTTTTTCGCTCCACTTATAGATCGCGTTGATTTGATTATTAGTAAAATTTGGGGATAAAAAAGTATAAATGCTCCCCCGCTTGTTTCCTGCAATAACAACGGATTTCTCGTGAGTTAGATGATGCCGGTGGTTAAGGGTAACATAGCTGGGGGAAACGATGGTTTCTGCATCCAAAATGATAATGACCTCTCCCCTCGCATACTTGAGTCCAATATTTCTTGAAGCAGCAACCCCAACATTGGTTCTATTGCGAATATATTGAAAATGATAGGGAGGACAGTATTCCTTAATTTCGGGGGTCTGGTCGGTAGAGGCATCATCAATCAATATCACTTCCATTTTGGATAAATCAAAGCTCTGTTTCTCCAATGCATAAAGGCTAAGCAAATTAAGGGGATAGCGGTTATATGAAGGCATGATGATAGTGACTTCAATTTCCATGTTTTTACTCATTCCTCCTTGAGAGCTAATAGCTTCGAACAATTAATTTGTTCCGCTAAATTATAACTAGTAATTAACGAGAGATATACCGACAATAATTAAAAGGATGAAAAGCAACACGATTAAAGGAAAAATAACTCCATAACCAACATCACTCCCTTAATTAATAGATATAACATCGTATGTCAGAACGATAATCATCGAATTGGACAAGAATAAAAC
>JAANMP010000164.1 GCA_011250595.1 Bacillus sp. MM2020_1 | reverse complement strand
ACAAATTCTTGAAGCAAGGAATCAAATTAACGATGGAAAAGGGGATATTTTATTTTTTAAATCTGGTTTTAAAGTTGATGATAAAGAGACATTATCTAATTATAAAAAGTTGCTTGTAATGTTAGACGAACTTTAGCTTTGTCTCCAAAGCATTAAAATATAATTACTCCAAGAACGGGTACTTAAATTAATAAGGTTAGTCCAACAGCCTTTTTTTATTTAGGTAAAAGTTTGTGAAGTATAGTACTTAAAGTAACGGGTGCTTTACTTCAATTGGGAGTAAAGCCTTTTTCTTATTCAAGTAACGGGGCAGGATAGTTAAATAAGAGGGATAATTTGAAACTTTGAAAAACAAAGTCGGAAACTGATTTTTTAGTAAGTGAAAACAAAGTTGGCTACTCCACCTAAAAATCCTGTTTAACCGATATATATTAACCTATCAAATAAAATTAAATTAATCGGTTTAAATTTGGTGTTTGGTTCCCATTCTTTTTTAGTTCCCGACTTTTTCATTCTGTTATCCCTTCACTATTCTTCTTTGCTTCCTCCGTAAATAAGATGACCATCTGCTCCATAAACTGTTATATCCGCTGGTTTAATCATTTCATCTTTAGAAGTAATATACCAAACCCACAACGCAGCCGTACCTGAACCTCCGCTCATACCAGCCAAGTCGTCCCGAACATAAAATTTATTTGGCTGTATATTGCCTTCACTATTTATAATGATGGTCTTTGCCTTGTCTCTGGCAAATCCGTATAGAATGGAGAAATCCTTTTGGACATTATTTTCAACTCTCCAGGTTATTGGTCCATTCTCCTCCTTTTCCTCTCTGAATTCTTGGAAATCCAATCCTGGAATCATTTTTACCATTTTGGTATGGTCTTTGCTGATAAGAATAGGAAGGATTCCGAATTCAGTTTCGACAAAAGCCACATTTGAATCGGTATCAATTAAAATCACTTTTTTGCAATCCTCATTCTGTGCTTCTACTTTTGTACAGATTGCTTCTTCCAAGGATGTAGTAGGAATATAATTAGAACCAGGACTTGAATCAGGACGGGAAGCTGAAAAATAAAGTACCACAATTAATCCTAAGCAGAGTAAAGCTTTTAAAATTTTTTTACTCATCTCCATCGCTCCCATAATTTTATGTTATTCAGATAATTACAATTATAAACCACACTCTTTCTTTCTTAGGAATAAATATGGATTTTATATTAATACTCTCAAATTCTTTATAATTATTGTCCATTTATAAAAATTGATGTCAATTGTTATATCAATGTTCATTAAAAAGTCCTAAAAACCTTAATAAATGACATAAGAAAGCACCTCAAAACGGAACATTCTAGTCTTGGATATAGACTTTTAACTTGTTTCACTAACCTGCCACGTTACTTGAAGAAGAAAAAATGCGTCTCCACTTGTTTTAGAAACGCACCCGTTAGCCATCCATGCAACACAAAATCAGTGCCGCACCACAAAGAATGAAAATGGTTAGGAAGTGTCAATAATGATATTGACTTTAATCCAGTCAACCCTAATCCATAGACTTATTAATTATCGCTCTCCTCTTTTTTTTTACGATTGAGTTGGGTCTTCTTAAGTATTGCCATTTTTCTATTCTTGAAGAAAGTTCTTTTCATGGTAGTTGAACAAAAGTACAATTAAAAAAGAATGCCAAAACTACTGTCAGTATTAATGTCGTTTATGATTATCTGGAGGAAGAATAATGTCCAATAACGTAAGTCCAAGAAGGATAATTTTAGATTTAGCAATTACTTTAGATGGTTTTATTGAAGGGAAAAATGGGGAAGTTGATTGGTGCATTATGGACTCTGAAATGGGGTTTATTAATTTCTTAAATCAAATTGATACAATTTTATATGGAAGAAAAAGTTACGATTTATGGGGACAATTTACTCCAG
>JAANMP010000163.1 GCA_011250595.1 Bacillus sp. MM2020_1 | reverse complement strand
TTATTAAAATCACTAAACAAATTTTTTGACCTGCCGATAATAATAAACAACAAGGAATTCTTTAAAATAAAGAAAAATTATATAGAAAAAAGATTAAACAATTTGTTTAAACATCCGATAAATACTATGTAATAAAGAATTACTTGTTACCAACCATTTTGAAAAAAATTAAAACTACTAAACTATTTTTTTCATCATCCGATAATAAAAATAGTAAAAGTAAATAACTCATAGAGGAACGCACTCTTTGAAAAAAGCGGTCTTAGATGATGTCAAAAAGTACAAATACTTTTAGTTTTTGATTATTTTTTTTTGATAATAACCCTTATGGTTTATTATAGATAATTTTTAAATGGGATATATCCCAAACAAAATCATATTCAATGAATTCAAGGAGGAATTTTATTATGCGTATTAACCACAACATTGCTGCACTTAACACACACCGTCAGTTAAACTCAGCTTCAGAAGCTCAAGGAAAATCAATGGAGAAATTATCTTCAGGTCTTCGGATTAACCGTGCGGGAGATGATGCAGCTGGTTTAGCAATTTCAGAAAAAATGCGTGGTCAGATTCGTGGATTAGATATGGCGTCAAAGAATGCACAAGATGGAATCTCAGTTATTCAAACAGCTGAAGGAGCACTCAATGAGGTACACTCAATTCTTCAAAGACAAAGAGAATTAGCTGTACAATCTGCATCTGACACTAACGTTACAGCTGACAGAACTGCTATAGGTGATGAATTTGCTCAGTTAACAGCTGAAGTTAAAAGAATTACAGATCAAACAGAATTCAATGGTATGAAATTGTTGAATAAAACAGCTAACACTAATGGTGTTCTTAAAATCCAAGTAGGTGCTAACGATACACAAAGTATGGATTTAAAATTGGATACTGCTGGAGTTGACTTAACTGCAGTTAATACTGCATTAGCAGCAGCAAAGGTAGATTCACAAGCTAGTTCTGATGCTGCATTAACATCACTTGATGCTCAAATTGCGTCAGTTTCATCAGGCAGAAGCTACCTAGGAGCTACACAAAATCGTCTTGAACATACAATTAGTAATTTGGATAATGCTTCAGAAAATCTAACAGCTGCGGAATCTCGTATCCGTGATGTAGATATGGCAAAAGAAATGATGACTCAAACTAAGAATTCTATTCTTTCTCAAGCAGCACAAGCAATGCTTGCTCAAGCGAACCAACAACCTCAAGGCGTATTACAGTTATTACGTTAATTTTGATAAAAAGGACCTTAGATTTTCTAAGGTCCTTTTATTAATAATAGAAGCAAGGAGTTGTTTTATTGAAAACATTAGCTTTGGTAATGATAGTGAAAAATGAGGAAAAAAATCTTAAAAGGTGTATTGATAGTGTAAAAGACATTGTAAATGAAATAATTATTGTTGATACAGGTTCAACTGATAACACAAGGAATATTGCACTTGAAAATGGAACCAAAGTATTGGATTTTGAATGGGGAGATGACTTTGCTGCTGCAAGAAATTTTAGTCTAAGTCAATCAAGTTCTGATTGGAATTTAGTCTTAGATGCAGATGAATATATCTTATCTAATCATCAATTGATAAGAAATTTTATAAAAAAAAATAATAATAAAATTGGTAGAATCAACATTCTGAGCAAATATTTTGATGAAGGACAAGAAAAGGTTGAATCATCTTATGTTTCAAGACTATTTCCAAATAAGGGGATTTTCTTTAAGGGAAGAGTTCATGAACAGTTAGCCTCTATTTTACCAAGAGTGAATATTGCTGTTAATGTTGCACATGATGGTTATTATCAAACCGATAAAACAGATAGAAATCTGCCACTTTTACTTATGGAACACAATGAATCCCCAAGCGATACTTATGTATTGTATCAAATTGGAAAGCAATATTTTTTAAAAAGAGATTATATTAAAGCTAATTATTATT
>JAANMP010000162.1 GCA_011250595.1 Bacillus sp. MM2020_1 | reverse complement strand
TTACATATTATTAACACTTAAAATAGTAATTAGCTTGCTGTTGTACATTTTGAAGATAATTTGCTTACTTAAGTAACCTGCCAGTTACTTCAATAAAAAAGCCTTACTCCGTTGTTGAAGTAAAGCACCCGTTTGTTGAACAAGAATGAACTCAGTAACTTGTTAAAAATACTTTCCCTTTTGTTTTATTAGAAAATTCAACAGCGTCAATTGCCTTTTTGACATCCGACAAGTCATACTTAGAATCAACCATCATCAAACTTAATTTTTTACCATCTATTAGCAGTATTAAATGATTAAAAGTTTCTTGCCATTTTATTGCTGAAACATTTTTATTCCAATTCCGTAAATGAAACATATTCGCATTCACTTTTGCTTGATTAACAATATCTGCCCAATTTACTTGTACCCCTGATAAAAGACCGATTGTTAAAAAATGTCCATTAGGGCGGACACTATAAGCTAATTCATTACCATCCGAACCTCCAACAGAATCAATGGCAGCATCTGCACCCATTCCATTTGTTAATTCCATAACAGTTTCATTTAGACGACTTATAGAAGTATCTATCACATTAGAAGCACCGAGATTAAATAATTCTTCTGTATACTTATTATTTCTAGTCACTGCAATCAATTGGAAACCTAAAATTTTTGATAATTGAGCAAAAATATGCCCAATAGAAGAACCACATGCGTTAACCAATAAAACATCATTTGGTCTTAATTTTAATAATTCCGTACAAACCACCCACGCTGTAACGGGATTGATATACATTTGTGATGCAGTAAAATCATTAATTGAATCAGGTATAGGAACGGCGAATTCTGCTGTTGTCTTAACAAACTCTTGCCATGTACCTTCCCCACGCAAAGGTAAAACCCGTTTACCAATAAGGTTTTTTGAAACTAAAGGACCTACATCCTCTACAATCCCAACTCCTTCATAACCAGGAATATTAGGTAAAGAAATTCGATGAGAATACGCCCCTCTAATTGGAATTAAATCAGAAGGATTGATAGGTCGTGCCAGCATTCGAACAAGAACTTCATTATCTTTTGGTGGTTCAATGGTTTTATATTCAATTTTTAACACATCTTTAGGACTGCCGAAATTCGTAGAAATTAATATATTTTGCATCCAAAACAATAAAGGCTCCTTAATATAAATTAGAATTATTATTTAATTATAGCATTTTTGACTAAACTGCCCTTTCGTTGTATAAAAAAAGCCACCTAGAATGGTAGCCCTGATCTTCAACTCTCGCACCCGTTACTTTAAGTACAATCCTTCACATTGTCTTTGAAAAGTTGTATTTGAATCATTTTAAGGTCAAAAATTATTGGGTCCGAAAGGATTTTCTGGTGGATATTCCTCTAACTTATCAGCTGTTCTTTCATCTGGTGAAGTCGCCCCAGATTTTTTGTCAAAATAAATGGCTATTCCAGCCAATATAATGATAGGTGTAAAAATATAAATCCAAATCATCATAACACCTCCAAACTAACCAACGAATTACTAATATTATATTATAAATTTAACTTTTTTTTACAATACCTTTAAACAAAACTGACCCGTTAGCAACAATAAGAAAAGACCGCCGCAACGATCCCAGTTTTTTAACTCTTGCACCCGTTACTTTAAGTACATTTCTTCACAAACTTTTTTTCATAGGGCACACTAATGTTCTAAATTGGTCTTTAAATAACTCCAGATATTCTAAGATTCATAAATTAGTTGCACTACACCAGACGAAAACATTCTTGTATTAACCATTTTTAAATTCAACCTCTGTTTTATATCAATAAACAACGGTTTTCCTTCTCCCAAAATAACTGGGTGAACAGATAATCTAAATACATCAACAAGCCCTAAATTGATAAAAGATGTAATAATACTTGCCCCGCCATATAGCCAGATGTCTTTACCAGGCTTATTCTTTAATTTATTTACTTCTTCAAGAATATTATCATTTATGAATATTGCTTTATTATCAGCCTCTTTTTGCGTTCTGGAAAACACATATTTTTCTTTACTATGTACTA
>JAANMP010000161.1 GCA_011250595.1 Bacillus sp. MM2020_1 | reverse complement strand
ACTTTGCCAAGTATTCTTTTAATTTGATAGTAGTAATGGTTTCGAGTTTTACATCCTCAAAATACCGTATCACCAACAACGCTTGAAGTTTATAGGCCTTTAAAGTCTGTTGGGAGAACCCTTCAATCCGTTTATCAGATTCATAAATTTCCCAGGCTTTTGATAATAGCAAAATACATCTCTCCCTAAAAATTCTATTTTTAGGGGAATTATTGACTTGATTATTGAATTTGATACGGTACTGCAATCTTCAACTATCGAAGCAGTTTAGTTGAACAATCTCCATTAGCTATATTCAACAATCGGACCATTTTGTTTAATAAAGTTACACAGAAAGATGTTAATATTTGGTATAATAGTAACCATCAGTAATTTGTTTTAAAAAGGGGGGGGAACTTTATGCTATATATTATTATTTTGTTTGCAATTTTAATTTTGTCACTTTGGAAAATAATTGACCACCTTCGTAAAAGCAAAGGGCTTGATGCTTTACCTTATTCATTAATAATTTTAGGGTTTGGGACGATTTTAGTTAGCATTTTCGTGCCAGGTGGTTTTGAGGGAATGGCAATAGGTGGTATAGGATTAATTGTAGGTGTTATAGGTGTAATTTGGTTATTAATATATATTATTGTGAAAAAAATAAATGCCCCTACACATTAAAGATTAGATTTCGTTAAGGTAAAAAAATGTGAAGATTTTCACTTAAACTAACTGGGGCTTAAGTTGGTCACGGGGTTGCTGCGGCAGCCTTTTTTTGTTCAACTAACGGGGCAGTTTAGTGAAAGAAGGATTTTTTTAATTTGTATGGAATATATTACCTTGAAGAGTTTGATATTGTTGTAATATTCACATTGTTATTAATCATACAGTATAAAACATTCAGGAGGAGATTTAAATGCCATTAAAAGCAGGAGATATAATTACGTTTGAACGGACTTTTACAGTAAGGGATGTTGAATTATTTACTGAGATTTCAGGTGATGAAGGGATTCATCATATAACCCCAGATGAACAGGGAAGACTTGTAATTCAAGGGTTATTAACGGCAACTCTGCCAACAAAAATAGCTGGAGATAATAACGTACTGGCTCGTAGTACGCATTTTGAGTTTTTAAGACCTGTGTTTACTGGAGATACAATAATTTGTGAATTTAAAATTGAAAAATACGAAAGGCAAGAAAATAATAGAACAGCTTTTATTGCAACCTTTCTATGCAAAAACCAGAATGAAAAAGAAGTATTGAAAGGGGATGTTTCAGGCGTAATACTTTAAATTCTTTAAACTTTCTTCAACTATCCTGAAAATAAAAACGGCTATGAGGGTTTTTAGACAACACGAAATTAGCCCCAGTAAAATCCGTTAAAAAAAAGACCAGGACTCTTAATTTATAATATATATTGTCCTTCATTATGCTATATCTTCAACCGTTACCTTACAACCAAGTACCTCTTTGTGAAGTATTGTACTTAAACTATCGGGTGCAAGAGTTAAAGATCTGGGATTGTTGCGGCGATACTTTTTTCTTATTGCACTAATGAAGCAAGTTAATTGAAGAGAGGACCATTGTTTCTCCCAAAAATTGATTTAGCTTTAATATTCGCTCTGAATGGTATAATGTAATCAAATAGTTAATGGAGTGGGGAAATTGAAAATTCCTTGGTATATTAATTTAACAGTTATAGTCCTCGTTGTTTGCGGTATCTGGGTCATAGAGATAACATACATTCGTGTACTTTTTTGTATAGGCTTAATAATCCAGTTTGTGTCTTTGATAATAGATTGTTTTGATAAGTTTTCAAAAAGAAAGAATAAATTTCTTTAAAGTGTGATGACGAGGGACAAGTTTGTGAAGAAATGTCCTTAAACAAACGGGTGCTTTACTTTAACAATGAGTAAAGCATTTTTCTTCTTCAAGTAACGGGGCAGGTTAGCTGAAGAAAAATAATATATACCCAAACAAATATGGTAAAATGAGGATATGAATTCAGATGAATATTAAGGGAGGATGAGTAATGACAAAGAAGAAAAATGAAACGTTTGAATGGGTTA
>JAANMP010000160.1 GCA_011250595.1 Bacillus sp. MM2020_1 | reverse complement strand
CTTCACGAAGCCAAAATGATCTGAGCTCATTTCAATTACTCGTAAATCCAATTACAAGGGTTATGAAATCCTGCGAATAAGTGAGCATTCGAGAGATATTCGTATCAAACTGAGGGAGTTGAAGAAGAAAGAGGAAGAGCCGAAAGGGCTACCAAGGGGCTGCCGACCAAAGGCGATGTTTGTTTGATAGGTGAATATTGTCATGATATACTAATATTGTTAAAAGAATTAGGGGGCACAGGAAATGGAGAAGAAACAAAAACAGAAAAAGCCATTTTATAAAAAATGGTGGGTTTGGGTGATTGCAATTATTATTATCGCGTCTGCTGTCAACGGCGGCAACGATGAAGAGACAGCGGACACAAACAAAAATGAAAGCAAGGCGCCTGTCACCGAAACAGCAAAGGATAAGCCAGAGGAGAAAAAAGAGGAACCAAAAAAAGAGGATACGAAGGCAGAGGATAATGTTCCTGCAGAATATAAGTCAGCTTTGAATAAAGCTGAAACGTATGCAGAATCAATGAGCATGTCAAAACAAGGAATTTATGATCAATTAACCTCAGTAAATGGTGAAAAGTTTTCTCCAGAAGCTGCAAAATATGCAATGGATCATCTTGAATTTGACTGGAAAGCAAATGCTTTAAAAAAAGCTGAAACCTATTCAGAAACTATGTACATGTCAAAACAAGGAATTTATGGCCAACTTATTTCTGAAAACGGTGAAAAATTTACTAAAGACGAAGCACAGTATGCAATTGACAATATTAAAGCCGATTTTAATAAAAATGCCTTGGAAAAAGCAAAAACTTATCAAGAAACAATGAGTATGTCACCAGAAGCGATAAGGGACCAACTGACTTCTCAAAATGGTGAAAAATTCACAAAAGCAGAAGCTGATTACGCTATTAAGAATTTAAATAAATAAAACGTAAAACGCCTTTAACTAAAGAATTGGTTGAGGGCGTTTTATTTTCATTTTGGGAGCGAGCCTCTCTTAATAATCGGGGCGGCGATGCTAAAATGAGCATTGCCTTTTTATTTTGTATAATAGTCAGTCTGTGAAATATTGTACTTAAGTAACGGGTGCTTTAATGAACAAGGATTTTAAAAAATAATCAAACTTTATTCAAAGCTACAATTGAAAATTGGTTCAATAGTAACAACCGTTCTAGTATAATTATCACAAGATAATTTTTAGGTCTGAAGGTGATTATTTGACGAACTGGTTTATAACAACTTTAACTGAAGGAAAATGGTATGATCAGGTATACTTATATTCTATTATCATTTGTTTAGCTTGTTTCGTTCTTTTTTTAATATTCATAGTTCCTTTTTCAGAGATTAACGACAAGATAAACAGGGAATATAGAGCATTATGTTCTAAGCATTTTTTTATAAGTTTTCGGAAAAGAAAACAAAACGAATTGTATGAAAAAGCTAAAATGAACGTGAGTTCAAGGGATAATCGTTATTTTCTTTATCAATTATCTAATATATCTCGTATTATTGGATTTTTGAGTTTTGGGATAGCGTTTTGGTTTTTTATTGGGAGCTTTGTATATGAGAAAATTATTCTTCCACTTCCTTATGAATATGATAATGATTACTCTGAAAACTATAATGATGAAGAATATGATGATGGTGGATATGAAAAAGAAGACGATTCTAATATACATCATGTAGAATCACATTGGGTTGAGGGTTACACTAGATCAGAGGGAACTGAAGTTGATGGTTATTGGAGAGGTGGAGAAGATGGATATTATAGAAGTGATCCAGATGATGATACTTCTAATAACTTAAATAGTGATGAAGGTTTTGAATCTGAGCAAGATGATGGATATGAAGGAATAGGTGCAGAGATTGGGGAATTTTTCTTTGGTAATTAAATTGAAGATAGATTGAAAAAGAAGGACAAAAAAACATATTGGAAGAAGAATTTGCTTTAGGGTGTATCTAATATCCTCGTAAAATGGAACAAAAACAAAGATTGTGAAGAAATTTACTTAAAGTAACGGGTGCTAGAGTTGAAGATTATGGGGTGCTGCGGCAGCCCTTTTGCTTGTTCCACTAGCGAAGCAGGTTAGCTGAAGAAAAATAATATATACCCAAACAAATATGGTAAAATGAGGATATGAATTCAGATGAATATTAAGGGAGGATGAGTAATGACAAAGAAGAAAAATGAAACGTTTGAATGGGTTA
>JAANMP010000015.1 GCA_011250595.1 Bacillus sp. MM2020_1 | reverse complement strand
CAACGTCCTTAACGTAATTCCTTAACCTATAATTATGGTAAGACATTATGTTATAGGGGTATTCCATAATATGAAGAAACTTTTATCTAGTTTATTTTTACTTGGTTTATTATGTATTGCTTTGACAGGTTGTTCTAAAAGTGATGACGTTGCGGGGCCGACTAAGTTTTCTGCAGATGAACCAACTGAACAGCAAGGAAGCGAAATTGATCCTAAAGCTTTGCTTCAAAGCCTCAAGATTCAAGGGCAGCTTGTACCAATAGGGGAAATTCCTATTCCAAAGGATAATCCGATGAAACCTAAGGTGCTTAAATTGGGGCAGACTTTATTTTTTGATTCACGTCTTTCAGGAAACAACCAGGTTAGTTGCGCAACTTGTCATGATCCAAATCTAGGGTATGGTGACAATCGCCCTACCCTGAAAAAGATAGATGGAACAGCTGGAGCAAGAAATAGTCCAACGATCATTAACTCAGGCTATTACAAACAAACTTTTGGGATGGTCGTGCTGCTTCTCTATAGGAGCAAGCGTTAGGTCCAATTCAAAACCCAAATGAAATGAATCAGAGCCTTAAAGAGTTAGTAAGGGAGTTAAAAGGGGTTCAAAGCTATGACAAGCTATTCAATGCTGCTTTTGAGGACGGTATTACGGAACAAAATATTGCTAAAGCCCTCGCTGCATTTGAGAGATTAATTATCGTAAAAGATACACCATTTGACCGTTTTTTAGAGGGCGACACAGACGCCTTATCGCAGCAAGAAATCCGCGGATTGGACCTTTTTACGGGTAAAGCCATGTGCATCACATGTCATAATGGTTCAAATTTATCAGATAACAACTATTATAATATTGGGCTTAATACCGAGGATGAAGGCCGTTTTGCGATCACGAAGGAAGAAACGGATTTAGGGAGAATTCGAACACCTAGTTTATATGGAATCACACACACAGCACCCTATATGAGTAATGGCAGTATCGCTACACTAGAGGAAGTCATTGATTATTACGACCGTGGCGGTGACGACCATCCAAATAAGAGCTTCTTTATGAAAAAATTTATGAATCCCATTGGTCTAACAGTGAAAGAAAAATCTGATTTATTGGCGTTCTTAAAAACCTTAGGTGGTAAACCTCCAGTCTACACGAAACCAGAACTGCCTTAATAAGGTGCCTGACACCCCGATTGCGATATCGCTTAGTGGTGTCAGGCACTTTTTTGATGTCCAAGCATGGATGGATTAGAAAACTAATCAAACGATTGGTTAAATGTACGTGAGGCCATGATACATCTGATTTTTTTAGGAAAACAGGAAAACTAATCAAACGTTTGATTAAATGTACCTGACGCTATGATACATCTGATTTTTTTAGGAAAATTGAAAAACTAATCAAACGATTGATTAAATGTACGTGAGGCCATGATACATCTGATTTTTTTAGAAAAACAGGAAAACTAATCAAACGATTGATTAAATGTACGTGAGGCCATGATACATCTGATTTTTTTAGGAAAACAGAAAAACTAATCAAACGATTGGTTAAATGTACGTGAAGCTATGATAGATCTGATTTTTTAAGGAAAACGGAAAAACTAATCAAACGTTTGATAAAATCGTGTTGAAGCTATGATATATCTGGGTATTTTAAGAAAAGCTAATAAACTAACCAAACGTTTGATTAAACTTTAATAAAAGTGATGGACTAAGTATCAGACTTGTTTAGTTCCAGCGTTATTTATGTGAAAATTTAGGATTTATTCGATTCGCTGATAGAACACGGAAATTCGCCGATAGAACCTAATAATTCGCCAATAGAATGTTTTTCTATCCATTTACAGAGTGGCAGAGCGTATAAAAAGGTATGTAACATTGAAAAATAACCAAATCTGCGAGTAAATCAACAAAAAAGGGGATTTCCACTAGGACTTTCATAGCGTGGAAATCCTCTTTTTTAGCGTTTCGGAACTTTTCCTTTTATTTTGTAAGTGATTTTACCACTTCATCGATGGTTTTTTCACTGGCCTTCAAACCGTTGATGGTCCAATTACTTGGGTCGTTCATTTCATATACATGTCCATTTTTGACTGCATCAAGCCCGTTCCAGATGGAACTCTTCGCTAATAAGTCTAATCCAGGTTCCCCTTTTTTGCTGACGAGGAAGATGTGATCTGCTTTGATTTCCGGCAATTTTTCAAGTGCAATCGGATCCCACTGAACAGCGGCTCCGCCCAGACCTTCAACGAAGGCAGGCTGCTTAATGTCTAAATCGCCGTAAAGGACGTTGGCACTGAAACGATTGTTTTCCATTAAATAAAATTTATCGGCCATAACCCATAGGATAGCGGCTGATTCATCGCCAATGGCATCGTGGACTTTTGTTTTTGCATCCGCCACTTTCGTATCGTAATTTGCTAGTGCCTCTTTTGCTTCTGCTTGTTTACTTAAAATCTCACCCATTTGTGTTAATTGTTTGCGCCAATCTGCACTGACCTCGTCCTTATAGACGTAGGTTGGGGCGATTTTTTTATACTCTTCATATTGGCCCTTTTGAATGGCAGAAGGAGAGCTGAAAATAATTAAATCAGGGTTGTTGTTAATTACCTGTTCAAGCGGAAGGTCCCAACCGATTTTTGGAACATCCTTTAACTCTGGCTGCAAATAATCTAAAACTGTGTCACCGATTGACCACTGAGCAGCTGGTCTTACTCCTAATGCTACTAATGAATCCTCTAAATAGGGGGCGATAATTCGCTTAGGATTGGCCGGAATCACCACTTCTCCTTTAGCATCTGTTAATGTGACCTCAGTATTTTTTTTCTCAGTCTTCTTGTCCGTACTTGAATTATCAGAATTACTGCATGCACTTACCAAAAATAACATCAGTAATAAAGTAAAAGATAAATAAAAACGCTTTTTAAACATCGTTAAACCTCCTAAGATAGTGAATCCCCTCTTTTATAATGGTAATGATAATCATTTTCATTTAGGGTGTCAATAAAGAAAACTGTTCAAATTAGGTTAAATTGTGAAAGAAACTTGAAGGATATTTCTGGGAGTTCTTTTTATACTGTGAACGTATTGAAAAATAAGACGTGAATATCTATACTTAGTGATAATGATTATCATTCTTTCGATAAAATTCCACATTTATTCATTTTCAATGTAGTAATATGCCCAAAGATTCTTTTTTTATTTAGAAGAGGTGTAAGATTTGAATGGAAATGCACATCAACGAGAAGGCAACTCTTTAGAACTTCATAAAAATAAATTGAAAACATCGCTCAAAGGAACTTTTGTATTAATCGTCGGGTCGATACTAATCCTAATCTCAATGGGCTTATCGATTGCCTACGGTGCGGCGGATATTAAATTCGGAACAGTATGGGAGGCTGTCTCACATTTTAATCCGGAACTGACTTCTCATCAAATCATCCAAGAAATTCGTATGCCGAGAGCGATCAGTTCAGTTTTAGTCGGAGCCTTACTTGCTGTTTCCGGTGCCGTGATGCAAGGTTTGACACGGAACCCACTCGCATCACCGTCCATCATGGGCGTGACAGACGGGGCAGCGTTTGCGTTAGTTATCACCCTCGCCTTTTTTCCAACAGCGACGATGTTAGGTTTAACCTTTTCATCCTTTATAGGAGCAGGACTTGGCGTTATCCTTGTTTTTACAATAGGAGCTTTTTCAAAGGGTGGATTGACGCCTGTAAAACTTGCACTTGCCGGGGTCGCAGTAGGCTCAATGCTAAGTGCATTCTCAAGTGCGATCGCTCTTCATACACAAGTCGCAAAGGACATGAGCTTCTGGTATGCAGGCGGATTAACAACGACTACCTGGGGGTCCGTTAAGATTTTACTCATCGCAGGCGGCTTTGGACTACTGCTTGCCCTATACATCTCCAGGTCTATCACCATTCTTAGCTTAGGTGAAGAAGTTTCAAAAGGGCTCGGTCAAAACACACTTTTAGTAAAATCACTTGGGGTAATCGTTGTATTAATACTTACAGGTGCTGCAGTTTCCGTTGCTGGTGCAATCGGTTTTATTGGATTAGTGATTCCGCATATTACTCGATTTATGATTGGATCGGATTACCGCTGGATTATTCCTATATCCGCTGTACTAGGCGGGTTGTTACTCGTCTTGGCCGATATTGCGGCAAGAATGGTCAACGCCCCGTTTGAGACTCCGGTTGGGGCAATAACGGCCATTATCGGTGTTCCCTTTTTCTTATACCTAGCACGCGGGGAAAGGAGAGGGCTGTGATGAATCAATCGAAAGCAAAACAGAAAAAATTTATCGTCCTAATTAGCCTATTATTTATTCTAACGATTCTCACTTTTATTATCAGTTTAAATCTTGGTGTGGTCCGAATTGCCCCATTGGATGTATTTAAGACATTACTTGGAAAGGGTACAGCCCGGGACCAACTTGTTTTAGTTGATTTCAGGCTGCCAAGAATGATTCTATCCCTGTTGATTGGGGCAGGATTAGCTGTTTCGGGAGCCATTCTGCAGGGAGTGACGAAGAATGATTTAGCGGACCCAGGAATTTTAGGAATTAACTCAGGGGCAGGGCTCATGGTTATCCTCTTTATCTATTTCTTTCAAGGTTCGATGAATAGTGTGACTACGTTTGGCATCTTTTTAATGCCCCTTTTCGCTTTAGTTGGAGCCGTAATCGCTGCGTTCCTGATTTATATATTGGCATGGAAAAAAGGGATTGACCCCGTTCGGTTAATTTTAGTAGGAATTGGTGTGAATTCAGGCTTTGGCGCCGCAATTGTTATTTTTCAGTTAAAAATGAATCCGCAGGACTTTATGCAAGCGGCTGTTTGGTTATCAGGGGATATCTGGGGAGCGAATTGGAAGTTTGTCGCCATTCTTGCCCCATTAATTCTGCTGCTTCTTCCGTTTGCTTTATATAAAGCCCACACCCTAAATATTATGAATTTAGGAGATCAAGTCGCGACAGGCCTTGGTATTCGGGTCGAGAAGGAAAGACGGCTCTTGCTTTTAGCAGCTGTAGCACTTGCAGGTTTTAGTGTGGCAGCTGGGGGAGGAATTGCTTTTCTTGGATTAGTTGCTCCTCATATTTCCAAAAGACTAATTGGACCTAAGCACCAACTATTTCTGCCAATAACAGCAGTGCTTGGTTCTTTCCTGCTTTTATTGGCAGACACGATTGGGAAAAATCTTCTGGCACCCACGCAAATACCGGTGGGAATTGTTGTAGCAATATTTAGCGCACCATATTTTATCTTTTTACTAATGAAAGCAAAATAAGGGGGGAACGGATTGTGGTTTCACTTTCTACCGAGAATCTTCAGATTGGTTATGGAGACAAGACAATAGTTGAGAACTTGAATTTACAGATAAACAAAGGGGAAATTACCACGATCATCGGAGCCAATGGCTGCGGGAAATCGACGATTTTAAAAACATTAGCGCGTGTCCATTCGGCCAAATCTGGAATTATCTATTTAGATGGGAAGATGATTCACAAAGTTCCAACCAAGGAAATTGCTAGAAAAATGGCTGTACTTCCGCAAAGTCCAGAGGCACCAAACGGCTTAACAGTCTATGAATTGATATCCTTTGGTCGTTCCCCGCATCAAAGCGGATTCGGCAGGCTGACTGATAATGATCGAAAGGTGATTGATTGGGCATTAGAGGTGACCGGGCTGACATCCTTTTCGGCACAACCTGTCGATGCCCTGTCAGGAGGACAACGTCAGCGCGCGTGGATAGCCATGGCCATCGCACAAGAAACCGACCTCTTGCTGCTGGATGAACCAACTACGTACCTCGATATGGCGCATCAGCTTGAGATCTTACAGCTACTTGAAAAATTAAACAGGGAACAGAGCCGGACCATTGTGATGGTTATTCACGATTTAAACCACGCCTCGCGGTTTTCCCATCATATGGTTGCCCTTCGCAGCGGTACTATTGTTAAAGAGGGGACTGCAGACGAAGTAATGACTCCAGATGTTTTAAAAACTGTTTTTCAAATCGATGCGGAAATTGTCAAAGACCCGCGGACGAAAAAGCCGGTATGTCTTTGCTATGATTTAATAGAGAAAGAGCAAAGTTTAGATAAGCGAAGAGTCATGAATTTCTAGGAGCGGGATTGGATGGGGAATGAAATGAAAATCTATGATGTAACCATTATCGGTGGTGGTCCCATTGGTCTATTCACCGCCTTTTATTGTGGGATGAGAGAGATGGAAACGAAAATAATTGAGTTCCTGCCATATTTAGGTGGAAAGGTTTCCTACTTCTACCCTGAAAAGGTCATCCGTGATATTGGCGGGATTCCTGCTGTTTCAGGTGAGGATCTCATCAAAAAGTTGACGGAACAGGCACAGACCTTTAATCCGACGATCGTTTTGAATCAGCAGGTGGTCGGGTTGGAAAGATTAGCAGAGGGGACTTTTCTTTTAACAAGTCATAACGGTGATCAGCATCGGACACGTACAATTATCTTAGCGACTGGTTTCGGGACGTTGAAAAGTGCCAAGCTTGATGTTGAAGGTGCTGAGAAATTTGAAGGACGGAACCTGCGTTATGGAGTGGAAAGGCTGAATGACTACAGGGATAAACATGTGCTCATTTCCGGTGGCGGCAATTCGGCTGTTGATTGGGCGAACGAGCTGCTGCCGATTGCACGACAGGTTACCGTAGTTCATCGCAGGCATGAATTTTCAGGACTTGATCGGAATATAAGTAATTTGCGTAAATCAGCTGCAACCATCCTGACCCCGCATGTCTTGGACGCTTTACATGGGGCCGATGATCGAATTGAAAGTGTGTGCGTTAAAAACCTCGAAACCAACGAAACTCAGGTCATTGAAGTAAATGAAATCCTTGTTAACCATGGCTTTTGCATTGACCTCGGTCCGATCAAGGGCTGGGGATTAGACTTTGAATATGGGAATATCAAAGTAGACAATAGGATGCAAACCAATATTGAAGGAATCTTTGCGGCTGGTGATGTGGCCAACTACCCCAATAAATTACACTTAATCGCAGGCGGTTTCTCCGAAGGACCCACCGCTGTTAATAGCGCCAAAGCCTACATAGAACCCGAAAAAGAACTCAAGCCCATCTACTCCACTACCCATTTTTGAGGGTGGTGAAGGTGACTAGTGCCCGTAAAGAGTGAAAAAACAGTTAAATGGTAACTAGTGGAGGCGACTAGTGCCCGTGAAGGGTAAAAAAACAGTTCAACGGTAACTAGTGAAGGTGACAAGTGCCCGTGGAGGGTGAAAAATCGATTCAGCGTAATTAAATAAACACAAAAAACCGGGTAGCACCCGGTTTTTCGTATGTTAGTTATTTTGATTAGCTACACGAGTTTGAATGTATCTGTGTCTCGCATAAAAAACAATTGTCATGATGACCGATACCCCTCCGAACAGGACACACATCAGCTGCAAACCAATTAGATCAAGAAGAAAGCCACTAATAAGCAGGACGATCTGATAGGTCACTCGGTCCAGCATGTTTCGGAAAGAAAAGAATCGCCCGTGAAACTCCTTTGGTACCTTCGTTTGAAAAATGGTGGCAGCCGTTGGGAAAAAGCAGCCGACTGAAAATCCAAAAACTGCAAACGCAACAATCGTCAACACCGGAACGTCAGCCAAATAAAGAAGCAACTGAGAAACACCAATCAAAAAAGAACAGGCAAATAAGATGATATAGGGGGAAATTCGATCACTGATTAATTTAATGAAAAAAGCGCCAAGCATAAAGGAAATCCCTTCTGTTGTGTAAATCCAGCCCTTTATTGCTGCACTATCTTGGAGCTCACTAATGTTAATGACGACAAGGTTAAACCCGCCCAGAAATAGGACCGGAACCAATGTCATAATCAGTGTCATCAAAACAATGGGCAGACCTTTAATAATAGGAAAAACCTCATTAAAACTTGTTTTTTTTGGTACATTTTTTGGGGCCGTCTGACGATCCCCAGTTTCATCGATATTCAAGAACCAAGTTAAAATGAATAGCACGATATACGCTACCAGAGAACCGACATAAAGCATTGATAGGGGCAAAATAACCAATAAAATTCCGGCAACCGCTGTGCCGATAATTCGAGAAAGAGTCGATGCATTCATATGAATTCCATTTAATTGGAGCAAATCTTTTTCCGCGACAATCAGCGGAAGAGCTGCCTGAAGGGCAGGAAAATAAAAAGTAGCTGAAATCTGCAGTAAGACTAGAAAGACGACCATCCACCAAATGGAGCCAGTCGCAATCGCAATTAACATAAAAATGACACTAATAGCTCTAACAAATCCAGCAATTAGCATAACGGTTTTCTTACTGGCTTCGTCTGTAAGTCTGCCTGCATAGGGTCCAATCGCAATCCCGGCAAGAAGCCCTGCTGCGAGAAGGAGAGATTTTAAGAAGTCTGAAGGCAGCTTTGCTTGCATAAATTCCAAATTACCAATAATGCCGAGCCACAACCCAAGTCCGGCGATAAATTCCCCTGTTAACAAAATCCAAACATTCTTGTTCCTCAACATAAACTGTGTCCCTCAATCCTCTATTCATATCCATATGAAAATATAATTCTATTCAAAAATACTATCAGAAAACAGTGTCAGGCACCACTCGTGGACAAATGTCCACAAGTGGTGCCTGACACCGTCCTTTTTAGTTCGAATCCCCCAATAATCTATTTCAGACACTTGATTTAAATACGGAACCTATTTGAATCGAAGTTTGGTGGAAATTTGCTTTCCGTACGCGATGACTCTCTCGATTAGGAAGTTTTTTCGTTCTTCCGTTATGTTGAAATTGACATAACCTATACTAATAGCGCCAATTAGTTCATTTATTTGGTTAAAAATAGGCGCAGCTACTGATGATGTGCCTTCTGTTCTCTCCCCGTGGCTCTCCCCATAGCCCACTTTCACTATTTGATTTAATGCAGTTAAAAAAGTATCTCTATCTTCTGCGGCTACTAACTCATTTACGATTTTTAGCCTTTCACTTGGGGGCATATGGGCTAAAATGACTCTATTTGCTGCTCCAATGTTTAGTGGAATGCGTAATCCTAATTGATCATAAATGCGGATCGGATTTTGCTGGCAGTCAATTCTTTCAACGATTAATGATTCTAGGCCAATTGGTTTACTGAAATAAATACTCTCTTCTACCTCAAGCATTAATTTTTCCATCTCGGGCCGAATTAATCCTACAAAATCAAAGGTATCATACATCTGTAAGCCATATTCTAACCAGGTGTTCCCCATTGAATAATGTTTTAGATTTGGATCCTGTTGTATAAGTCCATGTTTTTTCATTGATTGTAATAGACGATGCATTGTGCTTACAGGAAGGTCACACTCCTTAGATAAATCAGTAATTGAAAACCATTTCTTTGTTTCATTTCCAACAAGAACTTTGATCACCTGCATGGCTCGATCGATAGTTTGCATATCTCCAGCTCCTATTTAAATTAAGTATCAAAAAAATAATGAAAACGATTATTCAGTAAATTCAAAATATAATTGACATGAAATTATTACTACTATAATATCATATTATAAGTTTTCCTGTCAGGGGAAACGGATTCCATTATACGGAAAAAGAAAGGAGGATCTTCTTTGGCATCATCTATGTATAAAAAACTCAACACCGTTATTGTTAAACACCCAAAAGAAGCTTTTATTAGTCAAGAACATTTAAAAAAGGAATGGAAAAAATTCAACTATATTCATGAACCTGATTTTTCAAAAGCAGAGCATGAATTTGAACAGTTTCTTTCTATTATTAAACAGCATGTAGATCATATTGAATATTTACCCGCGTCTGAACTTGTGGGATTAGATTCTCTCTATGCCCATGACCCTGTTAAATTTACGAAAAAGGGTGCCATTATTTTAAAATCAGGGAAAGAATTACGGCAGCCTGAAGCCGAAGTGTACAAACAATTTTTAAAAGAAAAGGACATTCCTATTTTAGGTGAACTTACTGGTGAAGCATTAGCTGATGGGGGAGATCTTGTTTGGCTGGATGATCGTACATTATTAATTGGCCGTGGCTATCGAACGAATGATGAAGCGATCCACCAAATCAAGGAAATAACTAAAGGTTTAGTAGACGAATGTATCGTTGTCCAGCTTCCGCATGACCAAGGTGAGGACGAATGTCTACATCTTATGTCTTTTATTAGTATCGTCGATGAAAACCTAGCTGTTGTTTATTCGAGATTAATGCCAGTCTTTTTAAGACAAATTCTGATCAAGCGTGGCTTTGAGCTAATTGAAGTTCCCGACGAAGAGTATCATCAACTAGGTTGTAATGTCCTTGCCTTGGCACCGAGAATTTGTATGATAGTTTCTGGAAGCCCTTACACTAAGCAAAAATTAATGGATGCGGGAGCAACCGTCTATGAATATGAAGGAAACGAAATCTCTTATTTAGGTACAGGTGGTCCAACATGTCTCACCTGCCCTGTTATCCGCACATAACTAAAGGAGGAAGAAATATGTTTAAAAATACAATTGTCAAAACACCCGGGGAGAGCTATATCCATGGCTTAACGACTTCTAATCTAGGAAGTCCTATTTTAGAAAAGGCACTTGAGCAGCATAACGCTTACATTGATGCACTAAAAACCTGTGGGGTAGAAGTAACCGTCCTGCCTAGTCATACGGATTTCCCAGACTCCACCTTTGTAGAAGACACGGCAGTGCTGACACCTAAGTTTGCGGTTATTTCAAACCCAGGGGCCCCTTCACGTAACGGGGAAATTATCGAGATGGAGTCGACAATAAAGTCCCATTATGAAAACATCTATTATATCAAGTCACCAGGAACCCTTGACGGCGGCGATATTTTACAAATTGAAAATCATTTTTATTTAGGACTTTCTGAAAGAACAAATTTGGAAGGGGCTGAACAATTAAAACAAATTCTTGAATTGGAACATTACCAGGCGACTATTGTTCAACTAGAAAAGTTTTTCCACCTTAAAACAGGTATTTCTTATCTTGGAAATCATACAATTGTTGTTGCAGGCGAATTTATTGATCATCCAGTTTTTAATTCCTATACGAAAATTATCGTTCCACCCGAAGAGGAGTATGCAGCAAATTGTATTCGTGTAAACGACTATGTCATCATTCCAGCAGGTTTTCCTCAAACAAAGCAAAAAATGAACGAGGCTGGTTTTCAGACGATTGAGCTCGACGTGTCTGAATTTCGTAAATTAGATGGCGGCTTAAGCTGTTTATCACTACGTTTTTAAGGAACATTGGAGAATGCTTATGGACAAGGGGTGTGTGGAAGATGGTTGAACGAGAGGATCAGCAGAATCAATTAAATCGATCAATGAAACGTCGTCATTTGTTTATGCTTTCGTTAGGTGGAGTCATAGGAACAGGGTTGTTTTTAAATGCTGGCTATACCATTAATCAGGCCGGAGCTGGTGGTGCATTAATAGGTTATTTATTTGGTGGGATCATTTTATACTTGGTCATGGTGTGCCTAGGGGAACTGGCTGTCCACATGCCTGTAACAGGCTCATTTCAAACATATGCAAGTAAATTTATTAGTCCTTCCGCTGGATTTTCGTTAGGATGGATGTATTTCGTTGGTTCAGCCACAACGGCTGGGGTTGAATTTACCGCGGCAGGAATCCTAATGAAACGGTGGTTTCCTGATGTTTCAGTCTGGATATGGTGTGCTGTTTTCATCGCCCTGTTATTTTTCCTCAATGCTCTTACAACCAGAGGATTCGCAGAGGCAGAATATTGGTTTGCAGGTATTAAAGTGGTTGCTGTTATTTTCTTTATTATTATTGGTTTCGCTGCTATTTTTGGAATCATTCCATTGGCCGACCGTCCCGCACCATTTTTAGAAAACTTAGTACCATCTGGATTGTTCCCTGCAGGTTTTGTCATCCTTTTTGTTACGATGATGAATGTTATCTTTTCCTATCAAGGATCTGAATTGATTGGAATTGCTGCTGGGGAAAGCGAGGAGCCGGAAAAGAATATTCCCCGAGCCATTCGAAACGTCCTTTTTAGAATTATCGTCTTTTATCTAGCCTCTATTGTTATATTATCCGCCATTTTCCCATCCAAGGAACTGGGATTATTGGAAAGTCCATTCGTAACCCTTATGGATATGGCAGGTATTCCTTTCGCACCAGATATTATGAACTTTGTTATACTGACAGCAATATTATCGGTTGGAAACTCATGTATTTACGCGTCGACCCGTTTACTCTGGGCGATGGCGCAAGATGGAATGGCTCCAAAACGGTTTGGAAAGCTATCAAAACGCAAGGTTCCATTTGCTGCTCTAGTATTTACGATGGTTTTTTCTCTATTATCCTTGCTAACTAGCTTCATTGCAGCCGACACAGTGTTTGTATTGTTAATGTCGATTGCCGGCATTTCTGTAACGATTTCGTGGATCGGCATTGCCCTTTCACAGTTGTTGTTTCGGAGGAAATATCTGCAAGATGGCGGAAAATTAGAGGAGTTACAATATAAAGTCCCATTTTATCCATTAATACCAATTATTTGTATCGTATTCTGCGTTTCAATCTTAATATTCTTGGCCTTTGATCCGACCCAATTAATCGGATTACTAGTGGGTTTAGGATTTTTAGCCGTATGCTATATTTCCTATTATTTTAAGAATAAAAAGGACAAATTGATCGCAAATAATGATGTGGACTATCGATAGGGTGTCAGGCACCACTCGTGGACAGTTGGCTGCATTTGTCCATCTTAGGTGGACAGTTGTGATCACCATTTTGTAATTAATTAAAGGAGTAATCGGGTAATGAATCAGCTAAATTGGGGGACACCAGAGGCACTTCGTGAGCTTTTGTGCGAAGTGGTGAGCTGGAGAAGCATGACATTAACAGAGGGTGAACGTAATTTTCCTTCAAAGGTAGAAGCAAAACTACGAGGGTTGGGCTATTTTCAGGAAAATCCTACTCATTTGCTTCTTCACGATGCCGATCAGGGCAGGCGGTTTTTAACTGCTTTATTTAAACATCCAAATGCAAAAGAAACCATCGTTCTCATTAGTCATTTTGATACAGTGAATACGGAGGAATATGGAGATCTAGAGGATTTTGCTTATCAGCCAGAAGAGCTAACCAACTTGTTCCATGAAAGATTGGACGGGTTACCGGAAGATGTGGTGCAGGATCTGAAATCTGGAGAATATTTATTCGGCAGAGGCACGATGGATATGAAAATGGGCCTTGTAATGCATATGGGATTAATTGAAAAGGCAACTGTCGAACAATGGCCGATTAATCTCCTCTTGTTAACCGTGCCAGATGAGGAAGTAAATTCGGCGGGGATGCGTGCAGCAGTACCGAAATTATTAGAACTAAAGGGAAAGCATGATCTCACCTATAAGCTATTCTTGAACGGAGAACCGGTATTTTCACAAGAACCGGGTGACGAAAATTACTATGTGTACTCAGGTTCTATCGGTAAAATAATGCCATCCGCACTTTTTTACGGGAAAGAGACACATGTTGGTGAACCTCTCAGTGGAATCACAGCACCATACATTGCATCGTTTTTGACGCAGAAGATGGAATGGAATTTGAGCTTCCAAGAAAAGGCGATGGGTGAAACAACCCCGCTTCCGGTCACACTTCAACAAAAAGATTTAAAACTTGAGTATTCCACTCAAACACCATACCGTGCAGCAGCCTTGTATAATGTGTTTTTAATGGAGCGGAATGCGGAAGAAATTATGGATATCTTTGAAAAAGTGGCTGTTAACGCGGCTAGTACCTGCAACCGGGCCTATATGGATGTCTGTAAAGAGCATTCTGTTGACCCAGTTGGTGAAGTGCATGTCTTACGTTATGAAGCTTTACTTACACACGCAATTAATAAGTTTGGACCGGATTTTGTCGAAGCAATTAAAGTAGCTATTCATGCAAATTCAGAATGGGATGACCGTGAGAAATCCTTCCGAATTGCAGATACACTAATAATTCAGTGCCAGGAACTTGCACCGGCGATTGTTTTGCTATTTGCTCCACCTTATTATCCGGCGGTAAATTCATCAAATGATGAACTCATTACACAATGTGTAGAATATGTGAAGGAGCAAGGGCTCGCAAAATTTAATTTGCCTGTTCAACAAGTTCACTATTTTAATGGAATTAGCGATTTAAGCTATGTTAACTATCAGGACGATGGGGAAGGATGGTCCGTCTTTAAATCAAATACCCCTATATGGGGCAGTGGTTACAGCATCCCATTCGATGCAATGAAAGAACTCCAAGCCCCTGTCTTAAATGTTGGCCCACTCGGAAAAGACGCCCACAAACGTACAGAACGTCTTCATATGAAAAGTGCATTTGAAGAAGTTCCAGTTCTTGTTGAAGGTATGATAAAAATGATGATTAATAACTAAGAAATAAACTGATTCGCATTGTCGAATCAGTTTTTTTATCGGTTGGGTCTACTCTTATTCAATTGTTCAATTTTTGTTAAGAATATATAAAAAAAAGTAGGTCGTTTTCAGAAGAAGCCAGCCCGGAAACGAATTGAAAAATACAGCTTTTCTGCTCAAATGTATTTTTACTCAGACGAATTTCCTATATTTAGGCTAGGTAGTGAAATCCGCCTTTACAATTGTTTACATTTGCTTAATACAGCCCCACTATAATGAGAGGCGTAATAACAACTTTAATTGAGGGGGAAATTAAATTGTTTAAGAAACAGCTTATGAAAAAGGTTCTTCCAGTTGCTGTTCTCTCATCTTTAGCGTTTAGCAGTCTTGTTGGAGCTGGTACGGCTAATGCCAAAACGGATAAAGCAGCTAAAAATAATGCGGAGATTAAAAACGTCATTTTTCTGATTGGTGATGGTATGGGCGTTTCTTATACCTCGGCTTACCGTTATTTAAAAGACGATCCGTCTACTAAAAGAGTGGAGCCAACTGAGTTTGATAAATTCTTAGTGGGACAGCAAACTACATATCCGGAGGATGCAAAGCAAAATGTCACGGATTCAGCATCTGCTGCTACGGCAATGGCTGCGGGGGTCAAAACCTATAATGCCGCAATCGCGGTGGATAACGACAAATCTGAAGTCAAAACTGTCCTTGAAGCTGCGAAAGAGCAGGGGAAATCAACGGGTCTCGTGGCTACGTCTGAAATTACACATGCCACACCTGCTTCGTTCGGTTCTCATGATGTAAACCGTAATAATATGAATGCGATTGCCGATGATTATTATAATGAAAGAGTGAATGGAAAACACAAAATTGACGTCCTTTTGGGAGGCGGCTCTGATTTATTTATCCGTCAAGATCGTAATCTTACAGATGAATTTAAAAGGGATGGATACAGCTATGTTTCCAACCTTCAAGAATTAAAGAAAGACAAAAATGACCAGGTGCTCGGTTTATTTGCAAAACGCGGTATGCCAAAAATGATCGATCGGACGGCAGAGATGCCTTCTCTAGCGGATATGACGACTTCGGCAATTGAGCGTTTAAATCAAAATAAGAAAGGTTTCTTCTTGATGGTGGAAGGAAGTCAAATCGACTGGGCCGGTCATGATAATGATATTGTTGGTGCGATGAGTGAAATGGAAGACTTCGAAAAAGCATTCAAAGCAGCCATTGATTTTGCCAAAAAGGATAAACATACACTTGCTGTAGCAACAGCGGACCATTCGACCGGCGGTTACTCGATCGGGGCCCGAGGCGAGTACAACTGGTTTAGTGCGCCAATCAACGCGGCAAAGCGTACGCCTGATTTTATGGCTGAACAAATTGCTAGTGGCGCCGATGTGAAAGATACGCTGACTAAATTTATTAATCTTCCTTTAACGGATAAAGAGATTCAGTCCGTTAAAGATGCGGCTGCTGCTAAGAAAGTTGTAGATATCGATAATGCAATCGAGCAAATTATTGATACCCGTTCCTTCACTGGATGGACGACTGGGGGCCATACGGGTGAAGATGTAAATGTATATGCATTCGGACCTGCTAGCGAGCGCTTCGCCGGTCAAATTGACAATACAGACAATGCTAAAATCATCTTTGAAATTCTTGAAAAGGGCAGCAAAAAAACAGTCATCGAAGATAAGTAGGTCCTTACAATAAGGTAGACTAGAATTTGGAAATAAGATATCCCGTTGTCTTAGCAGCAATGGGATATCTTTCTACGAAGCCATTTTTACTTAATGGGAGGAATCAATGTGAAACAAACTATGATAACTATTTTATTAGTTTTTCTACTTATGGGCTGTTCATTTGTTTCAATTCAACCAAATAAAGACAAGACCGATTCAAAAACAGAAAAAATCTCCACAGCAACAAAAAAGATTTCCGAACACGATCATAATGCCTACTATAATAGCCCGCAGGTGACTGATGATTCAACATTACAGAAAACAGGCCAATCTGTTACCGATGAAAAGGGGGAAGCAACCTTAAAGGCGATCAAACCAATAAATAGTGTATATCATTTGGGGGATATCGAGTTTACAATCAAGGAAATGAAACTGCTTCACTACCGGCCAGACTATAGTCTAATTGATTATTACCACCCGTTAACGGAGGCAGAGGAATTTGATTTTATTAAAATAAGTGTCGATATTAAAAATAAATCGAAAGAAACGCGGAATTTTGCCCCAGTTGCCCTATTTGAAACGAATACAGGAGTAAAAATGGACTGGAAACAGGATATGTATCTTGAGCATTTAAATGGGGAAATCGAAGGGAACCAAGTCAAGCGGGGAAGCCTGGGCTTTATTGTAGACCCAGCGGAGAGTAAGAAAATAGAATGGATTCAAATTCTAACCAGTGACGTGTTTAATGAGAAACAGGAAAGGCTCGAGGAAGCGCAAAAAATCCAGCTTCATTTTTAATTGTGTATGAAAAGGTGTCAGGCACCGTTCGTGGACAAATGTCCACGAACGGTGCCCGACACCTTAAGTCCCTTTAGCTAATTGTTTGCTGATTGTTTCTGCAAATAATAGTGCTGCTATTGATAATAAAATGTAATAGGATGTATCCCACCAAACTTGACTGTGCAATATACCTGTTTTTCTAAGAAGGATTGTGGCTGTATACATAGATAGGGCTGTGACTATGTACTTTAACCATCTGGGCATCAAATGAAACTTCACGATGGCAACATAGAAGAGACTGGCACATAGATAGAAGATGGCCCCAAAAGCAGTTGTATCCTTCGCTTGATTTTCAAACCAGCCCAATTCATAATATCGATTGGAGAAAAACAAAATCGGAAAAATATGAAAGCTCCCCGCAAAGGTCCCAACAATGAGAAATAGACAAAAGGAATGAATCATTCCTTTTAACGGAAGCCTGATTTTTTTGTGCAATATTTTTGCAAATATATAATAAAAAGGTAGCCCTAGTGAGGTGTATCCTATCTCCCACCAATTGTGAGTATAGATATCCAGCTTTAGGAATAACCACTCAATCCCTGCGAAAATCCCGGTAATAAAAACAATCCAAAGCCAATTCTTGTGAAAAGCTGCGATGAAGGTGGCGGTCACAGGCAAGGCTAATGCATTCGATGCGATCGCTCCCAGATTACTATCATAAATAGCATTGTGCTTGATAAGTTTCGGATAATATTGATAGCTACCTAAAAAATTATAAATGACCGCCTCAATGATGTACCCTGCACCGACCATCACTAAAAAAAGCAGCAAACACCTTTTTACCCCTCTTTTATAACATACATAACTCAAAAGAATGATACTTAACATACCTAATCCGAGATAGCATAATGAATTTATGTTCACAATACACACCCCTTCTTAAAAATAGTATCCAAACCTACTGGGAATTTATTCATATAATTCGCCAACATGGTGTCAGGCACCAGCCGTGGACAAATGTCTTTTTGTGGTGCCTGACACCAAAAATGGAAAATTAGGAAATTGTATTGTTTTTTATTTCCAATTGTTTTATACTACATTACAACACTAATGTACTATGTTAGGTGAGAGGTGATAGCTTGAATCTGAATTTGGATGGGTCGAAACCGATATATTTGCAGATCTCCGAGTGGCTTGAGCGGGAGATACTGAATGGGAATTTCGAAAGTGATCAAAAGATATACTCCCAATATCAACTCGCAGAAATCTTTAATATCAACCCAGCAACTGCTGCGAAGGGACTCAATATACTGGTGGATGAAAATATCCTTTATAAAAAACGAGGTCTTGGGATGTTTGTCGCAAGCACTGCCAAAGAAATGATCCTGAACAAGCGGAAAAACCAAACGTTAAAACGATTAGTCCAAGAAATTGTCCTTGAAGCGGAAAGATTAAACGTGAGTAATGAGGAATTAATCGAAATGATAAAGGCGGAAGAACATGGGGAGGCAGGGAAATGACTGTAATTGATTGCAAAGAAATTACCAAGCTTTATGGGAAAACAAAAGCGCTAAACAACTTATCTTTTAAACTAGAAGAAAATAAAATTACCGGCCTGATTGGTCGAAATGGGTCAGGTAAAACAACGCTGTTAAAAATCATTGCCGGCTTGATAAAAGAAACATCAGGCAGCATCGAGGTGTTCTCGGAAAAACCGTTTAACAATCTTACAGTTTCAGCCAACGTCATATTTATCCATGACCAAATGAATCTTCCTACCGCTCTAAGTCTTAAGGGGATTTTTGAGGCGGCTGCGAGCTTTTATGAAAATTGGGATTCTGGGCTTGCCAATCGCCTGTTCGATTATTTTTCTTTCAACCCATTCCAGCATTATGACGGGCTGTCCAAGGGAATGAAAAGTACATTTCATACGATTTTAGGATTATCCGCCCGTTGTTCATTAACGCTTTTTGATGAACCGACAACAGGGATGGATGCAGCGGTCCGAAAAGACTTTTATCGCGCCTTGCTCAAAGACTACATTGTACACCCTCGTTCCATTATTATTTCAAGCCATCATTTAAATGAGATCGAGGATTTACTAGAAGATATCCTCCTAATAAAAAATGGGAAAGAGCATCTCCATCTCCCTGCAGCCGATTTTAAGGAGTGGGCGATTGGAATCCAGGGGAAGACTGCTATCTTCAATGAATGGACAAAAGATAGAGAAATCATTCACACGAAAAGTATCGGACGTGATCAGTCCTATGCAGTCGTAAGAAATAATTTTTCTGAGGAAGAATTGCAAAATGCGCATGCTGCTGGTCTGGATGTCTCATCGGTAACCGGTAGCGATCTATGTGTTTATTTGACTAGTAAAACCGAAGGGGGTATTGATGATGTTTTTAACCAAGGTTAGTCTGTCCTCCGTTGTAAAAAAACAATATTCCTATAAGCTGAAGGCTTATGTTCAGGTATTTATGACACTAGTGTTTCTCCAATTGCTAGCGATTCTCTTTTCGCTTAATGGAGTTGGAATGATGGGTTCAAGCAGTGAAAATATCGAAGTGGAAGTTCATTATTATTCAGCAGATATTGTTGTTTTCTTCACGATGCTGTGGGGGTTTATTACCGCCATCCTCATTACCACGAAGGCATATCGAAATGATGACTTTGCCTTTGTGACGAATAGACTTAGCAGTAATCTTTCCAATCTATTGTTTTTGCTAACGGCCAGCATTATTGGAGGACTAACAGCCATGCTGTCTACCTACTTAATGAAAGTGATCTTGTATTTATTTGTTGGGCAACAAACTTATGTTAGCACCAATGTGGTGGGGGGACCGGTTGTATTACTAATAGGTATTCTTGCTACCTCCTTCTACGTTTTTCTATTTTGTGCGCTGGGGTATTTTATCGGAACTCTGGTTCAGATTCATAAAGTATTTGTTGTTTTGGTGCCAGCACTATTTTTCGGGGCACTGTTCCTAGGGGAGGCGAGTGGGAACACGGAAGTAGTGACAAACTTCTTTAGCTTTATCTTTACGGAGTCCTCCATCTCTTTATTTATTATCAAAATAATCGTTACCTGCGGTCTCCTTTTTACCGGTGCGTTTGTTTTGTCAAATCGAATGGAGGTTAGACAATGACCATAGTTGCATTTATACCCATTCTTATCATCTTGTTTATTGTCATCATTATCTCCGCATTTGTCGTCAAAATCTTGAAGAGGTCAGTCAATAAAAAGGGAAAATACCTGTACAGCAATCGGGTCCGCTGGATATTTGGCGGGTATATTTCTCTCTTACTTATCTGCGGGATTGTGGTCGCGGTAACCCCAGATAAAAGTACAACTGACTTGGAAACCGTCAATATCAAAGAATTAGAAAAAGAAAATATCGCTTTAATTAATGCGGCCGAAGCAGGAAAAATTGATACCATCGGCAGCAAATATATCAATAAAAAATGGCAACTTGATTATCCTGAGCAAAAACTAAATGTGGTAGTTGAAAACGGCGAATTTCTAAGCACACAAATTTTTGTGGAAAGAAAGAACACGAATGATCATAAAATTGAAGCTGTAGCCTATAAAACGAGGTCGAGTGTAAATGACATGGATATTACCAAACTGACCAACCCGCTTCGACTGAAGCTTGTAGGGAAGACGTTATCCTTAATGAATCCAACGAAAGTAAAACTTGAATTTTCAATGTTTAATAATGTCTTTGCGGTAAACCAATTTACTGGAGAGGATTCATTGTTTGAACACCATTCTAGTTTTTCCGATGGTCAAAGCATCCTCTACATGCGAATACCGAAAGACCTAGAATTAATAGACAAATCCAATATATATATTCAATTTGTTAAGTAATAGTGCCTATGTATATCGGGGTCCTACCCATGGTTGAGGTAGGGCCTTATTTGTATTCCGTTGTAGTGTATCGAATTGGTACAATGATATGAAAACTATTCTATATCGATATAGTATAATAAAAATATTGAAATTTCTAATTGTACAGGTCATCTTCTGGAGGGATTGCGTTGACAGTCGGGGAACTATGCCGAACATTAATAGTAGACGATGAAATGTTAATCAGACAAGGGATCAAGCACTATATTAATTGGGAGCAAGAGGGGTTTATGATTGTCGGTGAAGCTTCGAATGGTCAAGAAGCACTGGAATTAATCGAAGCCACAGATCCACATATCATCATTACAGATATCGTCATGCCAATAATGGATGGAGAAGAATTAACGAGAATTGTGAAGGAAAAATATCCTCACATTGAAATTATTATCTTAAGCAGTTTCGGAGAATTCGATTATGTACGATCCACCTTTCAAAGTGGCGTTGTTGATTATATATTAAAGCCTAAGCTCAATGCAGACGGGCTGTTAAAAGCTTTGAAAACGGCATCAAGCAGGATCCCTTTGTTTCAGAAAGTGGAAAATAAATCAAAGCATAAGCTCCCAATTGGGCAGATTATCGAGAAGCTCATTTCAGGATATGAAGTAAATTATGATTCAGAGTTAGTCTCTCTGGCTTTTCCATATAGTCATTATTGTTTAATCGGAGCGGATCTAAGGAACCACCCATCTAAAAAGAGCGCAGAATTTCAAACAAGTATTAAAATGAAAATTGAAGAGGTCATTCAGCTTAACCTAAGCCAAGCTGTTCATGAGCCACTAGGCGTTGAAGAGAATATCATTGGATACTTAATTAATATAAACGAGGAGAATCTACCACAGGTCATTAAATTGGCGCACCAACTTGCACGGTCATTTCCGGAAATTAGCCTGGCTATGACGGAGGAGTTTGCAGACCTTTCACGATTAGGGACAGTTTACAAAGAAAGTCTGCTAAAATTGTTAGCTTACCGCTTTTATTTTCCTGAACAATCATTCTTTATGAAACAGAATCTCCCTAATCTGCCTGCCAAACCTGAAAATTTTAGTTTAGATTGGTTTACAGAAGAATTAAAGCGCAAACACTTTGATTCAGCTTTTCAATATTTACAGGACCATGTTACAGCGTTGTCGACCTGTTATACGATGGATGTCTTTGAATTTAAAGCTTTCTTTGGCAACATTATTTTTAACATAACGATTCTCCTCAGTAATATGAAATATAACGTAACAGCTTTGGAAAATGCTAAGTATTCATACTTTAAACTGATTGATGAAGCGCCTTCAGCAATGGCCATCGTTGAACTAATGAATTCCTTTATTGAAGAGGTTAAAAAATGCATAGATACGGTGCAAAGCGAGCCTGAAGATATAAATATGAAAAATTTAATCGAATATATAGAAGAACATTATGCTGAACCGCTCACCCTTACTGGGGTGGCAAAACATTTTCATTTTAATCCTTCATACCTTTCCAGCTATTTTTCAACACATAATAAAGAAGGATTTATCGAATATCTTAATAGAATCCGGATTGAAGAGGCGTCGAAACTACTTATACAGGGTACAGAATCAATTTCTGAGATTAGTGGAATGGTTGGTTATTCGGACCACAGTTATTTCTGTAAAGTTTTTAAGAAAATAAAGGGAGTGTCTCCAAGCCAATACAAAAGGAAGCAAAAACTAAGATAAGAGATGGTGAATTATGAGATTTATTCCCGAGCGTTTTAAACATAACGGATTGTTTATCGTTATGTTTTTCATTACGGTTATGATGATTATCACAGTTTCGATAACGATTACTTGGACAACCATTCGGATGTCCGAGCAATTTTTTATAAAAAAGTTTAGCATTACGAACTACAAAGTAATGAGTCAGGTCAAGGAAAGCTTCGAATCCTTTAACTATTCGGTCGTCCTTGCATCAAATAATCTCCTTCAAAGCAATACGATTAAAAATATTCTTACACATGAGCAATTCAGCAATAAAGAGAAGCTCATTGCCTATTTTAATACGGGCCAGCAGTTAAAGCATGTCGAAACCAATTTAGATGCATATGAGGAAAGTATCCTAGTCATGGGCAGAAATGGGTTCAGCTTTGCAACCAACCGTGATTACTGGCCAATTACGGACGAAGAGTTAAGGACAAGCATACTAGCCAGTAATACGTTTAAGGAGCCAAAGAAACTAATTTACCAGTTGGACAAGCGAAATGATGGAACCAATCGCCGGTTCATTGTTGCATCAAAGGTGCTGATGGAACGGATCAACGGTACGGTTTATGGATCAATGTACTTTGCGTTTGAGGAAAGTGAATTTAGAAGGTTCTTCACAAGCTATACAGGCCCTGGTAATAATGTGTTTGTCGTCGACAAGCAGGGGATCATTGTTTCTAGCAACCGGTCCAAGCTCATTGGGAAAAAACCAGAGGGCTTGCTTAGCTATGCGGATAAAATTGAAAAGAGTTCAGACCATTATATCATCGAGAACTTTATGGGGAAGGACCAAATTATCTCGATGGAATATCTTCCTTCCTTTGACATGTACTTATTTAATATGATCGACAAGCAAAAAGCAGTCGGAGACCTCATCGATAAAAAAGATATCGTGCTTATCTCTATGGCAATCGTTTTTGTGGCGCTAATTATTGTCTTACTAGCGACACGGAGATTGACCAATTCGTTATCGAGTCTTGTTAAGCAGATAGAAGATGCGTCCAAACATGAATTCCACCAATATGTGTCTTCAGCCGGCACCTATGAAACCATGAAAATCGGCAATGCCTTTAATTCCATGCTTGATGAACTCCATCTGTATGTTGATCAACTGGTGGAATCACAAAAGCAAAAGCGCAATGCGGAATTGGCCGCACTGCAGCAACAAATTAATCCTCATTTTTTATACAATACATTAACTTCAATAAAATTCATGGTGCAGCAAGGTGGAAAGGAAGAGACCGAAGCCACAATTAATGCGTTGATATCCTTGCTTCAGAATACCATTGGCAATGTTAGTGAGACGAATACCATAAGCCAAGAAGTGGATAATTTAAAAAATTATGTCCTTATCAATCAGAAGCGGTATGGTAATCGGATAAAAGTTAATTATTTCGTAGCACCAGATTGCTTGGAGTATCACGTACCAAAGCTAATCCTTCAACCTTTTATGGAAAATTCATTCTTTCATGGCTTCAATCGTAAGGCGAGTGGATTTATTAATGTTCTTGTCTGGCAGGAGGAAAGTACGTTGATTTGTGAAGTAGTTGATAATGGAGATGGAATGGAAATCTCTTCTGAAAATAAACTACCCAATACAAAGCGGAAACAACAGATGTTTTCCGGGATCGGTGTGCGGAATGTTCATGAGCGGATCCAGTTGATTTACGGAGAACCGTTTGGGGTGACAATATCCAGTGAGTTGGGCGAAGGAACAAAAGTCCGTGTGGAACTTCCGATTTCATCCATATAAAAATAGTCATAGAATCTAAAAATATTCCAAATTAATTAATTGGAAGCGTGTTCATGTTACAAAAATATTACCAACCCTTAAAAATATCGTCCTAACGATTCGGTCCTTTCAGGTGATAACATTATATTTGTAAGTCGGATAACGCTTACAAAACTAGAATGTTGGGGGAATATCAATGAAAAAAGTACTAGCACTCTTTCTAGTTAGTATATTGATGCTAACTGCCTGTTCTTCGGGATCAAATAAAGACACTTCCGACAAGGGCAAGGATACAAAGGAAGTAACTGTATGGGCTTGGGATCCAAATTTCAACATTAAAGCAATGAATCTAGCAAAAGAAGCTTACAAATCTGAAAACCCAGATGTAAACATTAAAGTAATTGAACATGCGCAAGATGATATTATCCAAAAGCTAAATACCAGCTTAAGTTCAGGAACGACTAAAGGACTTCCGAATATTGTCTTAATCGAGGATTATCGGGCACAAAGCTTCCTTAAAGCGTATCCAGATATGTTCCATGAATTAACTAGTTCTTTTAAAGCGGCTGATTTCGCTCAGTATAAAATTGCACCTACCAGCTTGGATGGCAAAAACTACGGTCTTCCATTCGATACAGGTGTAACGGGACTATACGTTAGAACGGACTATTTAGAAAAAGCAGGCTACAAAGTGGCAGATTTACAAAACATGGACTGGAATAAGTATATTGAAGTAGGTAAAAAGGTTAAAGAAGCAACTGGTAAATCAATGCTTACACAGGATCCAAAAGACCTTGGCCTTATTCGTATGATGATTCAAACGAGCGGTTCATGGTACTTAAAGAACGACGGCGTTACACCTGACATCGCAGGCAACGCAGCATTAAAGGATGCATTCCAAACCTATAAGGCAATTTTAGATGCAGATTTAGTGAAACCGGTCTCTGACTGGGGTCAATTCGTAGCAGGCTTTAACAGCGGCGACGTTGCAACGGTTCCAACTGGTAACTGGATTACTCCATCCATCAAGGCAGAAGCTTCACAAGCTGGCAAATGGGCTGTTCTTCCGATGCCAAAACAATCAGGAATCGCCAATTCTGTAAACGCTTCTAACTTAGGCGGAAGCTCTTGGTATGTGTTAAATATCGATGGTAAAGAAAAGGCAGCGGACTTCTTAGGCAAAACATTTGGATCCAATGCTGATTTCTATCAAACCTTGAATAAAGAAATGGGCGCTATTGGTACTTATAAGCCAGCTGCAGAAGGCGAAGCTTATATGGCTGCTGACGATTTCTTTGGTGGTCAAAAAGTGGTTTCTGACTTCGCGGCATGGACAGAAAAAATTCCTCAAGTAAACTATGGTATGCACACCTATGCAATTGAGGACATTTTAGCTGTGGCAATGCAAGATTACCTTAAAGGTAAAGATCTAGATAAAGTATTAGAAGATGCTCAAAAGCAAGCAGAAGAACAAATTAAATAAAACTATAAGCTAGAAAGTAACAAATCTTCTTTTTAAAGAGATTTTGCCTTAGAAATTCGCCGGCTTCTACCATTCATGTATTGGAGCTATCTGATGTATCAGGCGACTTTCTGAGGCGTTTTCTTTTCTTGGCCGATAGGAAAGTATTACTTTCCTATCAGGCATAAGTGCAACTACGCCTCTGTCTTCGCACTTGGGCGCTCGCCAGTCGGCGAGTTTTCTTTAAACTTACAACGTAAGGAGTTGACTAAAATTGATAACAGCGAAAGAAAACCACACTCAAGCCCTTCCAAAAGCAAATTCTGGTCGCAAAACTCGGATGAAAAATAATGTCATTGGCTGGTCCTTTGTAATTATCGCTGCCGTAATGATCTTTTTGTTTTACTTCTACCCAATGGTTCAGGCTCTTATTTTATCTTTTCAAACAGGTGTTGGTGCGAACCTAACCTTTACAGGTATCGATAATTATACGCGTTTATTTAAGGATCCAACATTCCTTACCACGGTGAAAAATACAGTCATCTATCTAATCATTCAAGTACCGGTTATGATTTTACTGGCTTTATTTCTATCTGTTCTACTAAATAATAAAACGCTAAAGTTTAAGGGCTTTTTCCGAACAGCCATCTTCTTACCATGCGTAACCTCACTTGTTGCCTATTCCGTCATCTTCAAATATTTGTTTGCTCAAGATGGCATTATTAATATGATGTTAATGAAAATTTCATTAATCTCAGAACCGATTCAATGGCTCACTGATCCCTTTTGGGCAAAAATTGCCATTATCGTGGCGATTACTTGGCGATGGACAGGCTACAATATGATCTTCTATTTATCCGCTCTTCAAAACGTCGATGAATCAATCTATGAAGCAGCTAGAATAGATGGGGCTTCGCCAGTTCAACAATTTTTCAAAATAACCATCCCAATGTTGAAACCGATTATCCTGTTTACATCGATCACTTCAACGATTGGTACGCTTCAGTTATTTGATGAGGTCATGAATATTACCAAGGGTGGACCCGGTAATGCGACCATGACCATTTCTCAGTATATCTATAATTTATCGTTTAAATATACTCCGGACTTTGGGTATGCAGCCACTGTCTCATACGCGATCGTAATTATGATTGTCATCTTCTCTATCATTCAGTTTAAAGCGGCAGGTGATAATAATGAATAAGTTTAAAAACACATTCAGTTATACAGTACTAATCATCGCAGCAATTGTCTCTGTGTTTCCATTTCTATGGATGATTGTGAGCTCGACAAATAAATCTGTAGATGTAACACAAGGAAAGATGCTGCCTGGCAGTCATTTTATGCAAAACCTTCACAATCTGCTGGATACGGTGGATCTTGTACCTGCGTTAATTAATTCAACAAAAATCTCGGTAATAACTACTATCCTTGCCATGCTGATTGCTTCCTTGGCGGGATATGGATTTGAAATTTATAAAAGTAAATCCAAGGATTTTGTGTTTAATATTTTGTTAGTTTCCATGATGATTCCTTTTGCTGCATTGATGGTACCGCTCTTTAGAATGTTTGCGACCATTTCACAATCCTTACCGTTCATTGGGATTGATACAATCGCAGCCGTCATATTACCAACCGTTACAACCGCCTACCTGATCTTTTTCTTTAGACAAAGTACCAAGATGTTTCCGAAGGAAATCCTTGAGGCTGGGAGAATCGATGGCCTATCCGAATTGGGATGTTTCTTTCGGATTTATCTTCCGACAATGAAGACAACTTATGCAGCAGCAGCCATCATTACCTTCATGGCCAGCTGGAACAGTTATTTATGGCCGTTGGTTGTATTACAGTCGCCAGAGAACCAAACTATTCCTTTGTTAATTTCAAACCTCGGTTCCAGTTACTCACCTGACTTTGGAATGATCATGACAGCGATTGTAATTGCGACTTTGCCGGCAGCACTCATCTTCTTCATTATGCAAAAGCATTTTGTCGCTGGTATGATGGGATCTGTTAAATAATAGGTTTTTGGAAAAATGTAAATAGAAAGAGTGATCATGATGACAACCATTCCAAAAATAGATTGGCTTACCGATGTGAATGTGTTTGCCGTGAATCGACTGCCTGCGCATTCGGACCACATGTACTACGAAACACGTGAGCAGGCAAAAAGCTCAGGCCCAATGGCTATGCGCCATGACTTAAACGGAAATTGGAAATTTAGCTATAGTGTCAATCCCGATAATCGTCCGGAGCGTTTTTACGAGCAGGATTTTAATTGTTCCGGCTGGGGAGACATCACCGTACCCGGACATATCCAGCTTCAGGACTATGGAAAACCACAATATGTAAATACGATGTACCCATGGGACGGTCTTAACGAGATCCGCCCGCCAGAAATTCCACTCGACCATAATCCGGTCGGCAGCTATGTGAAGATGTTTACGGTGCCTGAAAATATGACAAATAAGCCTGTCTACATTTCTTTCCAAGGAGTGGAGTCAGCGTTTTATGTGTGGCTAAACGGGGAGTTTGTCGGCTATAGTGAGGACTCCTTCACACCAGCTGAGTTTGACCTTACTCCATTCCTAACTGATGGTGAGAACAAGCTAGCGGTCGAAGTTTATCAGCGAAGCACAGGCGGTTGGCTGGAAGATCAAGATTTCTGGCGTTTTTCAGGTATTTTTCGGGATGTTTATCTCTATACCGTCCCAGAGATTCATGTCTATGATACGTGTGTTCGTGCGGAATTGAATGATGCCTTTACGCAAGGTACGCTTAAAGTAGACCTCAAGTTATTGTCTGGTAACACTTCTCCTTCAAAAATTGTAACAGAATTGTACGATACAGAAGGCAACTTGGTATCATCCCGTACGATTAGCAATAATGACGGAAAATGGTCAGCAACGATGGACGTTGAATGTCCTAAATTATGGAGCGCAGAAAGTCCGTATTTATACAAGCTTTATATTCAAGTGTATAACGAAAAAGGCAGTTTGGTAGAAGTTGTTCCGCAAAATGTGGGCTTCAGAAGGTTTGAACTCATTAATAAAATCATGCATCTTAATGGGGAACGGATTGTATTCAAGGGTGTGAATCGTCATGAATTCAATTGCAGGACGGGCCGTGCGATTACAAAGGAAGACATGCTTTGGGATATTAAAACTCTGAAACAAAATAACATCAACTCTGTTCGGACGTCTCATTATCCGAATCAAAGTTATTGGTACGAGCTGTGCGATCAATATGGTGTCTACGTAATCGATGAAATGAACCTGGAAACGCACGGATCATGGCAAAAGATGGGGGCTGTCGAGCCGTCCTGGAACATTCCCGGGAACAAGCCGGAGTGGGAGAATATTGTTATGGATAGGGCTGTTTCCATGGTTGAACGGGACAAAAATCACCCATCCATCCTGATTTGGTCATGCGGGAATGAATCCTATGCAGGTGAGGTCATTCTTAACGTTTCTAAATATTTTAAGAGAGTGGACCCAAGCCGCTTAGTTCATTACGAAGGTGTATTTCATGCTCGTGAATATAATGACACAAGTGATATTGAAAGCCGTATGTATGCCAAGCCGGCTGATATTGAGGAATATTTGAATGATAATCCGGAAAAGCCATACATTAGCTGCGAATATATGCATGCAATGGGAAATTCACTCGGTGGGATGTACAAATATACAGATTTAGAAAAGAAGTTCCCAATGTATCAAGGCGGTTTTATTTGGGATTATATTGATCAATCACTTATCAAAAAAGATCGCTACGGGAAGGAATTTTTTGCAACTGGCGGTGACTTTGATGACCGGCCAACCGATTATGGCTTCAGTACAAATGGGATAGTTTATTCTAATCGAGAACTTTCACCTAAGATGCAGGAAGTTAAATATTTATATCAAAACTTTAAGCTAAACCCAGATCAGACCGGTGTATCAATTATCAATGACAGCCTATTCTCTGATCTAACGGACTATGATTTGGAATACGTCCTTTACCTTGAGGGCAAGGAATTGTATCGAAACAAGCTTGAGGTAAATGTTGGGCCTCTTAGCGAGGGGAGAGCTGAATATAAGCTGCCTGCTGGTGTCACGAGTGCTTCTGGGGAGTACTGTATTCAAACCTCCTTGGTCTTAAAGGAAAACACACTCTGGGCTGAGGCCGGTTATGAGATTGCGTTTGGGCAATTTGTGTTTCAGGTAAAGGCAGAAGAAAAGTTTGCCGCTGTTCAGGGAGAGTTAAGAGTCGTCGAAGGTGATGTCAATATTGGTGTCCATGGGCGGGACTTTACGTTCCTGTTCTCGAAACAGGCTGGCAGCCTCGTTTCACTTAATTACGCGGGAAAAGAGATGATGGCTCTTCCGCCTGCACCATTATTCTGGCGGGCGACCACGGATAACGATCGCGGCTACTCACAAGGCTTCAATTCAGGGCTTTGGTACGCAGCCAGTCTGACCAGAAGATGTGTTGCAATTGACCTCGAAAATGATAAAGGTCAGGTGACTGTTGCCTTTACTTATAAATTATCTATAAGTGAAGAAGTTGTGGTGAAAATAAGTTATTCGATTTTTGCCGATGGTAGTATGCATGTGAAATCGATTTATCAAGGCGCAGATCATCTTCCACAGATGCCGATTTTTGCCGTATCCTTTAAGGTGCCGGCGGATTATGATCAATTAGAATGGTACGCCATGGGTCCTGAAGAAAACTACTCGGACCGTGCGCAGGGAGCCAAACTTGGCATCTTTAGCAACAGCGTATCAGAGAATTTAAGCGGATATGTGATGCCGCAAGAGTCAGGCAACCGCACGGGAGTACGCCGGGTTAGTGTGACAAACCAGGATGGACAAGGATTAAGAATTTCTGCTGTTACTGAACCATTGGAGTGCAATTTTTCACCGTATACAGCGTTTGAACTAGAGAATGCGAATCATCAATTTGAGCTTCCGAATGTTCATTACACAGTGGTGACGGTAGCAGGCAAGCAGATGGGCGTTGGCGGAGACGACAGCTGGGGCGCACCGGTCCATGATGAACACCTCATTCATGCTGACAAAGACATGGAATTTGAGTTTATCATCAATAGAATTTAATTATGATATGGATCAAATAAAGAAAAGAGCCTGATATTGCCAGGCTCTTTCCTTATAAATAAGCTTTGAAAAATTTTATAGCCAAGTTGATTGTATCGGAAGGCGAAGTGCCTGGAGCGGAAATCAACAACTAAGTTTAACAGAAGGAGAAAGTTATGCTTATTCATGTGAATCAAGAAAATAGCCAGTTTCATTTAACAAACGGTCAAATAAGTTATATTTTCCATGTGATGAAAAATGGACAATTAGGTCATCTTTATTACGGTAATGCACTGCGTCATCGCGAAGATTTCTCCCATCTGCAAACGTATGATGTGCCAACCGGGGCAACTACTCACATATACGCCGACGACCCGGCCTTTGGTCTGGAAACTTTGCGTCAAGAATACCCGGCCTACGGAAATTCTGATTTTCGCGAGCCGGCGATCAGTGTGAGTAAGACTATGGCTAACCATATTCCCAATTTCATCTATGATTCGTATCTGCTGGTAGAAGGAAAACAGCGACTTGAAGGTTTGCCTGCCACCTATACAGAAGACAATCACGACGCAAGTACACTTCAAATCATTTTAAAAGATGAGTTCCTTCAGGCGGAATTGCATTTGAATTATACAATTTTCCGCGAAAAACCTGTCCTAACGAGAAGTGCCACCCTAATTAATAATGGTACAGAGGAATTAGTTATCGATCGATTAATGGGTGCATCACTCGACCTTCCGGATAAAGATTTTGTATTTACCCATTTAGCGGGTACATGGTCACGGGAGCGCCATGTAAAGGAAAGACGACTTGAAACAGGCATCCAGTCTATTTCTAGTCTGCGAGGAGCCAGCTCGCATCACCATAATCCGTTCTTGGCCCTAAAACGGCCCGAGGCGACGGAACATGCCGGTGAAGTATTTGGTTTTAATTTCATCTATAGCAGTAATTTCCTCATGCAAATAGAAGTGGATCACTATGATCTAGCTCGGCTTACTGTTGGGATTCATCCGTTCGGCTTTAAGTGGAATTTAAAGCCGCAAGCAACCCTCCAAACCCCGGAAGTAGTAATGGTGTATTCCAATCAAGGTTTAAACGGGATGAGTCAGGCCTTTCATTCTCTTTACCGCGAGCATCTCATTCAAGCTCAATGGAAGAAGGCTGTGCGCCCGATTTTGATTAATAACTGGGAAGCAACCTACTTTGATTTCGATGAAGAAAAACTTGTGAAGATTGCAAAATCTGCGAGTGAATTAGGTATCGAACTGCTTGTCCTAGATGATGGCTGGTTTGGAAAGCGGAACGATGATACGTCCTCACTTGGGGATTGGCATGTCGACTTAAAGAAGCTTCCTAATGGGTTAGAAAGTTTAGCTGGAAAAATAGCAGAAACGGGTATGAAATTCGGGCTTTGGTTTGAGCCGGAGATGATCAGCCCGAATAGTGAATTATTCACCGAGCATCCAGATTGGGCAGTGGGTCTGCCTGGCCAGCACTATACTTTGGGGCGCAATCAATTGGTCTTAGATTTTTCACGACAGGAAATAGTAGATTATCTGTATGAGAAGATGTCCGCCATCATTAAACAAACAAACCTAGCCTATATTAAATGGGATATGAATCGGAATATTACCGAAGCGTTCTCGCAAAAACTTGCTGTTAATCAGCAGGGGGAGTTTTTCCACCGCTATATCTTAGGGGTTTATCAACTTTATGAACGGTTAACGAGTGAATTTCCGCAGGTGTTGTTTGAATCTTGTGCCGGAGGGGGCGGTCGGTTTGACCCGGGAATGCTCTATTACGCTCCTCAAGCTTGGACGAGCGATGATACGGATGCGATTGAAAGACTTAAAATCCAATATGGTACATCCTTCGCCTATCCGCTTTATAGTATGGGTTCGCATGTCTCGGCTGTTCCAAACCACCAAACATTACGGCAGGCACCCTTACAAACGAGGGCAAACACCGCTTATTTTGGGACATTTGGCTATGAACTGGACCCACTGACCTTAACTGCAGAAGAGCGCGCAGAAATTAAAGAGCAGGTGGCTTTTTATAAACAGCATCGAGGATTAATGCGTGATGGTCAATTTTATCGCTTGTTGAGTCCTTTTTCGAGTAATGAAACGGCATGGATGGTCGTGAACAAAGACCAGTCAGAGGCACTGATTGGCTGGTATAAGGTGTTGGCAACGCCAAATCCTAGAAAACATCAGACGCTTCGTCTTAGTGGATTAGATGAATCGAAAATGTATAAAGTCTCTGGCAGCGAGCGAACGTTTTATGGCGATGAACTAATGACCGTGGGCCTGCCGCTTCCGACAGAATTTAATGGTTGTAATGGCGGGAGTGCCGAGCGTGGCGGAGACTTCCAGTCATATGTCGTTTATTTAAAAAGTACAGAGGCTAATTGATTTGAACAAAGCAGGACGGGGGGATGTATCCGTCCTTTTTTTTTAGTTAAATTTTTAGTAAAATAATTGAAAAATTTTACTAAAAAGAGTAAAATGAAGTTAAAGTTACTTAACAAGACACATCACTTCTGGGGGTATTTGACATGAACGTTACGACACTTCATAAGGTATTTTTAGATATATTTCAGGTTTTACCAAGACAAGCTTTCTTTGCTCCGGGAAGGATTAATTTAATTGGCGAACATACCGATTATAATGGCGGTCATGTGTTTCCATGTGCGATCACATATGGTACCTATGCTGTAGCAAGAAAGCGGGACGATAAGCTGATTCGCCTGTACTCAACAAACTTTCCTGAAAAAGGAATCATTGAATTTAACTTAAACGAGCTAGATTATCAGAAAGAACACAATTGGGCTAATTATCCAAAAGGGATGGTCCGTTATATTCTTGAAGCGGGATATGGAATTCCATCTGGTTTTGATTGTGTAATTCAAGGTAATATCCCTAACGGTGCTGGTCTTTCATCATCAGCTTCCATTGAGCTTTTAACTGGAGTGCTAGTGAACGGCTTATTTGGATTAGAAATTCCTCGCCTCGATCTCATCAAGCTTGGCAAAAAGGTAGAGAATGAATTTATTGGCGTGAACAGCGGCATTATGGATCAGTTTGCGATTGGCATGGGTATGAAGGATGCTGGGATCTTGCTGGATTGCCAAACACTGAAATATGAGTACGCGCCCATTCACCTTGATGATTACAAAATTTTAATCATGAATACGAACAAGCGCAGGGAATTAGCTGATTCGAAATACAATGAGCGTAGGGGGGAATGTGAAGAGGCGCTAGCGCAACTTCAACAAAAGCTGCCAATTGAGGCGCTTGGTCAGTTATCAGAAGCAGAGTTTGATGAAAATCAATACCTAATTACCAATGAAACGGTTCGTAAACGGGCAAAGCACGCAGTCTATGAAAATGTGCGAACAATTAAGGCTCTAGAAGAGCTTAAAGCCGGAAATTTAGAGGCATTTGGACAATTAATTAATCAATCACATATTTCCTTACGTGATGATTATGAAGTGACCGGAGTTGAACTGGACAGTTTAGTAGAAGCAGCATGGAAACAGCCGGGAGTTCTTGGCGCGCGAATGACGGGTGCAGGTTTCGGCGGCTGTGCGATTGCGATTGTCGCAAATGAAAAGGTTGAGAACTTTATTGAGAATGTTGGGGCGGCTTACCTAGAGAAAATAGGCTACGAGGCAGAATTTTATGTGGCGAGTATTGGTGACGGAGCAAAAGAAATTCAAATGGAGGAAGCAATTTAAGGATATTAATTGCTTCTTCATAGAGGGGACCAATATGATCTATCAACTAATACAACAATTAATCAATCAAGCGATTGCAACTCAACTAATCCAGCGGGAAGATGAAGTCTATGCCCGCAATCAAATTCTTTCGCTTCTTAATCTAACTGATTTTAAGAAAATGGATACTGCTGAGAGCAGTCCCTTTGATATCCCTGATATACTCGATTTAATCGTGGACTATGCCTGTAACCAAGGAATCATTAAAGAATTATTTGATGAAAAGGAAATTTTTTCGAGTAAAATTATGAACTGTTTGATTGCCCGACCATCAACTATAAATCAACTATTTTATGAAAAATATAAACAAGATCCAAAAGCAGCAACAGAGTATTTTTACGAGTTAAGTAAAAATAGCAACTACATTCAGATGAAGCGAATTCGCAACAATATTGAGTATAAAACCGCCACCGAGTATGGTGAACTAGATATTACGATTAATTTATCGAAACCTGAAAAGGATCCGAGAAGTATCGCACTCGAGCGGTCAGTGCAGAAAACGGACTATCCGAAATGCTTATTGTGTGTGGAAAATGAAGGCTTTGCGGGGAGAATTGGGCATCCTGCCCGCTCCAATCACCGGATGATTCGGGTCAAATTATTAAGTCAGCCATGGTACCTCCAGTATTCACCTTATGTCTATTATAATGAGCATTGTATTGTTTTGTCAGAAAAGCATACCGATATGGTGGTTAGTTCAACGTCTTTCTTACGGCTGTTAAGCTTTGTGGAACAATTTCCGCATTATTTTGTCGGCTCGAATGCGGATCTGCCAATTGTAGGTGGTTCGATTTTAACTCACGATCATTATCAAGGCGGAAATTATCAATTTGCGATGGCAAAGGCAGCAGATGACTGGAAATTTAGTATGGCTGATTATCCAAATGTCGCTTGTTCAGTGGTTAAATGGCCGATGTCTGTCATTCGCCTCCGTTCTGCTGAAATTAGCGCGTTAGTTGAAGCGGGCTCACATATTTTTGACCATTGGAAAAACTATTCTGATGAAACGGTAGGAATTCTGGCGCGAACCGGAGAGACTCCGCATAATACGGTTACACCAATTGCCCGGAAAAATGGCGATGTATTTGAACTAGACTTGGTCCTGCGTAACAACCGCACGAGTGATGAGCATCCGCTTGGCATTTTCCATCCTCACGCCGATGTACATCATATTAAAAAGGAAAACATTGGCCTTATTGAAGTGATGGGGCTTGCTGTTTTACCAGCACGATTAAAGGAAGAACTTGGAGAAGTGGAAAAGTACATCCTCGGAAAATCAGCAGAAGTGGCAGAATATCATTTAGACTGGGCCGAAACGTTAAAAACTCGCTATCAAGCTGTTGCCACTGAAGCGAATGTTGAAGGCTTGGTAAAAGAAGAAGTAGGGAAGAAATTTTCAAGAGTCTTAGAAGATGCAGGAGTTTATAAGCGAGATGAAACAGGGGCAGCCGGGTTCCGGCGGTTTATCAATAGTTTATAAAAGAATGAATCGGACTTGGGTATTTTGGTGTGTGGGAAAAACGGGAATTAGCTACTTTTTGAAAAATATGGAGTGATATATCGATGAAAATATTAGATAGAATATTCGGCAGTTACGAGGGTGAGTCCGTGAAAGAATACACCTTAGTCAATGATTACGGCATGATGGTCTCTTGTCTGAATTTTGGTTGTGTTATTACGAAAATCATCGTCCCTGACCGTCAGGGAAACTTTGAGAATGTTGTGCTTGGATTTGAAAACTTCGAAGATTATACAGAATGGTCACCGTATTTCGGAGCAGTTTGCGGGCGCGTAGCCGGAAGAATTGGCGGTGCAAGTTTTGAGTTGGACGGTAAAGGATATCATCTTGCAGACAATAATTATCCTAATCATCTGCACGGTGGTAAGAAGGGTTTTAATTCTGTGATTTGGAAAACTGAAATCATCGAGGAAGAAAATACGGTCGGGTTGAAGTTTTTTTACCATAGTCCAGACGGAGAAGAAGGCTATCCGGGTAATCTAGACACTACTGTTACGTACATTCTAAATAATAAAAATGAACTCGATATCACTTTTGAAGCTAAAACGGATCAAAAAACGTTAGTCAACTTAACGAATCACTCGTATTTTAACCTAAGTGGTAATATAAAAAGAGATATTTCTGAACACATTCTTAAATTAGATAGTAATCGATTTTTAGAGTTGAGAGACGATCTGATCCCTACTGGAAAGTTGATGGAATCTAGAAATACTCCCTTTGACTTTAATCACGGCAGAAGGCTGTATTCCGGGTTGAATTCATCACATCCACAAAATGTGCTTGTGGGTAATGGTTACGACCACCCGATTGTTTTTTCACAAGAGGGAGAAAATAAGTTGATTCTAAGCGACGAAGAAAGCGGACGCTCGCTTCTTGTAACAACCGATCAGCCGTGTGTAGTCCTTTATACAGGCAATTTTCTAGAGGGCCCTTATTCCATTGCGGGTGTCCGGTCAAGAAACCATTTGGGGGTTTGTCTGGAAACGCAAGGATTTCCAGATGCGATCCATCATCCGGAGTTTCCATCTGTCGTTTTAAACCCGGAGGAAGTATACCATTCCAAAACAGTGTATCGTTTTTTTGCGAATACTTTAGGAGATTGATTTATGGCTACCATCAAAGATATTGCACAAATCGCCGGGGTATCGATTGCGACGGTATCCCGTGTTTTGAATTATGATACTACTCTTTCCGTCGGGGATGAAACCAAGAAAAGAATTTTCGAAGTGGCAGAGGAATTATCATATAAAAAGAAACCAACTCGCAAGCCAGAGTCTGGGAAAATTGCCCTCCTGCAATGGTATACCGAAAAAGAAGAGCTGGAAGATTTGTATTACATGTCCATCCGGCTTGGCGTTGAAAATCAATGCCGCCAGCATGGGATTCAGGTGACCAAATATTTTCAGGACAATTATGAGGATTTAAAGGAAGACGATATTCAAGGGCTGATTGCGATTGGGAAATTTAGCAAAAAGCAGATGAGTGAGCTCCTTAAGATTACCAAAAATATTGTCTTTGTCGATACCTCACCGGATGAAGATCGGTTTGATTCGATCGTTATTGACTTTGAACGGGCCACTAAAAAGGTACTAGATCACTTTTTAAAAAAGGGCCATGAGAAAATCGGGTATATTGGTGGAAGAGAAACGTTCAAAGATAAAACATCCTTCATCGAAGACCCAAGGGAATGGACTTTCAAACGTTATTTAACAGACAAAGGGCTAGCGGATGAGGCTTTTATGTATGTAGGCAGCTTCTCAGCAGATGATGGTCATGCCTTGATGAAAAAAGCGATTCACGAACATGGCGACCAATTGCCAACCGCATTTTTTGCAGGGAATGACTCGATTGCTGTTGGGGCATTAAGGGCACTGCTGGAGGAAGGAATTTCAGTTCCCGAACGTGTGAACATCATCGGCGTGAATGATATCAGTATCTCCAAATATGTCTTTCCATCCTTAAGTACGGTCAAAGTGTATACGGAAATCATGGGGGAAACCGCCGTTGACACTCTATTGGAACGAATAGCCGGCAGAAAAACAGCCAAAAAGATATTTATTGCGACAGAGCTAATCATTAGAAATAGTAGCTTCTAAGCAAAGAAAAAAGCAAAACAGACCAATTTGTCCACGTGAGGTGGACAAATTGGTCTGTTGTCTTTTGGTGGTGCCTGACACCATTTTGTTTGTCACTGTTTACTTAGAGTTTGGGTTGGTTTGAGCTGCCAGCCATTCCATGATGGTGGATGTTTTTCCGTTGATCATGTCTGTTGGCGCATTGTTGTATACATAAATCCAAGACCAGTGTCCGTTGTATTCATATGGAGTGCCATCCAATTTGGTATATAAACCAGATGTATCGACTACCTTATCAAATAATGATAAATGGACATTATCTGCTCCAGCTTCGACTAACCGTTTATAGGTAGGTTCAACATATTGAGTTGTGATAACTACAGGATCGGATTTAGCGGCAATGAACCACATTGGGAGATCCTTCATTTTTTGAATTTGTCCATCTGTAATTAATTTATCACTTAAGGCTTCACATGTTGGGAATGCTGCTGCAAAGTAATTTGTATAATCCCTCGCCATCAGCATGGTCATATAACCGCCGTTTGAGTCACCGCCAATGTAAATTCTGCTGGTATCAACGTCTTTGTGATTAGCTACATAATCCTTAATCAAGGACATTAAAGCATCCTCATATTTGGAGGTTCCATCCCCTCTTCCGGTATAACCGTCCATCCAAAAAGTAGGTGTTTGAGGGGCCAGAACATAGGCACCGTCAAAGTAGGATTGAATATCCTTTGAAGCAAAGTTTGCCGCTTTATTGGCTGAGATTGGAATCGTTGGATCTGTGCCGCCTTCACCGGCGCCGTGCAGCCAGATAATTAACGGGTTTCTATGATTGTCTTTTGCTGGGGAATAGTCCGCATATGTTAAACTAACATTGTCATAGGTTCCCTTTCCCGTTGAAAAATCATCTACCAGTTCTCTTGTTTCCCCTGCGAATTGGTCAACAACTAACCCTGAAATCGTTCCTGCACTTGTTTCAATCTCTTTTTGCTGTGTGATGGTATATTTCATATCCATCCAATCATTAAAACCAGTAGTCGCCCAATCATAGTTAAGCGGTGAACCCAGGGATACATCAGGGCCAATTTTCATTTCTAAGACGACATATTTGCCTGTTTGGACAGAGGGATTGCCGTCTTTATCTGCTACGTATGCTTTAGTAATTGTTCTGTCGCCTTCCTCTAGCAACGGTATTTTTAACCGTTTATCGCTTCTGGCTACATGTACTTTGAAGGTATCTGTTGTTACAGAGTCCTTTGGTATTGGTTTCCCAACATTGACAATTACTTTCGTGGTTGCTGCTCCCCAATCTTCAATCTCTGTCACGGTTTGATACGACGTTGGCTGGGTATTGATTTGTTTAGCAAAGACGTTTGTATTGAGAGATAAAGTCATGGCTGCAGCCATTGTGGTTACGATGGCCCTTTTTTTCATTTTTTTAAGCATTTTCTATTACCTCCAAAAATGTTATTTATAGGGATGTCCAAAGTTCTCTATTGATTGAACTTTGATAGTGTTTCTAATTGCACATCAGGTCCATTGTCATTAACGACTTCGGCAATGATATTTTTGTCCACTTTAAAATTTAGCGTCCCTCTGATATCGGAGGATGACGCTCCAATCTTGAATTTATAGGTTCCTTTTTCAACAATCCAAGAGGAAGTTGACTCATCAAATGAAGCAATATCCTTTGGATCAATAAAGAAGTTGAACGTCTCTTTTTGACCTGGCTTCAGCTCACGGGTTTTTCCAAACGCTTTCAACTCAATCGCTGGTTTTTCTAACTTGCCGTCAGGTGCACTTACATAAAGCTGCGGAGCTTCTTTACCAACAAAGGAACCTGTATTGGCTACTTTAAACGAGACTTTTATTTTATTTGATAAGGTATCTTTATTTAATGTAAAGTCACTATAATCAAACCTTGTATAGGAGAGTCCGTAACCAAACTCGTAAGCTGTTTGTTTATTAAAGGTAGAATAGTAGCGGTAACCAACGTAAATGTCTTCCTTATAATTTACTAAGTTTGGATTGCCATCAGAGCTTGGGAAGTTCGCATAACTTGGTGCATCCTCTAAATGAACTGGGAAGGTTTCCGGAAGTTTACCAGATGGATAAGCTTTACCGGAAAGAACATCTGTAAGCGCGTTACCTGCTTCCATCCCAGGCTGCCAAGATAATAAAATGGAGTCCACAGAATCTCTCCAGCTTACAGTGTTAAACGGAGCACCAACGTTTAAGACTACAACTACCTTTTTATTAACAGCGTGATAGGCATTAGTAACTTTTTTGATTAATTCTGATTCTTTTTCTGACGGTTCAAAGGTTGTTGCATTTCCATCTGCCCCTTCTCCAGACCCTCTAGCAATCACAATCACACCAATATCTGAATTTTGTGCCATATATGTTGCATCTTCAGCGTTAAGATTTTCATTAATTTCAGCACCACTTGCGTTCGTGTTAGCCGGTATATATCCTCCATTTTTCAGGCCTTCTGGAAGTTGTACGGTATGAGTTGGTGTTACATAGGCGCTTCCGGTTCCCATCAAGAACATTTTTGAAGCAGCGTTATCTGTAGTACACGCAGAAGCTGGAGTACCAAAACCACAGCTTGGCATTGTATATGAGTTCCCAACAATTCCAACCTTTTTCACTTTCTTATCGAAAGGAAGCACTTTATTATCATTTTTTAATAAAACCATGCCTTCAGGTGCCGCTTCTCGTGAAAGTTTTGTATCGGCAGCAGCAAGGTCAGAACTTACGCTAAGTTTGGTATTGTCAACGGTACTTAATTTTTTAAAGGTAGGGGACTTGACTACTAAATTAAGGATGTTCTCAATTGCCGTATCAAGTGTTACCTCTTTTAATGAGCCATCTAAAATGGCTGCTTTTACAGCTGACTTGCCAACGGCATTCAAGCTTGGCATCGACAAATCATTACCACCGTTTAACATCGCTATACCATTTTGTTTAGATCCACCCCAGTCAGTCATGACCATTCCGTTAAAGCCCCAGTCACTTCTTAATACATCATTTAACAGCCAAGAGTTATGAGCAGAGAAAGGTCCATTAATAGAATTATAGGAACTCATCACGGTCCAAGGGTTTGCTTCTTTTACTACTCGCTCGAATCCGGCTAAATAAATTTCTCTTAGAGCGCGTTCAGAAATAACCTCATTCACTGATTGTCTATTGGTTTCCTGATTATTAGCGGCAAAGTGCTTCATGCTAACACCCACACCTTGATCCTGAACCCCTTTTGTAAACTGAGCTGCCATTTCACCACTTAAGAGTGGATCTTCTGAATAATATTCGAAGTTTCTTCCGCCTCTTGGATCTCTGTGAATATTCAATGCTGGTCCTAAGATGACATCAACGCCATAATCCAATGTTTCTTTTCCCATCGCACTAGAAACCTGGTACATTAAATCCTTATTAAAACTAGCAGATAATGCCGAGGGGATTGGGAAACCAGTTGTCGACTTATTTGCTGTTGATCCAAATCTGAGCCCTGCTGGACCATCGGCAAAAGTAAGCTTTGGAATTCCAAGCCGTGGAATCGGAAATGTTCCGCCTGCCGCTCCAGTTACAGCTGCTCCAGCTCCTCCGATCAGATCCACCTTTTCGTCCAGCGTCATGGCCCGAATAACTGCAGGAATGGAAGCTTGGTCCACTAACATCGGTGTTTGCTCCTGAACAGCACCGGTCTGAACACCACTATTGTCTGAAGTAACAGCCGCAGCATTAACTTGAAGTGATGGCTGTTCCTCCGCTTGTACTACTGAAAAACCTGATGACAATAGCATTAAACTAAACATGGATGAACTTAGAACTTTGTAATAACTCTTCACACATAACAACCCCTATCTATTATATGAAAACCCTTACAACTTTGAAGTTAACATGAAAGAGTTATTCGATAAGTTAAAAGAGGTAGCATAAAGTTGTGATTTACTAGATTAAATTGTTGTAGATTGAATATTCGGTAAATTCAATGAATATCAAGAGGATTTATACATATTCCTTAGACAGTATTCGACAGGACTTTAGATGCAGGGGGGATTAACTACTCACTCTATCAATTTCTTAATCTCTTTTGAAAAAACAAAATAGTGAAGATGTTCGCAATATAATCCAGAGAATTATTAATAATCAGAATAGTAATTTAAGTTAAACTAGCAATGAAAGCGTTTTATTAACTAAATGATGGGGGTTTTAGAATTATGTTAAAAAGACTAAGGAAAAAGAAAAGGTCAAAATTACTGGCATTTACGCTTACATCTTCATTACTTCTCTCAGGACTCACCTTTGATATTGCATCCGCTCAAAGTCAAAATCCTTCAACCGTACAGCAAAATCAAACAACTACAATACAGACAACAGCACCTTACTTAACAGATGCAGCTTCCATTGACAAGGTGATTCAAGCTATGACCCTTGAGGAAAAAGCAAAATTTGTTGTCGGGGTGGGAATGCCCGGGTTTGGGGGAATGCCTCCATTTGAAGTAACTGGAGCAGTAGGCGGTACCTTCGGAATTCCTCGGTTAGGAATCCCTGAACTGCGCTTTGCCGATGGCCCGGCAGGTCTACGGATACGTCCGACAAGACCGGGGCAAACTCAAACTTATTATACAACCGCTTTCCCGATTGCAACATCACTGGCATCTACGTGGGATACAGAAACAGTGGAAGCCATTGGTAAAGCCCAAGGAAACGAAGTGAAAGAGTATGGTGTCGATATGTTATTAGCACCTGCACTGAATATCCACCGTAATCCATTAAATGGTCGAAACTTCGAATACTATTCAGAGGATTCTTTAATTGCAGGAAAAATGGCGGCTGCGATGGTAAACGGGGTACAATCGAACGGTGTTGGAGCAACGATCAAGCATTTCGCAGCTAATAATCAGGAAACAAACCGGAATAGCGTAGATACTGTTGTTTCAGAACGAGCCTTAAGGGAAATTTATCTGAAAGGTTTTGAAATTGCTGTCAAGGAATCTCATCCATGGTCTGTTATGAGTTCCTATAACAAACTGAATGGAACCTACACTTCCCAAAGTGCTGACCTGTTAACATCTGTTTTGCGTGAGGACTGGGGCTACACAGGGTTTGTGATGACAGACTGGTTTGGCGGGAATAATCCGGTCGAACAAATGAAAGCACAAAATGACATGATTATGCCGGGTTCAACTGGTCAATCCGATTTAATCAAAGCGGCTGTTAGTAGTGGGAATTTAGAAGAAAAAGTACTAGACCGTAATATTAAGAACATTCTCCAGATTGTCATCCAAACACCTGAGTTTAAAAAGTACCAAAACACGGACAAACCTGATTTAGCTGCACATGCGCAAACAGCTCGAAAAGCTGCTGCAGAAGGGATGGTTCTCTTAAAGAACGACAATATGCCGCTGCCAATCAGCAAGAATCAAGAGATTACGTTATTTGGTAATACGCAAATCGAAACTGTTAAAGGTGGAACAGGAAGCGGAGATGTTAATGCAGCTTACACCATCTCAATTGCAGATGGTTTAAAGAGTGCTGGGTACCAACTAAACCAAACTGTATTCCAGGAATATAAAACCTATATCGATACACTACGCTCGCAGGAACAATATAAAATTAAACCAAGTCCATGGGGTGAAGATTTTGGCAAGTCCATCCCGGCTATTCCTGAAAAACCTCTAGCAGACAATGAAATTGCCGCAGCTTCCAAAGAATCAGATATCGGTGTCATCGTTATTGGCAGAAATTCTGGAGAAGGTGTCGATCGTAAAGTTGAAAAAGGGGATTACCTATTAAGTGATGCAGAACAAGACATGATTTCAAAAGTTTCCGCACAATACCATAAGCAGGGTAAAAAAGTAGCTGTTATTTTGAACATTGGCGGGCCTGTCGAAGTAGCCGGCTGGAGGGATAAGGTTGATTCTATCTTATTAGCATGGCAACCGGGTCAAGAAGCAGGTTATGCTGTAGCGGATGTCATTTCCGGTAAAGTCAATCCGTCCGGAAAATTGGCAACTACCTTCCCAGAAAAATACAGTGATGTGGCGTCGGCAAATAGCTTCCCTGGTACACCTGCTAATAACCCTTCACAGGTGATCTATAACGAGGATATTTATGTAGGCTACCGCTACAATACCACGTTTAATGTGAAGCCCGCCTATGAATTTGGTTACGGATTGTCCTATACAAACTTCGATATTAGCCATTTAAATATCGGCGAGGGCAGGAAATTTAAGGACAAGCTTAAGGTATCCGTGATGGTGGAAAATACAGGTAAGCTATCTGGCAGAGAGGTCGTTCAAGTGTATGTTTCTGCCCCGGATGGAAAGCTTGAAAAACCGGCAGTTGAACTTAAAGCCTTTGGCAAAACTAAAGAACTTAAGCCTCATCAGCGAGAGTTGCTTCAATTCGATCTTAATGCCAAGGACCTAGCTTCCTTCGATGAAGAGAAAAATGCCTGGGTTCTTGAAAAGGGCACATATACAATAAAGGTCGGGGCATCCTCAGAGGACATTAAAGGCACGGCGACCTTCACGGTAGACCGAGATATGATTGTTGAAAAAGTAAATGATGTTTTGTCCCCAAAAGTAGATTTTGAAAGACTTGCTAAATAATATTTTGTAAAAGTAATAGAATTGAAACAGCCTTCAGCCTTCATTGAAAAAGAGTGAAGGCTGTTTGATTTGAGGTACTTGCCACTAAAAGTTCATTGTTGATTTTTTGGAATTCTCGTATAATAACCATAGTCAGACAGGCTGAGAATTAGGGAGGTACTATGAGCAAATTGTCCATCACGGCGTATACAGTTGGGATTCTATTTTTTCTTGTGAGTTGCTCATTTTCAATCTTTTATGGATATAAAGTAGTTTCGCATGAATTACCCAAAGAAGAAAAAACACTGAAAAAGTATAATTATCATATTGTTCTTGTCCCTGAGGAGTTAGATAACGAGTATTGGAGACTAGTAGAACAAGGGGCAAAGATGGCAGCAGAAAAATATGGTGTTCAGCTGGAATATGCCGGGCCAAAGCAAGCAAACATTGATGATCATGTAAAAACAATTGAGATGTCGGCTGCTTCAAAAGTTGATGGAATCATTACTCAGGGATTGAGTGATGAACAATTTACACCACTTATCAATAGGGTTGTAGCGAAGGGGATCCCTGTCATCACGGTCGACACTGACACCTTGAACAGTAAAAGGATGGCCTATATAGGAACGGATAATTATTATTCCGGCTTTTTAGCAGGGAAAGCTTTGATAGCGGATACAAAGGGTAATGCCAATGTAGCGATAATAACGGGGAGTTTTTATGCGAACCATATGCAGCAGCGAGTTAAGGGGTTTCAGGATGCAGTTAAAGCACAAAAGAGAATCCATATCATTGCTGTGGAAGAGTCAGAGATTAGCAGAGTGAAAGCAGCAGAAAAAGCCAACCAAATTTTGCAGAATCACCCTGAGGTCAACGCATTCTTTGGGACAAGTGCTTTAGATGGCATTGAAATTGCCCATGTGGTCGAAAAATATAAAAAACAGGACCAAATTTATATTATTGGCTTTGATAAACTACCGGAAACCCTTAAGTTGATAAGGAAGGGAACCATTAAGGCAACCGTTGTCCAGGAGCCATTTCAAATGGGGTATGGGGCAGTAAAAATGATGATTGATCTAATTGAGGGGAAAAAGGTTCCGCCAATTGTCCATACGGATACTCGGATTTTGAGAATAAGCGATCTACCCGTGAATCAGCAGGGCAGAATGGGGGAGCAGGAATGATGTTATTTCGGATAAGATCAAAATTACTGCTTTATTTCATAGTGCTTGTGGTTTTGTTAACTTCAGTCGGATTATTTTTTTATAACAGTAGTGAAAAGATGGTGACGGAATATGATGACAGCTTTGAACGATTTCTTTTGCTTAATGATATTTCACAAAGATCCAATTTACTTACGGAAAAGCTTCACGGGTATCTTTTAGATAAGGATGAATCCTACCTAAAAGATTATCGAAAAGAAAAGCTAAAGCTTATTAATGATCAGAAGAGGCTCTATAAAGTAATCAATACGAATGAGATTACACTTACAAATTATAAAAATATGATTGACAGTTTTTTAGATGAAGGCGATGCAACTGTTGGGGCTTTTATGCAGGACGAGATTAATCAATATTCGAGTCATTTTAATGAAGTACTGAAAATAAATTCTTTCCTTCAAGAAAGCACTCTCGCGTTATTAAACAATAAGTTGACGGACTATCAAAAATTTTATGATCAAATGGAGCAGCAAAACCATTATTATAAGCTTGTGTCAATATCCCTTTTTGCAGCTGCCTTTTTTCTAAGCACTTTGCTCGCTTTATGGATTTCCGGTGGGATTACAAAGCCAATTAGACTGTTATCACATGCAGCTAAGGAGATTTCAATTGGAAACTTAGCAGGTGATGATATAAAAATTACGACAAAGGACGAGCTAAAGCCATTAACAGAAACTTTTAACCAAATGCGTACAAACCTTAGGCAGCTCGTAACGGAAATCAAACAACAAGGAGAGCTGGATAAGTTATTAAAAGAATTGGAGTTAAAGAGTCTGCAAAACCAAATTAATCCTCATTTTTTATTCAATACATTGAATACGGTTTCAAAAATGGCCTACTTAGAAGAAGCCGAAGAAACCTCTAGATTAATAGAAGCAGTTGCAGCAATCCTGCGCTACAACCTCAGTGATTTTAATAAAGCTTCGACGCTTAGAGAGGAAGTAAGAATTGTTCAAGAGTATTTTTATATCCAACAAACTCGGTTTGGAGAGCGGATTACGTTTGACACCGACATCGAGGATGAATGTTTAGATATTGAGATACCTAGTTTAATTCTGCAGCCATTAATCGAAAACGCCTTCATGCACGGGGTGGAATCCTACGAAGAAAATGGAGTTATCAGTCTTCATATCTATCGGCAAAATGATCGGATTTATGTAGAGGTCATTGATAACGGCGCCGGAATGGATGAACCTGTTAAAAGGAGATTGCTCAAATATGTTGAATTTCCAGACCAGGAGGATGGATACGAAGCTGAAAAATTAAAAAGTCACTCAAATGGTATTGGTGTAAAAAATGTAATCAGAAGGCTGCAGCTGTTTTATCAGAGAAATGACATCGTTGAGATTTATTCTAAACCTATGCACGGGACAAATTTTAGACTAACCATTCCTGAGGTTGCTAAAGGGGGAAGTGAGCTTGTTAAAAATTCTTATAGTAGATGATGAAATCCTCGAGCGAACTGCATTAACGAAAATCATAAACAGTTCTTCAGAGGATGTAATGGTCATTGGAGAAGCCCCCAATGGAAGGATAGCGATCGAAATGGCCATGGAACAGCGACCGGATATTATTTTTATGGACATAAAAATGCCCGGAATTGATGGTGTGCAAGCTGTCAAAGCGATTAAAAAAATCGATCCCGTCATTCGATTTATCATGGTTTCCGCCTTTAATACGTTCGAGTATGCAAAAGAAGTGATGCAGCAGGGAGTTAAGGAATACATCCTAAAACCCAGCAGAAAGCAAGATATTCTTTCGGCGCTAGAACGTGTTTCCGGTGAAATCCTCGAGGAGTGTAAGCAACGGGAGGAACAACAAAGTTTACGAGAAAACCTGGACCGTGCGGTATCGATCGCCCAAAAAGAATGGGTATCGACTGTTTTAGTGAATCAAGTTCAGGATATCAGCTTTGATGAATGGAGTCAGCTACTTGGGTTGGAAATTACGTCAGGGTATATTATGGTTTTTTCCTTGCAGCCTTCGGGTATGGCCGAATTATCATCAAGTGAAAAAATGAACTGGTATTTATGGCTCAAAGATACCCTGAAATCTGTCGTGATGAAACAGGAAGTGATGGTTGGACCGTTAACGGACTCACAAGTACCGGTTTTGTTCCTTTGTAAAAAGGCAGTGGAAAAGGTTCATTTTAAAACTACTGCGCAGGGGGTCATCGATGGTATGAGCAGCTTTTTCCGAAAACAATTATTTAATGGAGAACTAAGGATTGGTGTCGGTCTTCCCTACAACTATGCACACGAGCTAAATAAATCCTATCATGAAGCGCTAATGGCCTTACAGCACCTAGTAAAAACACCGGATCGAAAGTATTTATTTGCTGTTAAACAAGGGTCTGCGGAATTACAAACGTCATCAGGTGTATTAGAGATTGAAAAGAAGCTTTTAGAGGCTGTCAGGCAGGGGGATGTCAATCAGGTCTTGTTTATCTTTGAGTCCTTTGCAACGATGCTGGAAGATGACAAGAATATAAAAGGTTCACTCGTTAAAAAATCATTTGATGAATTGTTTATTCTCGTTTCCCGGATGCTCCATGAACTGGGCATAAGCTATGAACGGATACCTGCGGTAGAAGAGTCTGAGGAGATCATGACAATTTTTGAAAAAGGAAAGGCCCATTTATTGGCAGTTGTTCATCATGTCCAGGTGTGGCGCAACAATCATGCGAAGGGAATGCTCTATAAAGCGAAGGAATATATTGAGACACATTATGCTGATTCGATTACCTTGGAATTAGTGGCAGAATACGTGGAGCTTAGTCCCTATTATTTTAGTAAATTATTCAAAGATCGCTTCGGGATGACCTTTATTGATTATTTGACGGAAATAAGAATTAATCGTGCTAAGGCTGAGATGGTTGACCCGGGAAAAAGCTTGAAGGAAATATGCTACTCGATTGGTTACAAGGATCCCAACTATTTTAGCCGCGTCTTTAAAAAGCACACAGGTTTATCGCCTACTGAATTTCGCAAAGTAACCGTAAGTTAATAGATTTTACCGATGAGACCAATCCCAGCTGTGGATCGGTCTCATTTTTAATTCGAGGTCAATTGTAGCACTAAAAAATAAAGCGTTTGCAAAAAAGTCTAGATAATCACAAATTAATGCTAGACTTTTGACCTATTGCGGGGATTCCCCCCATGCTAACATAAGTGTAAGGGCTTACACCAAGGTTAAGTGGAGCGGTCATGCTGCCTTACCAGAGTCTTTACTAAATAGTAAAAGGAGAATGACAACATGTTTAAAAAGAAAAAAGGTTTAATTCTATCTTTAACGGTTGCATCTAGCATTCTATTAGCAGCAGGCTGCAGTAATTCAACCAGCGGTACGGATTCTGGAAAAGACAAGGGCGACGCGCTACCAGCTGTTGGTGCAACGATTTACAAATTTGATGATAACTTTATGTCCTATGTACGCCGTGCGATGGATACTGCAGCAAAAGATAAAGTAAAGTTAATGTTGAATGACTCACAAAACGACCAAGCCAAACAAATTGAGCAAGTTGACACACTTATTGCCAAAGGGGCAAAATCACTAGCTATTAACCTAGTGGATCCAAAAGCAGCGCAAACGATTGTAGACAAAGCGAAAGCTAAGAATATTCCAGTTATCTTCTTTAACAAAGAGCCGGATGCAGCTGTATTAACGGGCTATGATAAAGCTTATTATGTTGGAACCACATCTTCAGAATCAGGTGTCCTTCAAGGTGAACTGATCGCAAAAGCATGGGAAGCTAACAAAGATAAATATGACAAAAATAAAGATGGCAAGCTTCAATACGTACTACTTAAAGGTGAGCCAGGACACCCAGATGCAGAAGCACGTACGAAATTTGCTATTGATACTGTAAAAGAAAAAGGCATCCAAGTAGAAGAATTAGCAATGGATACTGCAATGTGGGATGCAATGAAAGCTACTGAGAAAATGGATGCTTGGATTGCAAAATACAATGATAAAATTGAATTCGTTATCGCTAACAACGATGGTATGGCATTAGGTGCAATTGCTTCTCTTGAAAAAGCAGGTTACTTCTCTGGTGACAAGTTCATGCCAGTTGTAGGTGTTGACGCGATTCCAGAAGCACTTGAAATGATCGAAAGCGGCAAAATGGTAGGTTCAATCTTAAATGATGCGAAAAACCAAGGTAAAGCAACCATTGATTTAGCAGCAAATGCAGCTAACGGTAAGGATGTTTTAGACGGAACTGAGTGGAAACTTGACGATAAAAAAGCCGTTCGTGTTCCTTACATCGAAGTAACAAAAGAAAATATCCAAGTGGGTAGAGACGCATACAAATAAAAAAGACAGAAGCGCCTGTCCGGGGGCCAATTAGCCCCTTGGCGCTCCTCGAACAAAGGAAAAGCGGACGCTTTTCCTTCGTTCGGGGTAAGACTCCAAGCAAATGGAGCTGGATACCGCAAAAAATTATTACTCTCTTTAAAAGTTTGAGAAGCATCCAGTGGAGCATCTCATATTTTTCTAAATGGTTTCAGAGGAGGTTCGCTCATGTCAGAATCAAGTACTACTAATTTACTAGAAATGCTTAATATAACCAAAAGGTTCCCAGGGGTACTCGCTTTAGACAATGTTTCCCTAAAAGTAAAACCTGGATCGGTACATGCCTTAATGGGCGAGAACGGTGCAGGGAAATCAACGTTAATGAAATGCTTATTCGGAATTTACTCGATGGACGAGGGCAAAATCCTCTTTGACGGGAAAGAAATTTCTTTTGCCAATTCAAAGCAAGCACTTGAAAACGGTGTTTCCATGGTCCACCAAGAACTAAACCAGGTACGTCAACAAAATGTTATGGATAATATTTGGCTGGGTCGTTATCCGAAGAAGGGCATTTTTATTGATGAAAAGAAAATGTACCAGGATACAGCAGCTATTTTTAAAAGTCTGGATATCAGTATTGATCCACGCAGTAAGGTGAGTACGCTTTCTGTTTCCGAAATGCAGATGGTCGAAATTGCAAAAGCTGTTTCCTACCATTCCAAAATTATCGTCATGGATGAGCCAACATCATCTCTAACTGAGACGGAAGTAAATCACCTGTTCAGAATCATCAAAAGGCTTCAAAGTGAGAATGTAGCAATTATCTATATTTCACACAAAATGGAGGAAATCTTAAAGATTTCTGACGAAGTAACGATCATGCGTGATGGTCAGTATATCGCAACAAAAAGTTCGAAAAGCCTAACAACCGATGAAATTATTAAATTGATGGTTGGACGAGACCTTTCACAACGCTTCCCTGAAAAAATAAACAAGCCGGGCGAATTAATATTGAAGGTTTCTGACCTGACAGCAGAAACACAGCCTTCTTTTTCTAATGTGAGCTTTGACTTAAAAAAGGGTGAAATTTTAGGTATTGCTGGATTGGTTGGTTCGAAACGGACCGAGGTCGTAGAAGCCTTATTTGGGATGAGGTCGCTAACAGCTGGAAAGATTGAATTAAATGGCAAGGCTGTTAAAAATCATTCCCCGCAGCAAGCGATCAAAAATGGCTTTGCCCTAGTTACGGAAGAAAGAAGATCAACGGGTATTTTCCCTGAACTAAGCATTAGCTTTAACTCAATCATTTCGAACATGAAGCAATATAAAACAAAAAGCGGTTTCCTATCTGATCGGAAAGTGGCCGATGATACCAAGTGGGTGATTGATTCCATGAAAGTAAAGACACCTTCCCAAAAGACATCGATTGGAAGTCTATCAGGCGGTAACCAACAGAAGGTAATTATTGGGCGCTGGCTCCTAACGAAACCGGATATTTTATTGCTGGATGAACCAACAAGGGGTATTGATGTCGGAGCAAAGTTTGAAATTTATCAACTCATTAACCAATTAGCTGCAGAAGGAAAAGGAATTATCATGATTTCTTCCGAAATGCCTGAGCTTTTAGGTGTAACAGACCGAATTTTAGTAATGAGTAATGGAAAAGCAGCCGGAATTGTTGAGACTGCCACAACATCTCAGGAAAAAATCATGCAATTAGCAGCTTTGTATTAGGAGGAATGGATATGAATACTCAGGCTTCGAAAAAATCAAACGTGTCTAAATGGCTTGTTGATAACGTAATTTATGTAGTTTTAATTCTTCTTGTTGTCGGGATCGTCGCTGCTTCTCCAGACTTTTTATCGATGACAAACTTAATTAATATCTTAAGTCAATCCTCTTCGCGTATTATTATCGCACTTGGGGTTGCCGGTATCTTAATTACAGCAGGAACAGACCTTTCAGCAGGCCGGATGGTTGGACTTGCAGCGGTAATCTCAGCATCTATGTTACAGGCTGGCGATTATGCATATCGTATGTATCCGAACCTGCCTGAATTACCACTAATTGTTCCGATTTTGGTTGCAATGGCAGCAACAGGTCTTATTGCTGCATTAAACGGTGTCATTGTAGCAAAATTCCACGTACCTCCATTCATTGCAACCTTAGGTATGATGATTGGTGTTTACGGTCTAACTTCGATTTATTTTGACCGCCCGCCATATGGAGCGCAGCCTATTGGTGGCTTAAGCAAAGCCTTTACAACTTTTGCACAGCGCGGAATAAAAATTGGCCAATATGAATTTCCATATCTCATTATCTATGCAATCGTCGTATCACTGATCATTTGGGTAATTTGGAATAAAACGCAACTCGGTAAAAATATGTACGCGATCGGAGGAAACCCGGAAGCAGCAAAGGTTTCCGGTGTAAACGTAGCAAGAAATCTTATCATCATTTACACAATCGCAGGTCTTCTATACGGTTTAACAGGTACACTGGAAGCAGGACGTGTAGGTAGTGCAACAAACAACACAGGTAATATGTATGAACTAGATGCTATCGCAGCCTGCGTCGTCGGTGGGGTATCACTATCAGGTGGTATCGGAACCGTCCCTGGTGTTATCACAGGGGTATTGATTTTCCAAGTAATCAACTACGGTCTAGCCTTCCTAGGCGTAAGCCCATACATCCAATTCATCGTAAAAGGCGCAATCATCATCGTCGCAGTAGCCTTCGACATGCGCAAACACGCAAAGAAAAAATAAATAGATTAATAGTTTGCTGTTAATTTGGTGTCAGGCACCGTTCGTGGACAAATGTCCACGAGTGGTGCCTGACACCAATTTTTATTTAACGATGTTTTCAATTCATACAAATGATAAAACAATTTGAGGGTAAGATTTGCTGTTTTGTCTAATGACAGGTCTTGTCCATGGTGTATAATTGAATTGTTGACTGAATATTTACATAAATACAAATTGGCTCGTAAGGCCTTTGCAAATGAATTTACGTTTTTCACCTCCGAGAGATTTATTTACCTCTGAATATTGCAGATAATCTCATATTAAAAAAGGGAGTGTTTAATCATGCAACGACAAAAGTTAGTGATTAATGGGGAAAGGCTGAAAACGACATTAGAGCAATTTGCAAACTTTGGCCGGACAGAGAACAATGGAGTAACACGGTTGTCCTTTTCTATGGAAGATATTCGGGTTAGGGATTACTTCCGTTTATGCTGTGAGGAATTAGGACTGACGGTCACGGTTGATGATATGGGCTGCATGTATGCGACACTGGCGGGTACTGAAGACAAGCCGCCAATTCTTATTGGCTCCCATTTAGATTCGGTGAAAAAAGGTGGCCGTTTTGATGGCGTCTTAGGGGTTGTCGCAGGTTTAGAAGTGGTTCGAACGTTGGTCGAGAACCAAATCAAACCGCAAATTCCGATTACGATTGTTAACTTTACGAATGAAGAAGGTGCCAGGTTTGAACCCTCGATGATGGCATCGGGGGTGCTATCCGGTAAATTTGATAAGTCTACTATGCTAAATAAAATAGATTCAGAGGGAGTTACTTTTGGGGAAGCCCTAAAAGCGAGCGGGTACGAAGGGAATGTGGAGAATCGATTGAAAGAGGCTTCGGCCCTTTTGGAGCTTCACATTGAACAAGGTCCAATTCTTGAAAAAGAGGCCCTCTCGATTGGTGTCGTCGAATGTGTGGTGGGAATGGCCTGTTATGAGATTGAAGTAACAGGGGAATCCGATCATGCCGGCACAACCCCAATGAATATGAGAAAAGATGCTTTGTTTGCTACCAATAACTTAATTAACGAAATCCGCATGCGGTTAGGCGTTCTAGATGAAGATTTGGTCTTCACGATTGGCAGAATGAATGTATACCCGAGCATCCACACGGTCATTCCGAATAAGGTCGTCTTTACGCTTGAAGCACGCCATAAAGACATGGTGATTGTCCAAACGGTTAAAAACTTCATAGAGGCACTTCCGAATGTTACCTCATTAAATGAAGGCTGTGAGGTTAAAACAACAAAATTATGGGAGCGGGACACCGTATGGTTCGAGCCGGAAATCTGCCAGCTTCTAGAAAAGTCGGCCCAGTCACTCGGTTATTCTAATCGAAGAATGGTTAGCGGTGCAGGCCATGATGCACAGTTTATTGCTAGCTTTGTTCCGACGGCGATGCTGTTTGTACCTAGTATCAACGGAAAAAGCCACTGTGAAGAAGAATTAACAACATGGGAAGATTGCGAAAAAGGGATAAATGTTTTATTGGATACGGTATTAACGATGTTAGCAAAATAGTTATAGCTAAATTTAAGTAGGTTGTGATGGAGACTTTTTCGCGATGCGGAAGGGTCTCTTTTTTACGATTGGATCCCTCATGAAAAACTGATAGAATCCTCCCCCCTTACAAATTTGGGAATTTAATACTAATCTATTGTAAAAAGTTAGCTAAAAGTGTAAAATTACACTATACAATATAACGGAATAATCACTTCAAAGGTAAAAAGGAGCGGGGATATGGGGAAAAAACTTAAGTTCATATTATTGTATTTTGGAATTGTGCCACTTGGAGTCTCATTTTTAGAATTAGCGATACTAATGGAGTTTGATAATATCTTATTGGTCTCATTGCCCGTCCTGATTATCGTTGGGGGGCTCGCTGGGTTTCTAGTTAGCAAGAAACTAATGAAGCAGGAAAAATTAACAGAGAATTTGATCCTTTTCCTTATTCCCCTCGCCTATACAGCTATACTGTGGGCTGTATTTATGCTGATTAGCAGCGGGTTTTACGGAGCAGATGCTTGGTTGTATTATAGTATCTTTCATCTTGCCTATGCACCCATCTATTTTATCGCCCTCCTTTTGGGAGAGGGAAGATTATTTCTTGGGGCACCGTTAGCTTATGAGCTTTCCTTTGTTTTAGGTTTATGTTTTGCCTTGTTGAACGGGAGGAGGCTCCCTGCCATTGATAAAAAGCAGCTGTTGTCTGTTGTAATGGTATTTGTCCTTGCGATGGGTACGGGTGCGGCTGTTCATTGGCACCGGAGTCAAACGGTCCTGCCATCTTATGGTTTCGAATATGGAGGAGGATACTCTAGTACGGACCTCTTTCCTTATGATGTAAACAATCCAGATAATATCCTGCCAAAACTGAAAACTACTTCAACCTTTACCATCGAAAACCCAAGTGAAATGCCCATTTTAGATGGAGCAGAAGCTGCATTCCCGGTTTACTCTGCCTTTGCGAATGCAACCTATGAAAATATTGAAAAAGTCTCTCAAGAGGTAAGCGAAGTCGTTACCTTTACCAATACTATTTATGCCTATGAGCGGCTTTTAACAGGGGATGTCGATATTTATTTCGGTGCAGAGCCATCGAAGAAACAGCAGCAAATGGCACAAGAGGCAGGAAAAGAGCTTGTCATGACCCCAATTGGCAAGGAAGCGTTTGTCTTTTTTGTCAATCCGGATAATAAAATTGATAGCTTATCAGTAGCCCAGATTAAAGACATCTACTCCGGTAAAATAAAAAACTGGTCAAAGCTTGGCGGTAAGAATGAAAAAATTATTGCCTTTCAACGCCCCGAAAATTCAGGAAGCCAAACACTTTTGGAGAAAATTATGGGCGATACACCGATTATGAAGCCCTTAAAAGAAGATGTGCCTGAAGGAATGGGAGGGATTATCGAACAAGTAGCGGACTACCGAAACTACGATAACTCGATTGGTTTTTCCTTTCGCTTTTTTGCAACAGGAATGAAGGCCAATTCAGATATTAAACTGCTTGCCATTAATGGGATTGAACCTAGTCCTGAAAACATCGCGAGTGGTAACTACCCATTCACCGCCTCTCTCTACGCAATTACAGTGAAGGACAACAAAAAAGTGAGCACCATCCAACCATTCCTCGAATGGATGCAGGGACCACAAGGTCAAAAGCTAGTGGAAGAAGTTGGCTATATCAAATATAGTCCAAAATAAGATGTCAAAAATATGGTGTCAGGCACCGTCCGTGGACATTTTCAATCTTGCTTAATACAGTTAATTTATTAAATGTTCAATCATTCGTTTTACAGAAAAACAGTTCTCTGTTAAGATTGAAGTGGTATTAATAAAGAACAAAAGGGGGTGAACGGTGTATGAAGATTTTTCGAAAGTTAACAAGTGCAGTACTCGTCGGGGCATTACTCACTGCTGTGCCAATTTCCACCTTTGCCAAAGGACCTGCCAAGAAGGTCATAGATTATGTAGCACTAGGTGATTCGTTAGCAGCAGGGATGACACCTACGGGTGGAATTGATTTGGGTTATCCTGATTACCTTACAAACCGCTTTGAACAATCCCAATATACCGTGGACTTTAAGAATTTTGGATTTCCTGGGTATAAATCAACGAATTTAGCAACCGATGTTCTTACTAGAGCAGATGTTCAGACAAAAATTAAAGAAGCTGAGTTTATTACAATTGATATAGGTGCGAATGATTTATTACCAGCAATAACGGATCAATCTAGAATCCATGTTGCTTTAGGAACGGTTGCCGTAAATTTACAAACCATTTTAGCTGCAATTGACCAGTTAAATCCAACGGTTAAGGTGTATGTGATGGGTTACTATAATCCATTTCCATACCTTCCACAAGCACAACAAGCTGCATTATTACCACTGTTAGATACATTTAATGGAATTATTGAAGCAAGAACCATCGCAAATGGCGACACTTTTGTTGAAACAGATACAATCATCGCTAAGGATTATCAAACCTACCTTCCAAATCCATTAAACATTCATCTAAGTAAAGAAGGCTATCAACTAATCGCAAAAGAGTTTTGGAAAAATATTGATAAGAGTAAGAATTAAGCAATGATTTAGTAAGATATACAGTTTCAAAAAAAGAAGTATCAAAGAGGCGTTTTAACCTTTGATGCTTCTTTTTTTAGTTGATAAGCATCGATTCCGTAAAAGCGGAAAATTCCGTTTTTACGGAATTGTTTGCACTGAAATTTCCGAATTTACGGAATTGTTAAAGAAGGTATAAAGGGGGATACTTAGTAACGTATAGTAATAAACTATTAATTTAGTATAATACTAGTAAGATAATAGAGAAAATTTAGATTTTTAGGAATTTAACTGCAAGTCTTGGCACGGAACTTGCATTTTTAATAACTGAACTTCAGAGTGTAAACGTTTTCCTAGGGGATGCTGAAGCTCATAAAAAAGTAATAAGGGGGATTTAAATGCAATTATTTATTATTCTTTTGTCACTTGGGCTCTTAATGTTTGTTGCCTACCGAGGATTTTCTGTTATCTTATTTGCTCCGATCTGTGCACTATTAGCTGTTGTACTTGTTGACCCAAGCCATGTTTTACCTTTCTTTTCCGGTGTTTTCATGGAAAAAATGGTCGGATTTATTAAATCATACTTCCCAGTGTTCCTATTAGGAGCCATTTTTGGAAAAGTTGTTGAAATGTCAGGGATTGCAGAATCCATCGCTAAGACAATTGTCCGTCTGCTTGGTGCCAAACGTGCGATGCTAACCATCGTATTATTAGGCGCTATATTAACATATAGCGGTGTAAGCTTATTCGTAGCTGTTTTTGCAATTTACCCATTTGCTGCTCAAATGTTCAGGGAAGCGGATATCCCTAAACGCTTAATCCCTGGAACGATTGCACTTGGTGCCTTCACGTTCACAATGGACGCACTGCCGGGAACTCCGCAAATTCAGAATGTTATACCCATTCAATTCTTTAAAACTGATATTTATGCGGCACCAATACTTGGAATTATTGGAGCTATTTTTGTCTTAGCCCTAGGACTCCTGTATCTAGAAACGAGAAGGAAAAAGGCAGCAAAAGCAGGGGAAGGTTATTATGGATTTGGAGCCGAAACTGCTGCTGCATTGCATTTAGCTGAATCAAATCAAAAGGACGTAACTGTTCCAGATTTAACGACTCATCAATCTGCTTTAAAGCAAATTTTAGCGTTTGTACCGCTTGTGCTGGTAGCTGTTTCAAATAAAGTGTTCATTACCTACATACCAAAATGGTACCCGAACGGTTTTGATTTTTCTGCAATCGGCTTAAAAGCATATACAGTAGATGTACCTACTGTTGCAGCAATTTGGGCCATTGAAATGGCCTTAGTCGTGGGGATTATCACGTCACTTGCTTTTGATTGGAAACGTGTGACAGTTAACTTTAAAGAAGGACTAAACCTCAGTATTGCCGGAGCATTGCTTGCAACGATGAATACGGGTGCCGAATACGGCTTTGGCGGAATTATTTCCGCACTTCCAGGATTTACGAAAATTAGTGATGGGATTTCTAGTACCTTTACGAATCCACTTGTAAACGGTGCTGTTACTACAAGTTCACTAGCGGGTATTACTGGTTCTGCCTCTGGTGGTATGGGTATTGCTTTAGGAGCGATGGCTGATAAATACAATCAGGCAATTACTGCGGCTAATATTCCACCAGAGGTTATGCACCGTGTTGTCGCCATGGCATCCGGTGGTATGGATACACTTCCACATAACGGTGCCGTCATTACCTTGCTCGCGGTTACAGGATTAACGCACAAGCAATCGTACCGCGACATCTTTGCCGTAACAGTGATTAAAACAATAGCCGTTTTCTTTGTTATTGGTCTTTACACTTTTTTTGGGATTATCTAAAGAGATTGCGCGTAAATATAGAAGAATAGTTATCTAGTTATTAAGGAGGACTCTCATATGACCAAGTTATTAGAAGGAAAAACAGCCTTTATTACAGGGTCTGCAAGCGGGATTGGATTAGAAATCGCGAAAGCCTTTGCACTGGAAGGTGCAAAAGTGGTAATCTCCGATTTAAATGCTGGAAAAAGTGAAGAAGTGGCCGCTGAATTAAGGGAGCAAGGAGTTGAAGCATTATCGTCACCATGTGATGTGACCGACGAGCAAGCATTTACAAATAGTCTTCAGTTAGCTTATAAAACGTTTGGAAGTATTGATATTTTAGTCAATAATGCAGGAATGCAGTATGTATCACCAATTGAGGAGTTTCCGACTGAAAAATTTGAATTACTAATCAAAATCATGTTAACCGCACCATTTATCGGGATTAAAAATGTATTCCCAATCATGAAGAAACAAGGCTTTGGAAGAGTCATCAATATGGCTTCCATTAATGGTGTGATTGGGTTTGCCGGAAAGGCCGCATATAATAGTGCAAAACATGGTGTCATTGGTTTGACAAAGGTTGCCGCTTTGGAAGGAGCTGCTGACGGTATCACTGTAAACGCTTTATGTCCTGGTTACGTTGATACACCGCTTGTAAGAAACCAATTGGGAGATTTGGCTAAAACAAGAAACGTCAGCTTAGATAGTGTAATCGAAGAGGTGCTCTTCCCGCTGGTTCCACAAAGAAGGCTATTATCCGTAACAGAAATTGCGGATTATGCTGTCTTTTTAGCAAGTGATAAAGGTAGGGGCGTAACAGGTCAAGCGGTCATTCTAGATGGCGGCTACACAGCGCAATAATGTCAAATAGTGAATCCTATTCGATTGTTCGAATAGGATTTTCATATTCTGCCAAAATGCTTCTAGGCGCTCAAACTTAAGTCTTCGTTTGATATAATGATTTTATAATGTACAAAGGTGGGAAAAAGAATGTACCAAGGATTCGAGGGAATTCCTAATGAATGGCATGAACAAATTATTAATCTATTAGCAGAACGAATTGTCGTCACTGATCATGATGGTATGATTCTATATATCAATGAGGCCTATTGCGAGTTTTTAGGCACGACCGTTAAAGAGGCCCTCCACCGGCCTGTACAGGATGTTATTGAAAACACACGAATGCACATCGTTTCCGAAACAGGACAAAAAGAGCTTGCCACTCTTCACCCGATAAATGGAAGTGAAATGATAGCAAATCGGTATCCTCTCGTGGTAGACGGAGAAATAGTAGGAGCCTTAGGAACAGTCATGTTTCGTTCGCCTGAGGAATGGCGGATGTATAAAACAAAAATACAGGGTCTAGTAGAAGAATTGAAATATTATAAAACAAAAGTAGAAAAGGATTTGAAAAGTAAGTACCAATTCAATGATTTAATAGGAATCAGTCCTCCGTTCCTCTCTACTAAAAAGCTGGCAGAAAGAATTTCTGGGAGCAACTCCTCTGTATTATTAATCGGCGATTCCGGTACAGGAAAGGAATTATTTGCTCATGCAATCCATCATAGCAGCATGCGGACCTCCTTGCCTTTTGTTGCAATCAACTGTGCATCGATACCGGAGCATTTACTAGAATCAGAATTGTTTGGATATGATGACGGTGCATTTACAGGAGCAAAAAAAGGTGGGAAAAAGGGGCAATTCGAAATTGCTAATAATGGAACTCTTTTTCTAGATGAAATAGGAGACATGCCCCTTTCTATGCAGAGTAAACTTTTAAGGGTCTTGCAGGAAAAAGAGGTTCAGAGAGTCGGCGGTCAAAAGTCTATTGCGGTTGATGTCAGAATTATTGCGGCAACACACCGAGATTTAGAAAAGTTGGTGGAAGAAGGGACTTTCCGCCAGGATTTGTACTATCGATTAAATGTGATCAAAATAGAAATCCCCCCTCTTAGAAGACGAAAAGAAGATATTCCACTGATTTCACAGAGTTTATTAAAAAAAATGGAAGGGAAATTTTATCGAAAAGGAATCGAGCTGTCTGCTGAAGTAGAAGAAAGACTGATGCAACATTCATGGCCGGGAAACGTTCGGGAGCTTGAAAATGTGCTGGAACGATCGATCAATGTTCTAGATGGGAAAACGATTGAAGTGGTCCACCTACCATTATACTTACGTGACAGAGAACCAGAGACAAACTTTGTTAAGGGAGCTAATCCCCAGAATCTCCAGATGACTCCAAAAAAGCCATTACCGATTTTTTCACTAAAAGAAACGGTAGCTTTTGTCGAAAAAGAAGCAATTCTAAATGCCTTAGAAATGACAAATGGTAATAAGCAGGAAGCTGCTAAACTACTGGAAATTGGGAAAACTAGTTTCTATGAGAAATGTAAATTGTATACCATTAGATAGTAACAAGAACTAAATCCTAGGTATTATTTACTGCAAAAAGAATTTGTATGGAAATAGCAACAGGACTGGTTTATGATAAGAGGGAATATTTTGAACATCATATAAAGTGGGTGGGAGTTTCTTGATCCTGTTAGACTACATTATGAATCTCGCAATTTTTTCTCTTTTGGTGAGTACCCCATTAGTTTTCGGTGCTTTTACCAAACAAAAACCATTTAAGCATGCTTTCATTTGGGTCAGTATTTATGCAGGAGTCGTTTCCTCAGCCCTTAGTTTGTTAGCAATCCAGCAGCAAGGTTATTCCTTTGACATCAGGTATGCACCTGTGATGCTAATTTTTGCTTATCTTGGACCAGTAGCAGGATTAATTACAGGAGTCATTTCTTTATTTACAAGACTAGTGACAAGTGGTCAATGGACCCCTGCCATTATGGGATGGACGATGATTATGATTGGTTTTTCCGTCATCCATTTGTTTACGAAACGACTCACAGCAGTGAAAAAAAGTGTAATCCTTTTTGGAACATATCTAGTTTTTTATCTAATCATTGTGTTCATGTTTAAAATATTTATTGATAAACCAGTCTTCCACTTACAGTATGTACTATTTGTGATGTTAGGATTATTTATCGGAGTATTACTTATTGAATCATATTTTAAGTTGTTTAGATTAAATAATAAGTTAACTGATATGTATAAAATGGTTGAGGCAAGTGAAGTAAAATATCGCCTGATTGCTGAGAATACTTCAGACCTCATCATCGTGATGAATGAAGAGCAGTCGGCTATTTACTTCTCCCCTTCACATGAAAATCTGTTAGGGTATCAGAGCAATGAGCTTGAACGCTTAGAAAAATACCAATTAATTCATCCGGACGAAGTTGATATGTTTAGTAATACCATCAAGCAGATGTATGAAAATAAAGAATCGCAATCAATGGAATTTCGGATGAGACATAAAGAAGGACATTGGATCGAATTTGAGTCCCGCTGTATGCCCGTTAGCGGAGAGACTGGCCTGATTGAGAATATTGTGATTATCAGCAGGGATATCTCTGAACGGAAAAAGGCAGAAGATATTCTTTTGCGCTCTGAGAAGCTATCAATTGTCGGGGAATTAGCAGCAGGAGTGGCTCATGAAATCAGGAATCCACTAACAACCATAAAAGGTTTCATGCAGCTTTATAAAAGAGCAGATAGTACGATTGATGAATTGCTTCTAAGTGAACTAGATCGTATTGAAAACATTACAAGCCAACTGCTTACGCTGGGAAAACCGCAAGCAGTGGAGTTAAATAGGACGAATGTTTTAGAATTGATTGAAGGGACACTTGTGCTTTTAGCTCCTGAGGCCATGATGAGTAATATCCAATTTAATCTCAAGTTTGAAGAATCCTCTTATTTTATTATTTGTGAGAAGAATCAATTAAAGCAAGTCTTCCTTAATATTTTAAAGAATGCTATGGAGGCCATGAAAGAAGGAGGAGAAATTCAAATCAACCTTCGAAAAGGGCCAGAAGGCGAGTGTGTAATAGCATTTCAAGATCAGGGCTGCGGGATTCCGGAAGAACTGCTCCCTCGTTTAGGCGAGCCGTTTTATACATTGAAAGAAAAGGGAACAGGCCTCGGACTAATGATTAGTAATAAAATTATTAAACAACACAACGGAAGCCTTACGTTTAATAGTAACGGCAAAGAAGGAACCATGGTCGAAATCAAATTACCCTCCGCAAGTTGAAAATGAAATTGGGTGTTATGTTTGGGTGTCAGGCACCGCGCGTGGACAAATGTCCACGAGCAGTGCCTGACACCTTTTTTACGGTTCCGCTTACTAGAAGTTCACATTCAATTCATATATTCTTTGTATAATTCAGTTTGTAATCGAGAATTGAGGTTTGAAGTTCGTGATCCGAAGAAGGGATGTAAATATATATGACAGAAGTGAAGAAAGAGAAGGGCTGGCGCCAATTTGTTCGCTTGGTTCAACACTCCAAGCCCTCGAAATGGTTTATGGGGATTGCACTCCTTTTAAGTGTGAGTACCACCTTAGTGGGGCTAATGGTCCCGCTTTTTACAAAAAACCTTATCAATGATTTTACCATTAGCTCTTTAAGTACGGGAAGGATTCTTCTTCTTGTTTCCGCGCTCTTAATCCAAGCAGTAGCAAGCGGCATATCCATCTATTTATTAAATCATATCGGCCAATCCGTAGTTGCAGGAATTCGCGACCGTCTATGGAAAAAACTACTCGTCTTACCGATTCCGTTCTATGATGAAAATCAAACAGGTGAAACGGTCAGCCGAATGACTAATGATACTGCCGTCGTAAGAGGATTAATTACCGATCACCTCGCCAATTTCCTCTCAGGAACCATTTCCATCATTGGTTCAATTGTTGTATTGCTGCTATTGGATTGGAAAATGGCTTTGTTAATGTTTATCGCACTGCCACTTGCAGCAGTCATCTTAATGACACTTGGAAGGAGGATGCATCAGGTGTCAAGAGGGATGCAAACCGAAACAGCACGGTTCACCTCAGTCCTCCAGCAAGTTCTCTCAGAAATACGCTTAGTCAAAGCCTCAAATGCAGAAGCATTCGAGTATAAAAATGGCAAAAACGGGATTACTCAATTGTTTCAATATGGCTTGAAAGAGGCAAAAATTCAAGCATTAATCACACCGCTGATTGGTTTAGTCATCATGGTATTACTTGTGGTAATTCTCGGTTACGGTGGAATGAGAGTATCCTCAGGTGCATTAAAGACGGGTGATTTAGTTGCCTTTATCATGTATCTATTTCAAATCGTCATGCCAATGGGGCAATTAGCCGCTTTTTTTACCCAATTTCAAAAAGCAACCGGCGCCACAGAACGAATTATCGCCATCATGGATATGAGCGAGGAACAGGATGAGTCCATGAGGGATGTCGATAATGTGAATCAATCCATAATTGTAGAGCACCTGAATTACTCGTATAAAAATGGGGACGAAATACTAAAAGATATCAGTTTTTCCGCTGAAGCAGGCAAGGTGACAGCAATTGTCGGTCCGAGCGGAAGTGGAAAAACGACACTGTTTTCTTTATTAGAGCGTTATTATCAACCGCAGCAAGGGGCGATTCGCCTAGGGCACGTACCAATTAACCAGTTTTCACTGTTTTCTTGGAGAAGTCAAATTGGCTATGTATCACAGGAAAGTCCCATTGTAGTGGGGACAATTCGTGATAATATTTGTTACGGAATGGATAAAAAAGTAGACCAGTCGGATATCGAAAGGGTAGCCAAAATGGCCTTTGCAGACCAGTTTATTTCCGAACTACCGAACGGATATGATACAGAAGTGGGTGAAAGAGGAATTAAGTTATCAGGCGGGCAACGACAGCGGATTGCGATTGCGCGTGCCTTTTTAAGAGACCCAAAAATTTTAATGTTAGATGAAGCGACTTCGAGTCTGGATAGCAAATCTGAACAAGTTGTCCAACAGGCATTGCAAAATTTAATGAAGGGAAGAACTACGCTCGTGATTGCGCATCGTCTATCGACCGTGATTGATTCGGATCAAATTCTCTTTTTGGATAAGGGGGAAATTACTGGCAGTGGTACACATGAACAGTTGATTAGGACCCACTCTTTGTATCGTGAATTTGCCGAACAGCAATTACGGATTAATGAAACTGTTTAATAGAAGGAAAGGAATGAGGTTGGAATGACGAAGGTACTACTAGTCGATGATGATGCCAATATTCGCGAATTAATCCACCTTTTTTTAAAAAAAGAAGGATTCGAACTTTATGAAGCCTCAGATGGTTTACAGGCATTAAAACTGCTGGAAAAGGTAAAGATCGATTTAGCGGTCATTGATATCATGATGCCAAATATGGATGGCTGGGAATTATGCAAAGAGCTGCGGGCGTTCAGTGATATTCCTATCTTAATGCTGACGGCTAAAGGAGAAACCTCACAAAAACTCAAAGGGTTCGAGCTGGGAGCGGACGATTATCTTGTGAAACCCTTTGACCCGATGGAACTAACCGCTCGAGTCAAAGCATTATTAAAACGATATAATATAACCGTTTCGCAAACAATCACGATAGAAGAATTTAAGTTAAACCGAAAGACCCATGAAATTTCTTTTAAAAATAAGGAAATTACCCTTCCGTTGAAGGAATTCGAACTGCTGTTTAAATTGGCCAGCTATCCCGGGAAAACATTTTCACGAGAGGTGCTGATTGAAGACATTTGGGGTTACGACTATGAAGGAGACGAACGAACGGTCGATGTCCATATTAAAAGGTTAAGAGAGCGGTTTCCTGACGGAGAATTCCCGTTCCGGATTCGGACGATTTGGGGATTAGGCTACCGTTTTGAGGTAAGATCATGAAAATGAAGCGTTTTTTTCAACATGTATTTGGGATTGTCTTTTTCTTTGTATTTGTTTCTTTTGGTTTTTCAGCAGGTTATTTCATTGTCTCCGGCATTTATCATTTATTCGATTTTCATACATCCGATTATTTTCGTCATATGGCAACAGTAATTATCAGTTTATTCGTCATGAGTATAGTAGGATATTTTATTTCTTTATTTACTCGTTCTAGGCGCCGCAATCTCTTTCTTGAAGTACTTGATGCTTTAAAAAGGATTTCTAAAGGAGACTTTAATGTATATCTTGAATTAAATTCCGGTAAAAGAAACCAATTCACTAGTCTGGTTGACCATATTAATCATATGGCAAAGCAATTAAAGCAATTAGAAGAGATGCGGCAGGAGTTCATTTCCAATGTCTCACATGAAATACAGTCGCCGTTGACGTCAATCATGGGTTTTGCAAGGGCGCTTCAATTAAATCAACTTTCGGGTGAGGAAAGAAGCCATTACCTTAATATCATTGAAACCGAGAGTAGAAGGTTATCGAAATTAAGTGATAATCTTATGAAGTTAACCTCACTAGAATCAAAGCATCATCCCTTTGAGAGGCATAGCTATCGGTTAGACCAACAGTTACGAACGATTATACTGGCATGTGAACCGCATTGGATAGAAAAGGAACTGGAACTGGATGTGTCCCTAGAGAAGGGCGTTATCACTGCGGATGAAGATTTGATGAGCCAGGTATGGACCAATCTCATTCACAATAGTATTAAATTTACTCCAAAGCTCGGAACGATTCGCGTTCATTTCCATCAGGTCGATGGTAAAACGGTGGTGAAAATTACCGATACGGGGATTGGCATCTCAAAAAAAGATCAGGTTCATATCTTTGAACGTTTTTATAAAGCAGATAAAGCCAGAGATCGCTCCAAAGGCGGCAGTGGTTTAGGACTATCCATCGTAAAAAAAATCATCGAAATGCATGACGGAACCATCCTTGTTGACAGTGAAGAAGGGAAGGGGACAACCTTTACCATCACATTGTAGTTTGGCGTCAGCATGGTATCAGTTTGGCATTAGTTTGGTGTCAGGCACCGCTCGTGGACAAATGTCCACGAACGGTGCCTGACACCATTTTTTTACGCCCACTTTTTGTAGTCAGAAAAACTAATCAAACGTTTGATTAAATTAGTGAGGGGCTTGGAATATAAAGTGTTGTCCTGTCATATTATTTACCATATCAAACGTTTGATTGTTGAAAAATGAATAAAGGTCTAGATCTTATTAATTATAATTCCGACTTAGTGCATTGGAATATTGAGGCTGGGTTGCAATTTTCCAAAATTGAAAGAGGAGGAATATAATGAATACCATTCTAATCATCGTAAATGTCGCGGTGTTGTTGTTACTCATGTTTGGTTTATTTACGATGCAAAAAAAGCATGTTTCTTTTTCCAAGCGTGTATTTAGTGCCTTGGGTTTAGGTATTATTTTTGGGTATATTATTCATCTGATTTATGGCACAACACATGAAGTAACAACAGGTTCGGTCGATTGGTTTAACATTGTTGGGAATGGCTATGTCAAACTGTTGCAAATGGTGGTTATGCCACTGATCTTTGTTTCGATTGTCGGGGCTTTTACCAAATTAAAGTTAACTAAAAATATCGGGAAAATCAGTTTCCTTGTTATCGGCATACTGCTTGCAACAACAGCCGTTTCTGCGGCGGTTGGAATTGGTTCTGCCTTAGGATTTGGTCTTGACGGGGTGCAGCTAACGGAAGGAGAAGCGGAAGCTGCCCGTAATGCTCAGTTAGAGGAAAGAGTTGCAGGAATCGAAAATATGACACTCCCGCAACAAATCATTGAATTAATTCCAAGCAATCCGTTCCAGGATTTAACAGGTGCCCGCGCCACTTCTACGATTGCAGTTGTTATTTTTGCCGCATTTATCGGGATTGCTTATCTTGGAGTTAAGAGAAAGGATCCAGAGCACGGGGAGTTTTTCGCAAAAATCATTGATACCTTCTACTCTGTTGTTATGAGGGTCGTCACACTCATTCTTCGTTTAACTCCCTATGGTATCTTAGCAATCATCGCCAGGGTGACGGCAACGAGTGACTATGCAGCTATTGCCAAATTAGGTAAGTTTGTGATTGCCTCTTATGTAGCGCTCATTATTGTATTTATTGTCCATCTTCTATTATTATCATTTGCCAAACTTAACCCTGTAAATTACGTGAAAAAAGGTTTGCCAACCTTAACCTTTGCTTTCACCTCACGGACAAGTGCAGGAACCTTGCCGATGACCATTAAAACGCAAACAAAGGACTTTGGTGTATCCGAAGGTATTGCTAACTTTGCAGGTTCATTTGGACTTACCATCGGCCAAAACGGCTGTGCAGGTGTTTATCCTGCAATGTTAGCGGTGATGGTGGCTCCAGCGGCAGGAGTCGACCCAACGAGCATATCCTTTATCCTCACGCTTATTCTAGTGGTCGCAATTAGCTCCTTTGGTGTGGCGGGTGTTGGGGGCGGGGCAACCTTTGCAGCCTTGATTGTTTTATCTGTCATGAACCTGCCAATAGCGATTGTTGGATTGCTTATATCAGTTGAGCCGCTCATTGACATGGGTCGTACTGCCTTGAACGTCAGCGGAGCGATGACCTCAGGCATACTAACCAGTAAAGTAACCGGCGAATTTGAAAAAGAGGTTTACCAGCAGCCTGACATTGTCGAAGCATAACATACGAGAAACAACAGTTAAGGGCTTTCCGCTTAGCGGATGAGTCCTTTTTTCTTTTGTTTTGCAGGGATAAAAAATGGGCTTATCTTTTAATATGCTTTAAATTAAAAATACTTGAATTCAAGATAAATTCGGAGTATGCTGTGAGTATAGAGATACAAACAGCAATCGGTTTAAGGTAATAAAAAATATCCATATTAATAAAGAGGTCTTAATCGTAAAAGGTTTCGAATAAAAAAAACATGAGGAAGGGTTGAGGAAAAGATGGAAAAATTTCACCAAGAACCAAATATATATGTCGGAGAAGTCAATATTAAGGTGAAAAACTTAGACCATGCACTTACTTTTTACCAAAATATTATCGGCCTTCAAGTATTAGAGAAATCAGCTCGTAAAGCAGTCTTAACGGCAGACGGAAATAAACCTTTATTAACACTTGAACAGCCTGAAAAGGTTGTTGCGAAAGCACCACGTACGACAGGGTTGTATCATTTTGCAATTTTGCTTCCTTCACGCGCGGATTTATCAATCTTTTTACGGCACATGATTCAAACAGGATACCCACTCGGTGCTGCAGACCATTCTGTAAGTGAGGCATTGTATCTTAACGATCCGGATGGCAATGGGATTGAAGTATACCGAGACCGCCCCGCTTCAGAATGGAAATGGAACAACGGTTTAGTAGAAATGGCAACAGAAGAACTTGACGGAAATGGGATTCTTGCCGAAAGTGATGCGGAATGGAAAGGTCTGCCGGCGGGCACTCTGATGGGCCACATTCACCTCCATGTAGCCGATTTAAAAAAAGCAGAAGAATTTTACACCAAAGGGCTTGGCTTTGAGATTGTCAGCTACTATCCACAAGCTGCCTTTCTTTCCACAGGGAAGTATCATCATCATATTGCCATCAACACTTGGCAGGGTGAAGGGGCAGCAACACCACCGGAAAACAGTGTCGGTTTAAACTGGTACTCGCTCGTTTTCCCTAATGAGGGGGCAAGAGAGAATGCTTTGAAACAACTGAAGCAAGTAGGTGCGCCAGTTACGAAAGAAGCAGATTTCTATTTAACAAGTGATCCGTCAGGAAATCAAATTCGATTAGTTCTATAAATGCATGTGGGAGGGATATGAAGATGAAGCCAGAATCTAAAGAAGAAAATTCAGGAATGGAAATAGGGATCTATACGTTAGGGGATTTAGTTCCAGATTGGGGAACAGGGAAGTCCATCAGTGCACGGCAGCGACTTAATGAAATTATTGAAGCAGCGAAAATGGCTGATGAGGCAGGCTTGGATGTAGTGGGGGTTGGTGAGCATCACCGCCTTGACTATGCCGTATCCGCACCGCCTGTTGTCTTGTCCGCTATTTCGCAAGTTACAAAGGAAATTAAATTGGCAAGTGCTACAACTGTCTTAAGCACGGTCGATCCTGTGCGACTATTTGAGGATTTTGCGACACTTGATCTCCTCTCTTACGGCCGAGCCGAAATCATTGCCGGACGCGGGGCTTTTATAGAATCCTTTCCGCTATTCGGATACGATTTAGACGATTATGACGCACTATTTGAAGAGAACATCAGGCTGTTTCAGCAGTTGAGTGCAGAGGAGCGAGTTACCTGGAAGGGCCAATTTCGCCCTTCCTTACAGGATGCTGAAATTGCCCCACGACCGTTGCAGGAAAATATTCCAATGTGGGTGGGTGTAGGAGGAACCCCGTCAAGTGCAGCACGAGCAGGAAGATTAGGGACCAACTTAGCAATCGCAATACTAGGAGGAGAACATATTCGCTTTAAGCCGCTGGTAGACATTTATCGTCAGGCAGCGAGAGAAGCAGGACATGATCCTGAGTCGATGAAGGTTGCAGTAACAGGTCATGCTTTTATTTCGGAAACCACCCAAAAGGCAAAGGATGAGTTCTATCCGTATCATTCGAATTATTGGGGATACTTTAATCGCCAGCGTGGATTGAGTGGAAAAATATCGAGAGAAGATTTTGAGCAGATGGCCGGACCGGAGACAGCTTTATTTGTGGGTAGTTCCCAGCAAATCATCGAAAAAATCCTCCACCAATACGAGCTGTACGGACACCAGCGGTTTATCGCCCAAATGGACATCGGCGGAATGCCCTTTAAACAAGTGGCCGAAAGCATCGAACGATTGGCAACAGAAGTAGCCCCTGTTGTGCGGAGGGAAACAAGGAAGTAGTATGGGATTTGTGTGTTAAATTCGAGTTCCAAATTAACAGCACAAAATAAAAGACCCAGGGAAACGGGACATCCCTAGGTCTTTGAAATATCGCTATTTATCGGATGTGTCACCTTTACTTTTGCTAGTGACGTTCCCGTCAGTTGCTTGTTTAACACCTTTGCTTACATATGGTTTGGCACTTTTTGCTTTTTTAACACCAGCTTGCCAGCGAGTCCAGCCCTTCTTGCCGGTTCCTCTGCCTGTTCCGCCTTTCCCTTTCGCGTTACTCATTTAACCACTCCAAAATTATTGTACGTATACCTAACCGTCGTTGGTTAGTTTAACACAGTTTATGGCGATTAGCCCTGAAAATTTAGTTCGTTAATGATTGAAAAACCCCAAGGCAAATTTAATTCCTTCTTCGATATCATTGGTTTCATATCCTAAAAGGTCCTCATGGGTGACCTCCAACTTTGTTCCTGCTAAGGAATAACCGCTGTCCAATTCTATATCAAGGACTACTTCATAACCGGTGGCTGTTTGGCTAATGTCAATAATGTCATATTCGCGAATCGCGGTCCCAGTTTCGTATTCTAACGGCTCGAATTCAGACATGGAATCACACCTCCAAATGAAATTAGGTCGTAGCTATTATCATTTCCAAAGATGCGAACAAACATCAGGAATCGTCTTATTTTCTTTTAACAAATTTAGCTTTATGAATAGACTGAAAAGCCTGAAGGGATTCCACTATGTTAAAAGGGATTTTAATAAAGATAGCGAATAATAAATGGTGCATCATTTTTCCAAGTGGAGGTATTTAAATGAATTTGGATACATTATACCTAATCGATCAAAAAGATGGTTTGGGTCTGGAGTTTAGTAAATTGGTTTCGATGATGAATTATACAAGGGTTACGACAATTGAGGCCGTGAAGAATTTAACGGTGGACGAATTGGACTTTATTTATGATGAGGACGCAAATTCAATCGGAATGTTGTTAGCCCATATGGCAGCGGTCGAAAAAGTGTATCAAGTGTTAACCTTTGAGAATCGTGAACCCACTGATGAAGAGTTACTCCCTTTACTTCCCGGCTTAGATTTAGGAAATCTAGGACGAGAACAAATTAAAGGAAACACGATTGATTATTACATGGAGCAATTAGCCGCTGTTAGAAACACGACAATCGCAACTTTTAAAACGCTCCCTGATGAATGGTTATTGGAACAAACGCCGTTTTGGCGGGGTCACCCAGCAAATAACTTCTTTAAATGGTTCCATGTGTTCGAAGATGAATTGAGCCATCGCGGCCAAATTCGCTTGATTAAAAAAATGCTCCTAAAACTTAAACGGTAAATTATTAGTAAGGCTGTGATTGTAATGTGTTTAATCATATTTGCTTATAAAGTCCACCCAGTCTACAAGCTAATTGTAGCAGCCAACCGGGATGAATTTCTTCAAAGGCCAACTTCCCCGGCTCATTATTGGGAAGACCAGCCTGACATCCTCGCCGGCAGGGATTTAGAAAAAATGGGCACATGGATGGGGATTACCAGAACAGGACGCTTTGCGGCGTTGACCAATTACCGCGATCCAAAGGAAGAAACGGAAGGTAAGCGTTCAAGGGGTGAATTGGTGGCCGATGCCCTGAAACACAAAGGAAATGTAAAGGATTATATGCAAAGTCTTGTAGAGAAAAAAGAGCTTTATCCGGGCTATAATCTACTAGCAGGGGATAAAACGGAATTATACTATTATTCAAATAAGGGGCAGAAGCTGCAAACGGTGGACCCAGGTATTTATGGTGTTAGCAATCACTTATTAAATACCGAGTGGCCAAAAGTGCAGAAGGGTAAGGAAGGCATGTCCAAAATTATCAACGGCGAACAGGATGAACTTGTCGAGAAACTTTTGACCATGCTCCAAAATGTTGATCTAGCTCCTGATGAACTCCTTCCACACACAGGCGTCTCCTTAGAATGGGAAAGAAGGCTTTCCCCGCTGTTCATCAAAAGTGAGAACTACGGGACGAGGAGTTCGACAGTCATGTTAATGGCAGATCAAGCTATTCAATATGTGGAGCGGGTCTTCACTAAGGATGGGGTAAGTGAGCAGCAACATAAAATTAAATTATAGGCGATTTTGAAATATGGCCGAATGAAGGGATAAAGGGAGGATTTTCTTTCTTTGTTTCTTCATTTTTTTATCTATAAAAGTCGTTCTCCCTTAAAAAATGTCTATAGAAATTGTACCAACTCTGGTTTATGATTTAGGGAGATTTATAAAAATATTTTCGAGACAAAAAGGGAGATACATGCGGTTATGAAAAATGTGATAACATGCGAAAACATTAAAGGTTGATGCAGAAGATGAGAGTCGAAGTTATCAAGAATTTTATGATAAAAGTTAAGAATCAATTGTATGGCAGCTTTCGCACCAAGCTGATGCTGTTTTTCATTGTGGTGGCACTGATACCTCTTCTACTATTCGGTTATCTCTCCTATCAAAAGTCATCCACGATTGTGAACAGACAATTTAATGAATATGAAAACTTTGCTGTTGCTCAGCTTGAAAACCAATTGGAAAATACGATTAATCAGATGTTTGTTGTTTCAAATGATATTCATCAATATTTGTCCGATCCTACCTTAATTGTAATTAAAGAGGAGATTCCAAGGACCTATGAAGGATTCATAGAGAAAAAGAATTTTGAACGATTCCTTGAGGCCCATAAAACTTTTAATACAAAAGGTATCTACTTGATCACAGAATCCGGTTATTATTACGGGGGAAACCATCTCAATTCTCAAAAACTGTTTAAAATGCCATTTTGGAAGGAAGCGAGCCAAATAAAACAAGGGGAGCGCTGGATTGGTTTTTATCTTGCAGATCATTATGAAAGCAATAAACCTCCTGAACCAATGATTGGCTTGGTTTTGCCTATACAGAGTCAATATGGAATTTTAAAAGGAAGCAAGTTGTTAATTGAGACGAATGCCGAGGAACTTTTTACCTATATTAAGTACCTTGAACGGGATGTTCATGCCTTTGTAACCATCCATAATGAAAAGAGTAAAGTCATTTACCGAACAAAAGCGAAAAGGGCGCCACTCTCAAGTGATGTTGTCAGGGTAAAAAATATTGATGCCTATGGCTGGAAAATTGAGATCCGTGTCCCTAAAAAGCTGTTTTATCAATCCTCTGAAGTGATCTTTAATTATACGTTGCTAGGCATTTTCTTTTTAATTATCCTAGCTATTCTTTTAGCGATCGTTTTTTCAGCACCGCTGGCAAAACGGATCAGAAGATTAAAGGAATCCATGGAACTGGTTAGTGTAGGGGAGCTGCAGACTCAGATTCCTGTTAAAGAAAACGATGAAATTGGGAAATTAACGATTAGCTTTAATCAGATGGTTCAGCAAATTAAGGAATTAATTGATGAAATCGGTGAGAAAGAACGGTTAAAACGGCAAGCAGAGTTAAGGGCGTTTCATTATCAAATTAATCCACATTTGTTGTTTAATACGTTAAACTCCATCCAGTGGAAGGCAAGGCTCAGTAATGCCAAGGAAGTTCAGCAAATGATTTATCATCTTACGGAGGTTCTTCATGAAAATCTCAATTTTTCTGATGAACTGATTTCCTTAAAAAAGGAACTCGATACGATAAGTCACTATTTGAAAGTCCAGGAAATCCGTTATGGCCATATGTTTGACTACCATGAAAGGGTTAGTCCGGAATGCTTAGAGTTTCTGATACCAAGGTTGTCTCTGCAGCCTTTATTTGAAAATATCTTTTTCCATGCCTTTGAAGATGGAAATGGAATCATAGAATTATCGATTGAGGATCAATCAGACTTCCTTGAGCTTACATTGAGTGATAACGGAAAAGGAATGAATGAACAAACGGCTTTAAACTTACTTAATACCCATGCACCAAATAACAAAGCAAGGGGAATAGGCGTGTTTAATGTCGATCAGCGACTAAAGCTTCATTTTGGGAATGAATATGGACTTATTATAGAATCAAAACCAAAGGATGGAACTAAGATCAAAATGCGCTGGCCAAAAAGGAGGATGAATAATGATCAAAGTCATAGTGGTTGATGATGAATATATCGTCCGAAAAGGGTTAATGGCAACGGTGAATTGGCAGAAATACAATATGGAAGTGGTAGCGGATGCATCCAATGGTCAGAAAGGCTGGGAAGCGTTTCTTGAACATTCTCCTGAGGTCGTCATTACAGATATTGTCATGCCAGAACAGAATGGTATTGAGCTGGCTCGGAAAATTAAACAAGCTGCCCCGAACACAAAAATCCTGCTATTAAGCTGCCATCGGGATTTTGAATATGCCCAGGAAGGCATTAAGCTTGGTGCTTCCGGTTATATCTTAAAAACAGCTTTTCAAGATGATGAATTTGAAGAATATCTAAAACAATTCTCAGCTGAAATACAATCAGGAGTTAATGAACAAAACTCAAATGAACCAGAGGTCTTAACATATAGCATTGATGAAAAATGGCCGGAACCGATTCAAAAAGCCGTTCAACTAATCACGAAAGATCTTTCTAAATCCTACTCATCGGTTGATATTGCATATGAAGTATGCCTAAGTAGAAGCCATTTTAGTACCCTTTTTAGTAAGTCCGTAGGGGAAAGCTTCCATGCATTTACGGAAAGGTTAAAGCTCGATGCTGCTTGCGAATTGCTTGAAACTACCACTCTCACTTTACAGGAAATTGGGGAGAAGATTGGAGTGCAGGACGGGAAATATTTTAGTAAATGGTTTAAAAAATGTACGGGACATACACCATCAGACTACCGTCAAACAAAAAGGGGAATCCATTCGGACGATTTTACCCCTATCCCGTAAACTTCACAGAGAATTAAAACATTATTACGAACAAGTTAAGATGAATTTCAGTATGTGACCGCTTTCATTCGAAGTACAATGAAAGCGGTTAATTTTTTATCTAAAGAGGGGGGAATTCAGAAATGAGAAAAATCAGCTTTCTAGCGATGATTTTAGTACTAGTTAGTGCCTTCTCCTTGGCCGCTTGCTCGAACAGCAGTTCAGGAGAAAAAGCATCTGGAGGAACTGGGGAAGAGAAGGATGGAAAAGGAAATACTACACTTCGTTTTGCTACCTGGGATTCCGGTGAGGCCCTGAAAATTCAACAGGATATTGCCAAAAAATTTGAAGAAAAAAATCCTGGTGTAAAGGTTCAAGTCGAAGCTTACGGTGACGGTTTTGATCAGAAACTAGCCGCATCCTTTGGGGCGAAAAATCCGCCAGATATGATGTATATGTGGAATTTCCCTGCATACTACGAGTCTCTCGAGCCGCTTGATGCGTACCTCGAAGGCGATACAGAAATGGATATGGATGATTTTTACCAAGGTTTATTTAATTACTCCAGCATGAACGGAAAAGTCTATGGAATGCCTGCTGGATTTACAACAAGGGTTGTCTATTATAACAAGGATTTATTTGATGCGGCTAACGTCCCGTATCCAAAGGATGGCTGGACATGGGATGACTTCCAGCAAATTTCAAAAAAATTATCAGACCCGAGCAAAAAGCAATATGGTGTTGGGATCGTGCCAGAACCAGATACGTATGACCTTCAAGGATTGGTATGGAGCAATGGCGGAAGCTTCATCAGTGCCGACGGGAAAGCAGTTAAGGGCTATATGAACAGTCCTGAAACAATTGAATCAATCCAAATTTTAAGTAATCTTCTTAAAGATAAAAGCGCTGTTCTTGTTGGCGGGAAAAACCAACAAAGTGGTGATGATATTTTCAAAGCAGGAAAAATCGCCATGTGGGAAAGTGGTATTTGGCCATTAGCAGGATTTAAAGAAGCTAAGATTAATTTTGGAACGGTTTAAGTTCCATCCTTTGGCGACAAGCCGGCCAAAGGGGTTATTGCTTCATCTGCCGTTTCTGTTGCAAAGGATTCTAAGCATAAAGATCTTGCTTACAAATTTGTGAAGTTTTATTCCTCAGCGGAAGCCATTAAAATGCGTACCGCCGATTTACCGGTTCGAATCAGTGTGGTAAAGGAAATGAATATGGAGCAAGATCCATTAGTAAGTCCATTCTATAAAATGCTTGAACGTTCTGATGATATACCAGCATTTCTTTTGAACAGCAATTGGAATGAAATTAACCGCAATCTGTCTGCCGCCGTTAATGCAGTTATGCTTGGACAGGATGCAGAGAAACTACTAAACAAAGCTGTTGAGGACTCTGAAAAATACATGAAGAAGTAGACTATATTAAATAAATGGGGTGTTCATGTTGAAAACTTTACCTGCCACACCAACACCCTATGTGGAAATAAATAAGAAAAAGAAAATAAAGTGGGACTTTCTGGTCCCACTTCTTTTTATCTCCCCATGGGTAATCGGGTTTCTAGCCTTCACGCTCGGACCCTTATTATATTCGCTTTTTATCAGTTTTTATGATTGGCCAGTTGTCGGTGAGCCGACATTTATCGGTCTAGATAACTATAAAACGATGTTTATGGATGACCCGTTGTTTTGGCAATCATTGTGGGTGACGGTGAAATTTGCTGCACTGTTCGTTCCTTTAAATATTATTGTCGCCTTAGTTTTAGCGATTTTATTGAATCAAAATGTAAAAGGTCACTCCTTTTTCCGAACATTTTTCTACCTTCCGTCTGTGATTTCAGGCGTTGCCCTTGCAATGATCTGGGCATGGGTTTTCAATGGTGAATACGGTATTCTTAATTACTTTCTTTCTTTGGTTGATATTACAGGTCCTAACTGGCTGAATGAGACGGGTTGGGCACTCGTAGCCATGGTGATTGCCAGCCTTTGGGGTCAAGGGACGATGATGTTAATTTTCCTGGCTGGTTTAAAAGGCATTTCGGGTGAAATTTATGAAGCGGCATCTATTGATGGAGCAAATAAGCTAACTCAGTTTTTCAAAATCACCCTGCCGCTCTTGACGCCAACCATTCTATTTAATGTCATCACAACGATTATCGCTGCCTTTCAACAATTGACCTTAGCTCTGCTATTAACCGGCGGAGGGCCGCTCAATTCAACTTATTTCTACGCCATGTATGTTTATGAGAATGCCTTTAAATATTTTAAAATGGGCTATTCCTCCGCAAATGCATGGTTTATGTTTTTGATTGTTTTAGGTTTAACGATGCTAGTGTTTAAATCTTCGTCTGCCTGGGTGTATTACGAAGGAGAAGTGAAGAAGAAATAAAATTGCAGCCAATCTATTGATACGTGGGGTATGACTATGAAAATGAAAAGCAGGGTTGAAAAAACCTTTATATACGGAATCTTAATCTTTTTCTCACTGTTATTTTTGGCACCATTATTTTGGATGGTAACGACATCGTTAAAATCCCCAGAAGAGCTCTATCTGTTCCCGCCCAAGTGGATTCCTTCCAGTCTCCACTTTGAGAACTTTAAGGAAGCCTGGGTTTCTCAGCCTTTTACGCAATTTCTAAAGAATTCACTCACGGTAACAATCTTAGCAACACTTGGCCAAATCGTTTCATCGGCACTCGTCGCCTATGGATTTGCGAGATTTACCTTTAAGGGAAGAGATTTCTTATTTATGGTGCTTCTAGCCACGATGATGATTCCGTGGGAAGTGACAATGATACCTTTATATATGGAATTTAACTTCCTAGGCTGGATCAATACGTTGAAACCGCTGATTGTTCCTGCCTGGTTCGGTGCTCCGTTTTATATCTTTTTGATGCGCCAGTTCATCATGGGGATACCAAAGGAACTTGATGAAGCGGCAAGAATAGATGGTGCTAACTCTTTTCAAATTTTTTATAAAATTTATCTTCCACTTATGAAGCCAATATTAATCCTAGTTGGAGTCTTCAGCATGCTGAACTGCTGGAATGATTACCTAGGACCGCTCGTGTTTTTGAATGATCAGAGTAAATATACACTGACACTTGGTCTTGCGCAGTTCAAGGGAATGTTTGGTGTCGATATGGAGGGAATCATGGCTATTACCTTCCTAATCAGTATCCCGCCACTTGTTCTTTTCTTTGCTGCCCAGCGCTACATTGTCGAGGATGTTTCGAAGTCAGGCGTAAAGGGATAAAGGGTTGGTGAATAGGAGTTGAATAACAACTACGAATAGGAAGGGGCGCAATCCCTTCTGATTGGTAGTTTTATAGATAGGGAGATACACCCCTAAAATATTTTAAAAAATGAAAGGTTGAAACACTCTATGATACAGTCATTAGGATTTCTTACGTTGCCGTCTGGCGTGAAACGTTTTTTGGCCACTGAATCACTGTACGGGCTGAGCATTGGAATGTTTACCTTGATCTTAAATCTGCATTTAATTGAAATGGGCATAACTGAAAAGGAAATTGGTCTGATCATATCAATGGGGATTTTAGTAATGGGAATCCTTGCAATACCTGTAAGCCTTTTGGCTAAAAAAACCGGTCGAAAAAAGCTGCTGGTTACAGGGATTACGAGCATTGCGATTGGATGCAGCATTTTTGCTTTTGCAGAAGGCTTTGCATTCTTTTTTTTGGCTCAATTTGTGGTATCTCTGGGTTTTACGCTTGTGGAAACCACTGAAATACAGTTGTTGTTCCATTATAGCCGATCGAAAAGGGAAGAAACTCAAGCTTATAGCTTTTTATTCGCAGTATTTACAGCTTTTACGGGAGCAGGAACTTTAATTGGCGGCTTTTTGCCCCACTGGATTGAATTATCGGAAAAAGGCTACCAAAATACATTAATAGCCACTTCGATCTTGTTTTTATTATTAGCCTTTGTAAGGGGAGGTCTGCTCCCCGCTGAACAGCGAAAAAAACTTGTTACAGAAGAAGATAAAGACCAGCCCAGCGAGAATGGAGTTGATCGGAAGACTCTCCCTCAACAGGAAGGTAAGCATTCCAATGATCTGAAGCAAAGAATACTGTTGTTTGCTGTATTCGCACTGATTACTGGCGGGGCCGTATCCTGCCTCCAGCCATATTTAAATCTTTTTATAAAGTTTCGTTTCGACTTCTCGAATGAGGCTGTGTCGATACTGCTGGCTCTAAACGGTCTGGCACTGTTCATCGGTTCTGTTTTTTCACCAGCACTGATAGACCGCTTCGGGGTGAAAAAGACTTTTCTTTATATTTACATGGTAAATATCATTCTTTGCTTTATTTTATTTTTAAACATCAGCCCTTATATCTTTTCCACGCTTTTAATAATTAGGGGCGGGGTATTTACCATGCTGACCAATCTGGTTGACAGCCTATCCATGTCCTCATTTAAGGATGAGGAACGGGATTTGTATGCGGGAATGAGAGCTGTTTTCCGAAGCATTGGATCTGCATTAGCCGCATTTCTAGTCGGCACCATCTTAGCCGGAAAGAACTATACACTCCCGTTTATTTTGGCGAGTCTGCTTCTTTTTCTCGGTTATGTGTATTTTACTTATGTCATCCGGCCGAAATTCTTTGAAACGGATCATGAATTCCGGGTGAACGCCCAGGATGGAATCACAAATGAATGTTGAAAGTGAGTTGTTCATATGTTTGATATAAAAAAAATTCCCTTCAGCCGCTATGGTTCTTTTATCACCATTTCACCCAATCATCACGAGGACGGGGATAGGCCGCTTTACCTCCGCAATATCCGTAATGGGGACAATGAGTTTGGTGAGGTGTTTCGGATTGATCTTGTACATGAGGGGAACCCCCTGTCCTATCAGGCGGTCCTAAGTCCGACTCTGCTCCGGCTTGAAAGTGCGGTTGGGTTTGCTGAATTTTGTATAACAGAAACCCACGTTTTACAAATAAGAAGTCAGGGAACCGGGGTAAGGCTAACTGGAATTACTGGTGCTTATGATTATGCAATCTCTGTGGAGGACCAGCGTTGGGAAGTTAACCATTCCCGTCAGGAAATGCGCTACATGCTTACTTCGATAAAGGGACGCCTCGTAGTGGACGCACCTTTCATTGAACAGCGTTGTGAAAAAATTATTGTTGATTTTCTTCCAGAGAACCCATTGGGAGAAATGGAAGGTGTGATTGAGGAGTTTACGACCGTGCATCAGCCACGTTCGTACGCAGCTTTTTCAGAAGGGCATGAGCTTGTGAAAAAGGAATATCAGGCTTGGCTAGAGCGAACCCTTAAGATTCCAGAAAAGTATTTACGCGGAAAAGAACAGGCTTCTTATATTACCTGGTCATGCGTGGTGCCGCCTGAAGGCATGTTGACTAGGACTGCGATGTACATGTCGAAAAACTGGATGACAAACATTTGGAGCTGGGATCACTGTTTTAATGCCTTGGCATTAGCAAAAAATAATCCGGATCTTGCCTGGGACCAATTTATGATCTTTTTTGATTTACAGGATGGGTCCGGGATGCTGCCTGACTTCGTTAATAATAGGTCCGCTTTATGGAACTTTACAAAACCGCCTATCCATGGCTGGACACTAAGGCGTATGTGGGAACAAAACGATTTTGTGACAGAGGAAAAGCTTCGAGAAGTTTATCGGCCACTTGAAAAATGGACGATGTGGTGGCTGACTTTTCAAGATAGTGACCAAGACGGGATTCCGCAATATAATCATGGAAATGATAGTGGCTGGGATAATAGCACGATTTTTCACAAAGGGACACCGGTAGAAAGCCCAGATTTATCCTCCTTCCTAGTGCTGCAAATGGAGGTGCTGGCGGAAATAGCCTGTAGGCTTGGAAAAAATGATGAAGCTAGAAAATGGATGAATGAGTCACAAGCATTGTTAGATCGAATGCTTGACCATTTTTGGGATGGCCAGCGCTTTGTCGCAAAACGGTCCGGAACACATGAAATCATCGAATCTAACAGTCTAGTTTTATATATCCCTCTGATTCTTGGTAAAAGGCTTCCGCCAGAAATTCTAAATAAGCTGGCAGATGATATAACGACAAAGGGATTTTTAACAGAATACGGATTAGCAACGGAACGGCCAGACAGTCTGTATTACAAGGAAGATGGCTATTGGCGGGGACCCATTTGGGCACCAACCACCATGCTGCTCGTCGATGGCTTGCTTGCATCCGGCAAAAAGGAAGTAGCTCTTGAGGTAGCAGAGAAATTCTGTACAATGGCAGCCAAATCAGGGATGGCGGAGAACTATAATGCTCTAACTGGAGAAGGACTTCGTGACCCGGCATTTACCTGGACCTCGAGCGTATTTCTTACCTTAGGCCAACTACTCGCTACAGAGGAAACCCGTTGATGTTTAGGAAAGGCAGCTATTTCTTTTAATAGTTTACGCTGCCTCCGTAAGGGAATAAAAACTTATCGATTGTGAGGTTGAATCATGAAAAAATTGAAAAGATGGGAAGACATCCATATAGATGAAATAAATCGGATGAGTGCCAGGGCGCACTTTGTCAGTTATCCTTCGTTTACAGCTGCAAAAACGGATGACCCGGTCAATAGCCATTACTATCAAAATCTTAATGGAACGTGGAAATTCACTTTCTTGAAAGCCCCGGAATATTGGCCAGAAGGATTTTATCAAGACGATTTAGATACAACCGATTGGGACGACATTGCTGTCCCAGGCAACTGGCAGATGCAGGGCTACGGAAAGATGCATTATTCAGATCTGTGGTATAACTTTCCGATTATCCCGCCCCGTGTCCCGACAGAAAACCCAACGGGCATTTATCGACGGGAATTTGAGTTGGATCGAAACCTAGACAATGAACCATTAATCCTTCGGTTTAATGGTGTCGATTCTGCGTTCGAATTGTATATTAATGGAGAATTCGCTGGTTATAGCAAAGGGGCTCGTATCCAATCAGAATATGATATTACGAATCTATGTAGACAAGGTACAAATTCCATGACTGTCCGGGTATTCCAGTGGTCAGATGGGACGTATTTAGAGGACCAGGATATGTGGTGGCTCAGCGGAATCTTCCGTGATGTTGAACTTTATACCCGGCCTGTTGCTGGTTTATGTGACTTTACTGTTACCACAGAGTTTGATAGGGAATGGAAGGATTCGACCCTAACTGTTTCTGTTGAGTTAACAGAACATCGGAGCCAAACCATTTCTTATGAATTAATTGATCCCGCCGGCAAGCTGGTTTTTAGCGAGGAAAAAAAGGCGGATGTATCTTTTAGCAAATATATACCTTCGCCGTTAAAATGGAGTGCGGAGGAGCCTAATTTATACCACCTATATCTGACGGTAATGGAAAATGGTGAAATTATAGAGGTCATTCATCAGCACATAGGGTTCCGCTCGATCGTTATTGCTAATGATACCTTCCTCGTCAATGGCGTTGCCATTAAGTTCAAGGGCGTCAATCGTCATGACTACAACCCTAAGACAGGGCGAGTCGTTACAAGAGAAGAAATTGAACGTGATATTAAGACAATGAAGCAAAACAATATCAACGCCATTCGTACGGCACATTATCCAAATGCGCATTTCCTTTATGATCTTTGCGATCAATACGGGATGTATGTGATTGATGAGGCTGATTTAGAATGTCATGGTTTTGAATTGACAGGGAAGTATGATTGGATCAGTAATGACCAAGCATGGGAAACGGCTTATGTTTCAAGGCTGGAACGGATGATCATGCGTGATAAAAATCATCCTTGCATTATTATGTGGTCACTCGGAAATGAATCTTCTTTTGGTGATAATTTCAGAGCAATGGCTAAGCGGGCAAAGGAAATGGATCCCACCCGGCTTGTCCATTATGAGGGAGATTTTGAGGCGGAAGTGACCGATGTATTCAGTACGATGTACACATGGCTCGAACACAAGGAAAGACGGACTATGGACCAGGTGATTGAAAAATCAAAAAAACCGCATATTCTTTGTGAATACGCGCATGCGATGGGAAACGGACCTGGAAATCTTAAAGAATATCAAGACTTATTTTACAAGTATGATAAGCTTCAAGGTGGATTTGTCTGGGAATGGTTTGATCATGGAATTGAAACGGTGGCAGAGGATGGTACGGTCTACTATCGCTACGGCGGCGATTTTGGTGATGATCCCACGAATGGAAACTTTTGTATCGATGGGTTGATCATGCCGGATGGTACACCGTCCCCAAGTCTTTATGAGTATAAAAAAGTGATTGAACCAGTTCAAACGGAATGTATGGATAGCGAGAAGGGCATTTTTCGGCTGATTAATCGCTATGATTTCTTATCATTAGATCATTTAGAATTAACCTGTACTTTATACGAGGATGATATACAGCTTGAATCCTTTAAGGTAGATTTACCGGATATTTCAGGACGTGAAGCAGTAGAAATTCAGCTTCCTGCAGGTCAGGATATCGAAAAAATAAGCGGTGCTAACTATTATTTCGTATTTTCTTATACATTAAAGGAATCTACTCCATGGGCAGCCAAGGGTCATGAGTTAGCCAATGCGTCCTTTGTTCTTCCTGGTATAGAAAAGCAGCTAAAGGTACATGCGGCTGGAGAGCTTAAGGTTGTAAAAGAAGGTGCTTTCGTAACTGTCAGCGGCACGGATTTTGACGTAACCTTTGATTCTGTTAAAGGCGCTATTACTAAGGTAACTCGTAATGGAAAGGTTCAAATTGAGAAGGGACCGCAGTTCAACTTCTGGCGTGCGCCTATTGATAACGATATGTATTATGTCACGGATTACCGGACAAAGTACTTCATGCATTTAGGTCATGAAATCGTGGAAGATGTTCGCTGGAAGCTGAAAGAAGGCGTGTTTGAATGGCAGACAGATGCTTTATATGGAACCACAAACAGTTCTTGGTACTATCAGCTTCAATATCATTACAGCATCTATCCAGACGGAGATATTGCTTGCCGCATTGATGGTATTGCTTCGGGGATGAAAGAAAATGCACCTGTCATGATTCCACGTCTCGGTGTGAATATGCGCTTGACAAAAGAGTTTACCGATACTCAGTGGCGTGGCCGAGGACCTGGTGAAAGTTATGTAGATTCGAAGCAAGCAAATCACTTAGGTGTTTACGGTAAGACAGTTGAGGAGTTGTTCACAAACTATGTGAAGCCACAAGAAAACGGCAATCGTTCTGATTGCGACTGGGTAAGTTTAACAGATCGTCAGTTTAATGGTCTCATTTTCGTCGCTGATGGCAAATTTGACTTCAGTGCTTCAACCTTTGAAGTTAGTGATTTAGAACTTGCCAAGCATACAGTCGATTTGAAGCCAAGGGACTACGTAGTCCTAAATATTGACTACAAACAAAATGGCCTCGGCAGCAATTCCTGCGGTCAGGATCAACTCGAAAAATACCGTTGTAAATTTGAAGACTTTACCCTTACCTTCCGGATCTCCTCCTTCGACGCTGAAAAAACCACAGCGGTTAAACTTGGAAGGGAACAGTGCTAATGGCTCATCCTTTGTTGTTTTGGTGTCAGGCACTCTCCGTGGACAAAGTTCCTCCTTTGTCCGCGTGAGGGGGACGTTCAGTTGTGTTAAGGTGTTTTGGCACTTAAAAAGGCGAGGAGCAGAAAATGCTCTTCGCTTTTTTAGGAATGAATCTTAAGTTTCTCCATTTTTCGGTATAAAGTCCGGATGCTTATGCCTAAATCCTTGGCGGCTTTTTGTTTGCCATTGTAGCTGCTGCCATAATGGCTTAGCTTTTGAATAATAACCTCTCTTTCTGCTTCTGCCAGAGAAGGTTCCAGGAGAGGTTTAGAATCCTGAAGTAATTGTTGTTTATTTAATAGATAGTGGGGAAGAGAGTTTTTTGTTAACCTTTGCCCCATTTCTATATTCAGACTATATTCAATCACATTCTCAAGCTCGCGTAAATTTCCCGGCCAGTGATAGGAAGCTACCAAATCGATGTATTCGTCCGTAAAGGAATTAATATACTTACCTGTTCGGTCTCGTAATTTTTCTAAAAAGTTTACTACTAATAATTCGATGTCCTCCATTCTTTCTCTCAATGGCGGAACCATGATTGGAATGACATTCAACCGGTAAAAAAGATCGGGGCGAAATAACTTTCCAGCTATTAATTCATCAAAAGACTGATTCGTTGCAGCAATAAGACGTACTTTTACTTTCTTGGCAGTAGTCCCTCCCACACGCCGAATAATACCATCCTGTAAGACCTTCAATAGTTTTGGCTGTAAACTCATGGGTAAATCAGCAATTTCATCTAAAAATAAGGTTCCATTATCGGCTAATTCGAAGTAACCGGGTTTTCCTTGTCTTCTTGCATTCGTAAAGGCTCCGTCTTCATAGCCAAACAATTCACTCTCAAATAAACTCTCTGGAATGGCAGCGCAGTTTAATTCAACAAAGGGACCCTTACTGACAAGACTTCCTTTATGAATATACTGGGCTAGCAAACTTTTCCCAGTGCCAGTTTCTCCAGTAATTAAAACAGAGGAGGTACTATTACGAATGCTCTTAATGAGATTATGAATTTGAGTATGTGACTTGCTTTTGCCAAAAATATAGTTTGTGTTAGCGAGGTCCATATAGTCTTTTACTTTGAAGCCATCGGTGTCTCGTAATATGGAGATAATAATTTCCTTCAAGCGCGAGAGCCATTCAATATAGAACTCCTTGTTTTCGATGAGTTTCTTTTCATTTTCTTCAGAAAAACTGACAAATGTTAAATAACCATATTTCTTCCCATTAATAATCATGTCTTGAACCAGTTCTATCTTAGAGGGGCAATTATTAATAAAATGGCATCCATCACATGTTTTCATTTTTCCTGGTTGGTGGAGGAAAGTAATGTGATGTCCATACAAAGTGTTAAAAAACGGGACATAAACTTTCTTGCCTTTACGGCGGACATATTCCTCTGTGGCAGCAATTAGTTTTCCCTCCGGATTAAAACAAGCAATATCTACGTGAAGGAGTTTGGAAAAAGCCTGAATGACCTTTGAAATTGAATTTAACAGTAACAAATCATTTTCCCCCCACTTGTGGATGTTTGTCTTTTATGTAAGTTTAATTTTATTATAACATTTAGAATAGTTAAATAGTTTTGACGATAGTGACAAAGATATGTCATTTCTGACACAGGTCTAAGCAGAGATTTAGCAAAATAGGACGAAGGAAGCTTTCTCTTTCCTATTTTTAGATATATCGCAATCTTGGCACAATAATTGCAAACAAATTAAGTAAAAGATAAAGGAGGAAGAACAGCAATAATTTTTCGTAGATAAATGGTTTAGAAAGGACGGAGATTAATATGAATTATGAAGAACTCATCGGATTGAAAAATAAAGTTATTGTGATTACAGGAGCTGCCTCTGGGATTGGATTAGCCACGGCAAAGCTGTTCAGTGAAGCAGGGGCTTATGTAGCCATGATTGATATTAATGAAAAACTGGGCATCGAGCAAGCCAAAGACATAAATGACAAAGGGGGAAGAGCTGCATTTTTTAAGTGTGATGTTACTACATCTTCTGAATGTGAATTGGCAGCAAATCAAATTGAAAGAGAACTTGGGAAAATTGACGTTCTCTTTAATAATGCAGGTGTGATTAGAAGAAAAACAGCTGTCGAACATACCGAAGAGGATTGGGACCTAGTCCTTAATGTTTCTTTAAAAGGCGCCTTCCTATTATCGAAATACATCATCCCAATTATGGCTAAAAACGGCGGGGGCAGCATTATCAACACAGGGTCAGGCTGGGGGTTAAAAGGAGGAGATAAAGCGGTCTCTTACTGTGCGGCAAAAGCAGGTGTCGTAAATTTAACAAAAGCAATGGCCATTGACCATGGAAACCAGAATATACGTGTCAATTGTATATGCCCTGGTGACACAGATACTCCGTTATTGAGAGATGAAGCGAAGCAATTGCAATTTGAAGAAGAATCATTTCTTGCTTCATCAGCTGTCGGCCGGCCGCTTGAAAGAATTGGAACGCCTCGAGATATTGCTAAAGGCGTGTTGTTTTTAGCAAGTGATATGTCATCCTGGGTGACAGGAACGGTTTTAACAGTTGACGGCGGCGGTTTAGCGTAAAACTAATCAAAGGAGAGAATGTGATGAAAAAACAAGCCCATCCATATATACCAAACACAGTTCCGGAAGTACAAGAGGAAATGCTAAGAGAGATTGGTGCACAAACGATAGAAGAGCTTTTTGATGGCATACCTGAAGAATTACAGTATAAAAAAGAGATGAATATTCCGAAAGCGCTTTCTGAATATGAACTAAGAAGATATATTGACGGCATCTTAGCCAAGAACAAAAGCACGCAAGAGTATTTAAACTTTTTAGGTGCAGGATGCTGGAACCACTTTGTACCGGCAGTTTGTGATGAAGTGAATCAGCGTGCGGAATTTTTAACGGCTTATGCTGGTGATCCATATGAAGATCACGGCAGATATCAAGCGTTGTTTGAATATCAAAGCCTAATGGCTGAATTAGTAGACATGGATGTGGTCAACGTTCCAACGTTTGATTGGGCGCAGGCAGCGGCAACATCAATCCGAATGGCGAGCCGGATCAATGGCCGAAACAAGGTGCTTTTACCAAAAACCATCTCTCCTGATCGGCTGAAAGTCATCAAAAATTATTGCTCACCACATATTGAATGCATTCTGGTTGATTATGAAGAAGATTCAGGACAAATAAATTTAAGCGATCTAGAAGCCAAGCTATCGTCAAGTACCGCTGCTGTTTACTTTGAAAATCCTTCCTATTTGGGATTTGTTGAAACAAAGGGCCAAAAGATTAGTAAACTAGCAAAAAGTTTCGGTGCGATAACCATCGTTGGTGTGGACCCGAGCTCATTAGGCGTACTTTCACCGCCAAGCCACTACGGCGCTGATATTGTCTGTGGTGATTTACAGCCGCTCGGCATGCATATGAACTATGGCGGTGGTCAATCCGGTTTTATCGCTACTCACGATGATTTAACCTTTATCCAAGAATATCCTTCCCGTTTATTTGGGATTGCACCAACGGTTGTCGAAGGTGAATATGGCTTTGGAGATGTTCTTTATGACCGTACATCCTTTGCATTAAGAGAGAAAGGAAAGGAATCGGTTGGAACACAAACGGCATTATGGGGGATCACTGCTGGAGTATATTTATCGCTCTTAGGTCCTGATGGAATGTATAAACTTGGGAAGACCATCCTGCAAAAATCACAATATGCGATGGGGCAGCTTGGGAATATATCAAATGTCGTAGCGTCCCGATTTGAATCAACGAATTTTAAAGAGTTCGTCGTTGACTTTGGCTATACAGGAAAATCTGTGAAGGAAATCAATGAATATCTATTAGACCATGGAATTTTTGGTGGAAAGGACTTATCCGAAGACTTTCCAGAACTAGGTCAATGTGCATTATTTTGCATCACAGAAATTCATTCAAAAGAAGACATCGATCGACTAGTAACTACGATTCAGGAATGCATAGATACAGAGTAAGGAGAAAGGGATGGTGTTGTAAATGCAAAAAATTAATAGGAATCAGAAGGTAAGAAATTTTCATCAAGCAAAATGGGATGAGCCGATTATTTTCGAACTTCATAAAAGCGGAGAGCGAGGAGTCACACTCCCTATGGTGGAAGAAGGTATTGAAAATCATGTAGGGGATGGGGTCTCTGCCATACCAGCGGAAATGATTAGAAAAAGGAAACCAAATTTACCGGAAATTTCCCAAAATAGAGTATTGTGCCATTATTTGCGTTTATCACAGGAAACGTTAGGAGCGGCCTTTAACGTTGAAATCGGACAAGGAACCTGTACGATGAAGTATTCTCCGAAAATAAACGAAGCCTTTGCCTCCTCAGCTAAAATGACGGAACTGCATCCTTTGCAAGATGTTAGCACAGTCCAAGGAATGCTTGAAATTATTTACAAGTTAGATTTGTGCATGAGAGAGATTTCTGGAATGGACTACTTTTCTTTCCAGCCGGGGAGTGGAACGCAATCCTTATTCACAATGGCCTCCATCGTTCGAGCTTATCATGAATCGAGAGGAGAAGGCGAGCAGCGAAATGAAATCATCACGACCATTTTTTCGCATCCTTCTCAAGCCGCAACCGCTGCTGTAAAGGGGTATAAAATTATCACGTTGTACCCAGATAAAGATGGCTTCCCAGATATCGAAAAGTTAAAAGCAGCCGTTTCCGACAGAACGGCAGGATTTGTTGTCGCTAACCCTGAAGATACGGGGATTTATAATCCACGTATCAAAGAATTTACAAAAATTGTCCATGAAGCAGGCGGGATTTGTTATTATGACCAGGCCAATGCCAATGGGCTGCTAGGTATTACACGAGCGAAAGAGGCTGGATTTGATATGTGCTTCTTTAACCTCCATAAAACCTTCTCCACACCGCATGCCTGCGGCGGACCGGCGACGGGAGCATTGGGTGTTGTTGAAAAGCTAAAAGAATTTTTGCCGGGTCCGATCGTTGAAAAACAAGGCGAGAATTATAGTTTGAATGATAACTTGACACATAGTATTGGGAAAGTGCGTTCATTTCAAGGAGTACCACAAACCGTGTTACGTGCATATGCCTGGATTCGATCCCTGGGTGCAGAAGGGTTAAAAGATGTAGCTAAAGTGGCAGTGTTAAATAACAATTATTTGTACCACAAGATATTAAAGATCCGCGGTGCGGATGCTCCTTATATTAATGGGAAAAGGCTGGAGCAAGTCCGTTATAGCTGGGAGCAATTAACGAAAGATACTGGCGTCACTACAGAGGATATTTCCCATCGGATGGCTGATTTTGCCCATCATTATTGGTCTAGTCATCACCCCTATGTTGTACCTGAGCCGTTTACACTTGAACCGACAGAATCGACTTCAAAAGCGGATTTAGACGAGTACATTGCCTCATTAACACATATTTCTAATGAGGCGTATACCAATCCTGAAGTGGTGAAAAGTGCACCGCATAATAGCACCATTCATCGTGTGGATGAGCAGGACTTTTTTGAGAATCCTGAGAAATGGGCCATTACTTGGCGTTCCTATTTGAAAAAAATAAAGAAAACCGAAACCATAAATTCTTAGTAAATGGGGAATGAAACATGAAAAAGTACATGTCTTTAATGCTAGTCATGCTTCTTTTACTACTAGCTGCCTGCTCCAATAAAACAACTAGTGATCAGGGAAAAACAGGGGATTCAAAACATCCATCAGGAACCATAACGGTTTGGGGCTGGGATGTCGCTGCAGCAACAATGAAAGCATCCGTTGAGAGGTTTCAGAAACAGTATCCGGATGTAAAAGTGAAAGTCGAAGATTTTAATAGTTCCGACCTCTATGACAAACTGACAGTTGGACTAGCTGCAAGAGGTTCTGGCTTACCGGACGTCATTCTAATGGAGGATGAACGTATTCCGGGGTATGTTCACCAATTTCCAGAAGGATTTTTAAATTTAAACAAGCTGGGCTTTGATAAGTACAATGATTCATTCAATCCGGCTAAAGTCGCAGCCGTACAGAATAAGGACAGAGAATTCATTGCCGCTCCTTGGGATATCGGCCCCGCCGGTGTATTCTATCGTGTTGATTTCTTTGAAAAGGCAAAGGTTGATCCGACTTCCATCAAAACATGGGATGACTATATTGCGGCTGGGAAGAAAATTAAAGAGGCCACAGGTGCACAACTATTACCAATTGATATAGCCAACTATGATGGTGTGTTTCAAATGATGATGCAGCAGCAAGGTGTTTCTTATTTTGATAAAGATGGAAAAATAAATCTTCAATCTGAGGAAGCTAAACGGGCAATGGCAACAATCAAGAAGTTCCATGAAGAGGATCTAATCTTAAATAATAATGGCTGGGACGGGATTGTGACAGCAACTGTAAATGGCAGTGTGGCGACGATTCCGTATGGTGTTTGGTATGCCGGTACCATTATGGACCAGGCTCCAGATTTAAAGGGAAAATGGGATGTATTTTATCTGCCGAGCTTTACAGATGAAGCTGCTAGGTTTGCTAATGTGGGGGGATCCTCCTTGTTAATTCCCTCAACTAGTAAAAATCAATCGGCAGCCTATGCGTTTACGGAATTCTTTACAACCGATCAAGAATCACAGCTTCTAGGGTTTGAAAAATATGGCCTATTCCCATCTTTAAAGGAAACATACAGCGCACCACAATTTACTGCAAATAGTGAGTACTTCAATAATAGTCCAGTATTCAAAAGGTTTGCTGATATTGTCGGTCAAGTTCCGAAAATATATTTAAATGAGAACTTTGCCAAGGCCAGCACCATTACAGTTAATGCCCAAGCCGCGATCTTACTTGAAAATAAATCAGTCGACAAAGCATTAACGGATGCTCAAAAACAATTAGAAAATGAAATAAAATAAGGAATAGTAACAGAGCTGGAAGGTGAATGGTGAAGGTTGAATGGAACCAACATTTTTCAGCTCTATCGTTCAATAGTTCTTTAAGTTATGGAGGTGTCTCGGGTGGCTCAAGCTGAAAAGATAGCAGAAACGACTGCAAACATTCGAGTGAAAAACAGAAAATATCTATTAACTCCTAAAAGTGCTCCGTACATTTTTATTGGACCAGCTTTTGTTTTTATATTAATCTTTACCATTTATCCGGTCATCTCTTCATTATTCCTTAGTTTTCAACAGGTACGTGGTGTGGAGAAATCCTTTGTTGGCTTGGCTAACTATTCACGTTTATTCCATGATCCAATTTTTTATAAATCCCTATTGAATACATTTGAAATTTTAATTATCCAAGTTCCCATCATGCTCTTTCTAGCATTAGTAATTGCCGTGGGGCTTCATTCATCCTTAATAAAAGCGAAAGCGTTTTTCAGGATTTCGTTCTTTATGCCAGCGATTACAGCGCTAGTGGCAGCATCGATCGTCTTTATGATTTTATTAGATGAACATTTTGGGTTAGTAAACTATTTATTATCATTAGTAGGAAATGACTCCATCCAATGGTTGACGACGCCTTTTTGGGCAAAAGTTTCTGTGATTGTGGTTATGACATGGAGATGGACAGGTTATAACATGGTCATATTCTTAGCAGGATTACAGAATATTTCCTCTGAACTTTATGAAGCTGCAAGTATAGACGGTGCAGGCAGGGTCAAACAATTTTTTATGATTACCATCCCACTATTAAAGCCTGTCTTTATTTTTACAGTAGTTATGTCAACAATTGGAACACTTCAGCTTTTCGATGAACCGTTCATATTAACTCATGGTGGTCCTAATAGCGCAACAATGACGATTACGCTTTATTTATATGAACAAGGATTTAAATTTTTTGACTTTGGATATGCGTCAGCTATCGCTTATGTGCTTGTCCTTATAACTGCGCTTGTTTCCTGGATTCAGATGAAATTGGTAGGTGATATTGAAGAATGATTACTTCGAGGAAGCTTTCTTCAAAAATAGGAATCTATTGTTTATTGGCCTTGGGTGTCATCATTTCCATAGGTCCGTTTTATTGGATGCTGATTGGCGCCACTCTTCCTTCAGGAGAGATTTTCCATCTTCCGCCTAAGCTCCTTCCTGGCGATTACTTAGTGAAGAACTTTCAGTCATTAAGTGAGTCATTAGGCATCGCTAAAATATTTTGGAACTCCATATTTATTGCGATAGTTTATACAATTGCCAGCACATTTATTTGTGCAATGGCCGGGTACGCTTTTGCGAAATTTAGATTTAAGGGGAAGAACTTTTTCTTTTTTATTATATTATTTTCCTTAATGATCCCTTTTCAAGTGACCTTGATTCCGTTGTTTGAATTAATGGTTTCCTTCAATTGGTTAAATACATATCAAGCGATTATTTTACCAAGTCTAGCCTCACCATTTGCCATTTATTTAATGAGACAAAATATGCAGGCCGTTCCAGACTCAATTATTGAGGCGTCACGTGTAGACGGGGCAGGGGAGCTGAAAATTTTCTTCTCAGTTATTCTACCAGTAACAAGACCAGCATTGGCGGCCGTGGCAATTTTCCAATTTATGTCCCAATGGAATAGCTTACTTTGGCCGCTTATTACTCTGAATTCAAAGGAAATGTTCACACTTCCGGTGGCATTATCTAGTTTAATCGGGATGGCTCGGATTGACTACGGACAGCTAATGCTAGGAACCACGTTATCGACGATTCCGATCATGATTTTCTTCTTAGTGCTCCAGAAACAATTTATCTCTGGGATTTTAGGTGGTTCTGTAAAAGAATAAACCCAGGTGTTAAGAACATGGTGTCAGGCACCACTCGTGGACAAATGTCCACGAGCGGTGCCTGACACTATTTTATTCTCCAAAAGGACCTATTTGTTGAAATCCACGTCTTTAGAATTGTATTTATTTGTAAGCGATGGCAAGGAAATCCTATTTTGATTTTAGAATAATTTTTTAAAAAGGTGAGATAGGATTTGAATAACTATTTTGAGACCTTACTACTGAAAGCGTTATCATTAATACTGATAAATCGTAAGTTTCAGAAATGTTTAAATAAATAAAAAATATACTAGACGAATCGATAAAATTGTTCTAAAATAATATTTATTAAATAGATTTGGCATTAACCTTATGGTTAATTTGTTAGTAAATCTAACAAACTACGTTGTTATATGTCAGAAAACTCAGATAAAAGAAAAGGGGTCCTTAGGATGAAGAAGAAATGGGCAAAAATGTTTATGGCTTCCGCTTTATTAGCCGGAGTTCTTGCAGGTTGTTCAGGAGCACCGAAAAGTTCGGGAAGTGACAGTAAAACGATTAAAGTGGGCGTAAACTTAGAGTTATCCGGTGGGGTTGCTTCTTACGGGGAGTCACTCGAAAACGGTGTCGATATTGCAGTGGATGAGATTAATAAAGCAGGCGGAGTAAAGGGTAAAAAACTAGAACTGATTAAAGTCGATAACAAATCCGAGGCAGCAGAAGCGACAAACGGTATCATTAAATTAACAAGCCAAGACAAAGTAACGGCCATTATTGGTGCAGCCACTAGTGGTAATACAGTAGCACAAGCGCAGATTGCAAATGATACAAAAACAATTCTTTTAACTCCTTCAGGGACAAGCCCAAATGTAACAGTTGGGGATGATGGAAAATTAAACAAATTTGTTTTCCGTACTTCTTATATTGATCCTTTCCAAGGAATTGTGGCTGGTAACTTTGCTGCGAAAGAATTAAATTTAAAAAATGCAGCTATTTTTGCAGATAGTGCAAGTGATTATGCTAAGGGCTTAGCGGCTTCATTTAAAGATACCTTTGAAAAAGATGGCGGTAAAGTTGTCGCTGAAGAGGCTTATGTGGCGAAGGATACAGATTTCCGTGCAACATTAACTCGTATTAAGTCAAAAAATCCAGAATTTATCTTTATTCCCGGTTACTATGAAGAAGTTGGTTTGATCGTGAAACAAGCTCGTGAATTGGGTATCACGGTTCCATTAATGGGTGCTGACGGCTGGGATTCACCGAAGTTAGTACAATTAGCTGGTAAGGATGCGTTAAACAACACATTTATCACGAACCATTATGCGTCTGAAGATCCTGATAAAACGATTCAAAAGTTCGTAACAACCTATAAAGAAAAGTTCAATGGTGAAGCTCCTAACGCCTTTAATGCACTTGGCTATGACACTGTTTATCTATTAGCAGATGCGATTAAGCGTGCGGGTGGTACGGATACAGCGAAAATTAAGGATGCATTAGAGCAAACAAAAGATCTGTCGTTAATTACAGGTAAGATCACGATCGATAAAGACCACAATCCAATCAAATCAGCAACCGTTTTAGAATATAAAGACGGTAAGCAAGTATTTAACACAAAAGTAAATCCGTAAAATAGAAAAAGTGAAATGGAAGGATCTCCTTCTATTTCACTTTTTTTCTTTAAATTAATTATGCATATTTTTGCCCGTTTTGTTCTTCAATCACACACTTGTACTGCCAATTCAGATCTTCGAATATCTGATCCCATCCCTGTGTTAATGCATACTCTCTTCCGGCGATTCCCATCTGGTCTCGCAGCTCATCATTGGTTAAGAGCTGAACAATGGCATCTCTAAATTCTCGGACCTGACCCGGCTTACACAAAATCCCCGTAACCCCGGAGTGAATAATATCCTTAACCCCGCCAGAATTCGCACCTATGACAGGAGTCCCGCTGGCAAGGGATTCAAGAACAACATTTCCAAAGGTCTCGGTAGGAGAGGGGAAAACAAGTAGGTCAGAAGCTGAATAGACCTTGGCCAAGTGTTTTCCAACTAAGTATCCTGTAAAGGTCATATTACTTTCCGACTGGGCTTGTAATTCCTGCCGTAATGGACCATCACCAACGATTAACCAATGTAATTTTTCTTTAAGTTCTGCTGGGATTGATTTTGCGACAGCAAGGAGTGTTTTGACATCTTTTTCAGGTGCCAATCGGCCAACATATGTCAGTAGGTATTTTCCATTTGTGCTGTGAAGGTTTTTAACAGTGTTTTTATCATAGTGTGGGTGATAAAGCTGGCAATCTACGCCTCTTGGCCAAACCTCTATGTTGGTAAACCCGTTCTGCTTTAGCAATCGGGATGTTTCAGTGGAGGGAACAAATAGTTTCCTGCATGATCGATGAAACCAGTGCATGTATTTCCAATGAATTTTTGATAGAAAATCAAGGTCATAATAGTGTAAATACTGATTGAAGTTGGTGTGATAGGATCCAACAAGGGGAATATTTAATTTCTTGGCAAAAAAAACACCGCAAAGTCCAATATTAAAAGGAGTGGCAACATGAATTAAATCTGGAGAGAAAGTCTGCAATTCTGACTTGATATCGAAAAGGTTTGGGAAAGCTAAGCGGCATTCAGGGTATAAGAAAAAGGAACTGCTTTTAAAGAGATGAATATTTGGAGAGTGATATTCATTGGAATAGGAACTGGGTGCAAAAATCTTAAAGGCAATCTTCTTTTCTTCAAAATAGTTCGTTAATCGTTGAAGTGTCCTCGCAACTCCATTGATGTCAGGGTAAAAGGTATCGGTGAAAATAGCAATCTTCATTATATCCCCCCTATATCCATCTCATATCCACAATAAGCAATAGCATAAGCTCCCAGTAAGTGATCCTAGTATTCCACCAGCAATTACATCGGAAGGATAGTGCAGACCTAAGTAAATTCTAGATATAGCTACACAAAGCCCAATCGGTATCAGGGTAAAAGAAAGTTCAGGTATGAATAAGATATAAGGCGTCACGATAGAAAATATTGCGGTTGTGTGCCCCGAGGGAAAAGAATGATCTTGTAACGGGTTAGCAGGAACCTTGGTTTTTTCGATGATTAAATAGGGCCTTTTTCGGGGAAACAGCATCTTTACAAAATGTACAGGTATATGACTTGCTGATAAAGCTAGTGCGCTAGCAATGGCAATCAATCTGGTCTCTCGTGGCGAACACATTAGAAGCAGCAGGGTAGCTGTAATCGTAAATCTTGCCCCGCCAAGATGTGTGATTGTGCGGAAAAAAAGATTTAATAGCTTATTATCAAAATGGCTGTTAACTTGTTGAAATAATCGGCACTCGAAGCCATAAATCAAATGAAACATTCTCATAATAGTTTTTTCCCCTTTATAAATTAATCATCCGAAACCAATGGTTTGGTCGAACATTATAAATGAAAGTTGGAGATTAGGAGGCTTGCTTCTCTTAATAAGTGGTTGGATAAGTTCGTTAATACTGACTGGAAAGGTTCTTTTTGCATAGTTAATCACATCATTTTGGATCATTTTCTCTTTCTGAATGGATATACTAACCAAAGGCTCTAATTCTTCTAACCAAGCACTTATGATTTGCACTGCATATTCTGCTCCAGGTACGGTAATCTGCATCCACTCCCTCCAAAAGAATTATTTATTTTAATTGTATAAGGGAATGGCGAATTTTTTCTTAAGTTAACGTTAAAAGACTGTAAAGACTTTGTAAGAATTAGAAAAGGCATCAGTCCCATGAAATTTTCCAGCAAAGGATCGAAATGGAATTCTAACCAGTTGTGTGCGGCTGAAATGAAGATAAAGGAAAGTCTTTTATTAGTAAAATTCAGAATAGTTGTGTTATAATTAAATTAGTAGCAGGTGCTAATATCTGATATAAGAGAATGGTACCAAAGATTGTGTACCCCGGAAAGTTAAACGGGTATATAAAGGGAGTATTTTCACCTTTGGAGCATTTGTACGGGAAACTAACGAATTTTACAACAACGGGGGACTACGATGTTAACAAATGATTTGGACTTTAGATTAGAGCCTAAACTAATTGATTTATATGAAGAACATAAAAAGCGGTCTGAGAAAGTAGATTGGGGTTATCATGATTTCTTACCATGGGATAAGGCCATGGATTTCAGGCGGGTGCCCTGGGAGGAAAGCCAGGTTACACTGCCTGCTTCCATTATTACTGCAGTGGAGACGGCACTTTTAACCGAAGTGAATTTGCCGTGGTTTACCTCACATCTAGATCAAACGTTTAAGGGGTCATTAACCGTAATTAAAGATTTTGTCCATACCTGGACTTCAGAAGAAGATCAGCATTCCAATCTGCTTGAAACGTATCTACTAATTACACGCAATGTAGATCCAAAGCGCCTCCACCAATTGCACAAACAAACGGTCGAGAATGGCTGGAATCCTGATTACCATACGCCTTTTGAAACGATGGTCTATACCTCGCTCCAAGAGTTAGCAACCATGGTCTTCTATAATAATGTGGCGAAAGTAGCTGGAGCCCATGATAAGGATTTAGCTAGCCTGCTTCGCCGTCTGGCAAAGGATGAAACGTTGCATTATGCCTTTTACCGTGATGTGATTAAATATCACCTGCAATTGGAGCCTAATTACTGTTATCACTTAGGACATGTCATTAAGAACTTTCAGATGCCCGGTACAGTAATGCCTGACTTTGAAGATCGGATGGCGATTATTGCAAAAGAGGCAAACTATGGTCCACTTGAATACTTTGATCAAGTACTAGATGTGATTGTTGATTATTGGGAATTGGAAAAATTAAGACCCATTGCACCGGAGGCGGAAAAAGCCAGACTCGACATTCTCAAATATCACGCCCGGTTGAAAAAAGTAAGAGAGCGCTTCTATAGAAATAAGTAAGATACTTCCTGATGGGGGCGCAAATGTTTTCTGGGTTTTCTTCCAAATTTTAATCGCTTGACATTAATAATAAAATTTATTATTCTTGACCAATATTAGTTTAATAAAACTTTCGTATAACTCCAATGATATGGTTTGGAGGTCTCTACCAGGAACCTATAAATTCCTGATTACGAAGAAGGTACATGTATTTGTATTTTCTTCGTAATCAGGAATTTTTTTTTACAAAAAACTAGGAGGTAACCCCAAAATGAATTTCTCAACTTTACCCAAAATTGAACTTCACTGCCATTTAGATGGTAGTCTTAGACCTAAAACCATTATTGATATCGCAAAGAGAGAGGGTATCAGTTTACCCTCCATGGAAATAGGCGGGATTCAAAACGAGCTCATTGCGCCAATAGAATGCGTATCCCTTGACCAATATTTAGAGAAATTTGCTATCCCTAATTTAGTTATGCAATCAAAAGAAAATCTTAAAAGGATTACTTTTGAACTTTTTGAGGATGCGGCCCTGGAAAATGTGAAATACATGGAGGTAAGATTTGCTCCACTACTTCATACGGTTGAGGGATTAGACGTTGAAGAGATCATCCAAAGCGTCTTAGCTGGAATGAAAGATGCCGAAAAGCTATTTGATATAAAGGGAAACTTGATTCTTTCCTGCATGAGAACCATGTCTGTGGACCGTGCTTTTGAGGTCGTAGAGAAGGGGAAGAAATTCCTTGGTGAAGGTGTAGTGGCCATCGACTTATGTGCATCAGAAGAGGAAGGGTTTTGTGGAAAATTCGTGGCACCGATTGCCTTAGCTAGACAATATGGATATAGAGTAACAATCCATGCGGGTGAAACGGGCGTTGGAAAGAATGTATTAGAGGCTGTTGAATTATTGGGTGCAGAAAGAATTGGACACGGCGTATTTATCAAGGATTGTCCTGAGGCATATAACATTGTGAAGGAAAAGCGGGTCGTGCTTGAAATGTGCCCAACAAGTAATGTGCAAACCAAAGCAGTAAACCAGTTTAGTGAACATCCAATCTATCAGTTTCATAAGGATGGAATAAAGGTAACTGTTAATACCGATAACCGGACGGTATCTAATACAACGATGGCGAATGAATGTAACATCGTATTTAAGGAATTCAAAATAAGTGAAGATGACTATAAGCAAATTTACCTTAATAGTGTTGAAGCAAGCTTTGCTGATGCCGATACAAAGGAAATGCTGAAGAAATATATCTTTTAATAATAAGTAATTAGGG
>JAANMP010000159.1 GCA_011250595.1 Bacillus sp. MM2020_1 | reverse complement strand
CTATACCATATTTAACATAATTATCCGATTTTATTTAGGATTCTTATTCAATTATATGGCCCTTTAATGGAATAACTTTATTATCACTTAACAGGTTCTTAATCCACAAGAAAAACCGAAATCCCTTCTTTATAGAGATAGGAAATTCCGGTTCATCTTTTTTATAAACGGTTAAACTTTTTTCAAAACGGTGCGACTTTTTTATAAACAATTCAGCATTATTTCAAATCCACACCAGGTGTATAGGGTAAAAAAAGTTAGAAACAAAAAATCAATATTATCAGTGCATTTTAATATTGAAATTTTACTTTAAATAAAAATAAAGTTGGAAACAGTCAAGAAATGATAAACAATCGTTATACAAAAAAAGTTGGAAACCATAACAAAAGAACATGTTTTAAGTATCCTACCTTTTAGTATCTTCGATGCAGAAATAGATAAATATATTAATATTTTGGTGTATTAATTATTTGATTTTTATTATTTTTCTCAATCTGTACGAAAGAATGTATTGGTAAAATTGATAACTGGGAAGTAGGAGATGGTGGGTTTTCATATTATAACTTTAAAGGAAGAAAATCAATTTAAATGTCAAATGTACCCATTCTAGATACAGGAAGGGTTGAATCTAATCCAATAAGTCTCCTGATATATAGTTTTTTGCTGGCTAATTAGTAGCAATTCTTATCAGGAGACAAAATTTTTTACAATATCTTATTTTATGCGTTAAATATAGGGTTTTATAAGTACATGTTTTTATTCTTGAAAAGAATCAAAGTTTTAATAGTTTAGAACCTTATCAATATAACAATTAGAAAATTTTATAAAATTCGCCTATAAACCTATAATTCCTTACTTAGCTAAAAAGTTATTTAACAGCCAGTTTTCTCCAAGTATTTTTTCCAACTATTCCATCTGCGGTAAGATTACGACTCATTTGAAAACTTACTACCGCTGCTTTGGTTTTTGGTCCCCAGATCCCATCAATAGTACCAACGGAGTAACCTAAATTAGTTAATGCAACCTGTAAATCAGTTACCCGTGAACTACTATTTGCTTTACCATCTCCTACACAATTTGATGCTAGCGCAGAATCAAAATTATGACCATTTACCTTAACAAAACTATCAGAATTTGACGATTTGTCCCCGCCCCATTTTTCTACTTTGTTTATAAGCCAATTTTCAAATATTGTCCAGTTTTGCGTAACTAATTCAGCTGCAATTGTTGTTAAAATAAAAGTATATACTACGCCCCAAAATTCTCCAATATTATAAGCTGGTTGAACTACAGTATCAGTTGAATTTAGCTGATCTGAGGTAACAATTGAATTATCCTGATAGACAGTAGGAGCTGTAAGTTCGGTATTGTTATTAGTAGTTGTTGCAGCAAAAGTTGGTCCAACAGAGATGAATAGTAAAACACATGCAATTAGAGCTGATATCAATTTCTTCATTTCCAATTCTCCCTTTAAAGTAAATAAATTTTATGATTATATTACACTTATGGTTTAGTGTTTGTTGCAAAATAAAAGTGCAGAGTATTACAAGGCTTAATCAACATGGCAACTTTGCTTGGAGAGGCTCTATTTGGCAAAGTCAGCCTTGATACTGCTGGCTTATTGGATAGTAGTGCATGTCCGTAGAGGCTCCATGTCAAGGTTCAACACTCTGTATTGACAGTTACAACACTATGTATATTTTCACTTCAAAATAAAATAAGGGTAAAACTAGACAACATTAATTATGCGAAAGCTAACATACAAATATGTAAGTACCATCTCCTTCTTAATTTAGTTACCCAAAAGCCTTAGTGGTTACTGAAAGTTTTTCATTTTTCAAACTAACTAAAAAAATTGGTTTTTTAATCCATAAATGTAATTTAATCAAAATAAATGTATCATACTTTAATTTTTTAAAATAGTATATTTTTAAAATAATTTTGACTTTTTTTAAAATAATCAACAGATACAATAGTTTAATAATAAAATCTTGTGTTAAAATATGGATATGCATATTAATGAAACTTAAAAAGGAAGTGAATATACACCATGTATTATTTTAAACCAATAAAAACTTGGAGGCTTCTTTCTGTAACTATCTTATCATTCATTATTGCTCTTTTTATTAGTTCGATTTCTGTGGTAATTTTTAATCACAAGTACATTATTTTAAATTCTTTATTAAATATCACAATATATTTGTCCATTGTTGTAT
>JAANMP010000158.1 GCA_011250595.1 Bacillus sp. MM2020_1 | reverse complement strand
ATCTGAGCAAGATAAATTTTTACTTTGAAACACACTCAGTTTATCTAATACTTCCTCATTCCCTTTGATTTCTTCTGTTCCCGAAATTCTATACGCTATCTTTTCTGGAGCTTTTTCACTTCCGATATACATAATGGTGTAATTGAATTTGTTAATAGTTTTATCCTGTTTATAAATAACACGCCATTGCTTACCTTCACCCATAAACTCAATATTTTCATCTTGTGAACAGGCACTTATTATCAAGAATAAAAAAATAAAAGCAAATAATATTTTATATGATTTCAATTTTTTCCTCCTAAATATTACTTCTTAATTCCAATGTTATCATAATTATCCAAACATCTGGGATTTTTTCTTAAACTAAACTGCTTCGTTAGTGCAACAAGCAAAAAGTTCGCACAGCGACCTTCATCTTCAACTCTGCACCCATTAGTTTAAGTACATAATTTCACAATTTGACTATAAAAATTTTTTGAGTTATGATTTTTTTACTTTAAAAGAAAGGCTGAAGATAATGATTCGTCGTTTGAAAAAGTTTAAAAATGTCGCTGTGATATTAAGCTTCTAAGTAAGTCGTAGAATCTTCAATACTTAGAAGCGAGGTATATAGTTATGAATCATCCATTATTTAATCATTGGTCTGAAACAAAGTATTTAAAAGATATAGTGACAAATCCACTCATTGAAGTAGGGGAGTATTCCTATTATTCAGGGTATTATGGTAATCAAAATTTTGAAGATGGCTGTGTAAGGTATTTATGGGGTGATGCTAAATCTCAAGAACTCTTCAATCCAAATGAACAGTTTGGTTGGCATCTAGATAAACTCATTATTGGAAATTACGTTTGTATTGCAAGTGGAGTTGTCATTTTAATGGGGGGTAATCATAACCACCATTCAGAATGGATTACAGTTTATCCATTTGTTGAGCAAATAGGTCAATCATATGAACCAAAGGGTGATACAGTCATTAAAAGCGATGCCTGGATTGGTATGAATGCTATAATAATGCCTGGCGTTTCAATTGGTGAGGGTGCAATCGTTGCAGCAGGTTCTGTGGTCTCTAAAAACGTTCCACCGTATACAATAGTTGGTGGTAATCCTGCAAAAGAAATAAAGAAACGGTTCACAGATTCAGAAATTAATATGCTAATGGAAATGCGTTGGTTTGATTGGGATAGAGAATTGGTTGAGAGAGCGATTCCTCTTTTGTCCAGTTCATCCATTGAACAGTTATATGATTTTTATAACTTTGAAGTAAATTAAAGATAATCCAGTTAGAAAAGCTACATTCTATATAGGATGTAGTTTTTTGCATACATTTTTCATTTATCACACAAAAATTTAATAGTTTACTCTTTTGAGCTAACCTGCCCGTTAGTTCAACAACAAAGAAACAATCCTTTAAATGCAGCACCTCTTTCTTCTGCACCGTTCGTATAAGGTACAACTAAATTTTGTAAAATATTCCTCCTTCAGATTGGCACGAACGTTCATTCGTGTATAATTATAATATGCTTATCAAAGGAGGAACTTTTATGAATTCAATTGAATTAATTATTTTAAACTTAAATGAAGTAAGAAGAAGAAGCATAAAAGTCTGGAGATCTATTCCTGAAGAAAAACTAAGTTGGAAGCCAGATAATGAAGCAATGAATTGCCAAGAAATGGTCAGGCACGTACTGGAAAGCGAACATTATTATCACCTGGCACTTAAAAATCAAGGGAGTTTATCCGTTTTTAATTCCCCTTTTGAAAACAGACCTTTTACTTCTCTAAATTCTGAATTAGAATTTGCCGAACCCTATCGTAATCAATTCATAAATACAATCAGATCATTTTCTGAAGAAGACTTAACAAATATTAAGATTGACCGTTCTGATGCAGGATACATAAGAAACCTGGGGGATATGCTCCTACGCATTGCTTATCACGAATCTGTTCATACTGGTCAGTTATTAGATTATTTAAGAACCGCAGGTGTTCCAAGAATCCGTATCTGGGATTAGTGCGTAATATAGGTGCTTTCACTGTTGTGAAGCACCATTTTTATTGCGTATTCGTTTTTTTTAAAGTGTTCCCTCCTTCAACTAAACTGCCCCGTTAGCAAAATAAGAAAAGCTGCCAAAATGACAGCTTCGCTCTTAACCTATCGCACCCGTTACTTTAATAATCATTAGTTATTTCTTTTTCTTTTAAAAAAAGGATTGGAAACCATACAAAAGAAATGCTTTGTAAAAGAAGAATAAGAAAAATTGGGAATA
>JAANMP010000157.1 GCA_011250595.1 Bacillus sp. MM2020_1 | reverse complement strand
ATAAATAATAATGTCTTATTAAGCCCATGTGCAAAGATTGGAGATTATACGTATATTAACCCGGGTACTGTGATAGGCCAAGAAACTAGTATTGGTAAGTTTTGCTCTATTGCTTATAATTGCCAAATAGGACTCCATGAACATCCCACAAACTATATTACTACATCTCCGTTCTTATATGGAAAAAAAAATATAATTGGTGTAAATGAAGCATGGAATGATTTTTATCATCCAGTCGTAATTGGTAATGATGTTTGGATCGGAAGTAATGCTGTGATTCTACAAGGTGTAACTATTGGTAATGGTGCAATTATTGGTGCAGGTTCTGTTGTTACAAAGGATGTCCCAGCCTTTTCTATTGTTGGTGGTGTGCCTGCCAAAATAATTAAATATCGTTATGATGATGTTGTTATTGAAAAACTTGAAAAATTACAATGGTGGAACTTAAAAGAAAGTAAACTAAAGGATTTGTCTGTTTATATAAATGCAAAAGATAAATGGACAGAGTTGTTTTAATTATTCTTAATAAGAAACTAAACATTATGATATATGGCGAAATTTACAAAGGAATGTATTTAATGAAGATTTTTCATTTAAAATACTACCATCAAACTTCAAGTAAAGTTTTAAATACAATAAAATCCCTCCAACATTTTGGAGGGATTTTATTGTATTTAAAGATAAAAGATTTCAAAACATAAATCAATTATTATTCGATAATTGATAGTATGCACTCAAGTTATGCGACATAAATTGCTTAAATCAATTAATAAATTTCAGACTATTTTCTACCAATTTTTCTTTTAAAGACATTCAGGAACAAATCAATATCTTTTATCTTCATAAAGTATATTATTACAAAGTATGACAAACCTCCTAAAATAATGCTTAATATAAGCAATAGACTATTGTTAACAGAGGTGATTAAGTAGTTATATGAAAGCCTTGCAATTAAACCCATAATTAAAGAAGCCAACAATATTTTTATAAATGAAATGCTAATTTGCTTCATTCCAAATGGTCCGATTTTCTTTCTTAAGCTAATAAATAACAATCCTGTTGTAATGATCGCGGAAATACTTGTCGCAAATGCAAGCCCTCCAACACCCATAAATTTTGATAAAAAAATGTTGAGTATGATATTAAGTGTTACACCAACTGCTGCATTTATCATTGGAGTTTTAGTATCTTCCATAGAATAAAATACTCTAGATAATACCTCTCGAAGTCCAAAACCAACCATTCCAATTGAAAAAAAGAACAAAGCATTCCCAGTCATCGATACTGCTTCTCTATCAAAAGCACCTCTTCCAAATAGTAATTTAACAATAGGTTCAGCAAATATCATAGTACCAACTGTTATAGGTAATACAAGTAGATTTACTCCAATAAGTGCTTCAGATAATGTTTTTTTGAGTCCTTTCATATTATTTGCCACAACCATTTTTGATATCAAAGGATACATAATAGTAGCTATTGTTGTTACAAAAAGGCCTTGCACGAACCCATTAAGCTTATTTGCATAACTTAATGCTGAAATACCTCCCATTGCTATATTAGATGCCAAAGTTCTATCAACTAATACATTAATCTGATTAACAGATACACCTATTATGACTGGAAATGCTACATATGCCATATTTTTTATATATTTATCACGTATATCAATTACTAACTTATATTTATAGTTTAATTTATATATATAAGGTAATATTAATAAAAGTTGAGAAGCGATAGCAATTACGTATCCATATGAAAGATATGATACACTTCCTTTTGAACTTAAATACATAGACAATATTATAAGGAAGTTCATAGGGAAACCAACTAAGGCTGGTATAAAATAATTTCGTTTTAACTGAAGAAATCCAGTAAATACAGCATTTAATCCAACAAAATATATTCCAAATAGACTAATTCTTGTAAGTTTGACTGCAATCGCTAAAGTTTCATTACTAAATCCGGATGCAAATATATTTACTATCGGCTTTACAAATATTAATGCAAGGGAAATTACCACTGTACAAATGATAATCAAAATATTCACTAGTTTATTTGTAAAATCTATTCCTTTGATTTCACCAGCTTCAGCCTCTATTTTACTATATATTGGTATATAACTCGTTGAAATTCCAGCAGCTATAAACCCAAAAATAGTCATAGGAATGGTTACTGAAATTATATAAGCGTCACTAATATTAGATGCTCCATAAAAATACGATAGTGAGATTTCCCTTGCAAACCCAAATATATTGGAGAATATTGTTATCAAGACTAAAAGAATTGCTGTTTTTTTCATATACATTCTCCATTTCAAAAGTAAAATGCTATAAATATTTACACATTTATAACAAGGGAAGAGGGATTATTTAAAGTAAAAGTTCTATTAATTAGTAAATAGATTCTGTTTATTATCAAAACTGAGAT
>JAANMP010000156.1 GCA_011250595.1 Bacillus sp. MM2020_1 | reverse complement strand
GATAGATTGAGGATATATTATAAATTTATCGGGTGTTCTCGATAAAGAACTTCAGTTAAATGTAATATAGGTAATAGGTTACATATACCATTAGATTCTAAAAGAATTTTTACTAAAATATAAAATGTACAGGGAACTTTGCATTTAAAAAAGTTTCATGTAGTTAAGTATGATTAAGTCGTTCTTTTTAGTGAACTGATAAAATGATCTGTAATAATTGAATTTTCAAGCTGGCAGGAGGAAAAGATGAGCGCAATCGCCGGAATATATCATTTAAACGATGAACCAATCAATCTTGAGCACGGAAATCGAATAATGAAAGAACTAGAAAAATATCCGGCCGATGATATTCAAACTTGGCATAGTGACAAAGTCTTCCTTGGCTGCCATGCTCAATGGATCACACCAGAGTCTATAAATGAGAAACTACCATACTATGATCACGAACGAAAATTAGCTATTACGGCTGATGCGATTATTGATAATCGGGATGAATTATTTGAGAGATTACAAGTTGATAAAAGGAAAAGAAAAGAAATAACTGATAGTGAACTTATTTTGCTTTCCTATCATAAATGGGGAGAGGATTCGCCTAAGTATTTGGTAGGTGATTTTGCTTTTATGATTTGGGACGAAAGAAAACAGAAACTTTTTGGTGCTAGAGACTTTTCTGGAAGTAGGACACTATATTTTTACAATAACTACGAATCGTTCTCGTTTTGTTCTACAATCCAACCATTATTGACACTTCCAATAGTAGAGAAAAAATTAAATGAACAATGGCTTGCTCAGTACCTAGCAATTGTCGGAATGGTGGATGTGGTAGATGCTTCCTCAACACCTTATAAAAATATTGAGCAAGTACCCCCATCATATAGTATTACTGTTGTTAACCGGAAGGTTACACTCAAACAATACTGCATTTTAACGCCAGGAAAAAAGTTGCGATTAAAATCTAATGAAGATTATATTGAAGCTTTCCGTGATATATTCAAACAGGCTGTTTCCTCACGTGTCAGAACATATCTAAAGGTTGGCGCTCAGTTGAGCGGTGGACTAGACTCTGGCTCTATTGTTAGTTTTGCATCTAACTCACTCAAATTGAAAGCGAAAAAACTACATACATTCAGTTATATTCCTCCGCAAGATTTTGAAGATTTTACCCCCCCATACTTGATGGCTGATGAAACTCCGTTTATTAAGGAAACAGTACAACATGTTGGGAATATAAAAGACTATTACTTAACTTTTGAAGGAAGTGACTCTTTTTCGGAGATTGATGGTTTTCTTGAGGTAATGGAAATGCCATATAAATTCTTCGAAAACTCTTTTTGGTTAAAAGGTATGTTTGAAATAGCTCAAGAGGAAGGAATGGGAATATTACTTAATGGTGGCAGAGGAAATTTGAGTATTTCTTGGGGATCAGCTTTTGATTATTATGTAACTCTTTTGAGAAAAGTAAAATTGTTTTATTTAATCAAAGAGTTGAATTCTTATAGTAAAAATGTTGGAGCCAGTAGACTTCGTCTCGTCTCAGCACTAGCCAAAGAAGCATTTCCATTTATAGGAGTATCCTCTCGTTTGGACTCAGTTTATACTTTTCCAACAATAATTAATTCTGAGTTTGCTAAAGAAACAAGGGTTTTTGATAAATTGAAAGAACATGGAATGGATGAAACTGGATGGTTTTCAAGCTCTAATATATATGAACAGAGAAAAAAACATTTTGAGGATGTCTTTCACTGGAATGCAAGTAATACAATTGCAGCTAAATTATCTTTAAAGTATTCATTATGGAAACGTGACCCCTCTAATGATCTTCGAGTTATTCGTTTTTGTTTATCATTACCTGAGGGACAATATGTTCAAAATGGGCTAGACCGAGCCCTAATCCGTAATGCAATGGAAAAATACTTACCTGATAAAGTAAGGTTAAACCAAAATATAAACGGCGTTCAAGGTGCAGACTGGGTTCATCGAATGGCTCCTGTTTGGAAATCTTTCAAAAGTGAGCTCCATCAAATGGTTAATGATAATCACTTTAAAGAATTTTTTAATAACGAACTCTTAAAAAATGCTCTCTCAAAAGTTAATGGAGATCCTATGCCTAAAAGTGCAATTGACCCCAATTTTAAGATCCTAATGAGAAGCTTGATAGTTTACCGATTTTTAAAAAACTTCGCATAAAAGGAGGTGATAAAAATGAAAAAGGATTGGAAGCAGCCTCATTTAGAGGTGCTGGATGTAAAAATGACAATGGCTTCAACGATGTGGGGGCCATATACGGATGAAGCATATGTGCCAGGAAAAACAGTAGACCCAAATAATCCTGAGACTTGGAGACGTTTTACTAGCTAAGTTGTAATGTGAATTGTCAGCCCTGATGCAATGTATCAATGTATTGGGGTCTTTCATTTAATTTATTAATAAATTGAAAGAAAAATATAATTATTCATTGACTTGTTCTTTTTAAAGAACTATATTTATAAATATAAACGATCCTAAAATTATTAGTGA
>JAANMP010000155.1 GCA_011250595.1 Bacillus sp. MM2020_1 | reverse complement strand
GTACGAGGCTTATACGGTGCAAAGTGGAGATTCTAGGACAATTCTCTCAATATTATCGATGATTATTATTGCTCCAATTATCGAAGAATTAATTTTTAGAGGTTATTTATTTAATAAGTGGTCAGAGACTATGGGTATTAAAAAATCAATACTTTTATCCTCAGTACTTTTTGCTTTATTGCACCTTAATAGTAACTTTATAGGTTTATTCATATGTGGTTTGTTTTATTGTATTATTTACTTAAAGACAAAAAATTTACTCGTCCCAATATTATGCCATATGTTAAATAACATCCTTTCTAGTATTGGAGTTTTTGCTTCATTAAAAAGTAATGAAACTAGATCGGAATTAAGTATAAGTGACTTCTCAAATTATATAATTGAATTGCAAGGGAATTTATACTATTTTATAATTTTGTTTCTTATTTTTTTGATTTTTATACTATTTATATTGTTTAAAATAACACCAAGAAAAAATTTTGAGTCCCCATATTACCAAAATATAAATACTTTTAAATGTAAGCGTCAAACTGTCCCCACCTCGTTACATCAAGAGATCTAGGCGATAATCTCCTCAAGAAACAATTAATAGAGGAGGTTTTTTAATGCCAAAAACTGAATTAAGAAAGGAATAGGAACGGCGGATTGCTGTTTTTAAGGCAAGTGGACAGACCCAATCTAAATGGTGTGCAGCCAATGATTTGAAACTTCATCAGTTTAAGTACTGGTTAAAGAGAATCGAAGATTCTAATTCAACTCTTCAATATTAAAACAGTGGGCATTCCTTAATGCAGCTTTGATCCATGTGGAAATATTTCCGACAGAGCCTTCGACACTTGGTTTATCTTTAGGGCTACGTACGCGTGCCGGCATGACGATTGTATTGTAGTGACTGGCCATTTCCTTGTGGGAGGATTCAGTACAAGTTCCCTTGAAGTATGTTTCGTCACGCCAGTCTTCAAATTATCCGATACAACAATCTGAGTGGATCCACCGAAATATTCATACGCATGAATATGGGCTCCAATCCAGGAATGTAAAACCATTGATAAAGTAGCTTCTGCATAAGAAAGTTGGCTGCACGGCAATGTCGTCACGAATATATATGCTTTTACTTTTTCCCCTGTATCCCTATCAATGATAAAGGCTGTGGACCCTGCCCAATCCACCTCCATTATTTCACCCGGTTTTCTACGGATACGCAAGGTAGCTTTGTATTTCTGCGCATAATGGCCATAATGGCGGATGAAACTTCGATAAGAGTAAGGGATTTTGTTATTTGCCCTACTTGCTGCTTCATATTCATAGTGTAGAAGAGAAAGGGTAACGTTCGGTTTGGCCAACTCTTTATGAATGTATTCAAAGTCGAGAGGCTACCTTCCGGAAGCTTCCAATGACTTCTCTGGAAACAGAAATTCTTCAATCCATTTATCATCCATTTCCTCATCTAACGGACACATTAATCCTTTCTTCTTAGACAATTCAATGACCTCTGTTACTTTCCAGTACTTGCGGAAATCCCCCTCAAACTGATTCCCTCATCATATAATTCCAGTATCTTACGATATTGGATCATAAAAAAATACCTCCCATATAAAGTGTCATATCGTAAGATATGCTCACTAATTATATAGAAAGTAGTGGCTGGTAAATAACCTGTCGATTAGTGGCAAATTTCTTGTCATTCTTTGGTACAAACCATGTCCTTAGTGGTACATTCAGGTGGCCGTAATCATATTGTCATCTTCAGTAAAAAAATGTTATATTAATATTCTTTTAGGTTCTGAAACGTAACCTGTTTAACAATACCGTTATACCTGCACGCTCATACATCATTCTTTTGATATTTTTTCACCTATTAATGGTTCCTTCCATAATTCCGTTTGACCAAGGTAATGTTATCGCATAATAAACTGCCTTAATATCACTTCTGATGCCTCTAATAAACGTTTGACTCTGAATTTGCGGACGTCAAATTCAAAGGGACCTTATCCTGATTAGTTCGAAGCGCAATAGATATGAGACAGTTAACCCAGTAATCTACGAAATAATTAAACCATTCAAACCATCGAAATAAAGTAGATTCATCATCTGGAACATCATGTGTAGAAGGGTTCTAAAGAACCAACTCTATACACTCTGCCTTATATCTCTTATATGGAACTAAGAAATCTGGTAATTCATGATGAATCCAGCCGCACTGATCACAACCTAATCGCCGAATATTATATACTTTTGTCTCTCCAGAACTTTCTCTTACTTTTCTTTCTCTAGTACCAATTACGCAATGCTTTTTCCGCAACAGGGCGAAGGAATCCTCCCCGCACTTCTAACCAAAAACTCCATTATTTTCAATTAGTTTATAATCTGATACAATAAGCATATGGTTTTTTTAGGGGACGTCTCCCGTATATCTGTTGGTGCAGATATACATAATGGGAGGCGTCTTTTCCTTTCTCCAGAATTGTAAATGCCGAAATGTTCCGAAATATGTATTCAGGGACATTATAACTGTCTAATTCTGGACAGGCAACACCGTCAACTTTTGGTCATTTTGGGATGGCAAAAACACTTTATAACAAGGATTATTAACTTTTTTAATACAAAAGTTTTGACGATACGCGTTATCAATCGGGAGTCATTTACTAGCTATATAAAAAGCTCTTTTTAATACTATCCACTTTAAGGGGCACATCTCATT
>JAANMP010000154.1 GCA_011250595.1 Bacillus sp. MM2020_1 | reverse complement strand
TGTGGACTTCAAAATATGTAATCTTTCATTTTCCAAAAGAGATTTAATTCTTATTCAACGGGTGCTTGAGTTAAACAATCAGCTGCCATTATTGGTGGCTTTTCTTCTTCTACTAAAGAGGCAGGTTAGTTGAAGAAACGTCTTTAGTTCTTATTAAACAATCGGGCCAGATTGCAGAGTAACATATTTTACGAATGATGAAATTTTTTTAAATTAATTATTGTTAAGCTAAAGAAGGGATAGTTATAAATAACAAAAAAACACCGGTTTTCGGTGTTTTTGTTGTGGCTATTTTAAACGGCTTATATCTTTGTTAGGTATTCATCTAATTGATCAAAGGTTCCAGCATATCCTTCCTGAGCCATCTCTTTTGAATCCTCGAAGGTTTTAATCTCTTCCTCAGTCGGAGATACGGGAGCCACAATCATTTTAAGAGTTGTTTTTCCATCGTCCTCGGTTAGCGTAATGGTATTCAGAGTTTCCATAGGCCAATTTGCGTCAAAGGGTGCACGTACAGTGTTACCTTCTTCATCAGAAAAGAAACTGGTGTAAACAATTTTCTCTGGTGAAATAATTTCACTGTATACAAATTTAACCCACATTATGTTGCCGTCAGCAGGTTTCTGGCTGTAGTGAAAGACTCCGCCCGGACTGAAATCTGATTTAGAAACCTCGAATGTCCATCCTTTTGGCCCCCACCAGTTCTTTAGGTGTTCTGATTCAGTTAATGCCTTAAACACAAGTTCACGTGGGGCATTGAAAGTATGAGTAGTTTTGATTTGAGTTGACATTGTGATTCCTCCAATCATTTTAGTTTTCATTCTCTTTATTTTCTCTCTTTTGTAGATTGTGCAAATAACGATCCAAGTTGTCGAATTTTTCTTCCCAAATCTCACGGTATTCTTTCAGCCATAGATCTAAGGCTTTAAAGGGTGCTGACCTCAGCTTGTAGATTCGACGATTCGCTTCTACGGAAAACTCCACCATTCCTGCTATATGCAGCAATACTCGGAGATGTTTAGATGCTTGAGGCTGGCGAATATGGAGATGCTCTGCTATTTCCCCCACTGATAATGGGCCTTTACGTAGTAATTCAACAATCTGTAACCTATTGGGCTCGGCAAGAGCACTTAAGATTGTCGTATAATCCATCTCTTATTTTACCAACTCCTTTTAAACAATATTCTTTCTCAATATACCCAAAGAGGAATATTCCTGCCAAGGAATATTTTTGATAAGTCTAATCACAAATTATGACAAACGTTACTTTGGCTAACGGACTTTTGTGCAATTTTTAGATAGTTTTATGAAGTGCTTTCGATTAGATTGTGAAATAATGTACTTAAAGTAACGGGTGCATTACTTGAGAAGCCGGCACCAATTGCCGGCTGTTTTCTTATTCAACTAACGAAGCAGGTTAGTTGAATAAGGAAATATTTGGATTAAGATAGATATAAGTAGAAAAGGTAATAACAAGGGGAATTTTTTGGAGAAAAATATTGGGGATGTAGATTTTTTTAAACAAGTAAAAAGACTTTGCAAAAAAAACAATATTTCCCCTCAGAACCTAAATTTGAAATCATCGAGAACGTAATGGTTATTAGCATTTACTTCAGTAAAATAAGGTATATTATATTTGTTGAATAGATTCTCTTTAAAGACAGGAAAAGTAGGTGAACAAAGTGGGAAAATATCAATTGGATTCCAAAGGTCAGGTAGCTGTGACAAAGTTTCATGAAAAACAGACGCCTGCCAAATTTGATAAAAAGCAGCAACTTGAAAAAATGCGTGCGGAGTATTTGAAAAAGAAGCAAAAAAAAACAGATAAATAATATGAATGAAAACATAGGAAGACTAAAATCTCCCTATGTTTTTCTTATTCGAAGTTCTTTTTTTCAATTGATGATAGAGTTTATTATTCCCAATTTTTCTTATTCTTCTTTTACAAAGCATTTCTTTTGTATGGTTTCCAATCCTTTTTTGAAAAGAAAAAGAAATAACTAATGCTTATTAAAGTAACGGGTGCAAGAGTTGAAGATCAGTGGCAGCTTCGTCATCTTTTTTTGCTTGTTCCTGTATATTCAAAATCAATCGGAAAATATCTCCTTTTAATTTGAATATATTGTAATTTATGTTATTATTATTTTTGAACCTGCGTTGTCCTTGTTCGGCTTTAAATCGATTAATCAGGGGCATATTAGTTCTGTTAAGGATTAGTATACTTACCAGTAACGCACATTCGCAAAAAAGCTTAGTCAATTTGACCGAGCTTTTTTTGTTTAAATAGATAAAATAAATAAAGAACCGGACTTGGATTCGTTCCTGTGAACCATATAATAAGCAAAGGTGAAACTTTAGAAAAAATTGCTTTTTCTTCTTCAACTAAAGGGTGCTTGAGCGAAACAAGGAGTTGTGGCGGCAGCGCCTTCTTCTTGTTCCACTAACGGGGCAGATTGTGGAATAAAGGACAATTCGTCTGATCATAAGTAAATCTTTTTTTGAAGGTTAAGTTATCAGAAAAGTTATTGGATAATTTGTATCTGTAAAAAGGTAATAGTGAAGAGACTTTATAAGTTTTTACTTGAACAAGGATCAAGTCAGATTGTTATAAGTAAAAAAAAATAGCTCAGCCCAGCCTATACGGTAGCGGGGAAACGCTATTTTAACCTGTTGTTAGCAGCTCTATCTTATGGTAGTGGAGAAACTAACATACTCATTATTATGGTACTTACTTTAGATAAACTAGTCAACATTAATAC
>JAANMP010000153.1 GCA_011250595.1 Bacillus sp. MM2020_1 | reverse complement strand
CTATTACTTTTAAAGATATATATAAAAAGAGTGCAAAGATAATTATTGAAGATGACGGTAAAGGAATGACTAGAAATGACTTAAAAAATAAATGGTTATTTGTAGCATATTCTGCGAAAAATGATGGGACTGAAGATGAAAAAATACATAATGACTATCGAGAGAAGATTAAAAATAAAAGAGCATTTGCAGGTGCTAAGGGTGTAGGAAGATTTTCTTGTGACCGATTAGGGAAAAAATTACACTTGTACACTACTACCAATTTAAACAATTCATCTATTGAACACTTATTTATAGACTGGGAAAAATTCGAAAAAGATAGTAAAAACGAGTTCATTAATATAGAAGTAGATTATAAAGAGTTAAATAAAATGGAAAAAGATATTACTAGAGGAACTGTACTTGAAATATCTAATTTAAGAGACAATTGGGATAGAGAGAATATACTCAAATTAAAAAAGTCATTAGAGAAATTGATAAATCCAAATGAAGAAAATGGTGGACAAGGATTTTCCATAAGAATAGTATGTGAAGATGAAATTGAAAGAGATAAAGAAAAGAAAATAGAGACTATTAATAAAGGGAAAGAAAAAGCCTTAAAGGATAAAAGGAAGTTTTCAGAGGCTGATATAAATGGTGAAATAATTTCTAATATGGTAAATGGAATAATAAAAAATACAATTTTCGAGAAATTGGGAATTAAAACTACTCAGATTACTTCCAAGATTACTGGTAATGGGAAATATATTGAAACCATTCTTAAAGATAGAGGCACATTGGTATATAGAATAAAGGAAAGCAATATTTTTCCGCTTTCTAACATAAATATTACTTTGTTTTTCTTAGATTCCCCCGCAAAGGCTAACTTTACAATGTTAATGGGGATACAGCCAGTAAATTACGGATCGGTTTTTGTATATAAAAATGGGTTCAGGGTCTACCCATATGGCGAACCAGGGGAAGATTTTTTTGATATTAATAGGAGAAAATCCCAAGGGTATAATAGGAATTTGGGCACCCGTGAATTAATGGGGCGTGTTGAAATTAATGGTGAGAACGATGAATTTAAAGAAACAACTAGTAGAGATGGAGGATTTAACAAAAACAATAGTTATAAAGAATTGGGTGAATATTTTTTAAAGACACTTAGGATGTTGGAGAGATATACTGTTGATGTAATAAAGTGGGGGAACTATAGTTTAGCAGATATTGATGTGAAGAACTCTAATACTAATTTAAAAGAAGAAATTGAAAAATTTATTAATAGAATATCTAATTCAAAAGAAATTCTTGAATTAGAATTCGATAAAGAATTTATAAAGGTTATAAAGGGGAAACAAGAAAAAAGTCTTAAAGGTTCAATTCATGAACTTAAAAAACATGCTGTTGAAAAAAAAGATTATACTCTTGCAAAAAAAATTGAAAAAATTGATAAAGAGTATACAGATGTATTGAAAAACATGGACAATGTAGAAAATGACTTAGAAGAAAAAAAGAGATTACTAGAAAATGTATCTGAAGAGCTGAAACAAACAGCAAAGCAGAATTTATTTTTAAGTTCTGTGTCTACACTTGACTTCGATAACATTATAAGTCTTCACCATCAAATAGGGATTTATGCAAATGATATTAATGCGCAATTATTATTTTGGAACAGGAGGCTAAATAGGGGGGGGGATTATACATCTGATGAAGTTAAAACATTAATATCTGATATTGGTTTTTTGAATAAGAAAATTCTCTCAGTATCTAGGTTTGCAACTAAAGCTAACTTTAACTTACAGTCGGAACAAATCGAGGCTGACCTTATAACATTTATTGAAGATTATATTAATAATATCTATACAGTGTTTACCGATAATCCATTAAATATTAGTTTATTAAAGAAACCAAATGATCAATTTATTCTTCGTTTCAAACCAATTGAGGTTTCAATAATTATTGATAATTTAATTAGTAATTCCAAAAAATTCAAAGCGAAGAATATAGATATTAAGATTGAGATTAATGGAGATCTCTTAAATCTAATATATATAGACGATGGAGAAGGTTTAAACAAAAAGATAGTAAATAAAAATAAAGTATTTGAAAAAGGTTTTAGTACAACTACGGGGTCAGGGTTAGGCCTCTACCACGTAAAGAGAATTTTGATGGAGCTTAATGGTGATATTTCTTTGTTGGAAAATACAAATTCAGGATTTGGGCTTAAGATGGAGGTAAGTCGATGAGGTTAAATTATGAAATACTTTGGTTTGAAGATAATTTATCTTGGTTTAATACATCTAGTATGTACATAGAAGAGTTTCTTAATAACAGTGGTTTTGAGTTAGTTACATACCAATATGAAAATGATAGACAAGGTCTTGAAGAGATAATAAAAAAACATAATTTTGATCTTATTCTAATGGATTATAATTTAGTAGGAAAAAACGGTGACGAATTAATAGAAAAGATTAGGGATTTAAATATCTACACTGATATTATATTTTATTCTCAGAATGGAGCTCAGCCTATAAGGGATATAATAAGAGTTAAAGGTATTGATGGTATATTTTGTTCAGGGCGTGATATTGAAGAATTCGAAGAGAAAGTTAATGGAGTAATAGGTAATACTATAAAGAAAGTACAGGATGTTAATAATATAAGAGGTTTGGTAATCGCAGAGACAATAGATTTGGAAAATATACTCGAAGTAATTATTAGAGATTTTTTTAGAACTGAACCTGGCCAATTGATTGACCAAAAGAAAACTGAATTACTAAATAATATATATACAAAAAAAATAGAACA
>JAANMP010000152.1 GCA_011250595.1 Bacillus sp. MM2020_1 | reverse complement strand
AGACTATCGGATGAATATAATAAGAGTTATGTCATTCACTACCTTTGAAAAGATTTCACTACCTTTATCGGTGATTTCTTTAGTATTTGGAGTTATTTGTACGTATAGGAACAGAAAGTATTCTAAAGTAGGTACTATCTTTTCGATAATAGGAGTAATTATTTCTTCTCTCACTTTTCTTGGACTGATTGGAATGATGGTTTTTAATGGTATGTAGCATCCATTTTAATTTAATTGGATGCCTCTATACTTTTACCAATCAAGAGAAACTTTGATGCTTTTTGTTTATTTACAACATTGTGAAGTATTGCACTTAGACTATCGGGTGCAATAGTTGAAGATCCAGCTGCCTTTTTTGGCGGCTTTTCTTATTGAAGTAACGGGGCAGTTTTGTTTAAAAGTATTGTAAAAAAAAGTAAAATTTATAATATAATATTAGTAATTCGTTGGTTAGTTTGGAGGTGTTATGATGATTTGGATTTATATATTTACACCTATCATTATATTGGCTGGAATAGCCATTTATTTTGACAAAAAATCTGGGGCGACTTCACCAGATGAAAGAACAGCTGATAAGTTAGAGGAATATCCATCAGAGAATCCTTTCGGACCCAATAATTTTTGACCTTAAAATGATTCAATACAACTTTTCGAAGACAATGTGAAGGATTGTACTTAAAGTAACTGTGCTTTAGTTCAAGGTGAATCACAGTGGGGATCCTTTTTTCTTATTCCATAAAAAAATGCTTAGCATATTGCCAAGCATTTTTTTATCTTATTTGGCTTTAGGGAATACTCTACGGATTGTTTCAGTAAACTCATTAAAGAAACCTGAGATTGGTCTACCATTACGAATGTCAGAGGAATATGTATTCATGCGATCATAAAAGTCAGGGTTTTCCGATACATAAACGTTATCAATATCTCGATCTGTGGATTTCACTCTTTGTGAAATCTTATGTTCAATACTATAAGTATCCTTATTTCGGGATGTAGGTGTGAGCTTTACGGCTACATATGCATTATTTTCTGTAACAATGACATTTGCCGTGTCCACTTCTTTCAGGTCGGCTATTTTTTTAGCTGCATCATCAGCAACTCTCATTCTAGATCTATTATCGTAATCATTATTGTCCCTGACGTTGGTGATGTTGTTCCTTGTTACATTTTGGTCACGATTTACAAGATCATTTTTATTTACGTTATTTCTGGCACATCCTGTTAAATCAAGGCTAAATATAAGGACTGCAATTAAAATTAGGCTCTTTTTCATGGTGTATTCCCTCCGTGAATTTAGTTAAACAAGAATAAGTTCTCCATTTCCTTAAAAGATTATTCCTATTTACTTATTACTCGGTTAAGATGAGTTCATTTTTTAAGAGAACTGAAGAGGTGAAGAAGGGATTGTGAAAGAATGTACTTAAACTATCGGGTGCTTATATTAAAGACGGGATGGCTGCGGCTATCCCCTTTCATATTGTGCTAACGGGGCAGTTTAGTACAATAAGGAGCAATCCTTTTATGAAATTTTTATAAATAAGTTTAGCAATAATTAAGAAGGAATATTATCCTATGCAAGAGAGAAATATAAAAAATATAATTAATAAGGGAGTGATTTTCTAAATGAGTTCTCTTGAAAGTGTCAAACTTACTTCGTCGGAAATGGCTTCCTTGTGGAGTGAATATATCAGTCACACTCATAATAGTTGTGTGTTACAATACTTTATTGCAAAAGCGGAGGATATTGAAGTATTAGATGCTCTGAAAAGAACCTTTCAAATTGTAGAAAATCTTAAGGACAATTCTAAGCAGATATTAGATTCAGAAAATATTCCTATTCCAATAGGGTTTGGTAGTCAGGATGTCGATGTTAATGCCCCTCGACTATTTTCAGATTCCTTTTTTTTAAAGTACATAAAAAATTTATCAAGAGTCATGGTAGTATCTTGTGGTTTAATGTATACTTTGTCTACTCGTAAAGATATTAGAGAACATTTTAGGAAAGGTTTATCAGAATCAACCACTGTATTTGATGATGTAAGTGATGTATTGTTAGATAAAGGGTTATATACAAGACCACCAATCATTGAACCGCCAAAGAAAACAGACTTTATTGAAGATAAAGATTATCTAAATGGTATAAATTTGTTGGGAAACCAAAGATATTTAAATGCAGTTGAAATATCTCATTTATATGTAAACATTGAAGCGAATGTAATAGGAAAAGCGTTAACCAAAGGTTTCGCGCAAACAGCTGATTTGAAAGAAGTTCGTGAATTCATGGAAAAATCAGCAGAATTATCAGGAAAAATTATTAATGAGCATACACAATTTTTAACAGGCAGTGACCTTCCTGCTCCTATGTCATCAGAAACACAAGTTTTTAGCTCGGCGCAACCTCCGTTTTCCGATAAATTGATGATGTTTCAAATTTCTATTTTATCAGCAGCTGGACTTTCTGATTATGCTACGTCATTAGCTACTAGTCAAAGGAATGATTTAAAAAAACATTACATGGATTTGTTTGTTGATACTGCAAAATTAGCAAAAAAAGCTGAAGAATTAATAATTGGAAATAGATGGAAAGAGCAGCCACCTCAACAAGAAAAAATAATTTCTTAAGGTTTAACCAGTGTTTTAATAATGTAACTATAACTGTCTTTGTATTAGACAGTTTTTTTAAATTCCCGTTTTCTTTGATATGCACTCAAAACAAATTGTGAAAAATTGTACTTAAACTATAGGGTGCTTTAGCGAAAAAGGAGCTGTCTATTTGGCAGCTTCTTCTTATTATGGTAGGGGTGTTTCTGGCAATTAACTAATGTATGTTTTGGCAGTATGTTTAGTAATCTTTATGAATCATTACTAAAGGGTAAACCTGTATACACACTAATATTTATTCATATTTGTAAAGCGATGCTTACTGCACTAACGGGCAGCACTCCTGTAATGAAGAAATATGAGGTTTGAACATAAAAAAGCCCCTTGGTATGATATGAGTGTCCAAAGCTTGGCGGCAAAAAGGACAACAAACACATATACCAGGAGGCTATTCAAATGAATTATAATCAAAATGAAAAGATTGCTCAAATTACTTCTCAAACATTAATTATAGGTGTTGATATTGCTAAATACAAGCATGTGGCAAGAGCCCAAGACTTTAGAGGTTTAGAATTTTCAGCACCTTTATACTTTG
>JAANMP010000151.1 GCA_011250595.1 Bacillus sp. MM2020_1 | reverse complement strand
TATATTTTATTACACTTAGAAACAAAAATCATTCTCTTATCCTGCTGTAAAATACTTTTAATTTGTCTGAGATTGCTTTTCAGAAAAACATTACAGACAATTTTTACAAAAAATAGAGACAAAACTAACATTTAACGGCTAGTTTTTGTCTCTATTAGTAATGTTCTACTTCAATTCAATTATTCCATCCAGTTGGTATGGAAAACTCCTTCTTTATCAACACGTTGATAGGTGTGAGCACCAAAGTAGTCACGTTGAGCTTGTAACAAATTGGCTGGGAGTGTTTCAGTACGGTAGCTGTCATAGTATGCAATCGCACTTGCAAAGGATGGAACAGGAATTCCACGCTCAATTGCCACAGCAAGAACTTGACGTAATGGCTGCTGATAATTCTCAACGATATCTTTAAAGTAAGGATCTAACAATAAGTTTCTTAATTCAGGATCGCGATCATACGCATCCTTAATTTTTTGTAAGAATTGTGCACGAATGATACAGCCGCCGCGGAAAATCATAGCGATATCACCGTAACGAAGATTCCAATCGTATTCTTCTGATGCAGCACGCATTTGTGCAAAACCTTGTGCATAAGAAACAATTTTACTCATATATAATGCTTTACGAACTGCTTCGATTAATTCTTCTTTATTGCCTTCAAAGCCCTTAACTTCTGGTCCATTAAGAACCTGACTTGCCTTAACACGTTCATCCTTCATTGCTGAAATAAAGCGGGCAAATACAGATTCAGTGATAATTGGAAGTGGAACCCCTAAGTCTAAAGAATTTTGGCTTGTCCATTTACCAGTACCCTTTTGACCAGCTGTATCGAGGATTACGTCAACCATTGGTTTACCGGTTTCTTCATCCACTTTTGTAAAGATATCAGCCGTAATTTCAATCAAATAGCTGTCTAATTCGCCTTTATTCCATTCAGCAAAGACCTCATGAAGCTCTTTTGCATCCAAACCAAGGACATTTTTCAAAATAAAATAAGCTTCACAGATTAGCTGCATATCTCCATATTCAATTCCGTTATGAACCATTTTCACATAGTGACCGGCACCATTGGGACCAATATACGTACAGCAAGGATCGCCCTCTACTTTTGCAGAAATGGCTTCTAAGATTGGTTTAACAAGATTGTAAGCTTCTTCTTTACCGCCTGGCATGATAGAAGGACCTTTTAATGCGCCTTCCTCTCCACCTGAAACGCCAGTTCCGATAAAATGGAATCCTGCAGTCTCTAGTTCCTTATTCCGTCTGATTGTATCTTGGAAGAATGTATTTCCACCGTCAATTAGGATATCGCCTTCTTCAAGAAATGGCTTCAAGGAGTCAATTGTAGCATCTGTTGCAGTACCAGCTTTAACCATTAATAAAATTTTACGAGGCTTTTCTAAAGAATTAACGAATTCTTCAACAGTACGTGCACCTACAAAGTTTTTTCCTTCTGCTTCATTCTTTAAGAATTCTTCTGTTTTTTCATAAGAACGATTAAAAACAGCGACAGAATAACCACGGCTTTCAATATTTAATGCAAGATTTTTCCCCATTACTGCTAGACCAACTACACCAATTTGTTGTTTTGCCATTCTAAATACCTCAACTTTCTTTATGTATTATTAATCACCATCATTAACATACCATTCATAATAACGATTAAAAGTGAGAACATCAAGCAATTCAGTTACCCTTTATCCTTATCAAGTATTGAACCAAATAAGTAGGAGGGGAACCTAACAGAACCCCTGCCTATTGTTTTTTCTATATTAACGCTTTAAAAAGTATTCATCGGCATTATCATAGCAAATATTCCGTACCATTTGCTCCATGTGATTCATGTCATTTGGGGCTAACCCATTTTCAACCCATTCGCCAAGAAGATTACACAGAATACGGCGGAAATAATCATGACGTGCATAAGATAAGAAACTGCGAGAGTCTGTCAGCATACCAATAAAGTGACTAAGTAATCCGACATTGGCAAAATCCTTCATCTGTCTCTCCATACCATCGATATGGTCTAAAAACCACCAGCCAGAGCCTAATTGAACTTTTCCCGGTATCCCTTCTTCATAGAAGTTCCCCATCATTCCTGCCAGCATTACATTGTCTTTTTGGTTTAAGTTAAACAATACTGTCCTCGGCAATGCATTTTCTTGGTCTAAGGAATCTAAGAAACGAGATAATCCCTCTGCCATATTAGTTTCTCCAACTGAATCAAATCCTACGTCAGTTCCAAGAAGTTCTTTCATTCTTGTATTATTGTTTCTCATCGCTCCCATATGAAGCTGCATAACCCATTGTTTCTCCGCATACATCTTTCCAAGCTCTTTTAATAAGTAGTAACGGTATGAAACCAATTCACTAGTTGTAAGCTCTAAGCCGCTTAATCTTTTATTGAAAATTTCTTCAATTTCCTGTTTTGTAGATTCTACGTATTCCATGCTCTGAATGTCATGGTCCGATGCGCGGCCTCCGTTTTCATGGAAGTAGGCAACTCGTTGTTTTAATGCAGCCAGTAATGCATCAAATGAATCCACGTTGACACCTGAAACTTGTGATAATTTTTCAATCCAGCTAGCGAAAGTTGGACGTTCTATAAACATTGCACCATCAGGACGGAAGGTTGGAGCAATGATTGTTTTAAAGGTGTCATCATTTTTCAGTAATTGATGGTATTCTAGTGTGGAAATTGGATCATCTGTGGTTCCGATAAACTTCACATTTGATCTCTCAATTAAACCTCTTGCAGTGAATTCAGGCGTTTGTAATTTTTGATTACATTCTTCCCAAATTTCACGAGCCGTATCTGGGCTTAATACTTTATCAATCCCAAAGTACATTTTTAATTCTAAGTGTGTCCAATGATATACTGGGTTTCCAATTAAATAGGGAATCGTCTCTGCCCATGCGGCAAATTTTTCCCAATCACCTGCATCTCCAGTAATGTATTGCTCTCCAATACCATGCATTCGCATTGTCCGCCATTTATAATGGTCCCCGCCAAGCCAGATTTGAGTAATATTTTCATAAGACTTGTTTTCCCAAACTTCCTTCGGGTCTAAATGACAGTGAAAATCAAAAATTGGTGAAGAAACTGCTGCATTTTCATAAAGCTTAACAGCCGTTTCTGTATTTAACAAAAAGTTTTGATCCATAAATTTTTTCAACGAATACCTCTCCTTTAGTTAGAAATTCATACGGTTAATTCATTTACTCTGTAAACCCTTACAGAAATAAAAAAGTGGGCATAAT
>JAANMP010000150.1 GCA_011250595.1 Bacillus sp. MM2020_1 | reverse complement strand
CATTATTAGCGTAAGCATCATATGAATTCTTAACTAACTCAAAAATAGCTATATATTGATTTGTAATTAACTCCCTTCCAATTAGATCTTTTAATGCTGAACTAATTCTAAATTTCATATCATTCATTACTAACAGCTCCTTAAGTCAATCTCACTTTTTATTAGAGCAATGTATATTTCTTTAGCAATAGCTTTCGCAAATAGGGGAGGTACTGCATTTCCAACCTGAGTGTATTGGGGAGTTTCAAACTTCCTTCTGTTCCCACCTGTTGTCCTTTTTCCTTTAAATTCAAAACTATCATCAAATGATTGCAGCCTAGCAAATTCTCTAACGGTTAAGATTCTAGGGTTTCGATGATCATAATGAATAATATCATCAGGTAATGTCAGAACTGTAGGTGAAACATTATTTTTATTTAATTTAGTACATCTAAATTTTTTCGTCATGTATAGTTCTTTTTGTTCTAAGGTCAACCTGTTTAGTAATTCATTAATACTCTCTCCTGATTTTAATAATTTAAATCTGTTCAATGTTTTCTCATTATGTTTTGAAGCTTGATGATTATATAATTTCTTAGCATTGACGGGTTTACCATTAATCCCAGGAGTTAATCCATTTCTTAATTTTTTTTGGTAATTAGAATTATTTCCATACTTATTATTATAAAAAGTTTTTACTTCACCATTTTTTAAAAAGTTCAAGTCAGATATTGCATCCTCTACTGAAACTATATGATCTACTTCAGATGGAAAATTTGGAGGGGTAACTATATTTTTATATTTACCACCGCGATATCTCTTAATTTTATGACCTAAAAATATTACTCGTGGTCTATTCTGAGGAACTCCAAAATTCTTAGCGTTTAATATTTTATAATTAACTGAATACCCAAGCTTTAAAGCCTCATTAATTATAACTTCTTGTGGTGAAATATCTTCATAGACTTGATTGTCTACTCCCTTAATTTTGTTAAATTTATATGATAGCAGACCCTCAACATTCTCCATAACAAAGTATTTTGGTTTTATAAACTTGACCATTTTTAAATACTCTATAAATAATGTATTTCTAATATCATCATCTAATCTTTTTCCCGAGAGACTAAAACCTTGACACGGAGGGCCCCCAACAATTACATCTATTTGTTCATGATTAATAAATTCTTTTAGTCTTTTTTTATTTCCTGTTAAATCTCTTATATCCCCTGAATAATATTTTACATCATATCCCAATTGTCTGTGTCTATTTATATAAGTTTCAGCTACTTCTTTACTATAATCTGTTGCACAGGGAATATGAAAACCAGCTTGTAAGAAACCTTCTGACATACCACCTGCACCAGAGAACAAATCTAAAACATTAAATTTTTTTTTCATTTAAATCACCTATTTCTCAACTTACTGGTACCAGGATAGCATACTAAATAGTAATAATAAAGAAATTTTTTCAAATTTTTTATTATACAATAAAATCCACTTGTCTACAACTTATCTAAATCAAATTATTTTTTAGTATATAAAAAAATTACAAAATTTAGCAATTAATTATAAACCACTTATTTTGGCACCATGCTTTCTTCATCTATCAGCTTGGGAAATTTTTATTCCTTTTGCAAAAAAAGCCTCGGTAGAACTTTAAACAGTTTCTATTTAGGCTTTTTTTCTGGATCAATTCCATCTATATAATCTTGTACTGTACAATTTGTATGCAAACGGTTTTTAGATTCTGCTCTATCTGGCTTCACAGTCTGGTGCGGTACAATATCACTTAATGAATATCCACATTGTTTTAAGTAATTTCCTATATATTGCCTACTTTTTTTTAATCCACCTTTTTTTACATCGTTCACAGTATAAATTAGTTGTTGATTTCCATTTTTCTCTTCATAAACAACATAATTTCCTGTTTCTCTACAACCTTCAATTATAAAATAATGTTGCATTGCTAACCACCCCTTACAATAAAATCCATTTTAGATTAATAATAATAGCACAAAAATAACTTTAACAATTGTATCCTCTGTTACACTTAAAACACCCTGTTAACTATATAACATCAGTCAAAACAGGGTGTTAACAGTATTAACTTATTATAATTATTTAATTTCTCATGATGCATTCTTATCAATTTTCAAGTTACTCTCTTTTTCAATATATTCTATTTTCTATCTTTGCTATACGTATCCAAAATTTCTTTTGTTATATTAAAAATAAGTCTTGTTTCATTTATATCTCTTTCTATTAATAAATTGACTATTAAGTCAATGATCTCTTTTTTACTAAAATGATCGTCTGGTTCTAAATCAGTAAAACTGAATATAGTTTTTGGATCCACTTCTAAACCACTTAATATCTTATCTAATGTTTCCAATGTTATATTTCTTTCACCTCTCTCAACTCCTGCTAGGAAGGAGGTTTGTAAACCGGACTTTTCTGATAATTCATCTTGAGTTAAATTCTTCATTTTCCTTATTTCACGAATATTCATACCAACCAATTTTACTAAGTTTCCCATATTATCACCTCTCCTTAAGAGTAGGTGAGCTACCTAGCAGGATACAGATACATATGATATAACTTCCATTGATTTTTGTACTTATAAGTACTATTATTTTAAAATAGTTAAGAAAATTAATATGAGGTGCAACTATGAGAGATTATTTACCATCAAATATAATAATTGAAAATGTTTTACAATTTAAGATGCGCGGTAGAGTGGCATATCAAGGATTTGTTTCTTCGCATATTGCTATTAATTTCTCTTACTCCAAACCTTATAATGATCCTTCCGGTAAGGGATATCAAAGACCAATAAACAAAAATCGAAGTAAAGATTTTGCTAATTATTTATCCCAAGGAGAAGATTCTTTATATACACCAATTTTATTGAATGCTGCTGGTAATTGGGAATTTCATTCTTATAATAAAGAACGTCCTTTATTTGGAAGGTTAGTTTCAAAGAAAAAGGCATCCTTGATGGATGGCCAACATAGATTATCAGGTATAGAAGAGTATGTTAAGAAAACAGATACAACATTAAATGTACCATTTTTAGCCTTTCACTACCTTGATGAAGATGAAGAAATTAAGCTTTTTGATATTATTAATACCAAAGCTAAGGGAATTGGAACTTCTTTAAGTAGGTACCTTAATAGAAATAATGATGAAATTAGTTGGATTGCTACAAATTTAATACTCAGACCAGAAAGTCCTTTTTACAGTAAAGGAACACTCATAGGTAAAAGAACAAAAGATAAACATATTAC
>JAANMP010000014.1 GCA_011250595.1 Bacillus sp. MM2020_1 | reverse complement strand
CTCAAGATGAGATTTCCCATAGCGCAAGCTAGTAAGAACCCTGAAAGATGATCAGGTTGATAGGTCAGAGGTGGAAGCGTGGTAACATGTGGAGCTGACTGATACTAATCGTTCGAGGACTTAACCAAATTTTAAAGCGAACTCGTTTTTACAACTTCTTCTACATTATCTAGTTTTGAGGGAATGATTCCTCTAAAAAAATAGTCTGGCAATTATGGCGAGAAGGTCACACCCGTTCCCATACCGAACACGGAAGTTAAGCTTCTCAGCGCCGATGGTAGTTGGGACACGCGTCCCTGTGAGAGTAGGACGTTGCCAGGCAAACTTAAGACAACCAGAAATGGTTGTTTTTTTGTTATATGGGGGTTCCGAAGGACAAAACACTCCAAGTAAACGCCCAAAATGTCTATCGTAATAAATTATTTTCCCTCTAATTGTTTTTAACATCAAACATTGCAAACACTAAGCATGATTGGAAAACAAGTAGGTGATATGATGGATTGGATGGAATTTCTGCATCACTATAAACTGATAAGCATCCTATTAGCAGCTATTATTGCAAGAGTAATTGTTATTATCATAAATAAAACAGTTCATAACTTCTTTCTAAAGACCCATTTCATTGAGGAACGTAAAGAGCAAACGATCGAAAGCATGATGCGCTCGTTAACAAAATACACAGTAACCATTAGTTTTATCTTTTTTGCCATATCCCAATATGTAAGTAATTTTGGAAGAATTCTTGCCGGGGCAGGAATTCTCGGGGTAATCCTCGGTTTTGGAGCTCAAAGCTTAATCAAAGATATTCTTTCAGGTATTTTTTTAATTTATGAAAAGCAACTGCATAAGGGCGATTTTATAACAATCAATAATACCTTTAATGGAACGGTTGTGGATATTGGATTAAGGTTCGTAAAAATTCGAGAATGGAGTGGAAAGGTTTTAACGATTAGCAATGGAGAAGTAAAGCAGATCCATAACTTTAATATCGATAAAATGCGGGTGATTGAAAGAGTAGTGGTAAGCTATCGTGAGAATCCTGAACGAGTGTTTGAAATTCTTGAGATTGCTTGTGAAAATATAAATGAAGTACACAAACCGTGTTTAAAATTAGACCACTCCAATTGTCCAATAGAGCCGTTTAAAGTATATGGAATAACCACCATAAATTCGGGCTATCGAGGGATAGAATACACGGTGACTGGTCTGGTTGATGATGCCTATTATTGGGATGCAGCCAAGGGTGCAAGAAGGATTATCGCCCAAACCCTTTTTGATTATGAAATAAAACTGGCGGAAGACACCATGTTAGTAAGACAATTAGAAAATGCCTTAGTAAGAGAGAAAAAATAATAGTGGAATCGGAGGTAAGTATTGTCAATGGGTAAAAAGAAAATGCAATTTGAGGTTCAGGAAAATGAAAGTATTGAAGACTGCTTGAATAGAATGAAAAAGTTGGGATATACTCCTGTACGCCGAACGGAAAAGCCCATTTTTCAAGAAATCAAAAAAGGCAGTGAAACTATTTACGAACCTGTAGCGCGACAAATTATCTTTGAAGGCACATTAATTGAGTAAAACACGAACGTTATGGTGTTATCTGAAAATAACGTTCGATTTATTTGTTGACACTTTCATGAGTTGATTGTAATATATAGGAGTGAATTAAACAATTAATCTTTACCCTCGTATATCCATGGGGATATGGCCCATAAGTTTCTACCCAATAACCGTAAATTATTGGACTATGAGGGAAAGTCAATAGGTCTGGCAATTAAGGGGCAGCCCCTTACTTTATGTTGTCTATCATCATGATGCCCGGACAAATGGCTTTCTCTTTCTAGAGATGCTATTTGTTACGGGCATTTTATTTTGGTAATAAAAGGGGGATTTGAGATGACGGTTCTTGTTGGAGTTATCATGGGGAGTAAATCAGACTGGGAAACAATGAAACATGCCTGTGAAGTACTTGACCAATTTGAAATTACTTATGAAAAAAAGGTCGTATCGGCTCATCGGACACCTGATTTGATGTTTACATATGCGAAGGAAGCCAGAGAAAGAGGCTTAAAGGTGATTATTGCCGGAGCCGGCGGTGCGGCCCATCTTCCCGGGATGGTAGCAGCAAAAACCACCTTGCCGGTAATCGGAGTGCCCGTGCAAACACAGGCATTAAAAGGGTTAGACTCGTTGCTGTCAATCGTCCAAATGCCGGGGGGAGTACCCGTAGCAACCGTTGCAATAGGAAAAGCAGGTGCGTTAAATGCAGGCTTGCTGGCCGCACAAATTTTAGCAACTGTTGACGCTGAACTAGCTGACAAATTAGAGGCTAAAAGAGAAGCTACCAAACAAGCGGTACTAGAAAGTAGTGATCAACTTGTCTAATAGAACAATTTTACCAGGTGCGACGATTGGAATAATTGGCGGCGGCCAGCTTGGCAGAATGATGGCTCTTGCGGCAAAGGCTCAAGGCTTTCGAATTGCAGTTTTAGAACCGACGGCAGATTCACCGTGCGGACAAGTTGCTGATATTGAAGTGATCGGGGCTTATGATGATCGCGAAGCCATCGGTAAATTAGCAGAAGTTAGTGATGTCATAACCTATGAATTTGAAAACATTGATGCAGATACATTAATGTGGTTATGTAATCAAGCCTATGTCCCGCAAGGCCCGAGTTTGCTAACCATCACGCAGGACAGGATTAAGGAGAAAGCGGCGATCCAACAAGCAGATATAGAAGTGGCACCCTATGAAGTGATTAACAGCTTAGAGGATTTATTTTTAAAAATAAATACAATCAGTTACCCGGCAGTCTTAAAAACGGCAAGAGGCGGTTATGACGGAAAAGGTCAACTGGTGATTAGGGAACCACAGGATTTATCAAAGAGTGAACCCCTTCTAAAACATGGTGCCTGTGTATTAGAGAAATGGATTCCTTTTGAAAAAGAACTATCGGTAATTGTGACAAGAAAGCTTGATGGGGAGACTTCATTTCTTCCAGTGGCTGAAAACATACATGTAGAGAATATTTTAAATACGACGATTGTTCCTGCACGAATTTCAGAAGTTTTACAGAGTGAAGCTGTACTACTAGCAAAGAAGCTGGCTGATTCGTTACAATTAGTCGGGACGCTGGCTGTCGAAATGTTTTTGACGAGTGATGGAACGATTTATATAAATGAATTGGCACCACGGCCGCATAATTCCGGCCATTTCTCAATCGAAGCTTGCGAGACGTCACAGTTCGAACAGCATATCCGTGCCATTTGTAATTGGCAGTTAGGGAGTACCGGGCTATTAAAACCGGCTGTTATGGTCAACCTATTAGGAGAGCATCTTGAAAATCTTTATAAGGAAATTCCGACGATGAACGACTGGAAGATTCATTTATATGGAAAGAAAGAGGCGAAAACAAAACGGAAAATGGGCCATGTGACTATTTTGCGAGATAGTGTCGAAGTCGCGCTTGCAGAAATGAATGAAAGCAGCATCTGGAAAAGAGCCAAAGAAAAGATCGGGGGATAAAACATGATTGATCGTTATACACGACCGGAAATGGGAGCAATTTGGACAGAGGAAAACCGCTTTAACGCCTGGCTTGAGGTGGAAATACTTGCGTGTGAGGCATGGGCGGAACTAGGTGATATACCAAAGGAAGATGTCAAGAAGCTTCGCGAAAATGCCTCTTTTAATATTGACCGTATTAAAGAGATTGAGGAAGAAACTAGGCACGATGTGGTTGCATTTACCCGTGCTGTATCAGAAACACTTGGGGAAGAGAAGAAATGGGTTCATTACGGGTTAACGTCCACGGATGTCGTCGATACGGCCCTATCTTATATCTTAAAGCAGGCCAATGCAATTTTACAAAAAGACTTGGAAAACTTTATTGAGATCTTAAAAAATAAAGCCATTGAACATAAGTTTACCGTAATGATGGGACGGACACACGGTGTCCATGCGGAGCCAACCACATTTGGCTTAAAGCTTGCACTTTGGTATGAAGAAATGAAACGGAACCTGGAGCGTTTTAAGCAAGCGTCCGAGGGTATAGAGTTCGGAAAGATTTCAGGTGCGGTTGGGACCTATGCAAATATTAATCCATTTGTGGAACAGTATGTGTGCGAAAAATTAGGACTCGGGCGTGCGCCAATTTCGACCCAGACTTTGCAGCGTGACCGTCATGCCCACTACATGTCAACGATTGCGTTGATTGCCACTTCGATAGAGAAGTTTGCTGTGGAGGTTCGAGGTTTACAAAAGAGTGAAACACGTGAAGTCGAAGAGTTTTTTGCAAAAGGTCAGAAGGGATCGTCAGCAATGCCGCATAAACGAAATCCGATTGGTTCCGAAAATATGACGGGAATTGCCCGAGTGATTCGTGGATATATGCTGACTGCCTATGAAAATGTACCGCTTTGGCATGAGCGTGATATTTCTCATTCATCCGCAGAACGAATCATCTTACCAGATGCAACGATTGGTTTGAATTATATGCTGAATCGTTTCGGTAACATTGTGAAAAACTTGACGGTTTATCCGGAGAATATGAAGCGTAACATGGACAGGACGCTTGGCTTAATTTATTCCCAACGTGTGCTGCTTGCTTTAATTGATAAAGGCTTATCTCGTGAAGAATCGTATGATACCGTGCAGCCAAAAGCGATGGAGGCATGGGAGAAACAAGTTCCTTTCCGCGGTTTAATTGAAGCAGAGGATAAAATTACTTCGCTACTATCGGGGGAAGAGATTGCTGATTGTTTTGATTATAGCTATCATCTGCAACATGTAGATACTATCTTTGATCGCTTAGGATTGAATGAGTAAAAGAGGGCGTAGAAGGGGTCATTCGTGCCCCTCTCTTAGCTCAAAAATTCCCAATATTGCAAATTAGGAGGCGTTTCCCAAATGAAAAACCCTTTATACGAAGGAAAAGCAAAACGAATTTACGCCACAGACGATGAACAGATTGTTTTGGTTGAATATAAGGATTCAGCAACTGCTTATAACGGACAAAAGAAGGCTGACATTACAGGAAAAGGTCGTTTAAATAACGAGATTACTAGTTTGTTATTTTTAAAACTTAAAGAACAGGGAATTGAGTCCCATTTTATCGAGCGTATATCCGAAACGGAACAACTGGTGAAGAAAGTATCGATTATTCCGCTTGAGGTAGTTGTAAGAAATGTGGCCGCTGGCAGTTTTTCAAAAAGATTGGGAGTCGAAGAAGGACGCGATTTAACTAAACCGATCGTTGAATTTTACCTTAAAAACGATGAACTTGGAGATCCGCTTCTCACCATTGATCACATTCTTGAGCTGCAAGTTGCAACAACCCAGGAGGCAACAATTTTACGAGAAAAAGCACTCCAAATTAATACCGTTTTATCAAGCTTTTTCAATGATCTTGGCATACGTCTCATCGATTTTAAACTAGAGTTTGGCAATGATGAAGATGGAAATATTTTACTTGCTGATGAAATTTCCCCTGACACCTGCAGGCTGTGGGATAAAGAAACCAATGAAAAGCTCGATAAGGATGTATTTCGACGTGATTTAGGAAGCTTAACAGATGCCTATGAAAATATTTTAGCGAGATTGGGAGGACATCAGCATGTATAAAGTAAAGGTATTTGTCACATTAAGAGAAAGTGTTTTAGACCCACAGGGGAAAGCAGTCACCCATTCCTTACATTCATTAAATTACCAACAAGTAGCCGATGTCCGAATCGGTAAATATATGGAGTTAACGATTGAAAAGTCAGAGCGGGATATAAATGAAGTCGTAAATGAAATTTGTACCAACCTGTTAGCAAATCCGGTCATTGAAGATTACCGTTACGAAGTAGAGGAGTGTGTTACTCTGTGAAATTCGCAGTGATCGTCTTCCCAGGATCAAATTGTGACGTTGATATGTTCCATGCCATTCAAGACGAACTTGGAGAGCAAGTTGAATATGTTTGGCATGATTCTGAAAGCCTAGACGAATTTGATGGAATTCTGCTTCCAGGCGGCTTCTCATATGGAGACTATTTGCGGACTGGAGCTATTGCTAGATTTAGTAATGTTATGAAGGAAGTTATCAAGGCGGCAGAAGCCGGAAAGCCGGTTCTTGGCGTATGTAATGGATTCCAAATTCTCCTCGAAGCAGGATTACTGCCAGGCGCTATGAGGCGAAATGAGAGCCTATCGTTTATTTGTAAGCCTGTCGAGTTAAAGGTAGAAAACAATCAGACCATGTTTACGAATGAATACAGCAACGGGGAAACGATTGTCATCCCTGTCGCCCACGGTGAAGGAAACTATTATTGTGACGAGGAAACCCTCACGAGACTGAAAGAAAATAATCAAATTGTCTTTACCTATAACCAGAATCCGAACGGAAGTCTTGCTGATATCGCCGGAATTATCAATGAAAAAGGAAACGTCCTTGGGATGATGCCTCACCCGGAAAGAGCAGTAGATGAACTTTTAGGCGGCGCCGATGGATTGAAAATGTTCCAATCGATTGTAAAAGCTTGGAGGGAAGCACATGTTGTCAACGCTTGAACCAAATCCGAATCAGATCAAAGCAGAAAAAATCTATCAGCAAATGGGTTTGTCCGACGAAGAATTTGCAATGGTTGAAAACATTCTTGGACGCACACCGAACTATACCGAAACAGGCCTTTTCTCAGTTATGTGGTCAGAACACTGCAGCTATAAAAATTCGAAGCCGATTCTAAAAAAATTCCCGATTACAGGCGAACGAGTCCTGCAAGGGCCCGGTGAAGGTGCGGGGATTGTCGACATCGGCGATGAACAGGCTGTTGTTTTTAAAATCGAGAGTCATAACCATCCATCAGCGATTGAGCCTTATCAAGGAGCAGCAACTGGTGTCGGCGGGATTATCCGAGATGTATTCTCAATGGGAGCAAGACCGATTGCAATGTTGAATTCACTTCGTTTTGGTGAACTGGATTCAGCAAGGGTTCGCTACTTATTTAAAGAGGTCGTTGCCGGGATTGCTGGCTATGGAAACTGTATCGGAATTCCGACGGTCGGCGGCGAAATTGGGTTCGATCCATGCTATGAGGGAAATCCGCTTGTTAATGCCATGTGTGTTGGCTTAATTGACCATAAAGACATCAAAAAAGGGCAAGCCCATGGTGAAGGCAATACCGTCATGTATGTTGGAGCAAAAACAGGACGTGACGGGATTCACGGTGCAACATTCGCATCTGAGGAACTGACGGAGCAATCGAATGAAGATCGCCCGGCGGTTCAAGTAGGCGACCCCTTTATGGAAAAATTACTGCTTGAAGCTTGTCTGGAATTAATTCATTTTGATGCGCTTGTTGGCATTCAAGATATGGGTGCAGCGGGACTTATTAGTTCATCTGCGGAGATGGCCAGTAAAGCTGGAATGGGCATTGAAATGAATTTAGACTTGGTGCCACAACGTGAAACAGGGATGACTGCTTACGAAATGATGTTGTCAGAATCTCAAGAGCGTATGTTGATTGTTGTTAAAAAGGGAAGAGAACAAGAAATCGTTGAGCTTTTTGAAAAATACGGTTTAGAAGCAGTAGCGATTGGAACGGTGACTAGCGATAAACAGATGCGACTTTTCCATAAAGGCGAAATCGTGGCGGATGTTCCAGCTGATGCACTTGCGGAAGAAGCACCGGTTTACCACAAGCCATCAAAAGAACCAAGTTATTTTGCAGAATTCCAAGCGATGGATAATGAAATTCCACAGGTGAATGATCTGAAAGAAACGTTAATCAATATTTTAAGTCAGCCGACGGTAGCAAGTAAGGAATGGGTCTATGAGCAGTACGATTACATGGTTCGAACCAATACTGTCGTATCGCCAGGTTCGGATGCTGCAGTGGTAAGGATTCGCGGTACGCGTAAAGCATTAGCGATGACAACCGATTGTAATTCCCGCTATGTCTACTTAGATCCGGAAACAGGTGGAAAAATTGCTGTCGCTGAAGCAGCCCGCAACATCGTTTGTTCCGGCGCGGAACCACTAGCAATCACTGACAACCTAAACTTCGGAAACCCAGAAAAACCAGAAGTGTTCTGGCAGATTGAAAAAGCAGCGGACGGCATGAGTGAAGCCTGCCGCGTTCTAGAAACACCGGTTATCGGCGGTAATGTCTCTTTATATAACGAAACAAGCGGAACAGCAATCTATCCGACACCAGTCGTCGGGATGGTTGGGCTAGTAACAGATATTGACCATATTACTACACAAGACTTTAAAAACAGTGGCGATCTCATTTATTTAGTCGGAGAAACAAAGGATGAATTTGGCGGCAGTGAGCTCCAAAAGCTTCTGTATGGCAAGGTATTTGGTAAAGCCCCAGAATTAAATATAACCATCGAGAAAGAAAGACAGAATCAGGTCCTTGCTGCGATTCGTGCAGGATTGGTGGAGTCAGCACACGACCTTTCAGAAGGCGGTTTAGCCGTAGCGCTAGCCGAATGTCTTTTCACGAATGAAAAGTTAGGTGCAGAAGTAAGCATCGTTGGAAATCCCGTTTCAGCATTATTTAGTGAAACACAATCCCGTTTCCTTTTATCTATCAAAAAAGAGCATCAACAAGAGTTTGAAGGTTTAGTAGACACAGTCCGAATTGGAACTGTGAATGGTTCTGGAAAACTAAACATCACAAATGATGAGTCAACCGTACTTGAAGCGTCAATTGAAGAATTAAAAGCTGCTTGGAAAGGGGCGATCCCATGCTACCTGAAATCAAGGGATTAAACGAAGAGTGTGGAATTTTTGGGGTTTGGGGACATGTGGATGCCGCGCAACTGACTTATTACGGGCTTCACAGCCTGCAGCATCGCGGCCAGGAAGGGACCGGTATCGTGGTCTCTGATGGTAAACGGCTGAAAGGGGTAAAAGGCGAAGGACTAGTTGCTGAGATTTTTACAACTGAAGCGATGAAGGAATTGACAGGTACATCTGCCATTGGTCACGTTCGTTATGCAACGGCAGGAGGCGGCGGTTACGAAAACGTTCAGCCGCTCTTGTTTCATTCTCAAACCAGCAGTCTTGCACTTGCCCATAATGGCAACTTAGTGAATGTGAATTCATTAAAACATCAGCTGGAGGCACAAGGGAGTATTTTTCAAACAAGCTCCGATACCGAGGTGCTTGCTCACTTAATGAAAAGAAGCGGCTACTCTGATTCAAAGGATCGTGCGAAAAATGCGCTTTCGATGTTAAAAGGGGCGTATGCGTACCTAATCATGACAGAAACCGAATTAATGGTGGCACTAGACCCGCATGGCTTACGACCTTTATCACTTGGTTGTCTTGGGGATGCCTATGTTGTCGCATCGGAAACCTGTGCCTTTGATGTGGTCGGTGCGGAATATATTCGTGATATTCGGCCGGGAGAACTATTAATTATCAACGATCAGGGACTAGTATCTGAACAATTCGCTGTTAGTTCAACCAAAGCGATTTGTACGATGGAATATATTTATTTTTCAAGACCGGATAGTAATATCCAAGGAATCAACGTCCATACAGCCCGTAAAAACCTTGGGAAAAGAATGGCAGTCGAAGCGCCATTTGAAGCGGATGTCGTCACAGGGGTACCAGATTCCAGCATTTCTGCTGCGATTGGTTATGCGGAAGCAACGGGCATTCCCTACGAAATGGGGCTCATTAAAAACCGCTATGTCGGAAGAACGTTCATCCAGCCATCCCAATCATTACGTGAGCAAGGGGTGAAAATGAAGCTTTCCCCTGTACGCGGAGTCGTGGAAGGCAAGCGGGTCGTGATGGTAGACGATTCGATTGTGCGCGGAACAACAAGCAGACGGATTGTGAAGATGCTAAAAGAGGCAGGCGCAACCGAAGTTCATGTTGTGATTACGTCTCCTCCAATTAAAAATCCTTGCTTCTATGGGATTGATACATCGACGAAAGAAGAATTGATTGCCTATGATAAATCAATTGAGGAAATGAGAGTGCTAATTGGTGCGGATACACTCACGTTTATAAGTGTTGCAGGGATGATCGAAGCCATTGGCAGAAAAGATGGAGACGGCACAAGCGGCTATTGCCTTGGCTGTTTCACAGGAAATTATCCTACCGAAATATACCCGGATACACTCCAATATTATTACCAAAAGTAGAAAGGAGCGAGCAGCGTGGCAAATGCGTATAAGCAAGCAGGCGTTAATATCGAAGCAGGATATGAAGCAGTAGAAAGAATGAAAAAGCATGTTCAAAAAACAGCCCGGGCTGGCGTCCTTGGCAGCTTGGGTGGATTTGGCGGCATGTTCGACCTATCGGCACTCCAGTTAAAAGAACCCGTTTTGGTGTCAGGCACCGATGGGGTGGGCACGAAGCTGATGATTGCTTTTTGGATGGATCAGCATGATACGATTGGGATCGATGCGGTCGCCATGTGTGTTAATGATATTGTCGTTCAAGGGGCAGAGCCCTTGTTCTTTCTAGATTATATTGCCTGCGGAAAAGCTCAGCCTGAAAAAATTGAGGCGATCGTCAAGGGGATTGCCGATGGCTGTGAGCAGGCTGGCTGTGCACTCATTGGCGGAGAGACGGCTGAAATGCCTGGATTGTATAGTGAAAATGAGTATGATTTAGCCGGATTTACAGTAGGAGCTTGCGAGAAGTCACAGCTTATCACGGGCAAAACGATTCAAGCGGGAGATGTGCTGATTGGTTTAGCATCGAGCGGTATTCACAGCAATGGTTATTCACTCGTTAGAAAAGTGTTTAATGACTGGCCGTTACTAGATTTTGTCGATGAACTCGGTTGTACATTAGGAGAAGAATTGATCAAGCCTACAAAAATTTATGTGAAACCGATTTTGTCTGCGTTGAAAAAGTTCCCATTAAAAGGGATGGCTCATATAACGGGCGGCGGATTTATTGAAAATATTCCGCGCATGCTGCCACAGGGTCTTGGTGCTGAGCTGTATGAAAAGAACTGGGAGATCCCAGCTATTTTTAAACTGCTATCTTCGCATGGACAAATTAATTACTCAGAGATGTATAATATTTTTAACATGGGGATTGGAATGGTTATTGCTGTCGATCCGGAAAATGCAGCAAACCTGTTAGAGCATTTTAACCAATCTGGAGAAACCGCGTATGAAATTGGTGTAGTAACTGGGAATGAAGGAATTCACATCAAGGCGCAAGGTGGCCACCTATGAGGAAGATTGCTGTATTTGCATCAGGAAGCGGAAGTAATTTCCAAGCCCTTATTGATGTAGTTCAATCGGGCCAACTGGATGCGGAGATTTCTCTACTAGTTTGCGATCAACCGGGGGCTTATGCGATTGAAAGAGCAAGAGCTGCGAAGATTCCAAGTTTTGTCTTTACCGCAAAGGACTATCCTGGAAAGGAACATTACGAAGAAGAAATTTTAGCCCAATTAAAGAAGTATGGGGTTGAATTCATTGTCCTTGCCGGTTACATGCGTTTGATTGGTTCGAAATTATTAGCTGAATTTAAAGGAAGAATCGTCAATATCCACCCCTCATTGCTTCCTGCTTTTCCCGGCAAAGATGCGGTTGGGCAGGCGTTGGCTGCTAAAGTCAAATGGAGCGGTGTCACCATCCATTTTGTTGATGAGGGTATGGATACGGGTCCGATTATTATTCAGGAGCGGGTCCGACTTGACGAAAGTGAAACAAGAGAAAGCCTGCAACAGAAAATCCAACAAAGAGAACACAAGCTTTATCCGTCCGTACTTCAAATGCTATTGACACAAGGAGATGTAGTAAATGACACAAAAGCGCGCACTCATTAGTGTTTCTGACAAAAATGGAATTACTGAATTTGCCAAGGAATTAGTCAGCCTCGGATATGAACTGATCTCTACAGGTGGAACAAAAAAAGCCCTTCAAGAACAGGGGATTCCCGTTCTTGGCGTGAGTGATGTCACAGGGTTTCCTGAAATTTTAGAAGGCCGTGTGAAAACATTAAATCCATTGATCCATGGCGGCTTGCTTGCGAAACAGGATGACGCTGCCCATCAACAACAGTTAGATGAGCATGGAATTCAGGCTATTCAATTGGTTTGTGTAAACTTGTATCCTTTCCAGCAAACCATCGCCAAACCAGATGTTACTGTTGCCGCTGCGATTGAAAACATAGATATCGGCGGTCCAACCATGCTTCGTGCCTCTGCCAAAAACCACCAATATGTAACCGTGGTTGTTGATCCGGCGGATTATCAGACGGTTATCGACGAGTTAAAGGCTGAGGGTGCAACAAAGTTTGAAACAAGAAGAAAGCTTGCAGCGAAAGTATTCCGTCACACCGCAGCCTATGATGCCTTAATTGCGGAATACATGACCCAATTGGCTGAAGAAGAAAACCCTGAGCAATTAACGGTTACCTACGAATTAAAGCAAACCCTTCGTTACGGGGAGAATCCTCATCAACAGGCAGCTTTTTATAAAAAGCCACTTGGCTCAACGTTCTCGATTGCTAATGCGGTGCAGCTTCATGGCAAAGAACTATCTTATAACAATATCAACGATGCGGATGCAGCTCTTCAGATTGTTAAAGAGTTTTCCGAACCTGCGGCTGTAGCCGTAAAACATATGAATCCATGTGGTGTGGGTACAGGTAAAACAGGATATGAGGCGTTCACTAAAGCATTTGCGGCGGATCCTGTCTCGATTTTTGGCGGAATTATTGCATTTAACCGTGAAGTGGATGCCGAAACAGCCAGCAAGCTTCATGAAATTTTCTTAGAAATTATTATTGCACCATCCTATTCAGAAGAAGCGTTAGCGATCTTAACAGGGAAAAAGAACCTGCGCCTGTTAACGATTCCTTTTAATGAGGCAAAAAAACCTGAGCGAAAAATGACAACGATTGAAGGCGGATTGCTTGTTCAGGATCAAGATCGTTACACATTGGAAGACGCCACTGTCACGATTGCAACAAAAAGACAACCAACAACTGCTGAATGGGAAGCCTTGAAGCTAGGGTGGAAGGTTGTTAAACATGTGAAATCCAACGCCATTGTCGTTACGGCAGAGGATATGACGATTGGAATTGGTGCCGGCCAGATGAACCGAGTAGGTGCAGCTGAGATTGCCCTTAAGCAAGCAGGTTCAAAAGCAGAGGGTGCAGCCCTTGCATCTGACGCTTTTTTCCCAATGGATGACACCGTGGAAGCAGCAGCGAAAGCCGGAATTACTGCAATTATTCAACCGGGCGGCTCAATCCGTGATGTAGATTCAATTAAAAAAGCAGATGAGTATGGGATAGCAATGGTATTTACAGGAGTAAGACATTTCAAACATTAATACGGGTGGAGGGCATTCGAATGAACGTACTGATTATTGGCCGCGGCGGTAGAGAACATGCGATTTGCCGAAAAGCAAGTGAAAGCTTGAATGTAGAAAAGGTATTTGTTGCACCGGGCAATCCCGGAATGGCAGATGTCGCAGAGCTTGTGTCGATAGCGGAATCGGAACATGAACAATTGCTTCAGTTTGCTAAAGAAAACGGTGTGGGCCTGACCATTATTGGCCCGGAGGTTCCCTTGCTGGAAGGTCTTGCTGATAAATTTGAAGCGGCTGGTTTGGCAGTATTCGGCCCGCGTGCCGCAGCAGCGGAAATTGAAGGTAGCAAGTCCTTCGCAAAGGAATTAATGAAAAAATACAATATTCCTACGGCTGACTATGCTGTGTTCACGAATTACGAGGATGCCCGGAACTATATAGATGAAAAAGGTGCGCCGATTGTTATTAAAGCAGACGGATTAGCGGCAGGAAAAGGTGTCACCGTTGCGCTTACGAAAGACGAGGCACTCGCAAGTATAGAAGAAATGCTCATTGATGCGAAATTCGGGGCAGCGTCTTCACGTGTTGTCATTGAAGAATTTTTAGCAGGTGAGGAATTTTCGTTGATGGCGTTTGTAAACGGTGAGGTTGTCGTGCCGCTTGAAATTGCTCAGGATCACAAACGCGCCTTTGATGGCGATCTTGGTCCAAATACAGGAGGAATGGGTGCCTACTCACCCGTTCCGCAAATTGGTGAAGATACCGTTCAAACGGCTGTAAAAACAGTCCTTATTCCGGCAGCAAAAGCAATGGTCGAGGAAGGAAGAAGCTTCTGCGGTGTGTTATATGCCGGTTTGATCAAAACAACAGAAGGGCCAAAGGTAATTGAATTTAATGCCCGCTTTGGCGATCCTGAAACACAAGTGGTCTTGCCGAGGTTAAAATCAGATTTCATTCAAGTCGTGTTGGAGCTCTTAAATGGAGGTTGTCCCGCTCTTGAATGGGATGAACAGGCTATGATTGGTGCAGTGGTTGCTGCGAAAGGGTACCCTGAAGCATATGAAAAGGGTGCAGTGTTAACTGGTTTAACTGATATTAATCGGGAAGTTTTCACTTTTCATGCTGGAACTGCAAAAAATGATGAGGGCGAGTTTGTCACGGCTGGCGGCAGGGTGCTGCTTGTAGGGGCCAAAGCTGGTAGTATCGTGGAAGCGCAGGAAAAAGTGTATCATGAACTCGAAAAGCTAACATGTGATGGTGTATTTTATCGAAAAGACATCGGTGCAAAGGCCATCTTACCTGTTACGCGTTAACGGGCTTGCCTCATCCCGGCTCATTTGAAGGGCTGACCACTAAGGGTCAGCTCTTTTTTTTAGATCCCCTTAAGTTGGGTTATACGGAACCAATTCATTACCATCCCCATTTGCAAGTCCTTCCATTCCATCCATTGAATCCATCGCCCGGTCGTGATCCTCAATCATGCACTGACATTTTTCAAATAAAGCTGTCAGCGGACAGTAGCGGACAATACCCTCAGCCACCTTCATTGCTGCGCACATGGCGACAAACAAATAAGAATCTCTCCAAGGGTGTTTGACCAACTTAGAGGTCGTCCAGGAAAGAAGCGTTAATCCAATCGTAATCCGAATTAATGCATTGATCAAACTAATATTTGGTTTAACATTCATTTTGTGCACTCCTTCACAAATTGTTTACAATAATTATCAATTCTTTAATGCGTTAAACAATAAAATATGATAATATTGTATCTAAAGAATTTTTTGTAAGGGCTTTCTTTATTGTTAAATCAACTTATTATTATATAGATAGTTTTTTTGGAGAAGGGGAGGGAAGACGTATGCTAGAGCAACGCTACCGCTGGAAAAATAAACACTTACGCACGCATGTATCCGTTTTGGATGGAAAAACGTCTCCAACCATTTTATTGAAAAACGCCTTGTATTTAAATCAGACGTTTAAAAAGTGGTTAAGAGCAAATATTTGGATTTATGAAGATCGGATTGTTTACGTGGGTGAGAACTTACCAACACAGCTCGAAAACTGTGAAGTCATTGATTGTACCAATGAAATAATTGTTCCAGGATACATTGAACCACATGCCCATCCGTTTCAATTATATAATCCCCTAACGCTGGCTGCGTATGCATCTCAGTTTGGGACTACAACCTTAATTAATGACAATATGGCCTTGATTTTACATTTAGAAAAAAGGGAAGCGTTTACATTATTGAAGGATCTTCGGTCGATTCCAACAACAATGTATTGGTGGAGCCGTTTTGATTCACAAACAGAAATTTTGAATGAAGAAGAAATTTTTTCACATAGTAATGTTAAATCATGGCTTGAACATGATGCGGTTCTTCAGGGCGGAGAATTGACAGGGTGGCCAAAACTGCTTGATGGCGATGATATGATGCTCCATTGGATTCAAGAGGCAAAACGGATGCGCAAGCAAATTGAAGGTCATTTCCCTGGTGCTTCGGAAAAAACCTTGGCAAAAATGATGCTGCTTGGTGCCGATTGTGACCATGAAGCGATGACTGGTGAAGAGGTTTATAACCGCTTAATGCAAGGGTATATGGTGTCCTTAAGGTATTCATCAATTCGTCCCGATTTGCCAAATATACTGGATGATATGAAGCGATTAGGTATAGATGCTTATGATCGATTAATGTTTAATACAGACGGCGCATCCTCGACCTTTTATGAGCAAGGAGTTACCGATGCGATGATTCGTATTGCGATTGAAAAAGGAGTACCCGCGATTGATGCGTATAATATGGCAACTGTCAATATTGCCCGTTATTACAATATTGACCATCTTCATGGTAATATAGCAACTGGACGGGTAGCTAATATTAACTTCTTATCGAGTATTGAAAATCCAACACCTGTGTCTGTCCTTGCAAAAGGGAAATGGGTAAAACGGGATGAACAACGAGTGCCCGGTGCTTATCCTCCGATTAGTTGGGATGAATATGGTCTAAAGCCGATGGAGCTGGATTGGGAATTGACGTTAGATGATATGCAATTTTCTATGCCATTTGGGATCAAGATGGAAAACGCTGTGATTACAAAGCCATATTCCATTTCCATTGATGCTTCAGCAGATGAACTGCCAATGGATCACGATGAATGCTTCTTCACATTAATCGACCGAAATGGGAAATGGAGGATAAATACGCTATTAAAGGGATTTGCCACTACCTTATCCGCATTGGTCAGTTCTTATTCAAGTACAGGCGATATTATTTTAATAGGAAAAAACAAACAAGATATGCTCCATGCTTTTAATAGAATGAGAGAATTAGGCGGTGGGATTGTAATGGTTGAGGATAACCAGGTTGTTTGCGAACTGCCATTATCCTTACATGGAATTATGTCCAATCTCCCAATCGAAGAATTAATCAGCCAAGAAAGAAGACTGCTGATCGAGTTAAGAGAAAGAGGTTATACATTCTCAGATCCTATTTACAGTCTGGCCTTCTTCTCGGCAACACATTTGCCTCACATTCGGATTACTCCACGGGGAATGTACGATGTGATGAATAAAACAGTACTCTTTCCGTCAATAATGCGTTAAACTGTTAGGGAGTAAAGAGCTAAAGCGTGAAAGTATCTTTCACTTTTGAAAGTAAATAGGAGTGTGTTCATGAAAATGAAAAAATGGGCTGTTTTTATGATAGCTTTCCTGTTACTACTTTCTGGTTGTAGTGATAAGGAACAGGTTAAGGAACCCGTCAAAAAGGAAAAGACGGTAACCCAAACAGAACCGAAACAACCGGAAGAGCAACAAGTCGACCCATATTTTTATCCATTAACAGGGATGGGCTCTAAGGTAAGCACGGATACAAGAGCAGTAGCCGTGATGGTTAATAATCACCCAAAAGCAAGACCGCAATCGGGTCTGACTAAAGCTGACATCGTCTATGAGATTCTGGCAGAAGGTGATATCACGCGCTTCTTGGCCGTATTTCAAAGTGAAAAGCCAGCAAATATAGGTCCTGTTAGGAGTGCAAGGGATTATTATATTTACTTGGCAAAAGGACTTAATGCCCTATATATTGCACATGGTTATAGTCCGGAAGCAAAGGAAATCCTTAATGGTAACTATATTGATAATTTAAATGGAATGGTTTATGACGGGACGCTATTTAAACGTTCTAAGACCCGAAGAGCACCTCATAACTCCTATATTTCGTATCAAAACATTTTAAAAGGTGCAAAGCAAAAGCAATATTCGATGGAAAAGGGACCGGCCCCATTTAAGTTTTTCACAGAAGAAGAAAGTAAGAATATAACGGGGGCCGATGCAAGAACCGTCAAGATTACTTACTCAAAGGGTGGAATTTCTAATTCCATGTTTAAATTTGATGCAGCCACAGGCAAATATAAACGGTTTTCAGGCGATGCGCAAACGGTTGATTTAGATTCAAAAGATCCTGTGCTACTCGATAATATTTTTATTATTGAAGCTAAGCATCAGTTTATCGATTCTTATGGGCGCAGAGATATCGATTTTAAGTCTGGCGGCAAAGCGTATCTGCTGCAAAAGGGTAAGGTTAACCAAGTGGAATGGAAGAATAAGAGCGGTGAAATTGTTCCAGTCAAAGATGGCCTAGAAATTCCGCTTGTGCAGGGAAAGACATGGGTCAATGTGGTTCCAACAAAACCTGGTCTTGAGAACATTGTCACGTTAACTAAATAGATAATTTAAAGGGGTAAAGCATATGCAGATAAATAAATTACGTGGTAAAGAACTGGATCAATTATTTCAAGCCGTTCTTTCATTAAAAGATCTTGAAGAATGCTATCGATTTTTTGACGATTTGTGCACAATAAATGAAATTCAATCATTAGCACAGCGTCTTGATGTAGCAAGAATGCTTCGCGATGGCAATACGTATCATAAAATTGAAACGGAAACCGGAGCGAGTACTGCCACAATTTCACGGGTAAAACGTTGCTTGAACTATGGAAACGATACGTATGAAATGGTACTTGAACGACTTAAGAGCGAAACCACTGCAACTGAACAGGAATAAACAAACCGGAGACAACGATCTTCGGTTTTTTTTTGAATCCAGCTCCAGCGCCCAACGGCTAGTGGACTTCGCTCTCCGCCCTACGATAAGTCAACATCGAATCGACTTAAGCTCCGTGTTTCCTTTATCTCAGTTGGAGCGCTCCAGTCCATACGCCGCTAAACGGGCGCCTCCGCTTTTTTTGGCAAATCAAAATACTGGTTATGATTTCTATATTTAGATTTAGTGTTTTCTTTTTTTATCGAAACGGCTAGTGCTATAATGGTGTAATGGATTAATGATATAGGAGGATCTTTTTGATGTATGATTTTCGCGAGTGGCGGCATGTGTTCAAACTCGACCCTAATAAAGAACTATCTGATGAACGTTTAGAAACAATCTGTGAATCAGGAACCGATGCCATTATCGTTGGCGGTACAGATGGGATCACCTTAGAAAAGGTTCTCGATTTAATGGCAAGAATTCGCCGCTTTTCGGTTCCATGTGTCCTTGAAGTATCGTCGATTGACACCGTTACACCAGGATTTGACCTTTATTTTATTCCAACCATTTTAAATAGCAGTGATACTAAATGGATTACGGGACTTCACCACGAGGCTGTAAAGGAATTTGGTGATGTTATGGATTGGGAAGAAATTGTCATGGAGGGCTATTGCATCTTAAACGAAGTCTGCAAAGCGGCAAAACTGACAAATGCGAATACCAACCTTTCGAACGACGAGGTAATTGCCTACGCGGTAATGGCTGAAAAAATGTTTCAGCTTCCGATATTTTATCTGGAATATAGCGGTAAATATGGTGATGTGGACCTGGTTGCGAATGTGAAAAAGTCGCTTGAAAAGACCGTCCTTTTTTATGGCGGAGGAATATCAACCATTGAGCAGGCCAAAGAAATGGCCAAGCATGCAGATGTCATTGTCGTCGGAAATGCCATTTATGAAAATTTTGAGCTTGCCTTGGAAACAGTAAAGGTGGACCCGAGAATTGCTAAAATAGAAAAATAGAGTTATGATAAAAATAAGAACATACGTTTGTTATGGTGGTGGATGGAATGCAATATTTAACTGATAAGCTATTAAACGGACTGAATCCGGAGCAGCAAAGTGCTGTAAAAGCAACCGATGGACCGCTATTATTAATGGCTGGTGCAGGAAGTGGTAAGACAAGAGTGCTGACACATCGAATTGGCTATTTGATTGTAGAAAAACGAGTCAATCCTTACAATATTTTAGCAATTACGTTTACCAATAAAGCAGCAAGAGAGATGAGAGATAGGATCGGGAAAATGATGGGCGGGGCGGCCGAAGAAATTTGGATTTCTACCTTTCACTCGATGTGTGTAAGGATATTACGCAGAGATATCGACCGTATCGGTTTTAATCGTAATTTTACGATTCTTGATTCGACCGATCAGCTATCGGTGGTCAAAGGAATTCTTAAGGATAAAAATATTGATCCCAAGAAATTTGATCCGCGTGCTATTCTAGGAGCGATTAGCTCAAGCAAAAATGAGTTGATTGAACCGGAAGAGTATAAGAAAACAGGCGGTGGCTATTTCGAAGATGTCGTAGGTAATGTATACGAAGAATTCCAGAAACGATTACGAAAGAATCAGGCGCTCGACTTTGATGACCTCATTATGTTGACGATTCAATTATTTAATCGGGTTCCTGATGTGCTCGAATATTATCAACGCAAGTTTCAATATATTCATGTCGATGAGTATCAGGATACAAACAAAGCACAGTATCTGCTAGTCAAACTGCTTGCAAGCCGGTTTAGGAATCTGTGCGTGGTAGGGGATTCGGACCAATCGATTTATCGCTGGCGCGGAGCGGATATTGCGAATATCCTTTCGTTCGAAAAAGATTACCCGAACGCAACAGTTATTTTACTAGAGCAAAACTACCGTTCAACCAAAAGGATTCTCCTAGCGGCGAATAAGGTCATCCAGAACAATCTAAACCGTAAAGCGAAGAATCTTTGGACTGAAAATCCTGAAGGGAACAAACTTGTTTATTACCGTGCTGACAGCGAGCAGAGTGAAGCGCAATTTGTTGCTGGGAAAATTAAAGAATTAACGCGGAATAGTGAGCAAAAATTAACCGACATTGCCATTCTTTATCGCACGAACGCTCAGTCCCGTGTGATGGAGGAAGTGCTCCTTAAATCGAATATCGAATACTCCATCGTCGGCGGAACCAAGTTCTATGACAGGAAAGAAATTAAGGATATGTTAGCTTATTTACGACTGATCTCCAATCCTGATGATGATATCAGCTTACGCCGTGTCATAAATGTACCGAAGCGAGGAATCGGGGCAAGCTCCGTCGATAAAATCGCTGATTTTGCCGATATGCATGATATATCCCTTTTCCAAGCACTTGAGTCCGTGGAACTATTAGGATTAAGTCCGAAAATCACTAAAGCAGCTCGAGAATTCCGTGATTTAATCGGAAATTATACCAATATGCAAGAGTTTCTGTCGGTTACCGAACTAGTGGAAGAAGTGTTAGAAAAATCCGGGTACCGTGAAATGCTCAAGGCGGAAAAATCGCTTGAAGCCCAAAGCCGACTCGAAAACCTTGAGGAATTATTATCTGTTACAAAAAGCTTTGAGGATTCCAGTGAAGATAAGAGCCTTGTTGCCTTTTTAACCGATTTAGCCCTTGTGGCGGATATAGATGCTCTTGAGGATGATGGTGAAAAGAAGGCTGAGGCCATTACGCTCATGACCTTGCACTCAGCTAAAGGGCTGGAATTCCCGGTTGTCTTCTTAATTGGTATGGAAGAAGGCGTCTTCCCTCATAGTCGTTCATTAATGGAAGAAGTAGAAATGGAAGAAGAGCGCCGTCTTGCCTATGTTGGAATTACAAGAGCAGAACAAACGCTATTCCTTACAAATGCACAAATGAGAACATTGTATGGTCGAACCAATATGAATCCACCTTCTCGCTTTATAAAAGAAATACCTGAGGACCTGATTGAAGGGGTAGAACCTCCAGAGAAAAAGATGAATTCACCGTTTGGTTCTTCTGGAAAATCGTTTGGTTCCGCACGAAGCGCGTCGTTCGGAAGTTCGAAAACGTCATTTGGCACACCTGCAGCAGCCAGAAAACCAGTTATGCGACCAGTTTCCGCTCCTTCCGGTGATGAGTCCGGTTGGAAGGTTGGCGATAAAGCCCAACATGGGAAATGGGGAATCGGTACTGTTGTCAGCGTAAAAGGTCAAGGGGAAGGTACGGAATTAGATATTGCTTTTCCAAGTCCGGTTGGAATCAAACGCTTGTTAGCCAAATTTGCTCCGATTACTAAAGCCTAAATATAGGATTTTTCATGAGTGGCTCTTGGGCTGCTCATGAAAATTTTGATGAAAGGACGGGTTATATGGACCTTCATAGTGCAGAAAAAAGAATCCTTGAAATAAGCAGCCGATTAAATCACTATGGCTATGAATACTATGTTTTGGACAAACCTACGGTACCAGATGCAGAATATGACAAGTTAATGCAGGAGTTGCTCGCGCTTGAAGAAAAATTTCCACAATTAAAAACAGCCGATACTCCGTCACTAAGAGTGGGCGGTTCCGTGCTCGATCTGTTTGAAAAGGTTGAACACCGTACCCCGATGCTGAGTCTTGGCAATGCGTTTAACGAACAAGATTTAAGGGATTTTGATCGTCGCATCCGTCAGGCTGTCGGTGAGGACATTTCTTATGTTTGTGAGTTAAAAATTGACGGACTGGCTGTTTCTCTACGTTATGAAGAGGGTTTATTTGCACAAGGGGCTACCCGTGGTGATGGAACGATTGGGGAAGATATTACCGCTAATGTAAAAACGATTAAATCCGTTCCGCTCCGTCTGCGTGAAACTGTTTCTTTGGAGGTCCGTGGTGAGGCGTACATGCCAAAACGTTCGTTTGAAGCATTGAATCAAACAAGGGAAGAACGAGGCGAAGAGCTATTTGCTAACCCAAGAAATGCTGCGGCAGGGTCGCTGCGACAGTTAGACCCGAAAATTGCTGCCTCTAGAAGGCTGGATGTCTTTTTATATGGCATTGGAAATATCAGTGAAAACAGCGGGATTGACTCTCATAGCGAAGGTCTTGATTATTTAGATCGTCTCGGTTTTAAAACGAATCAAGAGCGAAGCAAGTGTGCATCGATTGAAGAAGTAATTGAATATGTAAATAGTTGGGTCGAGAAGCGTCCGCATCTTCCTTATGAGATTGACGGTATCGTCATTAAAGTAGATTCCTACGCTCATCAGGCAGCACTTGGAACAACGGCCAAAAGTCCCCGCTGGGCGATTGCCTATAAGTTCCCTGCCGAAGAAGTGGTCACCACTCTTTTAGATATTGAGTTAAGTGTCGGGAGAACAGGTGTGATTACCCCAACAGCGATTCTTGAGCCGGTCAAAGTGGCAGGTACAACTGTACAGCGTGCATCGTTACATAATGAGGACTTAATCCGGGAAAAGGATATCAAGCTTGGCGACAAAGTCGTTGTTAAAAAAGCAGGCGATATTATTCCAGAGGTAGTCAATGTACTCGCTGACCAGCGGACGGGGGAGGAAGTGGAATTCCACATGCCGACTCATTGTCCCGAGTGTGAAAGTGAGCTTGTCCGTTTGGAAGGAGAAGTCGCTTTACGCTGTATTAACCCAAAATGTCCTGCACAGCTCCGTGAAGGTCTGATTCATTTTGTATCAAGAGTCGCGATGAACATTGAGGGTCTGGGGGAAAAAGTCATCAGTCAGCTCTTTGCTGAAAAATTAATTGCGGATGTGGCTGATATTTATAAGTTGACACGTGAACAGCTTTTAGCCCTTGAAAGAATGGGAGAGAAATCCGCAACCAATCTCATCCAAGCAATCGAGATTTCGAAAGATAATTCTTTAGAAAAGCTTTTATTTGGACTTGGGATTCGTCATGTAGGTGCCAAAGCTGCAAAAACCTTGTCCCAACAATTTGGTTCAATGGACCAACTTGCACAAGCTTCTAAGGAAGATTTACTATCAATTAATGAAATCGGTGATAAAATGGCGGAATCTATCGTTGCCTATTTTGAAAAAGAAGAAGCAGTCGAGTTAATCAACGAATTAGTCGCAGCCGGCGTTAATATGGAATATAAGGGCACCAGACCCGTTAACGCAGAAGAATCCGATTCTATTTTTGCTGGAAAAACCGTTGTTCTTACTGGTAAGCTAGAACGGTTGTCCAGAAATGAAGCAAAGGATAAAATCGAAGCGCTTGGCGGTAATGTAGCTGGCAGTGTCAGCAAAAAAACACATCTTGTCATTGCCGGTGAAGAGGCAGGTTCAAAATTAACCAAAGCACAAGAGCTAGGAATCGAAGTATGGGACGAGGAGAAGCTCCTAGTTGAATTAAATAAATAAGAGGTGTATGACGTGAGAAAGTTCTCATTGCTCGCTCTCTCCCTTGTCTTTTTGCTAAGTGCCTGTGCACCAAATTTTCAGAAGCAAAATGAAGTGGTACAAACGAAGGAGAAAGTGAAAGGGAAGGCAATTATTCCAAAGTATAATATTTCCGACAGCTATTATCGGACGATTTTACCGTTTGAACCAGGGGAAGCACGCGGGTTGGTGGTAAATAATATTAATACACGGTATGACTTAAACGAGTTTGAAATGGGTTTAATGCGAATTGCCCAAAATTCATTTGATACGGAGAAATATTTGTTCCGTGAAGGACAGGAAATCAAAGGAAAGACCATCAAACTTTTGTTAAACCGTAAATATACAAAAGAGCAGTTTAACGCTTTAAAAAAGGATAACAAAGAACTAAAAGAATCCGAGAATATCGGACTAAACCCTGTTGATACGGGTAAAAAGGGTGAGCCGAGTTCGCCAATCTATTTAGCGCATATTTTGGAACATGACTATTTAATAAAAAATGAGAACGATAAGGTAACGCTCGGCGGAGTTACAATTGGCCTTGCCTTAAATTCTATTTATTATTATAAAAAGACATCTGATGGTGATACCTTTGAGCAAAAAATTCCTCAATCAGAAATGGTACGGGAAGGCAAGAAAATTGCCACAGAAGTAATCAAGCGGATGAGGAATATAAATTCCCTAAAGGAGATTCCCATTACGATTGCCTTATTTGAACAGGCAAGTAAATCTTCTGTCGTTCCTGGAAATTTTATTACCTATTCTACTGTCGATAAAGGTAGTGCTACTTTAAACAGTTGGGAAAAAGTAAATGAAAAGTATTATCTTTTCCCTTCCAAGGACGCACAGGATGAACATCGTGATGATGTCACCGCGTTTTTAAATTTTAAGCAGGATGTGGAAGAGTATTTTCCTAACTATAATGGTGTAATTGGCAGAGCCTTTTATATGGGTGATCAGCTTCAGGATTTGAGTATTACCATTCCGATTCAATTCTACGGAAAAACAGAAGGAATTGGGTTCACACAGTATGTAACAGGACTTGTCATGGAACATTTTCCGAAGTATTTATCTGTTTCGGTCAGTGTTACGTCTGTAGACGGACCTGAGGCACTAATCGTCCGCAAGGCGAATGAAACGGAACCATTTGTTCATATATATCAATAGGACCTGGCGAATGCTGGGTCTTTTTTAGTGGGTATTGCCAATGATTGCAGCACTGAAATGAATCATGTTAGAATGAACAGTGGAGTGAAAACGTTTTTAATACATAGGAGGGTTTAACAAATGGTACAACCTTACAAACACGAACCATTTACAGATTTTACGATTGAAGAAAACCGCCAGGCCTATCTAAAGGCGTTGCAAACAGTAGAAGGATATTTAGGTCAGGATTATGACCTCGTAATTGGCGGAGAAAGAATTGCGACCGAGGATAAGATTGTTTCCTATAATCCTTCCAATAAGGAAGAGGTCATTGGCCGCGTTTCAAAAGCAAGCCAAGCCCTAGCTGAAAAGGCAATGCAAGCAGCAGTCGAAGCCTATAAAACTTGGAAAAAAGTAAAACCAGAAGTTCGCGCGGATGTTTTATTTAAAGCAGCAGCCATTATTCGCCGCCGCAAGCACGAATTTTCTGCCCTAATGACGAAAGAAGCAGGTAAGCCATGGAGAGAAGCCGATGCAGATACGGCAGAAGGAATTGACTTCCTTGAATATTATGGGCGCCAAATGCTCGCACTTAAAGATGGGGTACCCGTTCAAAGCCGTCCGAATGAGTTTAATCGTTATGACTATATTCCGCTTGGCGTAGGTATCATTATTTCTCCATGGAATTTCCCATTTGCCATCATGGCAGGTACCACAGTTGCAGCAATTGTCTCTGGAAATACAGTGCTTTTAAAGCCAGCATCAACGACACCTGTGATTGCAGCGAAGTTTGTTGAAGTCATGGAAGAAGCAGGTCTTCCTAAAGGTGTTCTAAACTTTGTGCCAGGAAGTGGTTCGGAAGTGGGCGACTATTTAGTTGACCATAAAGATACACGTTTTATCAGCTTTACAGGTTCACGCGATGTCGGACTTCGCATTTTCGATCGTTCTTCTAAAGTTAACGAAGGTCAAATTTGGATGAAACGTTTGATTGCAGAAATGGGCGGTAAAGATACCATTGTGGTTGATAGTGAAGCAGATCTTGAGCTTGCTGCTCAATCAATTACTGCAGGTGCATTCGGCTTCTCAGGTCAAAAATGTTCTGCCTGTTCACGCGCAGTAATCGTCGAAGATGTCTACGACCAAGTATTGAATCGCGTCGTTGAATTAACGAACCAATTAACAGTTGGCGATCCAACAGAGCAAGCTACATTCATGGGTCCGGTTAACGATAATAATGCTTTCAAAAAAATCATGGAATATATTGAAATTGGTAAGAACGAAGGCAAGTTAATGGCTGGCGGCGAAGGAGATAACTCGAAAGGTTACTTCATTAAACCAACAGTTATTGGAGATCTTGCTCCTAAAGCACGGATTATGCAGGAAGAAATTTTCGGACCTGTTGTTGGATTCACAAAGGCAAAGAACTTTGATGAAGCGATTGAAATTGCAAACAACACAGAGTACGGCTTAACCGGTGCAGTAATCACTAATAACCGTGCTCACATGGAACAAGCCCGTGAAGACTTCCATGTTGGTAACCTATACTTTAACCGTTCATGTACTGGCGCGATCGTTGGCTATCAGCCATTCGGCGGCTTCAACATGTCCGGAACTGATTCTAAAGCAGGCGGTCCTGATTACTTGCTGCTTCATATGCAGGCAAAAACTACGTCTGAAATGTATTAATTTATAATGAAAGTAAGCCCCCCTTCTCAAGCCGAGAAAGGGGGTTTGTTATTATTCGGGTACGTATTTCACAAAAAGGACTGTCCATAATTAACCAATAGTAGAATTATATGTCATCAATATAGTTAACTAACTTGAAAAAAATGATAATATAGAGAAAAGGGAATTGAGGAAGTATAAGTATGGAGGAGTAAAGTTGATTCCATTTTATTTAATGCACGTCACAACAGTTAAACATAGTGAAAATTTACTTTGGACATTTTTGATCTGCAACGTCTTTGTTGTCAGCGCCGGTATTGTTTTTACCTATAAATTATTCCGTCAGAAAAACGTTCGGGTAGCGGGAATAACTTTTGCGATTGCTTTAGCCGTCAATTATATCCTTATCGCAATCTTTGGCGATATATTTGATTTACTGGGATAAACCAATGTGGGGAGATGAGATCGTTGAAATATTACCGTTTGTGGGTCCTTGCCTTTCTATTAAAATTTATTGGGTCTGCCTGGGATGCTTCTTATCATTTTAAATATTTATTTGAGGAATACTCAATTCCCCATATTGTTAATACGCTCGGTTTTGCCTTAGGGGCGGTTTTGTTAATACAAGAGTGGCGTCGCTCACATCATATGGAGCGATTTTCTAGAAATTTGATAACGATTGGCTACGTCATATTCCTAATAGGAATTCCCCTGGATTTTACCTACCATATTGCCTATGGAATTGATTTAACCACCTGGAGTCCTACCCATTTTATTTATTATATTGGAACCGCTATGATGATTTTTGGGGTTTGGTGCGGTTACTTTCTGTATACGAGAGAGATTCCACCGTCATGGAAGTCACTTCATACCTGGTTTGCGATGTTTCTCCTCGAATGCTTGATGTTTCCAAATATGCAGCAGGAAAACGGAGCAATTTCTTACCATCAGTACATTCAAGGAAAATCAATTGCCTCACAGGAAATTCTAGATTTAATTTCAAACCCTGCCTCGCAGATCTTTGGAGGGATTCCAGAATGGGTATATCCCATTTATTCCATCTTAATGGTTGCGCTTTTTACGATTCTAATCATTCGATATTGTCGGGATTATACCATCCCTGTGATGGCAACAGCCCTGTATATCCTGTTAAGGTTCGTTGGTAAAGCGACGTTTGCAGCAGTAGGTTATCCAACCTCGTATGTACCAATTACGCTATTATTGATTCCCTTACTTTATTTATTGTTTAAAAAGGTCCCTTGGATTGCTGGTTTAACGGGTAGTATAGCCTATTTTCTTATCTTGTTTGTAATCCATCAAACAAATATTCTCGTTACTCCGCCTTTGGAACTATGGGAGCTCGGACCCGTTGCCATTATAGGGATTCTAGTCCCAGTGGTAAATTCATATGTAAAATCATTTACCTTCTGTAAAAGAGATAAACAACCTGCATGAGAAAAAGGGTGCCTGACACCCTTTTTTATTTTTGCATAATATTAATAGTGTTTTTCTATCAGTCACTATCAGAATTGGTTTATGACCATTTTGTGAAATTTTTCACATATATTGTTTAGAATGTGATGAACTTCACAATTTTTATCATCGCTAGCATTTACAATTTAGCTATAAAGAGAACCTTGTTAACGTACAAAAATAATGATGTAACCTATAAGGAGCGATCCATAAATGAGAAAATTAGTGATGATTGGTAACGGTATGGCGGGCGTAAGAACGATTGAAGAAATTCTCAAAGTAGCAACTGAACCATTTGAAATTACTATTTTTGGCCAAGAACCATATCCAAACTATAACCGGATTAAACTATCAAATATCCTGCAGGGCGATACAAACTTCGAAGAAATTATTATAAATCCATTAGATTGGTATAAAGAAAATAAAATTCAATTATTTACAGGTGAAGCCATTGTTAACATTAATGTTGAGGAACAACGTGTAGTTAGTAATCTAGGCAGAGAAGTCGAGTATGATGAATTGATTGTTGCCACAGGCTCGAAATCCTTCATCCTACCCATTCCAGGTGCAGACAAAATCGGTGTGACTGGATTTCGTGATATAAATGATTGTGAAATGATGATCAAGTCAGCGCAGCAATATAAAAAGGCGGTCGTCATCGGTGGCGGACTCCTCGGACTCGAAGCAGCAAGAGGACTATTAAACTTAGGGATGAAAGTCGACGTGATTCATTTAATGCCACATCTCATGGAGCGTCAGCTGGACCCGGTTGCATCCTCTTTACTTAAAGCAGAACTTGAAGCGCAAGGTATGAATTTCCTCATGGAAAAAGAAACCGTGGAAATTCTTGGCGACGAACGTGTTACCGGTCTTCGTTTTAAAGATGGCTCCCAAGTGGAAGCCGACTTGGTTGTGATGGCAATCGGGATTAAATCTAATATAGAAGTTGCAAGAAACAACGGAATCTATGTAAATCGCGGAATCGTGGTCAATGACTTCATGGAAACAAGCGTCCCTCACATTTATGCTGTTGGGGAATGTGCGGAGCATCGCGAGATTGTCTATGGCTTGGTGGCCCCATTGTATGAACAAGGAAAGGTGCTTGCCAACCGTATTTGTGGGAATCTTGGCGAACCATATCAAGGCTCAGTTACGGGAACACAATTAAAGGTAGCAGGTGTTGACCTATTTTCTGCTGGAGAGATTTTTGAAGATGGTACAACCAAATCTATCATGGTCTATAACGAGTATGATGGTGTTTATAAAAAAATCTTAACGAGAAATAACATGATTGTTGGTGTCGTGCTATATGGTGTCACCAAGGATAGCACGAAGTTATTCCGGATGCTGACGAAGAAAGAAGATATCAGCGGAATGACCAGCATTTCAGTGCTGCAATCCGAATGCAGTGCAGAAGGCGGCAATGACGATGTCGCTTCAATGGCGAATGATGAATTAGTCTGCGGCTGTAATGGCGTTACAAAAGGTGCCATCGCCGAAGCCATTAAAACTCAAGGGTTAACAACGTTAGACCAGGTGAGCCATTGCACGAACGCCGGCCGTTCATGTGGACGGTGTAAGCCGATGGTAAGCAGTATTCTCGCACATACACTTGGGGACCAATTTGATGAAGCAGCGGCACAAAAGGCAAGCCTTTGCGGGTGTACCACACTAAGCAGCGATGAAGTAGTAGCTGAAATTAAAGAAAAAGGCTTAACTAGTGTGAAAGAAGTTATGAATGTCCTAGAGTGGAATAACGAAGAGGGCTGTACCAAATGCCGTCCTGCTATCAACTACTATCTAGGCATGATTCATATGGATGAATACAAAGATGATCGTGACTCCCGTCTTGTTAATGAAAAAATGCATGCTAATATCCAGAAGGACGGAACCTACTCAGTTGTACCAAGAATGTACGGCGGGGTAACGACTGCGGCTGATTTGAAAAAAATCGCCGAGATTGCCGAAAAGTATGAGGTACCACTTGTAAAATTAACAGGTGGCCAACGAATTGGCTTGTTCGGAGTGAAAAAAGAAGACCTGCCAGCGATGTGGGAAGAGTTAGATATGCCATCTGGTTATGCTTATGGAAAAACACTTCGGACAGTCAAAACATGTGTGGGTGCACAATTCTGCCGCTACGGAACACAAGATTCGATGGCACTTGGAATTGAACTGGAAAAGAAATTTGAACGCTTAGATACACCACATAAAGTTAAAATGGGTGTGTCTGCTTGCCCACGAAATTGCTCTGAAGCAGGTATTAAAGACATTGGTTTTGTCGGCATTGATGGCGGCTGGGAAATTTATGTCGCAGGTAACGGTGGTGTCGACCTCCGCGCAGGTGACCTCCTATGTACGGTGAAAACGCAAGCCGATGTAATGGAAATGACGGGTGCTTACCTGCAATATTATCGTGAAACAGCAAATTACCTAGAGCGTACTTCTAAATGGGTCGAACGTGTAGGGTTAGACAACGTGAGAGAGGTTCTTGCAAACGAGGATACGCGAAAAGCCTTGAACGAGCGCATGGATAAGACATTGAAAAAGTATATCGAGCCTTGGAATGAAGCGATTCAGAGTGAAGAAATTCAAGATAAATATTATGCAAAACATACAATCAAGGTGGGGGAGTGATTAATATGCTACAAACATTAACTCGGATTCCAGTGGCAAACTATTCAAATATAAAAGTTCGGTCAGGCTATTCACTTAAAATTGATGACACAGAAATCGCTCTATTTAAAGTAACCAGTGGAGAGGTTTATGCCGTTGAAAACCGCAGCCCCCATCCAAAAGGCGGCGTCCTTTCAGAAGGACTTGTTAGTGGCGAATATGTATATTGCCCCGTCTATGATTGGAAAATATCCTTAAAAAATGGTAAAGTACAAGCACCGGATGAAGGTCAAGTACGGACATTTAAGGTGGAATTAGACGAAGATATCGTTTTTATTATCAGATAAGAGCGAAATGGGAAGGATGGCTGCAGGATGAAAAAGGGGAAAGTATTTTTAGTAGGAGCAGGGCCGGGGGACGTTCGTTTAATCACTGTTAAAGGGCTGGAGGCCATTAAGCAAGCCGAAGTCATATTATATGACCGGCTTGCCAATCCCAAGCTATTGGAGTTTGCTCCAGTTGATTGCGAACTGATTTATTGCGGAAAATTACCAAACCGTCATATTCTACGCCAAGGGAATATCAACGAGCTTTTGGTTGAGAAGGCGCTTGAAGGAAAGCGGGTTGTTCGTTTAAAAGGCGGCGATCCTGGCGTATTTGGCAGAGTTGGCGAAGAAGCTGCCTCCCTGGCCGAGTATCAAATTCCTTTTGAAATTGTTCCTGGTATTTCATCGGGGATTGCAGCCCCCCTATATGCAGGAATTCCTGTTACCCATCGTGAGTATGCAGAATCATTTGCTGTTGTTACAGCCCATGATAAATCGAAAGAGGGCAAACCGGTACTAGACTGGGAAGGACTTGCCCGTGGTGTCGATACGATTGCTTTTTACATGGGGGTTGGCAATTTACCGTTTATTTGCGAAAATCTCATCACCTATGGAAAACCATCGTCAACACCTGTTATTTTGATTCAATGGGGGACATTTGGCCGTCAAAAAACATTACAAGGGACGCTGGCTGATATCTCTGAGAAGGTCATCGAGGCAAAGTTTAGCAACCCATCGATTATCTTAGTAGGTGACGTCATTGCACTTCGCGAAAAAATCAGTTGGTTCGAGAAAATGCCGCTTTATGGACGGCAAATCCTGCTTGCCCGGACGAGTGACGCTCCAAGTGAATTAGCAAAGGAATTAATTGACCAAGGCGCCGATGTGATTGAATTTCCGAAGTGGAAACGGACGTTATTGCCAGTTGATGTAGCAAAAGTGACTTCCTATGAAAAGATTCTCTTCACCTCAGCAGAAAGTGTAAATGAATTTTTTACAGCGGTGATTGAGGGCGGAATCGATATCCGAAAAATCCGTGCCGAATTCTTTGGCGCTTCTGTGAAATCGATAAAGGCATTAAATAATCGTGGGTTTATTGCTGCGCATGCGGATGAAATAGGCGAGCCAGGCACTTTGCTGATCGTTGGAGACGATAGCATCTTGAAAAGAGAGTTTGATTCAGCAGACATTATGGTGACCAGCAAGAAAGAGCTTGATTATCAATTCCTGCCTCTTTTTAAAAGAATGTTAGATGAAGCGGACGTGAACACCATGGTATTCCCAAGCAGTGCCTCTGTTGAACCGTTTATGAGAGCGTTAAGTGAAGGTGACTTGAATGCAGATGAACTGTTAAAAGGACTGCAAATCATCAGCATGGGAAAACAAACAGAAGCTGCCGTTGTAAAGGCGGGCCTTTCGTCGAATGGAACGCCTGCACAAGCAACGCGGGAAGCGCTGGTGGAATATTTAGCAGCCCGTTGTCCTGTCGAGGAAGTGTAGAAGATGCATTCAGGCTATCCCGTGACCCTAAGGTTAGTAGGCAAAAAGGTTGTCATTGTTGGCGGCGGTAAGGTTGCCGAGCGAAAAGTTAAGGGACTGCTTGGTACCGGGGCCGAAGTCGTCGTCGTCAGCCCGGAGGCAACGGAGGGAATTCAAGGACTTCATCGGGAGGGAAAAATTGTTTGGAAGCAAAAGTTGGTTGCTGTTAGCGACCTTGCGGATGCATTCATGATTTTTGTTGCGACAAACAATCCACAACTCAATCAGTCAATTAAGAAAACGGCTAAAGCCCACAGGCTTGTAACGATAGCAGATGATCCAGATGGCTCCAATTTTCATGTCCCAGCCCACTTCTCGCGGGGTCAGTTGAGCATTGCCGTCTCAACAGGAGGAGCCAGCCCAACCCTCGCCGGCAAAATTCGGGAGCAGCTTGAGGAGCAGTTTGATGATTCGTATGAGAGCTATCTTGAATTTCTTTCTTGCAAACGAAAATGGATTTTGAAAGAAGTAGAAGATGCCTCTTTGAAGAGAAAACTATTAAAAACCATTGTCAGTTCGGATTTCTTAACTAGTGCAAATAGGGAAGATGATTTTATCAGGTTATATGAAGCGCTGCTTAAAGAAATGCGCCAATCATGACCCAATGAAGGATGTCACAGACGTCCTTTTTTTTATGCCCTTTTTCTTTTGAAAACAAGATATAGGGAGTATTTACCTATTTTTCTAAAATTTTTAGAAAGGTGGTTCCATTTTTGAAAATCGTGTTATATAATACAAAGCGTAGATAGTTTCTGTATTATAACAAAGAGGTGATGTAGTTCATGTCGACGCAAACGACAGGCATTGAAGTGGTTGGGCCAGTGAAAGCCCAGTACGATGAGATTTTAACACCAGGAGCATTAAATTTCATTGAAGCGTTAGAGCGAAAGTTTGGCGAAAGAAGAGTTGAACTGTTACAGTACAGACAAAAACGCCAAGCGGAAATTAACGATGGAAAATTGCCGGATTTCCTCCCTGAGACGAAACATATCCGGAATGGTGACTGGACCATTGCTCCTTTGCCAAATGACCTCCAAGATCGCCGGGTTGAGATTACCGGTCCGACCGATCGGAAAATGGTCATCAACGCTTTGAACTCGGGTGCAAAGGTGTTTATGGCTGACTGTGAAGACGCCACTTCACCGACTTGGGAAAACGCCGTCGAAGGACAAATCAACTTAAGAGATGCGGTTAATCGAACAATATCCTTTGAAAATCAGAATGGGAAAAAATATGAACTAAATGAAAAGACAGCTGTTCTGTTTGTACGACCACGCGGATTGCATCTAGTAGAAAAACATATTTTATTAGATAGCAAACCTATTTCCGGAAGCCTTTTCGATTTTGGAATGTATTTTTTCCATAATGTGAACCAGTTACTTGCGAGGGATACCGGGCCATATTTTTACCTGCCAAAGCTTGAAAGTCATTTGGAAGCACGGCTGTGGAATGATGTATTTGTATTTGCGCAAGAGAAGCTTGGGATTCCCAATGGAACCATTAAAGCGACTGTCTTACTAGAAACCATCATGGGCGCATTTGAAATGAACGAGATTTTATTTGAGCTAAAAGATCACTCTGCAGGATTGAATTGTGGAAGATGGGATTATATCTTCAGTTACTTAAAAAAGCTGCGTAATCACAAGGACGTCATTTTACCCGATCGATCACAGGTAACGATGACGGTTCCATTTATGCGTTCGTATTCGCTCCTGACGATTCAAACTTGTCACCGCCGCAAGGCACCGGCAATCGGTGGAATGGCCGCCCAAATTCCAATCCGTAACAATCCTGCTGCAAATGAGGAAGCCTTTGCCAAGGTTCGTGCGGATAAGGAACGCGAAGCCCGTGATGGACATGATGGAACATGGGTAGCACACCCCGGTCTTGTCCCGGTAGCCTTAGAGGTTTTCAATCGTGAAATGCCGATGGCAAACCAAATCCATACGAGTAAACAGCAGAAAATCACCGTGACGTCTCAAGATTTGCTCGAATCACCAGGTGGCACGATTACAGAAGAGGGCGTTCGTTTGAATATAAATGTCGGCATTCAGTATGTTGCTTCGTGGCTAAGAGGTAATGGCGCGGCACCGATTTACAACTTGATGGAGGATGCGGCAACCGCTGAAATCTCACGAGCCCAGCTATGGCAATGGATTCGCCATCCAAGAGGGGTGCTGAACGACGGAAGAAAAGTCTCGGTGGAAATGTATGTACAATTTAAAGTGGAGGAATTGGGAAAAATTAAACAGGAGATGGGCGCTGATGCCTTTGAAGGCGGCAGATTTGATGAAGCCGTTGAACTATTTGATCGGTTGATCTTAAATGATGAGTTTGCTGAATTTTTAACCTTGCCGGGGTATGAACTTATTTAGTTTTTTAATAAAAAAATACTTAATAGATTACTAGGAGGAATATAAAATGACAAATTCAAGAGTAGCGCAATTACAAGAAAACTGGGAAATGGATAGCCGTTGGAATGGGATTACTAGACCCTACACTGCTGAGGATGTAATCAAGCTCCGTGGTTCGATTGATATCGAGCATACGTTGGCTCGGAAAGGGTCAGAAAAGCTTTGGAAACTATTAAATGAAGAAGACTATGTAAACGCTCTTGGTGCCCTAACGGGGAATCAGGCCGTCCAGCAGGTAAAAGCGGGGTTAAAAGCTATTTACCTAAGCGGCTGGCAGGTAGCTGCTGATGCGAACCTATCCGGACATATGTACCCCGACCAAAGCTTATACCCAGCAAACAGTGTACCGAATGTCGTTAAAAAAATTAATCAGGCCTTGCAGCGTGCCGACCAGATTACTCATTCAGAGGGAGACAACTCAATTGATTGGTTTGCCCCAATTATCGCCGATGCAGAAGCTGGCTTTGGCGGCCAATTGAATTGTTTCGAACTAATGAAGGGCATGATTGAAGCCGGTGCGTCAGGTGTCCACTTTGAAGATCAGCTTTCTTCTGAGAAAAAATGTGGTCACTTAGGCGGGAAGGTGTTGTTACCAACGCAAACGGCGGTTCGTAATTTAATTGCTGCTCGTTTAGCTGCAGACGTTATGGGCGTTCCAACCATTTTAGTTGCCCGGACAGATGCTAACGCGGCTGATTTAATTACTAGTGATATTGATTTGAATGATGCCCCTTTTATTACGGGTGAACGCACGGGAGAAGGGTTCTACCGTGTAAAGGCAGGAATTGACCAGGCGATCGCTCGCGGCTTAGCGTATGCACCTTATGCAGATCTTGTATGGTGTGAAACTTCGGAGCCGAATATCGAGGAAGCCAGACAATTTGCGGAAGCCATCCATGCGGAGTTTCCCGGCAAGCTGCTCGCTTATAACTGTTCGCCATCTTTCAACTGGAAAAAGAAATTGGATCAAGAAACGATTGCTAAATTCCAAGTCGAGCTTGGCAAAATGGGCTACAAGTTCCAATTCGTTACTCTGGCAGGATTCCACGCCCTAAACCATGGCATGTTCGAACTTGCACGCGGATATAAAGAGCGCGGAATGGCAGCTTACTCCGAATTGCAGCAGGCTGAATTCGACAGCGAGCAATACGGCTACACGGCCACACGTCACCAACGTGAGGTAGGTACAGGTTACTTTGACCAAGTATCTATGGTCATTACAGGTGGAACCTCATCAACAACCGCGTTGAAAGGCTCAACGGAGACAGAGCAATTTACAGGGAAAAACTAAAAGGCGATCCTTCTCTCCGAGTGGAGAGAGGGTTTTTTTGGTGAGGAACGTTTTTTAGGGTATCATCATAGATAATAATAGCCTTTTTATGGAGTTGATTTAGTTGAAAAAGACAACCGTTGACGAGGTCTTACAGCAGGGTATCTATGGGCCATTAGAAACAAAACCAGATGAGCGGCGGAAATTCTTAGGGACTTTGAGAGAACGAATTGTAGTGGCTCTTACAAAAAGCCAAGTGGCAGAAACCAACGTATTTCCACAAGTTGAGAAACAAATGAAAGAAAGGCCACAATCCCACCTATTCTTAAATGGAAACATGAGTTATGAAACCCTTTCAAAATATGTAAAGCTGGCCACAAAATATAAAATTGAACATACACTTGTAACCAATAAAGAGCACGACTCAGAAATCGGCTTGGTGCTAGCTATGGATCATGCGATTGATCAGGAAGATATTTATATTACCAATAAGGAACCTGTTCTACAGCAAGAAGTCAAAAAAAACAAAGGATTTTTTGCAAAAATCTTTAAAAAATGATGTATGTAATTTCAATAGACTTACTCGTAAACATCAGAAATTGATCAGCCGGAGTCAAAATTGTCCTTATGAGAGGTTCATAAGGACAAAAACCCCAAGAGATACCGAAAACTGCCCTTATGATAGGTTCATAAGGACAAAAAGCTCCAAGCCAGACCACCAACTTTCCTTATGAAACGCTAAACTCCTGAATTTTTCATCCCGCAGCCAATTCCACCGTAGCCTGCAGTTCTATTTCCACATTCCCCTGAATCGCGCGGCTGATCATGCAAGATGTCTCCGCTTTTTTGGCCAGCCTCATAGCCATTGCCACTTCCCGCTCAGATGCACCTTGTTTCAAGACAACATGCGGTCTATGAATGATCTTTTTATACGTAAACACCCCATTGGTGACATCAACAATTCCTTCAGACTCCATCGTTAAGTTTTCCTTCACTAACCCACTACGCTCCATCATTGCTGCAAGCGTGATAATATAGCAGGTTGCAGCGGCCCCCAGCAGCATCTCATCTGGATTGGTGCCGACACCCGGTCCGTCCATTTCTGATGGGATCGAGATCTTTGTTATTAAATTTCCGGCTTCAATCTCGCCAACATCATTCCGTAATCCCGGCCAGTTCGCTTTTAAGTGAAAAATATGTTCAGTCATTCTAATTTCCTCCAATTTTAATTTTGCCCCCACGTGATTTGGAAAATATGATATGGTTAATTGGATATGTAAAAAATGGAGCAGTGACGAATGAAAATTATTTTTAAAATCACCCTTATCTTACTTCTTTGTTTGTATTTAGCGATTCTTTCAAAATTGATTTTGTTTAAATATATCCCGTTATCTGAAATTATAAATCATTTTAACTTTACATATGATGAGTACCACTGGCGCTCGAATAACTTCGTGCCTTTTAAGACGATTAATTTCTATCTGTTCATAGCGGATATCAACTTAAATATACGCATTGAAAACTTAGCAGGAAACATCATTGGTTTTGTACCCTTTGGTTTTATCTTACCATTGCTGGCAAAAAAGTTTCAAAAACTTAGCACCGTTACCATTTCCACCTTTTGTTTAAGTCTGATGTTTGAACTGTTGCAGCTAATATTTGAATTTGGCAGCTTTGATGTGGACGATTTGATATTAAATACGGTAGGGGGGGTTTTGGGTTATATCCCTATTAAACTCGCTCTTCTAATCACCCTTTTAAAAAAGAAGAACATAAACATCACCCAATTTTAGGGGACCATTTTAAAATAAACAAAAACCACCAGTCAATCTTTAAAAAGATCCACTGGTGGTTTTTTTAGTCCCAGTTACCGGAACCGTGTCAGCTAATAATTGAATATTTTTCGTTACTTTTGTACTATAAGTAAAATCACCATAGCAGTAAGGGTAGCGGAAATTATCCTTATTGCCGCCACAAGTATAAATAGTAGGCTTTTCTTTTACCTGCTGGAGTGAAAACTCCTTTGCAAGTGCCTCACTATGCTTGCCGCCGTGCTGTGCAATATAGTTAATGTAACCAATTCCCATGTTGTAAGACTGGATAATTGTCTCGAAATCTACCTTTTTCTGATTCCCGTAGGTGAGTACGCGCTGAAAATGTTTTACTCCAACTTGAATACTTTTTTTCGGATCCGTTATCGTATTTCTTGCCAAACCTGCCGATTCCGAGGCCTGCATCGGATCCCCGCCCCGGCCTCGGCTCTCCTGCTGCATTAAGGCAATTAGTACGGTCGTATGACTTTCGAGATTATATTTTGCTAATTCATCATGTATTAAGGGACGATATTTTTTTACATCAGCAAAGGGATCAGTTTTCACTAAATCAGGGGAAGACTGGTGTTGGAAATAATTTTGGAACATGGCTAAGGCGCAAAAAAGGACAAACAGCATGAAAAAAAGTTTGAATTTCTTCCTTTTTCGTTTTTTCAAAATAGAATCCCTCCCCTCCATTAACATTATAAGGGAAGTTGCAAAAAATGTCTGCGATGGGCTTAATGAAAAAATTCTAAGAGAAAAATAGATTTAATTTTCAAAAGTTTGAAGAAAAAACACTTCACTTGCCAATACTGATGAGGGAATCATTGCGGTAAAGCAGAAAAGTTTGGTATCATCATTAGTATTGATATGACAAGATAAACGGGATTGGGGGTTATGATATGTCACGAATTTCAAATCAACAGGTTAAGCATGTAGCCAATCTGGCACGATTGGCAATTACCGAAGAAGAAACAGAAAAATTTACTAAGCAGCTGGATGCAATTATTACCTTTGCTGAGCAGTTAAATGAATTGGACACGGAAAATGTAGAGCCTACATACCATGTGCTGGATATGAAAAATGTTTTACGCGAAGATAAGGCCAAACAAGGATTATCGCTAGATGATGTACTTAAAAACGCACCTGAGCATCAGGATGGCCAGATTAAAGTACCATCGATTATGGGGAAGGAGGATTAACGGTGAGTTTATTTGACTATAAAGTTTCAGACTTACATGAATTGCTACATAAAAAGGAACTGAAAGTATCTGATCTTGTTGATGAATCATACAAGCGAATCGGACAAGTCGAGGACAAAGTTCAGGCATTTTTAACATTAGATGAAGAGCGAGCTCATCAATCAGCGAAAGCGTTAGATGAGAAATTCAACACTGATTCCGCAAAAGGATTGCTATTTGGGATGCCGATTGGTCTAAAAGATAACTTGGTGACAAAAGGACTGCGGACAACTTGTGCGAGTAAAATTCTTGAAAATTTTGATCCTATTTATGATGCCACTGTCGTTCAGAAACTTCAGCAGGCAGAAACCATAACAATTGGAAAATTAAATATGGATGAATTTGCAATGGGATCATCCAACGAAAATTCTCATTTCCAAACAACAAGGAATCCATGGAATCTTGAGACGGTTCCCGGTGGTTCTTCAGGCGGCTCCGCAGCATCTGTTGCAGCAGGTGAAGTCCTATTTTCTCTAGGTTCTGATACGGGCGGTTCGATCCGTCAGCCGGCTTCTTTTTGTGGTGTTGTAGGATTAAAGCCAACCTATGGCCGCGTTTCTCGCTTTGGTCTCGTTGCCTTTGCGTCATCACTTGATCAAATTGGACCGATTACAAGAACGGTTGAGGACAATGCCTATCTGCTTCAAGCGATTTCCGGCCTTGACCCAATGGACTCAACCTCAGCGAATGTAGACGTTCCAAACTTTGCTAGTGCCTTAACAGGCGATGTAAAGGGACTCAAAATTGCTGTCCCAAAAGAGTATCTTGGTGAAGGTGTCAGCGAATCCGTCCGCCAGTCTGTTTTAGATGCCCTAAAGGTACTCGAAGGTCTCGGCGCCGTTTGGGAAGAAGTTTCCTTACCACACTCGAAATATGCGCTTGCTGCCTACTATTTGCTTTCTTCATCAGAAGCATCAGCAAACCTAGCCCGTTTCGATGGAGTCCGTTACGGTTACCGTTCAAAGGATGCTGAAACATTAATCGATTTATATAAAAAGTCACGAGCAGAAGGCTTCGGTGATGAAGTTAAGCGCCGGATTATGCTTGGAACGTTTGCTCTAAGCTCTGGTTACTATGATGCCTATTATAAAAAGGCACAACAGGTTAGGACATTAATCAAACAAGACTATGAAAATGTTTTTGCTAAATTTGATGTAATTGTTGGACCAACAACACCAACACCAGCTTTTAAAATTGGTGAGAAAATCGAAGATCCGTTAACGATGTACATCAATGATATCTTAACCATTCCATTGAACCTTGCGGGCTTACCGGGAATTTCCGTTCCGTGTGGTTTTGATGGCGGCTTGCCGTTAGGGTTACAAATCATTGGCAAGTATTTTGATGAAGCAACCATTTATCGGACAGCCCATGCGTTTGAGCAAGCAACAGACTATCATAAACAGAAACCTGGATTATAGGGGGTGAAGACCGTGGAATTTGAAACAGTGATTGGACTTGAGGTCCATGTTGAGTTAAAAACAGAATCAAAAATTTTCTCGGCGAGCCCTAATCATTTTGGTGCGGAACCGAATACGAATACAAGCGTGGTTGACCTTGGTTATCCGGGAGTTTTACCTGTCCTAAATAAAAAGGCGGTTGAATTCGGGATAAAGGCTGCCATGGCGATTAATTGCGAGGTTGCCACCCATACAAAGTTTGACCGGAAGAACTACTTTTACCCGGACAATCCCAAGGCCTATCAGATTTCTCAGTTTGATAAGCCGATTGGGGAGCATGGCTATATTGATATTGAGGTAAATGGTTACACGAAGCGGATTGGGATTACGAGAATTCATTTGGAAGAGGATGCAGGAAAGCTGAACCATGGCAAAGGGTATTCACTATGTGATTACAACCGTCAAGGCACTCCGCTTGTTGAAATTGTATCCGAACCAGATATTCGCACACCTGATGAGGCCTATGCTTATCTTGAAAAATTAAAATCGATTATCCAATATACAGGCGTTTCCGATTGTAAAATGGAAGAAGGCTCACTCCGTTGTGATGCCAATATTTCAATTCGACCCGTTGGTCAAGAAGAATTCGGTACAAAGACAGAATTGAAAAACTTGAACTCTTTCAATTTTGTTCGTAAAGGTCTTGAATATGAAGAGAAGCGTCAACGTGAGGTAGTAGCTGCGGGCGGAACGATTGATCAAGAAACGCGCCGCTTTGATGAAGCGACTGGGGCAACACTATTGATGAGGGTCAAAGAAGGATCTGATGACTATCGTTACTTCCCGGAGCCGGATTTAATGGATTTGTACATTGATGAGGACTGGAAAGCCCGCATTCGTGCGGAAATCCCGGAACTGCCGGACCAGCGTCAAAAGCGTTATATTGACGAACTTGGACTACCTGTTTACGATGCAAAAGTATTGACTGTTACAAAAGAAATGGCTGATTTCTTTGAAGCTACAGTTAATGGTGGAGCCGATGCGAAGTTAGCCTCGAACTGGATCATGGGGGATGTTTCCGCCTACTTGAATGCGGAGCAAAAGGAACTGCATCAAGTTGCCTTAACACCAGAAGGTCTTGCAAGCATGATTAAGCTAATTGAAAACGGAACAATTTCTTCAAAAATCGCTAAAACTGTTTTTAAAGAGTTGATCGAAAACGGCGGCGATGCTGAGCAAATTGTCAAAGACAAAGGGCTTGTACAGATATCCGATGAAGGAACCCTTCTTAAAATTATCTCAGAGGTGTTGGATGCCAATCCGCAATCGATTGACGATTTTAAGAATGGGAAAAATAAAGCGGTTGGTTTCTTAGTGGGGCAATTAATGAAAGCGACTAAGGGACAGGCCAATCCACAAATGGTCAATCAATTATTACAGCAAGAACTACAAAAACGTTAAAAGATAAGCTGGCAGAGTCAATTCTGCCAGCTTTTTTATGACGAGCGTGTTCCGACAATGTTTTCACCATTTCCCGGGAAAAAATCCTTATGCTAAAAGGGGTTATCATGTATCTAATTAAACGTTTGGTTAATAAGGGATTATCGGGAAACCTGTCGAACCGTAAGAATTCATCTAAGAAAATCCTAATATCGACATGTTTCTTGTCTTTTATAGAGGAAAAATATGAATAGGTCGACAAATGATTTTCACAAAGTAGGCTGGAAACCCTTTATTTATATGACCTCCTTCTTAACTAATCAAACGTTTGATTAGTTTTTTCGAGGGGTGTAAATTCTACAATCTTTTTACAGCATTTTGGTGGGAAAGCTTTATATAGAGGGGGACAAAGTCTATTTAATTAAACGTTTAATTAGTTTGCAGTTGGTCGAAAGATGTGAATTTAAAGGGAAAGAAGGTGATTGGGTGGCTAAGCCGCCCCAATTACCGACAAACTATTTATATGATTACAGAGAAAAACGTTGATTTACCAGGACTGATACGAGTTTTAATCAAACGTTTGATTAGTTCCATATTTTGAAGAAAATTGTCAGGGTATGGAAAAGAACACAGCTAAATATGAGCATGCTTTAATTGTCCATTTTACGATACGCTGATAAAATCAAGTTTTTCGCTGATATACTGTGAGATTCGCTGATAAACTGGCCAAATGCGCTGATAAAGCCCTCAAAACCGCTGATAAAAAATGAGGGGAGCTCCTAGAGTTACTTTTCCTAGAAGAAATCCCTAGGTTATTCGTAGACATAAGTGGATTAGCAAATAAAATCAGGTTTTTCACAAAAAAAGCTGGCCGTTTCACAATTAATAGTTAAAGAGGTCCAATAAATCGAGAAGAGAGGCGAAAATCTATTAAAAAAATATTTATAAACAACTTTTTATAAAAATCATCTTCTTTTTCTGTGAAAAAGACGCCAAAAAGAGGGTATCTTTAATTTCCTAGACACCCTCTTTGTATTTAAAAAGAAGTCATCGCACCGCGCTCATCAAAAATGGCCGAAGGATTCCAAGCAACTTCCCAGAGATTATTTTCGGGGTCGGCAAAATAGGCCGTGCGTCCGCCCCAAAAGGCATCACTAGGCTCTCTTAAAATTTTCGCCCCTGTGGTGCGGATGCTTTCAATTGTTGAGTCAACTTGTTCCGGCTGCCCCACGTTTATAGCAAAGGTTACACCATGAAAGGTCCCGGGAGGATTGGTAAATTCAATGCCGGCATCCTTTGCTAAATCTGCAATCGGAAATAAAGAGAGCAGGACGCCCGCCGTTTTAAAGACAGCGTATTGGTCCGAGCTTAATTCAGTCTCTTCCCATCCCAAAGCTTGATAAAATCCCCTAAGAACCGGTAAATCATATGCACCGATAGTAATCAGACTAACTCTTTGTGGAACCATAAATAAATCCCTCCGTAAAAATTATTATTTAGTGCTCTTCTCTAAAAAATTAGTATTCTCCTTCTCACTCATAGATAATCGATTATCATAGTTTAAATCAACTATAAAGTGGTAAGATTTTATATAGGTAAGTATACATAAAGTGAGGTACACGGATGACAATTTATATTGCACTGTTACGAGGCATCAACGTTGGCAAACATAACCGGATAAAAATGGCAGACTTAAAAAGTCTATTAGAATCAATGGGGTTAGAAAAAGTGAAAACATATATTCAAAGTGGCAATGTGTTGTTTGAAGCAAAAGACGAGGCCCCCCAAATAATAAGCAAACGCTTAGAGGATGAAATTAGCAAGACCTTTGGTTTTCCGGTCCCTGTGATTTTAAGAACAGCAGAGGAATACGAGCAGATGATCCGTGACTGCCCCTACCGGGTGGATTTGCTAAAGGAAGGCGAGAGTATCCAATTAGCCTTTTTAGCTGACGAGCCCTCCCAGGAGAAATTAGACCTTTTACGTACCTATGAAGGCGCCCCGGACGAATGCGTTATTAGGGGAAAAGAAGTCTATCTTTTTTTACGGCAAAGTATTCTCGATTCAAAGCTAGCAACACAGCTTCCAAAGCTAGGTGTTCAGGCGACTGTACGTAATTGGAAAACTGTCATCAAACTATCAACCATGCTTGAAACGTTATAAAGATAAACAACGCTCGGATCATCGGGATCCGAGCGTTAATCATGTTATTCATTTTTTAAAAGGCGAACACTTTCATTAAATTCCTTTTCGATCATATCATTTTTCTTATAAGTGATTAAGCTGATAACCACCGCTACAATTAGATTGAAGACAAAGCCCGGAACAATTTCATAAAGCGTGTCGCCAAGTCCAACATTTTTCCAAACGATAACCGTAACAGCACCAACGATCATCCCGAAAAGGGCGCCCCAATTCGTAATCTTTTTCCAGAATAAGCTGAGCAAGATAATTGGTCCGAAAGAAGCCCCAAAGCCTGCCCATGCATAGGCAACAAGGTCTAATATGGTACTATTTTGCTTGAAAGCAAGAGCAGCAGCAATAACAGCAACGAGAAGAACGGCCATTCTCCCTAAAAAGACCAGTTGTTTATCCTTCGCATTTTTGTTCATCACCATTTTGTATAAATCCTCGACAAGTGCACTGGAAGTTACGATTAATTGGGAAGAAATCGTACTCATAATCGCTGCAAGAATGGCAGCCAAAGCAAATCCAGCGAAAAGAGGATGGAATAAAATCTGACTTAATTCTATAAATACGGCTTCCGGATTCTTTAATACATGCTCCGGATTATTGTGAAAAAATGCAATTCCGATAAATCCTGTAAAAATCGTACCGATTAGTGAGATAATCATCCAGCCCATTCCAATGCGACGGGCACTTTTTGTTTCTTTAATCGTTTTGATTGCCATAAATCTTACAATAATATGCGGCTGGCCAAAATAGCCAAGTCCCCACGCCATGGCTGAAACGATTCCTAAAAAGGTTGTCCCTTTTAATAAGTCCATTTTAGTAGGATCAATTGCCCGAATCGTTTCAAACGTTTCTGCGGGACCACCCGTGTGAAAGATTCCAATGGCGGGAACAAGTGCTAGAGCAATCAGCATCATTAATCCTTGAATAAAGTCTGTATAACTTACCGCCAGGAATCCACCAAATAAGGTGTAGGCAACGACGACACCGCCAACAATAAACAGCCCCGTATGGTAACTCGTGCCAAACGAGCTCTCAAAAAAGACCGCTCCAGAAACCATTCCTGAAGAAACATAGAAAGTAAAAAAGATAAGAATAACAATGCCTGAAACAATACGGAGTAGTTTTGTGTTGTCTTTAAAACGGTTCTCAAGATAGCTTGGAATCGTGATGGAATCATTGGCAACTTGAGTATATGAACGTAAGCGCGGTGCGACTAATAACCAGTTAAGGTAAGCACCAATCGTTAAACCGACGGCGATCCACGCATCGGCTAAACCGGTTACATAAATTCCCCCAGGTAAGCCCATTAACAGCCAGCCGCTCATATCAGCAGCCCCGGCACTTAACGCGGTTACAGCAGGTCCTAAAGACCTTCCCCCAAGCATGTAATCCGTAAGATTGCTAGTCTTTCGATAGGAATACCAGCCGATAAAAAGCATCGCGGCAATATAGATTCCAATGGAAAGTAGTTGTAGTGACTCGTTAGACATATATTTCCTCCCCTTGAAGTTATTTTAGAAAATACTTTTAATAATATTTCCTATATATAAAATATTCTATCAACTTTAAATTACTATTACTAGTGTAAAATATTATTATTGTATTTATAGTAAAAAAGGCTTGTAGAATAATATTGGCATTTCAAGATAAGCCGTTCAATTGCCACGTGTTGTTGAAAAGTCTATGATTGAAGAAAATGGAAGGGGTGTAAATGGAGATGGATTTAAATCAATGGTTTCAAAAAGGGCTGACTGTGGATGGGTACATAAACGCAATGACCACCAATAAAGAGGAAATGCTTACAATTTATAAGCAATTTACCTTAACGGACGAAGACAAAAATAAGCTCGAGGCGTTAAGACCGCAACAATTACGAGCGATTGTTCTATCTGAGGATTGGTGTGGGGATGCGATGCTCAATAACCCTATTTTGATGAGAATAGCCGAAGTTGCCGGAATCGAAGTCCGTTTCGTGCTCCGCGATTCAAATCTGGAGTTAATGGACCAATATTTAACCAACGGCACATCGAGAGCCATTCCGATTTTTATTTTTATCAACGAAGAAGGAAATGAAGTCGGTGTTTGGGGACCAAGAGCACCGGAAATGCAGGCTTTTGTAATGGAAAAGCGTGCAACTTTACCGGATAAGGACGCCGAAGATTTCCAAGCAAAACAAACGGATTTGTTTAAGAGTCTAAGAGCAACCTACCAAACAGATGCCGCGATATGGCAAACCGTTGCCACTAGTATCTTGGCAACACTTATAAAATAAAGAAGAGGATCCCAAGGTAGTATTACTGCCTTGGGATCCTTTTATTCAGTAGATAAGAAAGTATAAATTTCGACTTTGAAAATTGTCCAGCTCCAGCGCCCTAGCTACTAGTGTCCTTCGCTCTCCGCCCTACGATAAGTCAACATCGAATCGCCTCCGGCTCTTCGTGTTTCCTTTATCTCAGTTGGAGAGCTCCAGGCCATACGCCGCTGAACAGGGCGCTTGCGCTTTTCTTATTTTAAAAGCTGCTGTTCTTTGGAGGGATGCGATCGTTAATCAAATTTTTATCGGTGATTTTGGGTTCAATACCAAGAATGAAATTACGAATATTCGAGCGGTGCAAATAAATTAGGAATAACGAGAATAATGTAAAGATAAGTTCAAATTCTAATTTGGAAGACATCAAAGAATAGACGAGCATACTAATGCCAACCGTGATGGAGCCAATAAAGACATACTTTGTTAAAAAGATGACTAAAAAGAAGGCAACATACGCGATAACTAATAGATAAATATTGACGATTAATAAGGCCCCTGCGGTGGTGGCAATCGCTTTTCCACCCTTAAAGCCTGCAAAAATCGGAAAGCAATGCCCAACAACAGCCGCTAACCCAAAGTAAAGGGGTTCTGCATCAAGGTTGAGGTAAATGGGCAGGTAGGCTGCCAAGGAGCCTTTGGCAAGGTCTATGATCAATACGAAAATAGCTGACTTCTTACCGAGAACCCTCAAAGTATTGGTCGCACCAGGATTTTTACTGCCATGATCTCTGATATCGACCCCAAAGACCAACTTGCCCACGATTAATGCTGTGGGAACGCTTCCAATTATATAGGAAGCTAGAATCAACAGCCAGAACATAAGCGCCATCCCCCTATCTATTCTTTTAGTAAATTCGTATTATTTATAGATTCTATCACAGTTCAGTGGTATTATTTTGTTGAATTCTCCCGATATAATTACTAAAAGACATACACACAGCACATGATGAACGACATTATCTCTTGAAAAGGATGATCCATTTGAGTCAGAAGCTTAAAGTTCAAAAACCAAAAATTCCAACCGAGTTAACTCCCTTTGATTATAATGAAAGAGAAGATTCATATATTAACATGGCGCTTATTAGCGACTGTTCAATTTCACAAGAGGAGGTTGAAAAGGTAAGATTTGAAGAGGTTGTGTTTAGAAATGTTACCTTTCTAGATGGATCATTTCGCTTTGTTCAATTAACCGATGTTATTTTTGAACGGTGCGACTTGTCCAATGTGGATTTTACTGATGGAATCATCCACCGTGTCGAGTTTCGGGATTGCAAACTATTAGGATTAAATCTTGCGGATGCTGCGCTAAGAAATGTCTTATTTGAAAATTGTAATCTAAATATGGGCTCGTTTGGATATGCCGATTTGAAGGAAATGAGGTTTGAAAATTGTTCCCTTCGCAGTGCAGATTTTTACGAAACAAAGCTTAATAAATTAGGGTTTAAAGAGTGTGATCTCGAGGATGCGAATTTTACAGGAACCACACTTAAGGGAGTAGACCTCAGCACCTGTAAATTTAACCACCTAAACCTATCACTAGATAGTGTAGCCGGGTGCATAGTTTCTGCAGATCAGGCGATTGGTTTTGCGAGGTTGTTAGGATTGGAAATTAAAGAGTAAACTTTGTAAAACCGTGCGGGTGCTACCCGCACGGTTTTTAAGTTCAACCACCACTAATATCACCATGGTATGATAAATAGAATTGGAAAAAATATTTTTTAAAATAGTGTAGGGGTTTTTCAAAAACCTTTCGTCTATTAAGGTGAGTAACAAAAAAGGAAAGGGGGAGAGAATCATTAATGAAGCAGCATTAATAGAAAAGGTGTTGGACGGCAATGATCATGCCTTCCGCCTTTTGGTTGAGAAGTACCGTAATGATGTGTTCCGGACCATCTTTGCCGTTCTTCGCGACCAAAAGGAAGCAGAAGATGCAGCACAAGAAGTATTTATGAAAATCTATCTGTCTCTCCCCCAATACCAAAATCAAGGTTTCAAAACGTGGATAACGCGAATTGCGGTTAATCAAGCGATAGATATCAAAAGAAAACAAGTGAGAAGAAGAGAGGAAGTGGCAGAAGAGCTCGAGTTGCCGTTAGCAGGGACAGCGAAGGATAGTGTGGAAAAAGAGATCATTGAAACGGACCGAAGAAGGCTCGTCAGGAAAAAGCTTGATGAACTGCCGGACAACTACCGTGATGTCATCTACGGATTTTACATTGCGGAAAAAAGCTATCAACAAATGGCTGAGGAGCAAAATGTCCAGGTGAAAACAATCGAAACGAAGCTGTACCGGGCACGCCATTGGATGAAAAGGAATTGGAAGGAGGACGATTTTTCATGAAGCACTACAACTATGATGAGTGGCTGCAATACGTTAAGGACGAAATTAATGAAAAAGACAAACAGGAACTAGAAGATCATTTATATACATGTGACCAATGTCTAACCCATTACTTACTGGCGATCGAAGCAAATGAAACATCGCTTCCAATTCTATCAGACATAAGCGAGTTCACCGATTCGGTCATGGCAGAGGTTTCAAAACAAAAAATTGCGGTGCCTGACACCACTAATAATTTTAGCACTATGTTAATGGTTCCTTCGGTGCCTGACACCAAAACTGACACCAAAACCAAAATTAAGAAGAAACCTTTTTATCAGCAGGCGTTGTTCCATTATTTATTAGCGGCAGCGGCGACTATTTTGTTGACCTTCACGGGTGCTTTCCAATCGCTGGCTACGTATGCGAATGCGTTAGAAAGCCCGCAACAGCAAGTTCAGGAAAAAAGGCCTTCGGTGACAGAGGGAGTTATTAATAAAACTTTTGCATGGATGGATTCACTAGAAAAGAAGGAGGCAGTTAAGAAATGAAAAATCCGACAAAAGCATTGACCTTATCCTTATTCCCGGGTCTTGGTCATATTTATTTCGGCAACATGTTTCGCGGAGTACTTTATCTAATAGCCGTAATGGGGCTGGCATTCGTCACGGTCATTGGGCTAGCAACGAACAATGAGCAATTGGGCATCGTTACCTTTATGCTGGGACTGTTCATTTACCTCATCAGCTTTATCGACATGGGTGTGCAGGTCTCCAAGCATAAAAAAGCGCTGAAGTCAGCGAATCCGGATGAACCTCAGCTACAGGCTGCCCAAGACTCAGAACGATTTTATACTATTGTTCTATCGTTTATCCCAGGCTTAGGTCATTTCCAAATTGGTTTGATGAACAGGGGCTTAACACTTTTGGCCACGTTTTTGGGGCTGGGGGTCATGGTTACCTTTGTAACAGCTCTTTCCAATCGTGGGGAATTTATGGTCTTCATGGCCGCCCTGCCAATTATTTGGGTCTACGGATTCTTTGATGCCGTTCAGCAGGTGAATAAAAAGCAGCGCGGTGAGGAGTTAGTTGATCGTACGATTTTTGAAGACTTTGAAATGCGCCGTGAGGATGGGAAAAAGAGTAAGTCGATTGCGACCTTTCTTTCAATCTTCCCAGGGGCAGGCCATCTCTATTTAGGCTTACAGCGCCGAGGCATCCAGTTAATGGCAGCGTTTCTCTTTTCCATCTATATTTTAGATATCTTACGGCTTGGTATCTTCTTGTTCTTGATCCCAATCATTTGGTTTTACAGCTTTTTTGATGCGATGCAAAAGGTTTCAAAGTACGGCGAAGACGAGATGGAGGACGTTCCGATTATTGCTTATTTCCTTAATCATCAGAAATGGGTCGGCATTGGCCTAGTCTTGTTGGGACTTTACTATCTCGTGATGAACGTCCTGCTTCCAGCTTTTTCTCCATTCATAAACAGGCTGATTAATATCGATGTGATGTATTGGGTTCAAGGTTATTTTCAAACGGGGCTTGTTTGTCTGCTGTTGATAGGCGGAGGAATCAAACTTTTATCTGGAAGCAAGCAAAAGCAGGGGGCTGAAAAGAATGAGTAGGTGGGGAAAAACAATTGCAGGCGCAGCAATTATCGGATTCGGGATTGGGTTCCTTTTTAGAAAAAGAAAGGGAGGGGTAGCTGTATGAGAACTTGGCGTGTTGGAACGTTTTCGATGGGGGCCTCGCTTGTTTTCCTTGGTCTCGTCCTGTTTTTTTCAAAGTTTTTGGGGTTAGATCTTGTACAGGTGATGACGGCTTGGTGGCCGCTTTTATTGGTTGTCCTTGGGATTGAAATTCTCGTTTATTTATTTTTGTCACGGCAGGAAAAGCCAGTGTTAAAATATGATTTCCTTAGTATTTTCTTTGTCGGAGTGATTGGAACGGCGGGGATCGTGTTTGCGATTTTAAGTACAACAGGAATTATGGGGAAGGTGGAAGAAGTGATGGCGAGGGAAGAACGCTCGTTTGAACTGCCTGCTTTCTCCTACCAAATTGATGACAGCATCAAACGGGTCGTCGTCAGGACGGTTGGCCATCAGATGACGGTCGAGTCGACGGAGGAAAAAGAGGTTTCTATGTTCGGCACCTACCGGGTACAAACAGCTAAAAAGGCGAAGTTACTTGAAAGTGCAGATGATGTAATTTCGGCAAATCAAAAGGGGGATACGCTTTATTTAAATATGAAGTCCCTGCCAAACGATATTGGCTGGTTTAATGGATATGGAGAGACGGCTGCGACGCTTTTGGTTCCGAAGCATGTAAAGCTTGAGGTGATTGGCAGTGATAATGCACTCACTTTGAAGCCGCGCACACTCGAGAACGACTGGAATATTGAAGGTGTCTCATCGATTGTCGTCGATGTGGCGGAAAAGAGCAATCTGAAGGTGGATGCAATCGGCGCCCAAGAGGTAAGAGGGAAAGAGGGCAACTGGAAAGTGGCTAAGGAAAAGGCGGACGATGGAACGGATGATAGCAGGAAAAATGCGGTTTATCAATCGGGTGAAGGAAAATACCATATTACAATTGCCAATGCCTATGAGATCAGCTTAAATACAAATCAGTAAACAGGCGCTTCCGCTTTTTGTTGAATCTAGCTCCAGCGCCCAGCGTCTAGTGGACTTCGCTCTCCGCCCTACGATAAGTCAACATCGAATCGCTCCGCTCTTCGTGTTTCCTTTATCTCGGTTGGAGCGCTCCAGTCCATACGCCGCTAAACGGGCGCTTCCGCTTTTTGTTTTTTTTTGCAAAAAAATAAATAAGAGGTATGATAGGAAATGGATGTTTGAAGGTTAATTAGTAGATACGCTTGGCAATATGTTTGTCAGTACGAATGAAAATTGGTAGAATATTGAAGTGAGCGGATCGTTATTACCGATGTTGATTTCAAAAATAGGATGATGAAACGATGAAAAGAGCAAGACTGATTTACAATCCTACCTCAGGACGTGAAATTCTAAAGCGGAATCTTCCGGAAATTCTCCAAAAGCTAGAAATAGCTGGGTATGAGGCTTCTTGTCACGCGACGACTGGGGCTGGGGATGCGACGGAAGCAGCCCGGTTAGCTGTTGAGCGTAAGTATGATATTGTCATCGCAGCGGGCGGTGACGGAACGATTCATGAAGTGGTCAATGGCCTCGCAGAACAGGAGTATCGGCCAAAATTAGGAATTATTCCTGCCGGAACAACCAATGATTTTGCTCGTGCCTTGCAAATTCCGCGAGATATCGGGGCAGCAGTAGATATTATTACAAAAGGGGAAATGATTCCAGTCGATATTGGCCGAATCAATGATCGATATTTTATAAATATTGCAGGTGGCGGTAGGATCACCGAGCTTACATATGAGGTACCAAGCAAATTAAAAACAATGCTCGGCCAACTAGCTTACTATTTAAAAGGGATGGAAATGCTGCCTTCCATTAAACCTTCTGAAGTTTCAATTGAGTATGATGGAAAACTATTTGAAGGGGAGGCGATGCTGTTTCTTGTCGGTTTGACCAATTCGATCGGCGGCTTTGAGAAACTGGCGCCTGATGCCTCTATAAATGATGGCTTATTTTCGCTGCTGATTCTGAAAAAGACCAATCTTGCTGAGTTTATCCGGATAGCCACATTGGCTCTTCGCGGGGAGCATGTCAATGATCCGAATATTATCTACACACAGGCCAACCGCATAAAAGTTCATGCAACGGAAAAGGTTCAATTAAACTTGGATGGTGAATTTGGCGGATTGCTGCCAGCTGAATTTGAAAACCTCTATCGTCACTTAGAAGTATTTGTGCCACTTGAAGATATTCGTCCGAATGACCGTCCAACGGATTGGGAATCGGGGAAGAGATATAGCTAAAAGTAGGTTATTCCAATCCAAGGCATGTAAATCATATGGAAGAAACGCCCTACGATGTGTTTTTTGTTGGAAATTAATGATAGCCCCAAATTATTTGGGGCTATTTTTATTATTCATATTCAATATTCCAGCTTTTTTAGCTTCCTAATAACCGAGGCATTTAAGGTAGATAGGTTACTAATTTTTAGCTTCCAAATAGAGGGCTTGAATAAATTTTTTAATATTAATCCGGGAATGCGTGTTTGCGTCATGGGCCTTCCCTTCCAGTTCTAGCATTTTCATTCGTACTTGAGTATAGTCAAAGAAACTCGATGAATAATTTTCAAACTTTGGATTAGTGTAATCGTTCAGCCCAAGTGAAGCAATATGTTCCATCGCTTGATGAATGGTACGTCGAATCCGTTGTTCACCCGCTTTTATTTCCTTTCTTATAACCTGAGGCGGGGAGCCCGGATTGAGACGTTTTTCAATTACCTTCTCATATAAATCCTTTAGAGGCGGTGTTTCACGAATCCCGTCTTTTTCTAGTTGCGATAGAATTGCTAATATATCTAGCAGGTCCTTATTGCCGCTCTCTCCTATAATGCCAAGTTCACGGAGGATGTTCCTTCCAGAGTGGATTATTGGATTTTGAATGGTCTGATAATGTTTTTCAGGCTGTTTATTTTGTGAATGATTGGTTAAGAAGCTTAAGGATCTTTGAATGTCAGTGAGTGATCGCTCTAGCTGCAGTTGATCACTTACCCTCTTTAGGATGCTTACGACCTCAAGCTGGTTAATTGGCTTTGTAATATAATGGGTAACCCCTAACGAATATGCCTCCCCAATCAAATCCTTGGTTTCAACCTGGGAGATCATAATAATTTTTCCATGGAAGAAAGGAGCAATTTCTCTAACCGTTTCAATTCCATCACGATTAGGCATTAGCAAGTCAATGATCAAGATGTCAATTTCCTGTTTATCAAGGATATCAGCATAAACCTCAGAACCATCCTCAGCCTCCCCAGCTATTTTCCCAAGATTCTCTTCTTCGATAATATTAGAAAGCATTGCCCTAACTGTAGCGGAATCATCAACAATAAAGAATTTCAAAGTCCTCATCCTCTCTCTGTTAAGCTGGTAACAGGTAGTTGAATTTCAAAGCTAGTTTTATTTGACTCAGCTGAATCTAGCAGGTTAAGCCTGCCACCGATATTTTCTATTACATTTTTAATATATGATAAACCAATCCCATTCGAGGCCATTCCAGTTTGGTCAAACTTTGTAGTAAAACCTGGTTCAAAAATGAATCGTTTGTTTTTTTCTGAAATGCCGGAGCCATTATCATTAACAATAATAATGGCCATTTCATCAATTCTTTTAACAGTTAACTCTATTAGACCTTTATTAAAAATGGCCTCAACGGCATTAGAGACAAGATTGTTAATGAGAGAAAATAAAATAATCGTCCGATAATAGGGATGATCACCTGAAATATTTACTTGATAATCTATTGACTTGCCCAGGATGTCTCCGTAATTTTTATTTGATCTGACGATAACCTCAATGATCTCCTCTATGGCCATAAAGTCACTTAAATTTTCTTTAATCATTAATTTAGTTAAACCGGCATAAATACGCTGGTTATCCTTTTTAATTTCGTGCATTTGGCCGGCTATTTTCAATGCGGTTTGAGCATGATTATTACTTTCCAATTCCTTTAAATCGCGGTATAACCCATAACAAACACTTGTTAGTTCCTCAGCATTTTTCATAGATTTCTTCAATTGAACCATTTCCACATATAGATTTGAAATGATTAATAAAATTTGCTCGTTTAGTCTTTTTTGCTGTTCTTCCGCAAGTTTCGTTTCTCTAATGATAAATATATTAAAAAATCCAAGGACGAAGAAGCTTCGAATAATAGCAATTCCACCAACCACCATTAAGGACGAGAGGGTGATTGGTATATTCGAAGTAAAGGATCGACAGATTATTTCAACCAAACTAGCAATTACTTCGATTACGACCCCTAACAAGCCAATGATAAATGGGCTATCATGAAAACTATTTATTTTAAAGGCATAAAAAAGTAATGCGTAAATTGAATAGTAAAAAAAGACAGGATAATACAAATAAAGGGGATCTAATAACTGGAAAGAATCAGCCTGAAATTCATATAGACAAATTCGAAATAAAACTACAGCAGTTCCTGTGAGTAGTCCCGCAATTGGAGAGTATATTTTTCTTGACCATAATAGGATAAAGAAAAAAAGGGGTGTTCCTAAACTAACCCTTATATCACCATCTAGCGGATAGAACTTTAACTCTCCAGCAATGGGAACAGCAATGATCATGAATAAGTAGGCCAATAGTTTATCGCGCAATGTGGACCTCCAATTTTCTGCAGAAATCTCTTCCTTCTTTTTATAGTAATCGTTTCATAGACCATAATAGACAAAAGAATTGACAAATTTATTAAGTTTCAAATTAGTTCTGTTGGTTTTTGTAGTCTTAAGTAGTCCTGACTGTATGCTCTAGAGGAACAAGGAATACTTTCAGGAACAATCAACGGTTTCCGGAGTGTTGAAAACTTTGCAATCATTTTACTAATTTGAAACCCGCAAGATGGGAGTGTAAGCCTCTAAGGCGGAAATATTTGTGAAATATTTCACAATTAAAAGGTTGGTGAAGAATTTAAAGCTTACGAGTTAAGGGTTTTCCTTTTTTTAGATTATTACTGAATGGAGGTATTCAATATGTTTTGGATTCAATTTTTAATCGTCCTAGGGTGTATTTTCATTGGCGCACGGTTAGGTGGAGTTGGACTAGGCGTAATGGGTGGAGTTGGACTAGCCATTCTTGTCTTTGGCTTTGGCTTACAGCCTACATCTGCACCAATCGATGTGATGTTGATGATTTTAGCAGTGATAACCGCAGCAGGTTCCCTACAGGCTTCAGGCGGGATGGACTATTTGGTCGTGTTGGCTGAAAAAGCCCTTCGGAAAAATCCGAAGTGGATCACATTCATTGCACCACTCGTTACGTATGTTTTTACTTTTTGTGCAGGGACTGGACACGTTGCTTATTCGATCTTACCTGTCATTGCAGAGGTGTCAAGAGAGTCAGGCGTTAGGCCTGAAAGACCAATGGCCATTGCGGTTATTGCCTCTCAGCAAGCAATTACAGCCAGTCCGATATCAGCGGCAACAGTTGCTCTGCTGGCATTGTTAACGGATTTCAAGATTAGCTTACTCGATATTTTAATGATCTGTATCCCGTCTACACTTATTGCATGTACGATCGCAGCTTTTGTATCAAGCAAAATGGGCAAAGAGCTAAATAATGATCCTGAGTATCTTAAACGTTTAGAAGCTGGATTAGCACCGATTAAAAAAGATAAAAAGGAATTTCAGGCGACACCAGGCGCAAAGCTATCTGTGCTATTTTTCCTTTTAGCAGCCGTTCTTGTGGTTGTATTAGGTTCATTTGAGACCTTACGCCCTGGTTGGGACATTGAAGGTACATTTACTCGGATGACGATGCCTGCATCCATTGAAATAGTTATGTTGACGATTTCAGCATTAATTATTATCTTTTGTAAACCAAAGGTAGAAGAAATTGTTTCCGGCAGCGTCTTTAAGGCCGGTGCCGCAGCAGTTGTTGCAATCTTTGGTATCGCTTGGATGGGAGACACGTTCTTTCAAGGTAATTTAGCGCTAATTTCTGGATCTATTTCTGATTTAGTTACATCAGCACCGTGGTTATTCGCCGTTGCACTATTTGCTCTTTCTATCTTGTTATATAGTCAGGCTGCAACCGTGCGTACGTTAATGCCGCTTGGGATTACACTGGGTATTAATCCAGCTTTATTGATCGCGATGTTCCCTGCGGTTAATGGATATTTCTTTATTCCGAACTATCCAACAGTTGTCGCCGCGATTAACTTTGACCGCACGGGGACAACGAGAATCGGTAAATATATTTTAAATCATAGCTTCATGGTTCCAGGCTTAATCGCTACACTTGGAGCTGTCGGAATTGGTATTTTACTAAGCACGATTATTCTATAAAGAAGTGATTAGGGTTAGAGGTAATCTCCTTATTACTTCGGACCCTGTCATTTTAAACATATTAGTAGTTCCAAAAAAAATAGTGGAGATGACAAGTATGAGCTATTCAGAGAATTTTCGTATTGAAAAAGATTTCCTAGGGGAGAAACAGGTTCCAGTTGAAGCGTATTATGGTGTTCAAACTATAAGAGCAGTCGAGAATTTTCCGATTACAGGCTATCGAATTGATCCAGCCCTAATTGTAGCCATGGCGATGGTCAAAAAGGCATCTGCGTTTGCCAATGCGGAAATTGGCCAATTGAATAAAGGTATTGCGAAGGCCCTTATGGCAGCGGCAGATGAAGTAATCGATGGAAGATTACATGATCAATTTATCGTCGATCCGATTCAAGGTGGAGCAGGTACTTCTATCAACATGAATACAAATGAAGTCCTTGCCAACCGTGCCTTAGAAATAATTGGTGAACAAAAAGGAAATTACAAGGTTATCAGTCCGAATTCTCATGTTAACATGGCGCAATCGACAAACGATGCGTTTCCAACAGCGATCCATTTGTCGACACTAATTACTTTAGAAAAATTAATCAAAGCGATGGAAGAGCTTCATTTAGAATTCATGAAAAAGGCAAATGAGTTTGATGGCATCATTAAAATGGGACGCACCCATCTGCAGGATGCTGTTCCAATCCTTCTCAGTCAAGAATTTGAAGCCTATGCAAGGGTGCTAAGAAGAGACATTAAACGAGTTAGGGCAACCCGTGAGAATTTATATGAAGTAAATATGGGGGCAACTGCCGTTGGGACGGGCCTCAATGCCGAGCCGGAATATATTGAGAAGACAATCCAATATTTAGCGGAAATTACGGATTTGCCGATAAAAGGTTCAGAGGATCTTGTCGATGGTACGCAAAATACGGATGCCTATATAGAAGTATCAGCAGCTTTAAAGGTTTGTATGTTAAATATGTCAAAGGTTGCGAATGATTTGCGGATGATGGCCTCTGGACCACGTTGTGGGTTAGGTGAAATCAATCTTCCTGCCCGTCAGCCGGGATCATCTATTATGCCAGGAAAAGTAAACCCGGTTATGGCTGAGGTCTTAAACCAAAGTGCCTTCCAGGTAGTAGGGAATGATTTGACCATCTGCATGGCTTCAGAAGCTGGGCAATTTGAACTGAACGTTATGGAGCCGGTAATTGTTTTCAACCTATTGCAATCGATTAGGATAATGACTAATGTGTTTACAGTCTTTCGTGAGCATTGTCTAAGAGGCATTACAGCTAATAGAGAAAGATTGGAAGCTTACGTGAATAATAGTGTAGGTGTGATCACCGCTATCAATCCGCATGTTGGCTATGAAATAGCTGCTTCTATTGCAAAGGAAGCAATTGAGTCAAATAGACCGGTAAGAGAAATTGTACTGGAAAGAGGCGTGTTAACAGCCAATGAATTGAATCGGATCTTACATCCTTTTGAAATGACGAACCCTGGTATTGCCGGTAGGGAGTTACTAATCAATAAGTCTCGTGAAAAAGAATTAGTTTTAGTATAAGAAAAATCTTAGTGCAGGGTATCTTCCGTATAGAGCCCTGTGCTTTGCAACTTTTAACTCGATTTTGTCAGCATCTAAAGGAGGTTTTACGAAATATGGAGCGTGGAAATAACCAGCACTTTTACCGCAAGCTGCATTCTTTGTCAGGAATCATTCCTGTCGGAGTATTTATGACCGTTCATCTATTCGTCAATTATACTGCGTCATGGGGAGTTGATTCCTATAACAAAGCGGCAGGATTTATGGTGAATTTGCCGTTCAAATACTTTCTCGAACTATTTATCATTTTTATACCACTATTATTTCATGCTGTGTACGGCGTTTTTATTGCCAAACAAGCTAAAAACAATGTCGGACGGTACAAGTATCCGCGTAACTGGAAGTTTTTCTTCCAGCGTATCACTGGTTTAATTGCGTTTGCATTTATTATCTGGCATGTCTGGGAAACGAAAGTTCAGGTGGAATTTGGAGGAGTCGAAGCGAACTATCATTTGATGGCTAACATCGTCGATAACAGTATCACATTGTTCCTCTATATTATAGGTATTCTGTCGTGTGTGTATCATTTTGCTAATGGAATTTGGACCTTCCTAATTACATGGGGGATTACCGTATCACCACATTCACAGAAAATATCTCAATATATTACATTCGGATTATTTATTGTATTATCCTACATTGGGATCCGCGCAATCTTGGCATTTGCTTAAGCGCTAGATAGGGAGGACAAACAAATGAGCAAAGGTAACATTGTCATTGTTGGAGGCGGTCTTGCTGGATTGATGGCCGCTATTAAAATAGCAGAAGCAGGGACACATGTGGATTTATTTTCGGTTGTACCGGTAAAACGTTCCCATTCTGTATGTGCACAAGGCGGCATCAATGGTGCTGTAAATACAAAAGGCGAGAATGACTCACCGTGGGAGCACTTTGATGATTCAGTTTACGGTGGTGACTTCTTAGCTAACCAACCGCAAGTAAAAGCGATGTGTGAAGCCGCTCCGAAGATTATCCATATGTTTGACCGTATGGGAGTTATGTTTAACCGGACGCCTGAAGGTTTACTTGATTTCAGACGCTTTGGGGGAACACAGTATCATAGAACTGCATTTGCCGGGGCCACGACAGGTCAGCAGCTCCTTTATGCACTAGATGAACAGGTTCGTAGCTTTGAAGTAAAGGGACTTGTGACAAAATATGAAGGCTGGGAATTTGTCTCTGCTATTCTTGATGAAGAAGGTGTCTGCCGCGGTATTACCGCACAGAATTTGCGAACAATGGAAATGAAGGCCTATCGGGCAGATGCCGTCATCATGGCAACAGGCGGGCTTGGGATCATTTTTGGAAAGTCTACGAATTCAACGATTAATACGGGTTATGCGGCGGCAAGGCTGTATCAGCAAGGTGCCTTGTATGCAAACGGAGAATTTATTCAAATTCATCCTACTGCCATTCCGGGAGACGATAAAAATCGCCTTATGAGTGAGTCCGCACGTGGTGAAGGCGGAAGAGTCTGGACGTATAAGGATGGAAAACCGTGGTACTTTTTAGAGGAAAAGTATCCTGCTTATGGAAATCTGGTACCACGAGATATTGCCACCCGTGAGATTTTCGATGTGTGTGTTAATCAAAAGCTTGGTATTAATGGAGAAAATAAGGTTTATTTAGATCTCTCTCATATTGACGCGAAGCAATTGGATATCAAACTGGGCGGAATTATGGAAATCTATGAAAAGTTTATGGGCGATGACCCGCGAAAGGTGCCAATGAAAATATTCCCTGGTGTCCACTATTCAATGGGTGGCTTATGGGTTGATTTGGACCAAAAAACGAATATCCAGGGCTTGTTCGCTGCAGGGGAATGTGATTATTCGCAGCATGGCGCAAACCGTCTCGGTGCGAACTCGTTGTTATCAGCCGTTTACGGCGGAATGGTAGCCGGTCCGAGAGCACTTGAATACCTTCAGGGCCTTAACAAGCCGACAGACAAGGTTTCCAGTTCTATTTTTGAAAAGCAAGTGAACGAAGATGTAAGAAAATATCAATCAATTCTAGCAATGAATGGTACTGAAAACGCCTATTTGCTTCATAAGGAGCTTGGTGAATTAATGACGGCTAACGTTACAGTCGTTCGTGAAAACAAGAAATTAAAGATGACTTATGCAAAGCTTCAGGACTTTACTGAACGCTATAAAAATATAAACATTGAGGATACTGCAAAATGGAGCAACTCCAGTGCTTCATTTGTTCGACAATTAGAAGGCATGATTAATCTTGCAAATGTGATTACCCTTGGAGCCTACAATCGGAACGAGAGCCGCGGAGCCCATTATAAGCCGGAATTCCCAGACCGTAATGACGAGAAATGGCTAAAAACGACAATGGCTAGATTCAACCCAACTACTAAACTTCCAGAGTTATTTTATGAGGAAGTAGATACATCGTTGATAGAACCGCGGAAGCGTGATTATACAAAAGCGAAGAAAGGAGCCAAATAATAGTGGAAACGAATAAGTATATTCATTTTATTATTACCCGGCAAAAGGATGCTCAATCTTCTCCTTACACAGAAGAATTCATGGTTCCTTATCGCTCAAATATGAACATCATCTCGGGATTGATGGAAATTCAAAAGAATCCAGTCAATGCTAAAGGTGAAAAAACAACTCCTGTCATTTGGGAATCCGTTTGCCTGGAGGAGGTTTGTGGAGCCTGCTCAATGGTCATCAACGGGAAACCGCGCCAAGCATGTTCCTCCTTGATTGATCAGCTTGAACAACCCATTCATATTGCACCGTTGACATCGTTCCCTGTGATGAGGGATTTAGTGATTGACCGTTCATGGATGTTTAATGCTTTAAAAAGGGTAAAGGCATGGATACCCATTGACGGAACACACGATTTAGGTCCGGGACCAAGAATGCCGGAAAAAACTAGACAATGGGCATATGAAATATCGAAGTGTATGACATGCGGCTGTTGTTTGGAGGCCTGTCCGAATGTCAATGAAAAATCCAATTTCATCGGACCAGCCCCGTTAGCACAGGTACGCTTATTTAATGAGCATCCTACAGGTGCCATGCATAAGGAAGAACGGCTTTTAGCGATTATGGGAGAGGGAGGACTTACTTCATGTGGTAACTCACAAAACTGTGTCGAGGTATGTCCGAAAGGCATTCCGCTTACTACATCCCTTGCTGCGTTAAATAGACAAACAACGATCCAATCGATAAAGAACTTCTTTGGATAAGTTGCCTGTATACTACCTACTTAAATTAGAAATTGATAAAATAATAGTTATGTGAAAAATAGTTATGTGAAAACTCGTTCCTACTTGGAGCGGGCTTTTTTTTTGTTTGAAAAAGGGGAATTTGTAAGTGTTCTAGAATATTCTGTATGATGGACGGTAATAGTTGAGAAGCAACGAAGGGGGCGATGGGAATTGAAGGCGTTAATTAATATCGATTATACCTATGATTTTGTAGCAGTAGATGGGGCATTAACGTGCGGGGAGCCCGGACAAAGGATTGAAGGGAAGGTTGTTGCGTTAACGAACGAGTTTATGGCGAGTGGGGATTATGTGGTCTTTGCCATAGACGTCCATGACAACGGAGATGAATTCCATCCGGAAACAAAACTGTTCCCGCCACATAATCTGCGTGGAACCTCAGGCAGGGATTTATTTGGATCCTTGAAAGAGGTATATGAAAGGAATCGTCAGCTTGAAAATGTCGTGTTTATGGATAAAACGCGGTACTCTGCGTTTGCGGGAACGGACCTTGAAATCAAATTACGAGAGCGTGGAATTACCGAAGTTCATTTGGTCGGCGTTTGTACGGACATTTGTGTCTTACATACCGCTGTTGATGCTTACAATAAAGGCTTTAAGATTGTCGTTTACAAGGATGCCGTTGCTTCTTTTAATCAGGCAGGTCATGAATGGGCCCTTGGACATTTTGAACAATCCCTAGGAGCAAACGTTAAATAGACTTTCGAGGGTAATATTGGTTATAATAATGGAAAAGCTGAAATAGTACTTCGGAGGTCAGATTATGAAACACTTTTATCACGATGATAGTTTAACTCTGCATACGGATCTATATCAGATCAATATGGTAGAAACGTATTGGAGAGATGGGATACATAATAAACGTGCGGTCTTCGAACTATTTTTCCGTAAGCTACCGTTCGGGAACGGTTATGCAGTATTCGCTGGATTGGAGAAAGTCATCCAGTTTATTCAAGGATTCCGTTTTAGCGAGGAAGACCTCGAGTATTTGCAAAATGAAGTAGGTTATAAGGAAGACTTTATCCAATACCTTAAAGGTATCTGTTTCACCGGAACCATCTGTGCGATGAAAGAAGGAGAGCTTGTTTTTGGTAATGAACCGATCTTACGAGTCGAGGCTCCACTTGCGGAAGCGCAATTGATTGAAACAGCGCTGCTTAACATTGTGAATTACCAAACATTAATTGCGACAAAGGCATCGCGAATCAAGCAAGTCGTCGGTGCTGAAGTGGCAATGGAATTTGGGACAAGACGGGCCCAGGAAATGGATGCAGCGATTTGGGGAACGAGAGCCGCATACCTTGCCGGTTTTGAATCAACGAGCAACGTAAGAGCGGGGAAACTGTTTGGTATTCCTGTATCCGGAACACATGCCCATTCGATGGTCCAAGCTTATAAAGATGAATACACGGCTTTCATTAAATATGCAGAAACACATAAGGATTGTGTCTTTTTGGTTGATACATATGATACACTTCGGCTCGGCGTTCCAAATGCGATTAAAGTCGCAAATGAGTTGGGCGATAAAATTAATTTTATCGGCATTCGCCTGGATAGCGGGGACCTTGCTTACCTTTCGAAGGAAGCAAGGAAAATGCTGGATGAGGCGGGATTCACGAATGCTAAGATTGTGGCCTCAAGTGATTTAGATGAATATACAATTATGAGTTTGAAATCACAGGGTGCAAAAATTGACAGCTGGGGAGTGGGCACGAAGCTAATTACCGCTTACGACCAGGCAGCTCTTGGTGCGGTTTATAAAATTGTGTCGATAGAGAATGATAACGGAAAAATGGAGGATACGATTAAGATTTCTTCCAATCCGGAAAAGGTTACAACACCGGGATTGAAGCGGGTTTATCGAATTATCAATAATACGAACCACCATGCAGAAGGGGATTATATTGCTTTAGCGGATGAAAAGCTTCCGGAAAAGCGGTTACGGATGTTCCATCCTACCCACACGTATATGAATAAGGTGGTTACCAACTTTACAGCAAAAGAATTACATGATGAAATCTTTTCTAAAGGTGAGCTTGTTTATGAAATGCCTTGCTTGGAAGAATCTCGTGATTATTTAAAGCAAAACCTTGATGCACTTTGGGACGAGTATAAGCGGATTACAAATCCGGAGGATTATCCCGTCGACTTGAGCCAAAAATGCTGGGATAATAAAATGAGAAATATTGAAGAGGTTAAAGAAAAAGTTGAAGCAATGAAAAAGTAACAATACGATTTCTACTTTACAAAAAAGGGCAGACTTCAGTGGGGGATGAATTTCCTCCCCCTCCGAGTCTGCCCTTTCGTTTATTTTTGCTTAAAGAAATCGACAAAAGCATGGAAAATTTCGACACCCTGGTAAGTTAACATGCTTGCAGCTGATAGTGAAAAGAAGCCAATGATTACAAAGCGCATCCACATATATATTTCCTCCCTTATTTTGGTGTTAGCTTATAATTCGGGAGAGTGGATCACATAGTTTGATTGGTGAAAAATAGGGATAAGGAAAATGTGGCTTTTTTTCAAAATTATTGACAAATAAATGAGCGGTGCTGCAGCTGCCAAAAGGATGAATGTAAGCACAAAATGAATTTGAATGACTAGGGGCAGCTTTTTTTCATTATCCCATTGCCCTTTTGAGGCACCATCATCTACATTGATGACAGCTTTGAAATTTGCATGTGAGTGCGGAAGTGAATAGGCCAAGTGGTTGAAGGTGAAGGCAAGAAAGGCAAGGAGTAAAGGCACGGCAAGGTTCTTTTTCAACTTGATCATTATCCACTCCTTCCAATAATGAGATTGTTTTAATCATATACACTTTTATTATATTTGGAAATACAAATATTCTGACAATTTTCTCGCTTTTTTTATAAAAAGGGCGTTTGTCCTTTTGAAGTTTCGCAAACGGTCAGGCTTTGTGTTACAATCTTAGCTAGTCAAAACAAGCAAAGGAAGAAACGAATGAGCAGAATTGTACCGGTAAATAAAAATGATTATATAGATGTTGTTTTTGAAGATTTAACCCATGACGGAGCGGGTGTGGCCAAGATTGATGGCTACCCGTTATTTGTTCCCAATGGACTGCCTGGTGAAAAAGCAAAAGTTAAGGTGATTAAGACGGGCAAAGGCTACGGCTTTGGGCGTTTGCTTGAGATTTATGAAAAAAGTCCTTACCGAGTAGAGATTGAGAGCAGTGAGCTTCATAAATATGGTGGCTGCCAGCTCGAGCATATTAGCTATGAAGGACAGCTGAAATATAAAGAAAACCAAGTCCGTCAGGTGCTCACACGCATCGGTAAACTGGAGGATGTTGTCGTTCATCCGATTTTGGGAATGGACAATCCCATGTCTTACCGGAACAAAGCCCAGGTACCTGTAGGGGAAAAGGACGGCAAACTGATTGCGGGCTTTTTTAGACCCAGGAGCCATGAAATTGTTGATACGAACGAAAGTGTCATTCAATTGCCTGAAATTAATGAAACGGTGCGTGTTGTGAAGGAAATTTGCAGGGAGCTAGAAATCCCTGCCTATCATGAAGAAACACATAAAGGGGTTCTCCGCCACATCATGGCAAGGTATGGAAAGCAAACAGGCGAGCTCATGGTGGTCATTATCACAAGGACGACTGACTTTCCACAGAAAGACCAGTTAGTGGAGCGAATTGTTGCGCGCCTGCCGAAGCTGAAGTCAATTATCCATAATGTGAATTCGAAGCGGACTAACGTGATTATAGGGGAAAAAACGAACGTATTGTGGGGAAGTGAAGTCATCTATGACAAGATCGGTGATGTGAAATTTGCGATTTCCGCACGGTCCTTCTACCAGGTAAACCCTGTTCAAACTAAGGTTTTATATGATAAGGCGCTTGAATATGCGGATCTTAGCGGGGCAGAAAGCGTGATAGATGCTTACTGTGGGATCGGGACGATTTCCTTATTCTTAGCTCAAAAGGCACGGAAGGTATTTGGTGTCGAGGTAGTTCCTGAAGCCATTGAAGATGCAAAGCGGAATGCCGCATTAAATGGCATGACGAATACTGAGTTTGCAGCTGGAGAAGCGGAGGTTGTCATTCCAAAGTGGTATAAGGAAGGGAATGTGGCCGACGTCCTGGTTGTTGATCCACCACGAAAAGGCTGTGATGAGGCTTTGCTGCAAACAATTATTGAGATGAAGCCCAAAAAGGTTGTCTATGTATCCTGTAACCCTGCGACCCTAGCGAGGGATTTACGGATATTGGAGGATGGGGGATATAAAACGGTGGAAGTGCAGCCGGTTGATATGTTTCCTATGACAATGCATGTTGAGTGTGTTTCACAGCTAGTTTTAAAATTGTAACCCAAAAATAAACATTTCCTAATCAAAATAAACATTTCCGATTTTCGGTTCTGATTCAATATGATCCCGGGTTTGATCCAATACAACCCGGGCTTTTTTCTGGTATACGTGTCGTGTTTTTTTTAACTGAGACATGGTTTCAAATCGTGTTAAAGAGTCGGAAGCACGATCTGCGATTGGAACGAAAACCAAGCTCAATCCTCCGACAAGCCCTGACAATATTCTCTAATCAATCTGGCCGCATACGTTTGGCTGATTTGCAGATCCTTAGCCACGCGCCTAGAGCTTTTATGTGCTTTATAGGATTTACGAACCATCTCTTTTTTTGCCAATTCGACTGCCTCACTAAGGGAAGCGGGGGCAGTATTTTCAATTTGCACCAGTCCTTGGTTATAAATGCCCTCGGGCAGGTCATCGATATCGATGACATCATTGCTTACAATGACAAGCTTTTCAATTAAGTTTTCTAATTGTCTAATATTTCCGGGCCATGAATAATGGGTAAGCCATTCAAGGCAATCTTTAGAAATTAATTTGTTCATTTCATGTATTCGATTAAATTTGTATAAGAAATTATAGATGAGTGGGATGATATCTTCCTGCCTTTCCCGAAGCGGGAGCATTTTGATATCCACCACGTTTAACCTATAATATAAATCTTCCCTGAATGTTTTACTTTTCACCATTTTATTTAAATCTTTATTGGTGGCGGCAATAATACGGATATCGACTGACTTTTCTTTATTGCCGCCAATGGGAATGAATTTTTTCTCCTGAATAACCTGCAGGATTTTAGCCTGAAGCGGCAATGGCATGTCTCCAATTTCATCGAGAAACAGTGTACCCCCATCGGCGCTTTCTAGTATCCCTTTTTTTCCTGAACGGTTTGCATTGGTGAAGGATCCTGGTGTATAGCCAAAAAGCTCGGACTCCATTAACTCAGCAGGAATAGCTGCACAATTAATGGTTAAAAATGGGCCATTCCTTCTGCTGCCGTTTTCGTGAACATATTGTGCCAGGATACTTTTACCTGTGCCGGACTCACCAAGAATTAATAAAGTAGAATTTGCAGCGGCCACCTTCTTGGCGAACTTCAACAGATTTTTCACCTTTTCATTATTTGTCATTATGCTGCCGAATGGATCTTCTGCTTCTTTACTTTTTTTTGAATCCCTTTCTCTTACCTTCAGTATTTTGTAGCTTTGTAATTCTCTTGCTGTCGTTACGATTAATTCCACTTCTTTTTGATCATTTAAAATGGGGACGACAGATGTGAGCAGTTCCGCACCAAGGATTGTGGTTTGTTTAATTGTAATGGGCTCTTTTCTTTCCAAGACATCGGGGAAAATGGAGGGATACCAATAGCCTTTATCAGCCAATTCCATGCTCGACTTCCCTATAACGTCTTCCTTATTTAACCCATAATGCTTCTTACAGGCATCATTTACATAGATAATTTTCTTGTCCTTATTTAAAACAAAGATTTCGTCAGAAGAGTAATCTAAAATTTTTACAAGCGCTTCCATATTTAAATCTAAATCGGTAAGAATATTGGATAATGTCATAAAGTGACCTCCCAAAAATCTCAATCTGAGTTCGTGGAAACTCAGGTTGAGTTCAATTGTATTTAGAAAAATGTTAAAATGGCAAAGGTGTGATTCTAATCACATCCCTCCTTATAATAGTCAAAATATTTCGAATTGTAAATAGCTAAAGTAGTTCCTAAAATTGGGAAGTATCTAGGGGAAAGTTAGTCGGTGAGCACAAATAAACTCACTTTCCACTTTTGAATTCCTACTAATCTCAGCTTTTATGATAAAGAGATAGTTGGCACGAAATTTGCATTTAATAAAGTATGAAAAATACTTTAAAAGATTTGAATGATAGAAGGAGGAATGACAAATGAAGCAGTTAACAGAGAATACCATGGTACACACTCTACCGTACGATAATTATGTGAATCCGCAAATATTTGAAGAAGAAAAGAAAAAGATTTTTCAAAACAGCTGGATTTTAGCTGGACATACGAGCCAGGTGGAAAAACCGGGGGATTTCTTTACTTTTGATATAGCAGATCAGCCATTAATCATTAGCCGGGATAATAACAATGAATTGAATGCCTTTTACAACATTTGTCCTCATAGAGGAACCAAAGTGGAAAAAAACGAGTGTGGAAATAAAAAGGTTTTCACCTGTACCTATCACGGCTGGACATTCCACATGAACGGAAAATTAAATCGGGCGCCAAACTTCGGTACAAATGAATTAGGAAACCATAGCTGTATGCCACAAGTAAAGCTTGAAGTATTCCAGTCCATGATCTTCATAAATTTGAACCCAGAAGCAAGACCAATGGCAGAAACGTACGGAGAATTTATGGCCAATCTAGAAAGATACACCTTCTTGGATTCTTTGAAAAAAGTTCGTGTAAACCAAAGGGTCATTGATGCTAACTGGAAAGCAGTTGTTGATAATTACCTAGAGTGCGATCATTGTAAGATTGCCCATCCTGAGTTTTCAAAAACATTTGATATGAAAAATTACCACATTGATTTATATGGAAATTTCTCATGTCAATATTCTGAATTAACCAATAAGTCGAATGAACAGCAAGAAGATCACGCTAATTTCTATTGGGTATGGCCGAACCTGATGGTGAGCATTTATCCAGAAAAAGAAGGGAATATGACGATAAGTCAAATTTTGCCGCTGGCACCGGATAAATCACTTGCCATCTATAGCTACTACTTTAAATCGGATGAAATTAGCAAGGAGCAAGAGGAACTGATTCGTTTTGTCGATCAGGTAAGATTAGAGGATTTCGACCTTGTGGAGTTATTGCAAACGGGGTTACACACAAATGCCTTTAAGTATGGAGTGTATTCTCCGACTGAGTATGCAATCAAATATTTTCACAACCTTTATCAAGAATCTATGGGAGAGTAAATAAGGTACTCTAAATTTATAAAATATATTAATAGACATATTTGGAGGATTAAAATGAATAGTCAAACAGAAATAACAGCAGTTGCAGAGCCAGATGTTAAAGATTACCAAGCGAAGTTCACAGTTGCGGATGCAATCGTAAAAGAGCTCCTGCAAGCTGGAGTGGAAGCAGTATTTGGAATTGTTAGTATCCACAATATGCCAATTTATGATGCAATCCTTAGGGATGGAAACATACGTAGCGTTACTGCCCGTGGTGAAAGCGGCGCGGTCAACATGGCTGATGCGTATGCCCGTGCTACAGGGAAATTGGGCGTTGTCATCACAAGTACTGGTACTGGTGCAGGGAACGGGGCAGGTTCATTGTCAGAAACATGGAACTCAGGCACTCCTGTTTTGCACATTACAGGGGAAGCGGATTCTAATTATATTGGAACGGACCAACGTTATATTCACGAGGCAAAAGACCAGTTAAAAATGATGGAGGGCGTGAACAAAGCAGCCTATTTGTTGAATCGTCCAAAGCAAATCATTCCGTTTATGCGTAAGGCGATCAAAGAGGCGCTAACTGTTCCTACAGGTCCTGTGACTATTTCCATTCCAACCAATTTCCAAGCGCAAATCATTCCGCAAAATCAATTAATAGATGTGGAAACGGTTCAAAATCCAGAAGTGAAAATCAACATTCCTGCTGATGTTATTGAAAGGCTTGCCCTAGCAAAAAGACCAATCATTTGGGCAGGAAAAGGGGTAATTGCTTCAGACGCATCCGAGGAACTACAAAAGCTGGTGGATAAAATTCAGCCTGCTGTAGTTACAAGTGAGTCAGGAAAAGGGGCTATCCCTGAAAACCATCCGCTTTGCATCGGCAATTTTTCGGCTACATCCCAAGTGAAGGAATTATTGAAAGAGTCAGATCTTCTCATTAGTATCGGGGTCCGTTTCCGCGGTGGGGAAACATTTGACTGGACACTTCCAGTACCTGAAAATCACATTAATATCGATTTGAATCCACATGCATTTAACCGTAACTTTGACACCTTGTATACACTGGTCGGAGATGCAAAAGCCGTTTTACAAGAGATCAATAGTGCCTTGAGTAATAAGAGGATTCATCCGGACGCAACATATGTGGCTGAAGTAAAGTCTGCCCGCCAAGCCGTTCGTGAAGACCTTCGAAGCCAAGTTGGGCCTTATGCTGAAGTTGCGGATATCATGCGTGAACTGTTGCCTGAGAATACCATCTTGGTGACGGACGTAACAATTCCAGGATACACCTGGGGAAATAAATTGTTCGACATTTATGAACCAAGAGACTATCTCTACATGACAGGCGGCGGAATCGGGCAAGGCTTGCCAATGGCGATCGGTGCTCAAATCGGACAGCCAAAGAAGCCTGTCGTTCTTATTGCAGGAGATGGCGGATTCATGGTGAATGCAGGGGAAATGATCACTGCGATTCAGGAAGATACGCCAATTATTGTTCTATTATTCGATGATGGCGGCTACGGGATCTTAAGATACTACCAAGAAGCAGCATACGGCAGACGTACATCTGTAGATTTGAAAAACCCAGATTTCGTCATGATGGCAAAATCAATGGACTTCGAATCAGAGAAGGTACGCTCGGTCGATGAGTTCAAAGAAGGATTAGCGAATGCAATCGCAAGCAAAAAGCCTTATATGGTTGTAGTAGATGTAGAAGCAGTTGGTATATTGGAATACAAAGATTCGGACGAATACATCGCATCCTTCCGTCCAAAACATGGATAGGTATTCACTAATTTAACGTTCATCCACCACTTCTAAAAAGTGGTGGGCGAGCTAGGCCATACTGGGAGGAACAAATCTATGACAATAGAGTTAAAACACTATATAAATGGGCAATGGGTGGAATCAAGTAACCCGAGCAAACTTGATATTATTAATCCCGCCACACAGAAAGTCATTGCCAGGGCACCGAACGCAACAAAGGATGATACAGAGGAAGCAATCAAAATTGCAAAGAGAACGTTTGAAAGTGGTATATGGTCTGATCGGTCCCCCCAGGAGAGGGCATCTGTTTTACTTCAGATTGCTGATATATTACAAGAAAACATGGATGAATTAAGAGATTTAGAGGTACAGAATAACGGGAAAACGAAAAGAGAAGCACAGTCGGATGCCGAGGATGCTGTAAATACATTCCGTTATTATGCAGGCCTGCTTAATATGCCTAACGGCCAGTCGTATGAAACCCCCGGTAATATGCAGACATTAATCGTTAAGGAACCAATAGGTGTTGCGGGATTAATTGTCCCTTGGAATTTCCCCTTATTGATGAGTGTTTGGAAGATCGCCCCGGCACTTGCGGCTGGTAATAGCATTCTTCTAAAGCCGGCAGAAATTACTCCGATGACAGCGGTAAAATTGTTTGAACTGATTGATAAGTCCGATTTACCAAAGGGAGTAGCTAACCTCATTATGGGAGATGGACCGGTTGTTGGTCAGACGATTGCTGAAAGCGATGATGTCGATATGGTTTCCTTTACCGGAAGTACAGGGGTCGGCCGCCTTATCATGCAGGCCGCTACGGGTAATATGAAAAAGGTGTCCCTTGAGTTGGGAGGGAAATCTCCGAATATCATCTTTAATGATGCAGATTTGGAAACAGCCCTTGATTACTCTTTATTTGGCATTTTCATGGGTTCCGGGCAAGTTTGCTCTTCTGGAAGCCGTATTCTTGTCCAAGAAGGAATCTACGATGAATTCGTTGAAAAATTTGTACAAAAAGCAAAAGAAATAAGAGTTGGCCATGGAAATGATGAGCACTCCCAAATGGGGGCTATTGTAAGTGAAAAGCACTTTAAGAGCATTCTAAATTACATCCAGATTGGTAAAGAAGAAGGTGCAAACCTTGCCCTTGGCGGCAATAGAATTGAAAGGGACGGTTTGGAAAAGGGATTTTTCATCGAACCTACTGTCTTTACCAATGTAACAACTGATATGCGGATTGTCAGGGAAGAAATCTTTGGCCCTGTCGTTACCATCCAGAGATTCAAAGATGAAGATGAGGCAATCAAGATTGCCAATGACACAGAATATGGACTTGCAGGTGCTGTTTTCTCTACTGACCAAAACAAAGCCTTACGTGTCATCAAAAAGGTTCGTGCCGGCATCACTTGGGTAAACGCTTACCATCTTACAACTATTCAAGCACCATGGGGCGGATATAAACAAAGCGGTATTGGCCGAAGCCTTGGTACGTATGGATTGGATGAATACCAAGAAACAAAACAGATTAACATTAATCTGGATCCTGCGCCTATTCGCTGGTTTGAATAGAAGTTTATTTTTTTTAGGTATTAACAATATATTCATAGTGTTAATAGTATTTTTCAATAGTGGCTGCATGATGCTTGAAAGAAGAAATTCTTGGGAGGTATTGGAATGTCTAAACCATATTTAATTGTTGAGTGGAATGATACAGAAACGGACGCACAGGGGTGGCTTGTTGTTCATAATTTCGTGAAAGGATATACAGGCGGCGGTACGAGAATGCATCCGACAGTAACAAAAGAAGAGGTTGAAAGATTGGCCCAAGCAATGGCCTATAAGTATGTAGCTAGTGACAGTGGAACTACCGGAGGATGTAAAGCTGGTATTAAGTATGATTATAAAGCTCCAGATGCTTATGCCGTTTTAAGAAGGTTTTTAATTGCCATGATGCCTTTTATTGATAGCGGGGTATCTTTAGGAAGTGACCTAGGTACGAAGTACGAAGATGTCCTACAAATCTTCAACGAATTCGGCATCGACATCCCTCTAACAAATTCAATGAAACAAGATCCTGCGATTCTTCAAGGGATCAAGGATTTTGATGGACTGATGAAAACAAGAATTGATGGATTGCTTTTAAATGATGCTGTCACAGGATATGGTGTTGCATTTTCAGCCGATGAAGCTTGGAAATTTAAAAATGGTAAGGACGAAGCGAAGGTTGTCATCCAAGGCTTTGGTTGTGTAGGAGCAAGCTGTGCATTAAAACTTTCTCAATTAGGTTATAAAATCGTCGGAATTTCAGATGCGAACATGTTAGTCACATGTGAAGATGGATTGGATATTCAAAATCTTATTGACCATAAGAATGTATATGGAGAAATGGATCAAGACTATTTTGAACCAAACTATACTGTAAGGCCAAACACTGAGTGGCTCGATGCGGATTGCGATATTCTTATCCCATGTGCATTAGAGGACGTTATCAACAAGTCTAATGCTGATACTGTTAAAGCGAGTTTGATTGTTGAAGCTGCTAATATACCAGTATCTTCCGAAGGAGATGAAATCATCAAACAGAGAGGAATTGACATCGTCAATGATTTTGTTGCGAACCTAGGGGCAATAAGATTTTATGACGCTGTTATTTTTGGACTGGTTAAACCAGACCCTCAGGCAGTGATTGATGATATTGAAAAGCTCTGCCGAAAAAATACCAATCAACTATTTTCAGAAGCGAAGAAACAAAACAGATATCAGCGGGATGTTGCGTATGAAATCTTTAAACCTGAAGTCAGTGATTTATTAGAGTTTCCAAGCATGTCTGAAAAGGAAGCCGTCAGATAAGCAGGTAATAAAATGGGTCATGATTTATGCCCTATCTCTTATACGGATAGGAAAAACACAGGGGGAATTTGATGAAACCAGAACAAGGAAGTCAACCAAAAGAATTAAAACGCACGATGAAAAGTAGACACTTATTTATGCTTTCCATAGGGGGAGTCATTGGAACTGGTCTATTCCTAGGATCGGGGTTTGCGATTGGTGAGGCAGGACCTGTAGGAGCTATTACTGCCTATTTGTTCGGAGGCTTACTTATGTACTTGGTTATGGTTTGTCTTGGTGAGCTATCCGTAGTAATGCCGGTTTCCGGTTCATTTCAGGCCCATGCAGAGAGGTTTATCGGCCCTGCTTCTGGGTTTATGATTGGCTGGACTTACTGGCTTAGCTGGGCTATTTACGTAGGGCTAGAGTTTATTGCAGCCGGTTTGCTTATGGCCAGATGGTTTCCAGATGTACCAATTTGGGTATGGTGTACAGTTTTCGCCTTATTATTATTCGGTATAAATGCCTTAACAACGAAAAGCTTTGCCGAGCTTGAGTATTGGTTCTCTGCCATTAAAGTATTAGCTGTACTCCTTTTTATTATAATTGGCGGGGCAGCAATCTTCGGTTTGGTTCCAATAAAGGGACAATCAGCCCCCCACCTTTCAAACTTTATCGGTGACGGATTATTTCCAACAGGATTCATTGGTGTCTTTGTATCGGTGATGACGGTCGTCTATTCATTTATGGGCTCAGAAATTATGGGAGTTGCAGCAGGAGAGACAGAGAATCCCGAAAAGAATATTCCAAAAGCAATCCGAAGCATCATCATCCGTATTTTTCTTTTTTATGTACTGGCAACTTTTGTCTTATCAGCAATTGTTCCGTGGAAAAAAGCGGGGGTGCTCGAAAGCCCGTTTGTAACGGTATTCGATATGACGGGTATTCCTTATGCGGCTGATATTATGAACTTCGTTATTTTAACGGCCATTCTTTCAGTGGGAAATACAGGTTTGTTTGCATGTACGAGAATCCTTTTTTCACTTTCCCAGAGCGGCCAGGCTCCTCGTATGTTCGGAAAGGTTAACCAACGCGGTGTCCCTATGAACGCCCTGCTTGTGACACTCGCCTTTGCTTTGCTTTCCTTGCTTACCAGTGTTATAGCAGAAGAAACATTATTTGTTGTCCTGCTTGCGATCAGTGGTGTTGGAGGGGTAGTTACGTGGATGGCAATTGCGTTTGCACAGTATAAATTCCGCAAACAGTATATTGCGGATGGCGGAAGGCTTGAGGATTTGAAATTTAAAGTTCCTTTCTTCCCGCTAGTACCAATTGTCTGCCTTATCATGTGCGTAGGAATTGTCGTGTTTACTGCTTTTGATCCGGCACAGCGGACATCACTGTATATAGGATTCGGCTTTGTTGTGGCGTGTTATGTTTTTTACTACTTTAAATTTACAAGAAAGAAAATTGACACAACCGTCCTAACAAATGGGGAACCCGATAAACTAATGCAATAGATTTAATGGAATTTTAATTATCAGAAGGTTCAAATATTGGCTATCCAAATAAAACACTGTAACGTTGGGTGTAAGTGTTGTACGAAGAAATCAGCGGCTAGGGCGGATGATGACACTAATATTAGTAATCTAGCATGAAATAAAAGTAGAAAAGATTGATAGAATAGTTAGGAGGATTTATCGTTGCGGCATTTGAATTACATTAACGGTCAATGGAAAGAACCAACTACTAATGAATATAAAGAGAATCTTAGTCCACATAATGGAGAAGGCTTGGGGGAATTCCCATCCAGTGCAGCAGCCGATGTACACGACGCGGTAGCTTCTGCAAAAAATGCTTTTCCAGCTTGGAAAAAACTCTCCATTCAACAAAGGGCAGTGTATATACAAAAGGCTGCGGCCATTTTGAAAGAAAACATAGAGGAAATAGGACGGGATCTAATTAAGGAAGAGGGAAAAGCATTTTCGGAAGGGATGGGGGAGGCTAATCGTGCGGTAAGCATCCTCGAATATTTTGCAGCTGAAGCACGGCAGCCGCTTGGAGATGTCATACCGTCCGCAAGTGGGAAAACCTTTTTGTATACAACCCGCGCGCCTCTAGGTCCTATTGGGTTAATTACACCATGGAATTTTCCTATTGCCATCCCAGTATGGAAGTTGGCACCAGCACTAATATACGGAAATACAGTGGTGATTAAGCCTGCTGATTTAACACCGAAATCTGTCTATTACGTCATGAAAGCTTTTGATGAAGCTGGTCTGCCAGCAGGTGTCCTTAATTGTGTATTTGGCAGAGGATCTGTTATTGGGAATGAATTGGTGAAACACCCAGATATAAAAGCCATTTCTTTCACCGGTTCGAACCAAGTAGGACGGCAGATTCAAAAACAGGCTGTAGAACACGGAAAAAAGGTACAGATGGAAATGGGAGGAAAGAATCCGCTAGTTGTTCTAAATGATGCAGATCTTGAAAAAGCAGTTGAAATAGCTGTAAGCGGATCCTTTAAATCTACCGGTCAAAAATGTACAGCAACTAGTCGTGTGATTGTCGAAGAAGGGATTTACGAGTCATTCCGTGATAGGCTTGTAAAGCGTACGAAGGAATTAACAATTGGTAACCCGCTTCACGAGGGAACAATTATCGGGCCGGCCGTATCAAAAGCACAGCTTGATGGGGTGCTTGAAATGATAGAAACGGGGAAATCAGATGCAACACTGCTTTGCGGTGGAGAGATCCCGGAAGATGAAGAATTAAAAAATGGTTTTTATGTAAAACCAACAATCTTTGAAAACGTGCCTAAAGATGCTCGGATTGCCCGTGAGGAAATTTTCGGTCCGGTTATTGCATTGTTTAAAGCCAAAGATTACGAGGAAGCAGTGGAAATGGCAAATGATACTGAATTTGGTCTTAGCGCAGCCATCTGCACAAACAACTTAACGTTGGCCCGCCGCTTCGTTGAAGATGCGGAAGTTGGACTTGTACATGTTAACTCGGAAACCTCGGGAGCCGAACCACAAATGCCTTTTGGCGGATGTAAAAATTCTAGTTCCGGCAGTCGTGAACAAGGAAAAGCTGCTATTGAGTTTTATACAGAAGTGAAGACTGTTTATATGGATCCTATGTAATTCTTACTACTCAACAAGGAAAATCAAAATGGAGAGGGGTCCTATTGAAGATGTATGATTTTGCAATAGTTGGCGGAGGAATTGTTGGTTTATCAACAGGGATGGCCATTTATGAGCGTTTTCCTAATGCGAGGGTAGTCGTAATTGAGAAGGAATCCGTTGTTGCGGAACATCAAACGGGACACAATAGCGGTGTGATTCATTCGGGCATTTATTATAAGCCCGGTAGTTTCAAAGCTCGTTTTGCCCGCCAAGGAAGTATATCGATGACTGCATTTTGCCAAACACATAATATAGACCATGATATTTGCGGAAAAGTAATAGTTGCAACCAAACCAGAGGAAATACCGCTTCTTGAGAATTTATATAAACGAGGGCTGGAAAATGAATTAGCTATTCATAGAATCGGTCCAGATGAATTAAAGGAAATTGAACCCCATGTTAATGGTTCAGGCGCAATCCGTGTTCCGATGGCCGGCATCGTAAATTACAGACAAGTTAGTGAAAAGTTCGCCGAAATTATCCGAGAGAGTGGCGGAGAGATTCGTCTAAATACAAAAGTGGAGAAAATGCACGAAGAATCGGATCAAGTAATCATTGAAACGAATCGAGGAACATTAAAAGCTGGAATGGTCATTAACTGTGCCGGGCTTCACAGTGATCGTGTAGCACTAGCAACAGGATATAAAACAGATATGAAGATTTTGCCTTTTAGAGGCGAGTATTACAAATTAAAACCTGAAAAGCGCTATCTAGTAAAAAATTTAATTTATCCGGTCCCAAATCCAAAGTTCCCATTTCTGGGGGTCCATTTTACACGAATGATCAGCGGTGAAGTCGATGCGGGACCAAATGCTGTGTTTAGCTTTAAGCGGGAAGGATACAGAAAGACAGATTTCAATGCAAAGGATTTCATAGAATCATTAAGCTTTCCAGGATTATGGAAAATGGCAGGGAAATTTGCGAAGGAGGGGCTTGATGAATATATTCGCTCCTTCAGTAAGAAACAATTTACAAAGAGCCTTCAAGAACTGATTCCGGAAATCCAAGAAGATGATTTAATCCCTGCACCTGCTGGAGTCCGTGCTCAAGCATTAAGGAGCGATGGAAATATGGTGGATGACTTCCATATCATTCAAGGAAAACGAACAATCCATGTATGTAATGCGCCATCTCCTGCTGCAACGGCTTCAATAGAAATCGGAAAAGAAGTTGTGAATAGAATACCAGAACAAACAAACATAAAAGAAGCCATATTAATTTAACTAATTCTTTCGGGAGGTGGACCCATTATGCTAAATGGTAAAACAATTTTTATTGCAGGTCACGCCCGTCTGCCGCAAGGAATGGCAGCAAAAAGTGTCTTCGATACGTTAACCATCACAGCTGAAGTTGATCGTAAATATGGCGTAATAGTAGAGGCGTCTTGTACTTTAGCAACCGAACAGGGAAGCGACTTTATTGGCCGCATATTAAAGGGCGTTAGTTTAAAAGATGGAGTGGAAGGTGTAATTGAAGAAATTGAAACCTATTACCGAGGCAAGGCGACAAATGCTCTTGTTGCAGCTTTAAAGGACCTAGACCTTCATTTCCAGCAAATAAAAACAGAAGAAAAGCAGAAGATATTATAATGCTTTTCAAATTATTCAAAATAATTAGTTGGCAATCTAGCATACACAAAGTATACTAAGAGAAGTTGAAATATTACTAATACTTCCACCTCTGAATAACATCCTTTCAGATCCGTGGATAGATTATAAATACTTGGAAACAGGAAATATAAATAACAATTAACTGCTAATTCATTGTGACTCTATTAAACATAGAGCTGTGAAGTGAATATAAGCCAGTTGTACATTGAGCCCCGTTATTTTTGGGTACTTTGTGCAGCTGGCTTTTTATATTCCCTGACTTCCATATTTTTACCTATCTTACACAAAACTGGAGGAATGAAAAATGGCAATCGTAGAAAAACAAAGAGGAAAATTCGAAACAAAAACAAAAATGTATGAAGTGAAAGTTCACCCGCAAACAGACCGTTTATACCACATTCAACTTTCGAAAGTGGCAATTCAAGGGTTTTTGGATACCGTCAAAGCAGAGAATTATTCTGTCCTGCATTTAGAATATACACCATATTCTCGTCTTATTGTCTCTTCTATTCTATTAGATCAGGTGGGAGAAGAATTCGGCGAGTTACTTCGAAACATTGTTCATGACCGTGAATCTGGCGGATTTACTATTGGTTTGGATGGTGTTACTGAGGATACAGATGAATACGTTATTTTCTCTACTGCTATTTCTTATTTGTTAAGTTCATCAAACTTTGATTCAATGTCCGGTAAATATTATGCACGCTTTACTGTCAAACATACCGATAACAGTGACTCCTATCTCCGTCAAGCCTATCGCTTATTTACGCTTCATACTGATGGGACATTTGTAGATGAGCCGACAGATTGGCTGTTAATGATGAAAATAGTAGAAGAAAATGCACGCGGCGGTGAATCTCGATTATTACACCTTGATGATTGGAAAGACCTTGATAAGTTTTCAAATCATCCATTGGCAAGCCATAAGTTTACTTATAAAGCACCATCTAGTAAAAATGTAGATCAGGAAATCCAACGCTTAACTTTCTTCAATTACAATAATAAGCTTGGTGCATGCTTCATCGACCAATTTGTCTATCCTGAAACCATTGAAGAAGCTAAATATCTTCATGACCTTTCACATTCAATGGAAACCGATGAAAGTGTTACAGAACTCGAACTTCCGGTCGGAGATTTAGTGGTTGTTAACAATATATTCTGGTTACATGGGCGTGCAGCCTTTGAGGTAAATACCAACTTGAACCGTGAATTACTTCGTCAGCGGGGACGTTTTAATCAGTAATAGTTCCAAGTGACAAGCACAACTAGAATTTTGTCAAAAGGCTATTTATCCTTTTCTGGGAGTGATTATGAATGACAGCGTTTAAACATTTATTTAGTCCGGTTGAAATTGGCCATACAGAATTGAAAAATAGGATTCTAAGTACGGTTTGCGATTAAGGGTCCAAGACCATGGAAATATTTCAATTTCAACTATTAAAGAGCTTATAACGAAATAATATTGTAACTTTGGAAGATATCATTTTCATATTAATAATTTGATTGATAGGTTTCCACTCCGAGCCTTAGCCGGCTGCTCTGAATGGATCGTGAGCCAGTCCATACCACTGTTTAGTGTGTTTGGGCTGGCTTTTTGTTGTTGAATGTATGGGATGAGTTGGAAGTGGGAGTTTTTGAAGGGAGCTTTGAAATAGGGAATCTTTGTGTTCCACAGCGTATTCGATTCGGCTATCAGTTAATGAACAGCTCCAGATGGTGTAAGACCTTCCTCAGGCCACGTTATCTCCTATTCACATTCGTAAGTCATGGGCATCAAGTGTCCTATTCCCTTAATTGCTTTAATTTATTAGACCAATAATTACTGGCAATCTTAATAAGGTCTTTAGCCGGATTACTTAAGTAAGTGCCTTTTTTATAAGATGCACATACTTCCCAAACAGGTTTTTGTTTGATTAAGAAGTAAGTGACGTTAGCGTTATATTTGGCATAAGCAGTTGGAATGATGGAACAGCATATTCCTTCTGCCACCATAGTATATAAATTATGGCCGCTCCTTGTTTCTAACAAGATATATGGATTGAAATCTTCGTCAGTCGTGAGATTATCATAAATTTCTCGACTTTAAAGGAAATGGGGCCGGTAAAATGATTAGAGTGGTTGCTAAAGGCAAACTGAAACCGGATGTAAAGCTTGATGAATATTTAAAAATTGCTAGAGAACTTGTTACTGAAACCATTAAAGAAAAAGGGTGCATATCCTACGTTCTTCATGTGGATATCAATGATCCCTCCATCGTTACTATGATTGAAAAATGGGTGGATGAAGAGGCAATAGAACAACACAATAGTAGTGAACATGTTAGGAAAATAGTACCGGAACTAAGGAAACTAAGAGAAAGTGCAGAAATTAATCTTTATCGAGAAGTAAAATAAATGTGGCAGTGTAGTTAAATGAATTTGGAATTCACATTCATTTTATCATCTCATACGAGGTCTATTGTCCCAATAGAAGGGGATGCTTTCTTGTTAAAGAATGGCGCCCTATTGTATAATGCAACAAAACTGCAACCATCTTCATAAATCGGGTATGGCTTTATTACTTTCTCTTAATAGTTCTAAAAATACGCTTAACGCTTTAGTTTGGAATGGGGATCGTAAGACAACTGAAAATTTCCGTTTAATTGGAAGTTGTTTTACGTTTATAACATTTAAAGAGACCATTGAACATTCCTTACGAATCGCCCAGTAAGAAAGTAGACTAACACCAAGACCTGCTTCTACAGATTCCTTAATTAGTTGTGTACTTCCAAACTCCAATGTTTTTTTCGGAATGATTTCACATAATCTGAACATTTTCTCAGTTATTTCTCTAGTTCCAGAACCATTTTCCCTGACAATCCACGTTTCTTCCTCTAATTCTGATATGCTAATTTCACCATTTTTTTGTGCCAAGCTATGTTTTGGTGATGCCACCAGATACATGGAATCTTCTGCAAAAGGTTCGATTACTAAATTTTTATCTTTGAATTCCCCTTCCACAATTCCCACATCTAATTGGTGCCCCAAAACTAATTTTGCTACCTCTTTTGTGTTCCCGATCGTAATGGTTGGAGTGATTAATGGATATTTCGTATACATTTTTGCAATAACATGCGGCAAAACGTATTCCCCATATGTATAACTGGCACCAATTGAAAGAGATCCACTCGTCTTGTTGGTTAGATCATCTATCAAGTAATGCATTTTTGTATAGAGACCTAATATCTCTTTTGCGTGATGATAGACAATTTCCCCAGCCTTATTTAAGCGTACAAATTTATTACTGCGCTCCAACAATTTTGTCCCCATGGTACGCTCAAAAGATTGAATATATTGGCTTACTGCAGGTTGTGTCATATGTAATTCTTCTGCTGCACGTGAAAAGTTTTCCATCTCTGCTACCGTTACAAAGACTTGTAACTGTTGATCCATTTTTATCAACCCTTTTACAGTTTATTTTTTATTATATAGTTTTACTTATGATAAGTATCATAAATAATTATTTTTCTTATGATTAGAAAAGGTTTAGTCTGAGATTGTTATTAAATAAAGGTGGTGATGAGATGGAAGCGCAATACACTAGAGTAAATAAAGAACCTATCCAACCCCTAAAAAAAACCTCATCTTTTGGCCAATGGATCGGTGGAATTGGCTTTACCTTTATGATTGCCTTACTGGGCTACTTATTGGCAAAAACGCCTGGATTTGATCATGTTGGTCAATTAGCATCCGCGATTGTGATGGCAGTCATGTATCGGCAATTTTTTGGTTACCCTGAACTCCTCCGTTCAGGTATAGAATTTTCTTCGAAAAGATTATTACGGTTTGCGATTATTTTGTATGGACTTAAGCTCAATATAGGTACGGTTTTACAGGATGGTTTAGGATTACTTGTTCGAGATACTGGGGTTATTATCTTTGCTATCTTGGTAACAGTATGGCTAGCTCGAATGTTGAAAGCAGATAAAAATATATCACTTCTTCTTGGAGTGGGTACAGGGGTGTGTGGTGCGGCAGCCATAGCTGCGATAGCACCAATTATTAGATCAAAAGATGAAGATACCGCCATTAGTGTTGGTATTATTGCTTTAGTTGGGACGATTTTTGCGATTTCTTATACGATATTACGGCCCTTCTTAGCTTTGTCAGACATAGATTATGGCATTTGGTCAGGAATTAGCTTACATGAAATTGCTCACGTAGCCTTAGCTGCAGCACCAGGGGGACAAGATGCACTAGCTATTGGTTTACTTGCAAAATTAGGTCGAGTGTTTTTACTTGTTCCACTGTGCTTCCTTTTGATGTACATCATGAAAAAGAAAAGATCTAGGGACGAATGTTCTGAAACGAAGGTTGAATTTCCATGGTTTTTAATAGGGTTCATTATCATGAGCATTAGTGGAAGTTATGTCATTGGTACAACTATTCCAGTATCAAGTGAATTTATGAATGGTATTTCCAAGCTTACTACATGGTATTTAACAGCAGCAATGGTCGGACTCGGATTAAATGTATGTCTTCGAGATCTCCGTACGAAGGCATTAAAACCGTTAATCGCGATGGGGATTACATCTATCTGTCTTTCAATTTTAGCTTACTTTATTGTATAAAAATGATAGTTTATTAAGGTAAACTGAAAGTTGATTGAATATCTTAGGCCTCGATTCCCTACTAATTCATTCTCATATTAAAGAATCTGGCCCTTTTATGGAATAAGGAAGTACTATTTGTTCCCTTCTGAATTTTCCTTGAAACTGTTGTTATGGGATTTTCTTCTCACGGGGCATTATGGGTCAGTTAGCTTTAATATTGATAATGTAAAAAAGCATGAGGACAAAAAATTTTCCTCAAGCTTTTTTTATTTCGAATTAGTATGGAATGGAGTTTTTTATTTTAATTTAGCTTGTTATTTCTTTTTCGGTTTTGTTTAACTTGATGGCGATGTAGAAGTAGCCCCGGATGTTTAGATGCAGTATACGAAATCTAAAAAAATTTTGTTAACTGATATGTTAGTTGAATCACCTTATAGAAATAGCTTGAAGAGTTTATCACAGATGCAAAACTAGTTCCTAGTCCTAGGAAGAGTCTAAGCTTGATGATAAAGGATTTTTCAATATGAATGATAGCGAAATTGAGAATTTTCAAAAAGTGGGGTCAGCAAATCAAGCAGTTTTACAGAAGAAATCAGTTGGCATGGTTCTTGCAATACATTAAAGAAATTTTCCTTCATAGGAGGACAATGTATCATGACAAATCAAACGACGGAATATACACTGATCGACTTTATTCGAGATATGACATGGGTAATAGAGAGAAATGAGAGTGATGCCGTTCGGGTGGCAGAGGCAGAGCGTTTACTCGGTGAGCTGCTTCGTACCACATCCTGGCTCTCTCCCGAAAAGCGCAAGCCCAGCTCGGAAGGTTATGCCCGCCATTACCTATACTGCGATCCGCAGGGTCGTTTTGAGATAATTGCACTTGTCTGGAAGCCGGGGCAGAAAACTTCACTCCATGATCACGATGGTACTTGGGGAGCCGAAGGGGTTGTGACTGGACAGATCAAGGTGACGAACTATCTTCGAGTGGATGAGATTTCAGAAGGTTTAGTAAAACTGAGGCAAACTGATACATTGATTGTAAATCAGCAAATGACTGGCAAACTCCTGCCCCCAGCGGATTGTCACATCCTAGAAACGGAGGGCGATCAAACGGCGATAACCATCCATGTTTATGGAAAACAACTCCGTAAGTTTCGGGTATTTCAACCTTTACAACAAGAAGGTATTTTTTCAGCCCACGATTCCTTTGTAGGGTATACCCCCGGGCCAATCTAAGTTTATAAGGTATTTGATAATATAATAGTTTGTTTTCTTAAATAACAGCTCTATATTGCATGCATGTAATCATTTTTAGTCAGGAATATTATATATTTTTTTATAATGCAGAACTCTTTAATCATTTATAAAATATTAATCTATAAATTTGTCTATTTTATGAGAGGGGGGTAAAAAGCTTGAGTGTTGTAACGAAAAAAATTAACAAAGTTTTAGTCGCAAACCGGGGAGAAATTGCCATTCGTGTTTTTCGCGCATGTACAGAATTAAAAATTCGAACTGTGGCCATTTACTCAAATGAAGATGCATGGTCTTTTCACCGATTTAAAGCAGATGAAGCGTATTTAATCGGAAAAGGAAAAAAGCCAATTGAAGCTTATTTGGACATCGAAGGGATCATTGAACTAGCTAAAACACATGAAGGAGATGCCATTCACCCGGGATATGGATTTTTGTCGGAAAACATTGAATTGGCTAAACGTTGTGAAGAAGAGGACATTTTGTTTATTGGACCCGAATCTAGACATCTTAATATGTTTGGCGATAAAGTAAAAGCCCGTCATCAGGCCATACAAGCGAATATACCAGTCATCCCGGGGAGTGATGGACCACTTTCCAGTATGGAGGAAGCCGAATCTTTTGGTCGAGATTATGGATATCCTCTCATGATTAAAGCCTCACTTGGTGGTGGAGGCCGAGGTATGCGTATTGTACGAAATGGGGATGAATTAAAAGAATCCTATGAACGTGCAAAGTCTGAAGCAAAGACTGCATTTGGCAATGATGAGGTTTATGTAGAAAAGTTTATTGAAAACCCAAAGCACATTGAAGTACAAATTTTAGGAGACAAAGACGGCAATATCATCCACTTATATGAGCGTGATTGTTCTATACAACGCCGTCATCAGAAAGTAGTAGAAATTGCACCAAGTGTCACATTATCCGAAAGCTTACGTAAACAGATTTGTGAGGCAGCTGTTCATTTAATGAAAAACGTACGCTACCAAAATGCTGGAACAGTAGAGTTCCTTGTATCAGAAGATAAGTTTTATTTTATTGAAGTAAATCCACGCATACAGGTCGAACATACAATTACCGAAATGATTACTGGTATTGATATTGTTCAGTCACAAATTTTAATTGCGGATGGATACACTTTACATAGTAATGCAGTAGGTATTCCCTCTCAAGACGATATACAAATGAATGGTTATGCGATTCAATCCCGTGTAACCACAGAAGATCCTCTGAATAATTTTATGCCAGATACTGGGAAAATAGTAACTTACCGCTCAGGTGGCGGATTTGGTGTTCGCCTTGATGAAGGAAATGGATTTCAGGGGGCTGTTATTACTCCTTATTATGATTCATTGCTCGTAAAGGTAACAACCGCAGCGAATACGTTTGAGAAGGCTGCTACAAAAATGTTACGCAACCTTCGTGAATTTCGTATTCGTGGAATCAAAACAAATATTCCCTTCCTTGAAAATGTGGTCAAGCATCAAAAGTTTCTAAAAGGAAATTATGATACTTCCTTTATTGATACAACACCAGAATTATTTCTATTTCCTGAGAGCAAGGATCGCGGAACAAAAATGCTAAGGTATATCGGGAATATCACGGTAAATGGATTCCCTGGAATCGGTAAAACCACGAAGCCCGAATTCTCTAAACCCTCCTTGCCTGAAATAAAAAACAAATACAATCTTGCAATTCGATTTTTCAAACTTTTTCCCTGCTAAGGAATTACAACCATTTACTGTTGAACTTCGAAAGGAAAATAAGTAAACTCTGCAATATCTCGAGGGTATTGCCACAGGCGAACAGTGCCAAGTCACTGTTCGCTAATAAGCTCGACAGTATTTTACAACTTCGAGGACAGACATATAATTAAACTATAATATTGATTGCCGCATGTTGACTTGGTATGTATGTTTCTTGTAGTCTATATGTAGACCGATTGGTATAATTTAAATGAATGGAGTAATAGAATTGAATGAAAAGGAAAGTTCAAAAACAAAATTGATAAATACCGCATCTCGTCTTTTTCAATTACAAGGATATCATGCAACTGGTTTAAATCAAATCACAAAGGAGAGTGGAGCACCTAAGGGTTCCTTATACTATCATTTCCCTGACGGAAAAGAGCAACTTGCGATCGAATCTGTTCAAGTAACGGCGAAGATTGTATCTGACCGTATTCAACATGGTTTGAGTAAGTCAACAGATCCTGTCGAAGCAATTCAGAATTTCATTACTCAAATGGCTGATCAGTTTCAAAAAGAACGCTATACAGATGGAGTACCGATTGCTTCCGTTGCACTGGAAACTGCACTAATTAGTGAACCGTTAAGAAAGACGTGTCAGACAGCATATAAGACTTTTCAAAATGCTTTTACTCAGAAATTAATTAACTCCGGTTATGAGGAAAATCGGGCAAGGGAGTTAGGAGTTGTCATTAATGCGATGATCGAGGGAGCGTTCCTAACATCTTTTACCATGGGGCATACCGAACCATTGCTTTTAGTTGCAAAACAAATTCCAGTTCTTCTTCGATAGAAAAAGACTGGATTCTTTTATTAATAAAATTATATAGACTGGTCTACTATTGAACATATGGAAATTGGAAAAACGATCATATAAATAAATCTTTGAAAGCAGGATTCCGATGAAAATATTAGTTACTGGTTTTAATGGAAAAGTAGGTTATGAGGTTGCCAGAAAGTTAAAAGAAAATAAAATGTCTTTCAAATGTGCTGTTCGAAACGTTGAAAGGTCGATAGTTAAATATGGTGAGAAATATGAATTTGTACATCTTGATTTTTCAATGCCAGATTCATTTAGTGAAGCCTTACTTGGTGTCGATAAAATTTTCTTAATGTATCCTCCAGGCGACAATATTCAATTCGAGTTATTTATCCAAAAAGCAAAAGAAACTGGGGTAAAGCATATTGTTTATCTTTCTTTAAAAGACGTTAAGTTTATGCCATTTGTGCATCATTATAAAAATGAAAAGTTGATAAAAAGGTATTCTATTCCATACACTTTTTTAAGAGCAGGATATTTTATGCAAAATTTACAGGACTTTCTCTATCATGAAATCAAAGAAAGGCAAAGAATCTTTGTACCTGCAGGAAAAGGTAAAACCAGTTTTGTGGATGTTAGAGACATTGCAGAGATGACAATGATTGCTCTAAAAGATACGGAAAAACATACGAACAAAAAGTATGTGATTACAGGTGAAGAAGCATATGACTTTTATGAAGTGGCTGAGATTATGTCTGATGTATTATCAGTCGACATAAAATACACCATTCCAACTGCCAAAGAGTTTAAAGAATACATGGTTTCAAAAGGTGAAAATCTAGAATTTATTAATGTTGTGGTTGGGGTTCATTTTCCTACTAAGTTAGGTCTCGCTAAAGGAATAAAACACGACTTTGTAAAAATCACCAATAAAAGGCCTACAAATATTAGAACGTATATTGAGGATTATAAAGATAAGTGGTATTGACGTATTTAGGAGCCTGTCACTACGTATTGGATTTATGGGACAATACCAGATTCTTAATTTAATATAAAGGAACATCATATAAACGGAAAAACTTCCCTTATTTTTAAGGAAATATGGGTATTTCCCAATTTAGGGGGAATTTTTCCGTTTATTTTTCATACGCAGTGAAATCAAGATTCAGTATACTGATGTGGAATTTACAACTAAAATAGTCGGATATTGTCGAATCATTGACTGTTGACAGGTTTGGCAGATCATGAAATTATTATATAGACAACCTCACATTGCATCTGCTCATACCCACTTTTATACATCTTACACACATGAATCCTTAAAGAATAAAAACAACTCATGAATCATACCACGTTTATGAACAACCTCTTAATTGAAACTTCATGTTTTTCTACTTTAACACCTTTTTTTCTTCCATTCTTTTTCAAGCTCAATTTTTTAATAAAAAATAAACCTGAAAGGAGTGATAACCCTTGTAAACTATTTATTATCTTAATAGCTCTCTAGGGCTATATATACCATTTTTAGTACATAAATTATTAAAATTTGAAGGAGGATTATTTAATGGGTCACGATATTTTAGGATACAATAATGCCGGAAAAGAAATTGCTTATGCACGTTTTAGCATGGGGAATTATAATGCTACGATACTGTACAGTTTACTTGATGCAATTAAATACTATGCAGGAGTTAGTGGATCAGGTAAAAGTTCTACTTTTTCAAAACAACAAATTGAAAAGGCTTTGAATGCCTACAAACAATTATACAATATAAATGATTCGCCTTTGTTAGAAGGTGATTTCTCAACATGGGATCAAAAACAAATCCAGACTTTTATACAAAACTGTCATACAACAGCACAAAAGGAAGGGAGTGTCAGAGTGTATTTTGGCTAATGTTTTTGAAGATTATTGCTAAATTCCTCCATTTTGTTGCTTATTCTACTAACATAGTAGCTATTATTTTCATAAAACAATTTGCAATATACCTCCAGCCAATCGAAATTCCCTTTCCCCCCCTGAAACACCTGCTAAACTTAAACATCTATTATCTTATCGACTAAACCAATCCTTGTATCCAATTTAAGTCACATGACTTCGGAGAAAAATTAACAGCTAATAGAAACACAATTGAAGTTCTATGAAATCCCGTTTCATTTCAACTATAATTAAATAAAGGAAAAAAAGGGGTGGTTTAAACATGAAATGGCAAGAGGTCAGGGAACTATTTCCTAATCAATATGTGTTAGTTTCCATACTTGATTATCGTAAGATAATCTCAAAGCCATTTTATATGCGTACCCAGCAAGCCGATAATTACAAATAAATAGAGATAAAGCATCTACATTGAGAAAAGAGTAGATGCTTTTTTTGATAAGCAGGAATCCTATCAGGTCTTCATGCTGTAGAAAAATGGTAAAATAGTAGTTGGTTGAGGAAGAATAGAATTGTCCATAATAATTATGGACGAATGGTTCTGTTTTAATATTATATAAATCTATAAAGTATGAGACTCGTAATGGAGGTTGTGTTTATGAGTTTATCCATATATGAAATAAAGGGTATGTTTACGGATACTATCTTCCGTCGTGGAAAAGGTTATTATGAGCAAGGCCGTGTAAAAGACTTGTCGTTTGACCCAGTGAGGCAATCATGGACTGCAAAAGTGAAAGGGACAATGATGTATCATGTAAGTGTCCAAGAGGATGAACACCAAATCGAAGCGGAATGTAATTGCCCTGCATATGCTAGAAACTTTGATTCTTGCAAACATATCGCTGCGGTTTTGCTCGAAATCCATGGAAGTGAGTCAAGGACTTCAAGGGAACCTGTCTCTTCATTAAGTTATCAACAGCAACTCAAGGAAAGGCAGAAACAGCAAGAACAAGAAAGACAAAGACTACAACAGGAATTAGAGAGACAGCAAGAGGAGCGACAAAAAATCTTTGTAAAACATCTAACCAATCAGTTCATACAAACCTTCGCCAATTACTCACAAGGAAATTACGAGCAAGAAAAAAAGAATGAACTACTCATGGTAGAGTGGATTTGCAAAGTTAAAAAGCCTTATTACAATGGAAAACATATCTTAACCTTAGAAATGAGGGTAGGTCAAAAACGGACGTATGTGGTTAGGAAGATAAAGGATTTTCTTACCGCCATTAACCAGCATAAGCAATATGAATTTACAAAATCGTTTACTTTTAACCCTAGGGAACACGGATTTACAGAAGAGGATACAGGAATAATTCTTCTTTTACAAGATGTGATGAAATATGAAGAAATTTATCAGGAATTTCAATCTCCATTTTATCGCAACCATTCCTCTAATGATGACCGGACCATTAGCATTTCTCCAATCGTAGCGGATGAGATTTTAGACAAACTAAGAAAAAGACCCCTTCGATTTGAAAACGGGAGTAATATTTTCAATCAATTGGAGGTCTATCATCATAAAATGCCTTTTACACTTCAATTAGACAAAGGTACCTTAGACGATTTTCAACTTGATCTATCAGAGTTTCTATTTATGGATTATCTCGAATTATATGGTTTTCTTGTCCAAGAGAATGCTATTTATAAACTATCAGCACAGCAGCAATCCATTGTAAAAGAATTGAAAAGTTTAGTAAATAAGACAAACAGTCCTTTATTGTCAATTGACAGTAACCAGATGGAGCCATTTCTCTCTTATGTTGCGCCAAGGATGGAGAGTATTGGTAATTTAAAGATTGCTGATACGATCTCGAATCAAATAGTGAAAGCTCCTCTCCAAGCAAAAATTTTTGTTGATAGGGTAGATGAACGTTTACATGTTTCCCTGGAATATCATTATGGTGAACATAAGGTCAATCCCTTACAACAAACAACAGATGTCGAGAAGAAGAGTCCGATTTTGATAAGAGATGCAGAAAAGGAACAAGTCATTATGGATGTACTGGAGTCTATCTCTCTTAAAGGTAATGGCCACTTGCTTTATGCAGAGGGAGAGGAAGAAATTTTCGGATTTTTATATGAAGCACTACCAATACTTAAAGATAAAGCAGAAATTTTCTTGACCAATGGGGTTAAGTCTTTACTTTTGCCCGACCGGCATACCCCTGTTACAAACATAGATGTTGATTCAACGGGTAATTGGCTGGAAGTAAGTTTCGATATCGACGGGATTGAGAAAGAAGAGGTTCAAAATATCCTTCGTTTTGCCGTTGAAAAGAAAAAGTTTTACCGATTGCCAAACGGTGCGTTTGTTTCACTCGATACGGAGGAATTTAAAAATATTCAAAACATGTTTCAAGACTTACATATCAAACCATCTCAATTGCAAAAAGAATCTCTTCAGCTTCCTCTTTATCGGGGTGTGCAACTGAAGGAAATGATTGAGAAGGAAGAAGGAAGCAATGCTAAGTACGGGAAACAGTTTCGTCGACTGCTAAGCCGATTGAAAAATCCAGAAGAGCTTGAGTTTGATATCCCTGATTCACTTCAGGCGGAATTAAGAGACTATCAAAATTACGGTTTCCAATGGCTAAAAACGCTAAACTACTATAGACTAGGCGGCATTCTTGCCGATGATATGGGACTTGGGAAGACACTTCAAAGTATTGCGTATATTTTATCTGAAAAAGAGAAGAACAAAGACGCTAAGCCTGCATTGATTGTTGTACCGGCTTCACTCGTATATAACTGGAAGAATGAATTTCAAAAGTTTGCACCTTCACTAACGACTGAGGTTGTAATTGGGTCTCCGCAGGAACGAGTTGGAATAATTCAGAATACTGCCCGAAGGGATGTCTGTATTACCTCCTACCCGACATTAAGGCAAGATATTGAATATTATCATCAGCATGAATTTAGTACACTAATTTTAGATGAAGCCCAGTCGATTAAAAACTATGCAACGAAGACAGCAAAGGCAGTCAGGGAAATCCATGCTGAGACTCGTTTTGCACTGAGTGGAACACCGATTGAAAACTCCATCGATGAGCTTTGGTCTATTTTTCAAACGATAATGCCTGATTTTTTCCCTGCTCAAAAGGAATTCCGTCAGCTTGCGCCAGAAAAATTGCCAAAATGATTCGTCCGTTTTTATTGCGCCGGGTCAAAAAAGATGTGCTGAAGGAATTGCCTGATAAAATTGAAACGGTGAACTATTCCGAGTTAACGAAGAAGCAGAAGGAACTTTACCTTGCCTATTTAGAGCGAATTCAAACGGAAACAAAGGAATCGCTTCAAGGAGAAGGTTTCCAGAAGAGTCGAATAAAAATTCTGGCCGGCCTGACCAGACTCCGGCAATTATGTTGCCATCCCTCTTTATTTTTGGAGAATTATCAGGGGGACTCGGGGAAGCTGCAGCAATTATTAGAAATTGTCGGCAATGCCGTTGAAAACGGTAGACGGCTGCTGATTTTTTCACAATTTACCAGCATGCTTTCAATCATTCAGGAAGAATTAACAAAGGTCGGCTTACATTTCTTTTATTTAGATGGACAAACCGCTCCAATCGACCGTGTCAAAATGGTTGACCAATTTAATGAAGGGGATGCTAATATTTTTCTTCTTTCATTAAAAGCTGGGAACACTGGACTAAATTTAACAGGAGCAGATACCGTTATTTTATATGATCTTTGGTGGAATCCTGCAGTAGAGGAACAGGCAGCAGGGCGTGCCCATCGAATCGGCCAAAAAAACGTGGTCCAAGTTATCCGATTGATTACCCAAGGTACAATAGAAGAAAAGATCTATGAATTGCAGCAACATAAAAAGGAACTAATCGATACGGTGGTCCAACCAGGAGATCAAGCCATGTCAAAAATGACAGAACAAGATATAAGGGACATATTGAATATCTAAATTTTTAAGTTAGATTTGACAGGGGGAGCATTGGGACTGCAAATTCGCTCATTGAAAATCGGTATTGTGGTGTCAGTGATCATTCTTATCCTGTCCATTTTTTTAGGGAGATTATTAATCATGAAAAAACAAATGGCTTAAAGTAAAACAAGTAATGATGATTCGAATGTTAACTAACAAATAAGTGAGCCCATTGTAAAGACTGGGCTCACTTTTCGAGTTATATCGTCTGCACTACTCAAACCATAACCTCGTTTTGTCATCCGGGTCACCATTGTAATTGATCCGAATTTCCTCTCCTTCTTTAATGTCAGTATAAGCATAAAAATTGATTGTCCCTTTTTTTAATTTCCTTTTGAAAATGGCATTTGGTGTGCGGGAATGATTAAATAGCGACCCAATTCCTAAGGCTAACGCGCATTCATCGAAATCCTTTCCCCACCAGAATACATAGTCGATCAAGGTTGTTTTTTCCAAATACTTAAACTCTTCTTTTGGAAAGATGATGACAGGTGAAACCTCCAGAAGTTCATCTTTCTTAATATCCCGAGTGGCAAAAATTCCTCTCCCGTATTGAGATTGCCTTACCTCCAACATAGCTCTATTTACCTCCATTTTTCAAACATCTCAGTTGCATTTATTTATTAAGGTATGAAAAAGGAAAGTGTTTGGTATGGGTCCACTGTGCAGATGTTGTAAACATCTTTGGATGAAGATTTACCTTTATATATCCAATTTATGGATTTATACTAAGGGGAGAAGAGTTAATTGGCATTGTCATTGTCAATGGTTACGAGGAGTGTTTTGTATCCTATTATATAAAACGAGGTGGGATAAATGGTGAATCCATCTTATCGAAAAGATGTAGAACGTTTCTTTACCAGCCAAGAAAAACACATTGCGTTGTTCAATGCTGTGGAACGGATGATCACTTCAATCGGCCCCGTAACGATTGAAGTGAAGAAATCCGTTATCTCTATTGGTACAAAAACAAAATTTGCCTGGATATGGATGCCGCAGCCCTGGTCGAGTACACGTCCTGAGGATTGCCTTGCCCTGACCTTTGTGGTTGACAGATATATTGAGGACGAAAAAATTGTAGAAGCGGTTGAGCCGTACCCTGGCCGCTGGATTCATCATGTGATTATTAAAATGGAAGCTGATTTGAATAAGGATGTATCTAAGTGGCTAGGGGAAGCTTTTACTTTTTCTCAAAATAGAGGGCGGTAATCAACGGATGCATGGATTAAAAATGTTTTTAGAGAAGGATATCAATAAAATATATTGAATTTAATTACAGTTTCTGACTTATTTTATGGGGATGATGGCTTGGAGAAAAAGATTTATGTGATAAGGCACTGTGAGGCAGAAGGGCAGCCAAAAGAGGCGCAACTTACCGAAAATGGGTTCCAGCAAGCAGTTGATTTAGCCGAACTTTTTGTAGATGTAAAGATTAATCGAATCATTTCGAGTCCGTTTATACGGGCTATCCAATCGATTGAGCTGGTTGCCAAGCGGGCAAAAGTAAATATTGAGGTTGAAGAAAGGTTAGCTGAGAGGATATTAAGTACAGAAATGTTACCTGATTGGCTTGAAAAACTAAAAGCTACATTTGATGACTTGGATCTAAAGTTCGACCGAGGAGAGTCCAGCCGGGAAGCAATGCAACGCATTGTTGGTGTTGTCGAGGAAATTTTTAAGAATGATTCAGAAAATAATCTAATTGTTACTCATGGTAATTTAATGTCCTTATTATTTAAAAATTATCTACCTGACTTTGGCTTTAAGGAATGGAGAAAGCTTAGTAACCCAGACGTGTATCTCTTGAAGCTAACGAATAAGGAATTTACTATTGAGAGGATATGGCAGGGGTAAGATATTAATAGACTGTTTGGAGTCAGTTTTCCAAGAATATGATGTAGGACCTTATTCTTCGGGTTATCCAACTGTTAAAATTCCAAGCTCCATTTATAAGTAATTCCAAAGCACTGGCAAAAGTTTTCCAGTGCTTATTTTTTTAAACAAATTCAGTGGAATCCCTAAAAATATGAGGATTCTCCCCGATAAATAACCTAATACTTTAGTCTTGATTCGACATGGTCTAGTGCTCCTTTTTTTTATAATTACAAGGCAGGTATTTTTGGGATTGTCTGTAAAATAATCTTAAGGGGATGTGTAGATGGGGTTAACTAAGAAGCTTTTTAGCAGTTTAATAGTAGGATTGCTGCTATTGCTGCCAATCACCGTTCATGGGAAAGAGAATAGCGAGCGGAGTAATACCATTGTCTCAAGCCTGATAAGTGCAAAGGTATTAATGAAAGAACAGTCATTAAATCCTGGCGACTATCCACTGAAAAATAATGGGCAAGCGGCGGGTACCTTAAAAGACTCAAAAGGTTCCCATTATATTCAATTTCAAAAAGTTGCTTCAATTGATGCGAATAAAATGGACGTTCAGCTGAATTATCAATCGGATCAATTATATGACAAGGATTCCTATGTAACAATTGAGTTTTATAACAATATTAATAATACATTGCAATTTTTGGGTTTTACCCAATTTGATACTTACGGTACAGATAACGGTCAGATGTCAAATGTTATTGATAAGTCCTTATATAAGAATCAACCCTACATTTACATCAGACTTGGAATTACCCCAAATCCAGATGACGAGTTTTACACTGATTTTATTATGTTTAAGGTTGCCAATCCTTTTAATACTACACCGCCTCCGACATCCACACAAAAATACGCGATTATTAGCAATGAATCGGTAACCGCTAGTAAAACAGAGTATACAGGCAGTTTTTCAATTAACAATGAAAAGTATTCTATTGAAAAAAATTTAAACCCAGGTGCCTATCAATTGGATTATCTTAAACCATTTGATATTGAAAAAAATCAAAATAAACAACTAAGTAAACAAATAAACAAGCAAAGCTTGGCCAATAAGATTGGGGATAATAAGAACTTTTGGGTGACAAATCTAGTAACCAATGCACCATATCAAATCAATGCGAAGCTAACTTACAGTGGTACAAAAGCAAATGTCTGGGTTTATAATAATTTTATTACCCCTCAAGATGCAATCAAGCTGGGTACCGAATTCGATAAAAAAATCTACTCGTCAGTTACCCAAAATTTTAGTAAAGAGTCTGATGTGAACAAAGATGGAAAAATAAATATTTTATGTTTCGACATTCAAGATGGCTTTAATGGCAGCGGTGGGTATGTTGGCGGCTATTTCTGGGGTGGCGATTTATTTAATGTAGTAAATTCAAATCAGTCAGAAATTTTTTATATGGATACGTATCCGGCTATGGGAACAGGTACGACAAAAAATGTAGCATCTGCATATAGTGTCCTTGCCCATGAATTTCAGCATATGGTTAATTTTAACCAAACGGCTTTTATAGAGAAAAGTACAACAAATACGGATCCATGGTTAAATGAAGGCTTATCGATGGCTGCTGAACAGATCTATACCGGAAAGGTCTTAACTAATCGGATAGATTATTATAATGCGACCGGTTCAACGGCGAACGGTCATTCATTATTATACTGGGATGATGCCGGAGATACCTTAGCTAATTACTCACTTTCTTATTTATTCAGTCAGTATGTAAAAGTTCAAGTTAACAAAGGAAATGGTGTCTTTAAAGAGATTTTACTAAATAAAAATAATGACTATCGAGCGGTTGAATCTGTTGTAAAGAAATATATCAATCCATCGCTGAATTTTGGGAAATTTATGACAAACTTCCGTGGAGCATTATTACTCAAACAATCAACAGGTGCGTATGGCTTTAAAGGTGTTCCGGAATTCAACAAGCTCCAACCAAAATTGTATACCGGCGCTCCGGGAAATTTAAGCGGTGGTGGAGCTATTGTAAAGCCGATTAATCCAGGCTTTGCGATTCCTGCTAATAAAGGACCGCATATTACTTATAGGATTGTGGATGAAAAGACAGTTCTCGATCAAACCTCTCCCACAAAGCCAACTGTAAATTCTGTTAGTGACAAGGACAAAATTATTACAGGAAAAGCTGAGGTAGGCTCTACGGTAACCGTAAAATTAGGAAGCAAGGTTTTAGGATATGGAACCACTGCTGCGAATGGGCGTTTTACTGTTCGTCTTAAGGCAACCCAAAAGGCGAAATCCATTCTTGCAGTGACGGCTACAGATAAAGCCAAGAATGTAAGCCCTGCTAGCTTAGTAGTGGTGAAAGATAAAACAGCTCCGAGTACCCCAAAAGTAAATAGTGTGACGAAGCGATCCACCTATGTAACGGGGAAAGCAGAACCTTCGTCCAAAGTTTACGTGAAAGCAGGAAGCAAAATCATCGGTTCCGCGACCACAGATAAGAAAGGTAATTTTAAAGTGAAAATCAAGCCGCAAAGTGTCGGGAAAATAATTTATGTTTATGCAAAGGATGCAGCTGGGAATACCAGTAAGTCGGCAAAATTAACTGTGAAGAAATAATCGTACTTGGAAAAGTGATACCAAAGGCTGACAAGGAGGTAAGCGTCAGCCTTTTTGTTTTGGTAATATAGGTGAAACCTGCATAAACCGTTATAATGATAGTGGAGTTGATTTGGATGGATTCATATCAGTTGAATACACGAATTGAAACACTTGATTATTTGCGGGGATTTGCACTGATGGGTATTATACTGGTTAATATCATTCCGTTATTGTCGGTTAAATTACCTGTTCCTGGAACCACCGATGCATCGTATTTCAGATTTTTATACTTGTTTGTAGAAGGTCGCTTTTATACAATCTTTACCTTTTTATTTGGTGTGGGGTTCTATATTTTTATCTCACGGGCCAATGCGAAGGGGAAAAATGGCTATGTTATGTTTTTGCGGCGGATTCTTGTACTGTTTCTCTTTGGGTTAGTGCATGTACAATTTCACCCGGGGGAAGCCTTAACAATTTACGCCATTTGCGGTTTGATCATTTTGCCTTTTTACAAAGCTAATAAGCTAGTAAATCTTTTGTTTGGAACGGCAATGCTGATAGTGCTGGGCCTTTTTGCAGAAAAAATCTTCATGGTCGTTCCACTAATGTTGTTGGGCATTGCTGCTGGGCAATATAGACTCTTTGAACAAATTTCACTACAAGGGAAAAGGATAGCAATTTTTACTGGCATAATGTTTGTATTAAGTGTCGCGGGGCTTGTGTATCAATATCAACATGTTCCGTCTGTGTTTGGAAATGGATCGGGTATTGATTCCCTGGGAACACAGCGATTCTTACGACTTGGAATTACAATTGGTCCCATTGTCTCTACTTTTTATGTGGGACTGCTAATATTGCTTCTTAATCTTCCAATTGTCCGGAAGGTTCTGTCACCTCTAAAAAGCTATGGACGAATGGCGCTAACAAACTATGTTTCGCAAACAATCTTCATCCTAGTTTTGGGGCAGATGCTAAATTTAGTCGATCATTTGAGCTATATCCAATCACTGGTTCTATGTATAGCTATTTATGTCATCCAACTGACTTTCAGTACCATTTGGCTCCGCTACTTTAGGTACGGCCCATTGGAATGGGTGTGGCGAATGCTGACTTATTTCGAATGGATGCCGATCCGTAAAGCTGGCGATTCATGTCGTTAACACCGCCTGTTTTGTCCCCAATATATTTGAAAAGGTCAGTCCTCCTTCCGTTTTTTTAACAGAAGAGGGCTGACCTTTTTGGTTATTTAGTTTATGCATTTGCTTCGGCAGACTAGAAAAACAGTGGTTTCTGTTATTAGTTTAGTAGTATTTTTCTTGTTAGTTTTTTATTTCTACATCGTGTTCCTTTGCAAGCTTATTTAATTTTGTTTGATAATCCCGGATATGCGTTCTGGCATCCGACAGCATATCGTTCGCTTCTTGGATCAAATCTGCGTCCTGGTTTTCTAAAGCCTGTTTAATTTTTGCAAAGGCATTAAATTGAATATTTGCCCCTTCTATATATATTTCGTGAATTTCTCGTACCTCATCTGTTTCAATCTTTACAGATTCTAGCTCTTTAACAAATTCGGAGTAATTCGGTATAACGTCTTTCATTAAGGTATCGTACATTGTTTGATCATCTTGATAATTTGTACCCGAGACCCCTTCATAGGCTGAAACGGCAGTACTCTCCGATTTTCCAACTTCCTTCATTTCTTTGTTTACATAATTAAGTAAGTCGTCCTGGACTGGATCACCAGAGCATCCTGACAACATCAATATAAGGGGTATGATTAAGACGAATAGCCTTCTTTTCATTTGAATCACCTCCTATTGCCCAATTTATGAGGCGGAGGAAGTCCATTATGAGCGAGAAAAATAATAATTTATGCAAACATTGATGGTTTTTATTGCATTACTCTAACATCATTATTTGCCCGTGTGGGGTGGACGAAGTTGGGCGAATGTCTTTCTATGGTGCCTGACACCATTTTGAAAATACTTCTTTTCTTTATCGAAAAACTCTGTAAAATGGAGAATGAGAGAATATATGATGCGTTTGGAGAGATCTCTATGTCAAAGTTTTTCCCGATTTTTACGAATGAGAAGGAATCTATGGTTTATAATCCAGATGATTTAATTGACTTATTTCTAGACTGTACAGCGGATGGGATTTGTATCGTTGATATGGAGAATCGATTTATTCGGGTGAACCATGTGTATACCAAAATATTTGGCTATACTGAGGAAGATATAATAGGTAAAAGGGTGGAGGAATTTTCTGCTCCTGAATTTGTGCATGATATTATTGAATCAGTCAAAAGCGGTGAAGCATTTCCGGATATGGTTACCAAAAGGTACCATAAAGACGGAACCATCCTTGATATAGCTGTTTCATATTCCCCTTTTAGAAGTCCATGTGGGGAAATCATTGCTGTCCTTGCAATTTTTCGTGATATAACTGAGCATATAAATATTGAAAGAGAATTGAAAAAGACTCGAGAGATGTACAAGCTTATTTCCGAAAATGCAACGGATATGATTAAGGTCTATACGAAGGATAAAAAGATTGTCTATGCTTCTCCTTCTCATGAAAAGGGAATTGGGTATACCTCTGAACATTTAATTGGTAAAAGCGCTTATGATCTTATCTTGCCAGAGGAAATGGAACATTTTGAAAGAGTTTATCAAAGGTTAATAGACACAGAGGAGCCACAATTGCTACAAACGAAGATACAAACAGGCGAAAATCAAGTGATATATTCTGAGACCACAATTTCTCCCATCTTTAATGAACAAGGAGAAATTGATTCCTTTGTCACAGTCGGCAGAGATATTACGGACCGGGTAAAAAATGATGATGCCCTCCGAAATTTAGATCGGCTTTCAATCATCGGTCAATTAGCTGCGGGAGTAGCTCATGAGATACGAAACCCTTTGACTTCCTTAAAGGGATTTTCAAAGCTATTAAAAGATACAACGAACAAAGAAAAACAAGATGACTATTTATCTATCATTATGAACGAATTAGACCGTATCGATATGATAGTGAATGAATTTATGTCCTTGGCCAAACCTCAGGCCATTCAATTTGATCAAGAAAATCTAAAATCAATCTTAGAAAGTACAGTTAATATTCTACATCCACAAGCATTATTACATAATGTGCAAATAACCAGCCAATATCAAAATGATGATATTGAGTTGCTTTGTAATCCCAATCAGTTGAAACAGGTTTTTGTTAATTTTTTAAAGAATGCCATTGAATCTATGCCTTCTGGCGGAAATGTCAATATACATGTTCAGAGGGTAGATGGGAACCGTGTGCAGGTTTGTTTTTCGGATGAAGGAATGGGCATTGACGATGAACTTATGCACTATTTGGGAACTCCATTCTATACAACCAAGGATAAAGGAATTGGACTTGGCCTAACGGTCAGCAACAAAATCATCCAGGAACATAACGGTACCATGAAAATCGAAAGCCAAATTGGCAAAGGCACCACAGTAAAAGTTGAACTGGAATGTCTTTCATAGAGATTAAAAAAGAGTGTCAGGTACCACTAAAGGACGATTGTCTTTTCGTGGTGCCTGACACTCTTATTTGGTGTAACGATTGGCATAGCTTGAAGCAACAAAGGCATTTGGTTTGATTTTTGGTTCAACCCCCATTGACTCGATTCTGGTGACCATTTCTTTGACAAACTCACTTGTTTTGTTTCGTTTGCCTGCTCCGATATCAATGTGGCCTTCCATTGTAAAGGTTGCCCCTTGATATATATTGGGAAGAACAAGATTGATCAACTCATTTTTCCTTTCCTCCGTGAACATCGAAACGACTTCCTCAGTTAATGATAGTTCAAGAGATATTCGCTCATGTAAATGAGTCATCTTTCTTGGAATGACCACCTTCTTAATGCATGCCCATACTCCATTTCCTTTATTTTGGATGACAAGCCCCGTGATAAAAACGGTCGTTGATTTATGGACTTGAGAATCTGTGCCGACCATCAGTCGGTAGTTTCCGTTTGGATCTAACTTCATGAATGTTACGATCCGGTCAAAGACCTGATCGAATGACATCCCATCCTCCTGAAGATTTTGAAACAAATCGTGATAAGCCTCGTTTTTTTTCATATTGAAGCACCACATCTTTCCTTTCCAACTAAAAAAGTTTAAGTCTCGCCTCTTATTCCTATCTTATGGAAAGTTATTTATTGTCGTGCAGCCATTGAAAGTATTTGATCTTCATAGATATGTATGTAGATTAGTGAGCAAAAATGCATGAGGGGCGTCAGCGTGATGTCAGGCACCATGGGAGAACATGACTGTAAATAAGCCATTCACTTTAAAACGAGCTTCTGAATTAGGGCATATTCGAACAACAACCTTTTTTCGAAAAACAATTATATGCCTAACAATATTTGTGCCAGTCCATCATTAGATAAAGAAACGAGAATTTATCTAGATAGGGATGGATGGAAATGGCAAAGAGAAACCGAGGGAAAACAATCAGCTACTTGCCTTCAAATGGCCGCGGGACATGCCCGCTTTGTGAAAGAACAAGAATCAAACTGCTATATCCGCATAAGACTGATACAAACCAAACCATCAAAGTTTGTAAATTTTTCCGGAATAAATAATGATAGGTCATTAAATGGTGTCAGGCACCGCTCATGGACATTTGTTCTTCTGAGGTGCCTGACACCTTTTTCTTCGAATTCAAGAGGCTTTTGGGGAGCAGTACATTTCCTTTTTTAAAAGGATATTAACGCTATTTGTCGAATAAACTTAACTGTAGAGAAATTGGTTCTAATTGCAAAAGAAGGATTGAACCTCATTAAAACGGACGAGAAAAGGGGTGGGATGGATGGCGAAGCGGATTGTAACACAGCATGAGTTAAATTTTTTAAAGCGTGAGCTTAAGTTCTTAGAAGACTCCGAGATTCTGCCTGCAGGAAAGGCCGATGAGATAGACGAGATTTACGAGGTGCAGAAACTATCTTTTACAAAAACACTTTTGTATGTAGGTTCTATTTTGATTGGGGCAGGGGTACTCAGTTTTATCGCGAGTAATTGGGATGAAATTGGAAAGACAGTGAAACTACTATTAATAATCGCAATCTTCCTTGCCAGTAATCTGGCAGGATATAAAATGGAAAAAAACTATCCGAAGACATCTAAGAGTTTATACTATTTGGGTGTACTTGTGTTCGGAGCAGGTATCTTTCTTGTCGAGCAAATGTTTCATCTCGGAACTAATTCACAAAATGCCTTTTTATGGTGGTCGCTTGGCATTTTGCCATTGGCATGGGTGTTACGGGATAAATGGATTCTTCTTGCATCTTCCCTATTTGTCCTCAAATACATGCTCGATGGACAATATCTCCAAGGCGTAAACATTCCGTATTGGACGTTGTTGTGGATAGCGGCAATATATATTCTTAATGAAAAAATTGGTTTTTCAAAAGTAACTGGCTTTGTCACGGGTTTGGTTTCGCTGGCATTTATAGGGACGGTCATTAGCTTTATTCTCAACCGCTCTAACTATACTGATTTTCCGTACGTGTATGGACTAATCTATTTGGTTATTGGTGTTGCCCTTGTTCATTCAAAGGGAAAAGTGAGAGACATTTATGTAGTCTTGGGATACCTCGTACATGGAGCGGCAGCGCTATTGTTATCTTTTGAGGATACCTGGCCATTAGATTGGATATATATTCCTTTCTCTGTCCTGTACTTACTCTATGTGTTGTACTTAATCAAACGAGGCAGTTTAATCAGTATCATCATCCTATGCGTGATGATTTTCCGTTTTTACCTGGATTTATCTTTTGAATTTTTGCCAAAGTCGTTCGTATTTATTATTGGCGGATTCCTGCTGCTCGGTTTCGGTTTTTATTTTGAAAAGCAAAGAAAAAAAGGGGTGAGTGTGCATGAATAAGCGAGCAAAGCAGTTAGTTTTGGCTTGTTCCTTGCCAGTGCTGATACTGTTAGGCCTGTGCATCACTCCTATTTATACCATGTTAACGGGCGAGGAAATGATTCTCCAAACAAAACCCTTGGACCCATCAGACCCATTTCGAGGTGATTACGTGACCCTTCGATATGAAGCGGAAGAAGTTCCGGCCGGTTTGGTGGATAAAGCAGTAGTCAATAGAATGCAGAACCAGGGAGGACCATTTGATGTATACGTCCTTATGGAGAAAAAGAATGGAGTCCACACGCCAACAAGAGTAACCCTCGAGAAGCCTGATAAGGGGCTATTTCTAAAAGGCACCATAAACTATATCGACAAAGAAAACCAAGGACAGGAAATAGCCTTCCTGGAATACAATCTAGATAATTACTACCTAGAAGACAACACCGGAACAGAATGGGAAAAAGCCTCTGCTAAAGGAGAAATACTAGCCAAACTAAAAGTAAACAATGGTTACGCCGTCCTGACCGACATCACAACAAAGTAAAATTTGGTGTCAGGCACCACTCATGGACAAATGTCCTTTTGTGGTGCCTGACACTTTTTTTAGGTACTAATAAAAGATCATAAGTAGTTGGTTTGAATTAATTCACGTTCCTAATGTTAACCTTAATTAAATTTAAGTTGACAATACCTCTTGTTACCTTTATCTTAATATTATAATAATAATTAATATTTGGGGTGGAAGTATGAATAAAAAATTAAGAGCGTTGGATTTAACACTAGTGGGGATGTTCGTAGCATTAATGGCGATTGGCGCTAACATAACCTCCTTTGTTCCTTTTATGGTAGTTGGAGGAGTGCCAATTACACTGCAAACATTTTTTGCTATTTTAGCAGGGGCTATCTTGGGTAGTCGGTTAGGGGCAATAGCGATGACAGTTTATATGCTCGTAGGATTTGTAGGCATCCCTGTATTTGCTAAATTTGGAGCTGGACCTTCTACCATTTTCAGTCCTACCTTCGGCTTTATTCTCTCATATATTTTTACAGCATTTATCATTGGAAAAATTGTTGAAAAGAAAAAAACTGTGGCTGTATTTATCATTGCGTCTATAATCGGTATGGCTGTGAACTACCTATTCGGTACAAATTGGATGTACTTTGCCTATAAACTTTGGGCAGCTGCACCAGAAGGATTCACTTATAAAATGGCATGGTTATGGATGGTTGTCCCGCTTCCAAAAGACATCATCTTAGCCGTCCTTGCCGGAATGATGGCTCACCGCTTAGAAAAATCAGTCCTATCAAAAGGACAATTTAAAAATTTAAAGCGTGTTTCCTAAGGGTATCAAACAATAAACAAATTAATGGTGTCAGGCACCGCTAGTGGACATTTGTCTTTTGGCGGTGCCTGACACCATTTTTATTTTTGATATAAAACATTTAATAATATCTCCACATTAGCAACGTCCTTAACGTAATTCCTTAACCTATAATTATGGTAAGACATTATGTTATAGGGGTATTC
>JAANMP010000149.1 GCA_011250595.1 Bacillus sp. MM2020_1 | reverse complement strand
GTATTATACAGATAGAAAGGTTGTTCCGAAATGAAGGAATCTATTCGAAAAATATTAATGCTTTTTAATAAGAAGGAAAAAAGGATCCTAATAGGGTTATTTCTTATGATGATTATTGCAGCCCTATTTGAAACAGTTGGAATAGGATTAGTTGTACCAATTGTAGGTCTATTAACCAATCCAAGTATAATCCAACGGCAATCGGCTTTATTGTATATATACAATCTATTTAATTTTCAATCATCAACATCGTTTATAGTCTTTGCAGTAATAGGTTTACTTTTAGTTTTTATTCTAAAAAACTTATATCTTCTTTTTTATAATCATGTACAACTAAAAGTTATATTAAATCAACAAGTTAAACTTTCAAGAAGGTTATTTAAGGAATATCTCACTAAACCATACATCTTCCATCTACAAAGAAATACTGCAAATTTATTGCGAAATGTAAATACAGAGGTGACAAGGGTTTTTGGTGGAATAATTATTTCTGGTTTTCAGTTATTTACTGAGCTTCTAGTGACTGTCTTTATTTTAATCTTGCTTCTCTTCACAGAACCTGTAGCTACGATTACAGCAAGTATTTTATTAGGAGGAAGTGTGGTACTCTTTTTTAAAGTTTTTAACAAAAAAATAAGTGAACTTGGGAAAGAGCAACATAAGATAAGTGCTTTAATGATTAAGTGGGTAAATCAAGGGTTAGGAGCAAGTAAAGAAGTAAAGGTGTCTGGGAAGGAAGACTACTTTATCAATGCATATACTGTTCAAAGTAAGATAAGTTCTAACAACAACCGCTATATGGGGATGTTACAACAAATACCAAGACTCTTTATTGAAACTGTATTGGTAACTATTGTTCTAGTAACTATGTTAATTATTGTTTTTCAGGGGATAAATACCACTCATATAGTATCTACTATGGCACTTTTTGCTATGGCTGCTTTTCGATTAATGCCCTCTATCAATAGAGTGGTTTCATTGATAACACAGATTCGTTATTGCCAGCCAGCACTAAACATTTTACACGATGATTTATTTCTTAACAAAGAAGAAGTTCTAAATGAGAATAAAAATTCAATTAATGAACCAATTTTCAGACTTGAGAGTAATAAATCATTTATTAATGCGATAGAGTTAAAGGATGTATCGTTTCGTTATCCGAATCAAAAGGTTTATTCATTAAAAGATGTATCATTAACCATCCCAATTGGTCAATCTGTAGCATTTATTGGAGAATCAGGAGCTGGAAAGACAACGTTAGTTGACATAATTCTTGGGTTATTTCACCCTGAGAAGGGTGAAGTTTTAGTTGACGGAAAAAATATTTTTGAACAGAAACTATTATGGCAGCACAATATTGGTTATATCCCTCAATCTATCTTTCTCTCAGATGATACGATACGGAGCAATATTGCGTTTGGGGTTGAGGAAGAACTGATTGATGATACTGCTGTTTGGATAGCACTTGAGCAGGCACAGTTAAGGGATTTTGTTGAAGCTTTACCTGATAAATTAGAAACAAAGGTTGGAGAAAGAGGAGTAAGACTTTCAGGGGGACAGCGTCAACGAATTGGAATTGCTCGTGCATTATATCATAACCCTGAAATTCTATTTATGGATGAAGCAACATCGGCATTGGATAATGAGACAGAGAAGGAAATAATGAAAGCAATAGATGGTCTAAGGGGTGAAAAGACATTAATTATTATTGCCCATCGATTAAGTACTATTGAAAATTGTGATTTGGTATATAGACTCAGTAATGGAAGATTAGTAGCGACTGAAAGGAAAGTTAAACGATCAGTTATTTAGTCCAGTTAAATTAAATTGATGACGATTGATATTCACATAAGATTTAGGATGAGGATATGAAAAAACTTAAGGCAAATGAAGGGTTTTATCAAAAATACGATAAAACTTTTTGTGTATCAGAATACGTAATGAAGACATTTAATGGTCTTTTTCCCTCTATGAAAGATAAAACATCTGTATTACATAATCTGATTGATTATAGCCATATGGTAAAAATAGCAGATAAAGAAGAAGGTTTTAAAGATTTATTTGAAGGATTACGGATTCTAACTGTTGGATGAAATAAAGGAATTATTTGCTAATAAATTCATGGATTTTAAATAGGTTTTATTTTTTGATTTGGTGTTCTTTATTATGAACGAGTTGGTCAGTAGAAAAATTGTAGTACAAGAATGGAAATATTTCATATTAATTAACTACCTACATAAGTAAAAATGGGGGAATAAAAATGAAAATGATTGGTGTAATTCCAGCTAGATATAATTCTTCAAGATTTAAAGGTAAACCGTTAGCAGATATTTGTGGAAAACCTATGATTTGGTGGGTACACGATCGACTAAAGAAAGTCACTGAATTAACTGATGTTTATGTAGCCACAGATGACGAACAAATCAAAACTGTATGTGAAAACTATGGGATTAAAACAATAATGACATCGGCTGACCATAAAACACATTTAGATAGACTTTATGAAGTATCTTCTAAGGTAAACGCTGATTTTTATATAAATGTAAATGGTGATGAGCCATTAATTGAAGTTGAAGCTATTGCCAAAATACTCCCTAAAGATATTGACCCAAATTCTTTGTATGTATCTAACCTTATGACAGAGTTAAAGAACCCATTGGAAGCTGTTGACTTCTCGAAAATAAAAATTGCAACAGATGTAAATGGATATGGGTTATATTTGGCAAGAAGTCCGATTCCGTATCCAAAGGGGACATATAATTTTAAGTACAAGAAATTTGTTGGTGTCCAATGCTTTACCAAGAGTGCATTAGAGTTTTGCCACTTTGCAACAAGAGGACCATTAGAAGAAGCTGAAGATATTGATGAGTTTCGTTTCATAGAAAATGGAAAAAAGATTAAATTTATAGAAGCTGACGCCACCACACTATCCGTTGATACACCTAAGGATTTAGAAAAGGTAAGAAATATTATAAAAAATCAATTAGAAGGTGCAAAGTATGAGTAATGTTAAAATTCTTGACTGTACTTTAAGAGATGGCGGATATATTAATAATTGGAAATTTGGGGAAAAGTCTATAAGGAAAATTATTGAAAAGCTATCACAATCTAATATTGATATCATCGAATGTGGATTTATAAGGGATTGGGAATTTAATCCTAATATTTCTGTATTTGATGATATAGAGAGAATAAGAGAGTTAATAGGTCAAAAGAATAAAAACATCACTTATGTAGGTATGATTGATGTACCTTATATTCCTATTGAAAAAATAAAGGAATGTGATGGAAGTTCAATTGATGGGATTCGGCTAACCTTCCATGAAAATGAAATTGAAGAAGCTATGAATTACGGAAAAATCCTAATGGAAAAAGGATATAAGCTATTTATTCAACCTGTTGGCACAACAAGTTATACAGATGCTAAATTATTAGAATTAATTAGTAGAGTAAATGAACTAAAGCCATATGCTTTTTATTTAGTGGATACATTTGGAATTATGTAT
>JAANMP010000148.1 GCA_011250595.1 Bacillus sp. MM2020_1 | reverse complement strand
AATAATTCAGTCATCGACATTTAATAATGATAAAAGTATAGATGGTCCTACTATATTAGCTTTAGAAGTAAAAGATTTAAAGGTTTTAAACAATAAAATTGCTACTAAAACAACTAAGAAAGGAATGAAGGCAATTATTCAGATTGGTCGTGATTCTGCTGAACATGATCCAACCAAAGTATATGGAGCTACTGTCAGAGGTAATAAAATCGTCTCTAATTTTAATAGAGTTGGTATTGATTCAATAAATGGAGGAATAGGGGCCCCCACTTATATCATCAAAGACAATGATTTATATCAAGCAACCTTAAGATTAAAAGGAAATGATATTAATTCAAATAACCAATTATCTGAGCAATAAAATAAAGAAACTTTAAAAAGGGGGGGAATAGTTATGAATTCTACAGCCTTAAAAACCGCTTATATTCTATTAGTTCATAAAAATCCTGACCAAGTAAATAAATTTATTGAACAAATTTTGTTGGATGAAAATTCAGATATTTTCATCCATGTTGACCAAAAAAATAATATGATGAGCGCAAAAATAACAAAACATCCAAGAGTTAAAATCTTAAAAGTTAGTATAGATGTAAAATGGGGAGATATTTCTATGGTGGATGCTACCCTATTACTTTTAAAAGAAGTATTAGCTACTGGCGTTGAATATGATTTCGTATGCTTGAGAAGCGGGCAGGATATGTTAGTGAAAAATGGGTTTAAAGATTTTCTTTTCAAGAATAAGAATAAGATTTTTATAAGTGCTTATCATGTTGTACGAAATGAACCTCATGCTGCTTTTGTGAATTTAAAATGGCCAGAATGGACTAGGAGGTTATATATTCAGCCTTATCATCCAATCAGGCTCATTAGAAGAGGGATGGCAAGTCTTTATGGGTTTGGTTTAAATATTCAACCCAATAAAAATTCTTTGCCAAAAGAATTCTCCTTATATAATGGTTCTAATTGGTTTTGTATACCACTAAAAGTTGCGTGTTTTATTGTAAACTTTTTAGTTGAAAACAATTGGTATTATGAAGCCTTCAAGAACAGTTTAGTGCCAGACGTATTTTTTTTTCAAACGTTAATCATGAATTCGGAATTTAAGACCGAAGTAGTCAATAGGAATTTAATGTTTATACAATTTGGAGAATCAATTAAAACTCGTAATAATCCGATTACCTTAAAAATGGATCATATCGAAATTATTAAAAATTCAAATGAATATTTTGCTCGGAAATTTGATCAAGGTGTTGATTATCAAGTAATAGAATACTTTGCAAAATTGGCAAAAATTTAAGGAGTGATTTTATTTTTTCGGTTCGAGTTATAAATAGTCTAATATAAATAATATTTTATTGAGATAAGCAAATTAATATATTTCTTATAAAAGTAGGTTGAAAAATGGGGAATCGATTGAAAAATAAATTAAAAGCTTATCCAAAGGTTTATTTAATCTTTCAAAGAATATTTTATACCATAATTCTGTATCCAAGGTATAAAATCAATACTATTTTAAAATTTGTTTTGAAACAATTATTTATATGTTTACCTATTAAGAATAATAAAATTGTAATCACAAATTTTGGTGGTAAAGGTTATGGATGTAATCCAAAATATATAGCAGAAGAAATATTAAGACAAAATCTAAATTATGATATTGTTTGGATTTTAAAGAAAGAACTAATTGGAAAAGTGAAGGTACCTAGCCAGATTAGAATAGTAGAGTTTGGGTCAATAAGACATCTTTACGAGTTGGCAACGGCTAAAGTTTGGATAGATAATGAAAGGAAGTTTTTTTATACTCCAAAAAGAGAAAATCAATATTATATTCAAACATGGCATGGTATCGCTGCATTAAAAAAAATTGAAAAGGATATAGAAAATCAACTTTCTCCATGCTACATTACCAAAGCAAAAAATGACTCAAAAATGATTGATCTTCTTATTTCAAACAGTAGGTTTCACACTGAGTTATATAGGAGAACGTACTGGTATGATGGGGAGATACTAGAAATTGGAGCCCCGAGGTGCGAAATTCTAATAAATGATCAAGATATATCAAGGAAAGTATTAAGTTACTTCAATATTAAAGGTAGACAGAGTATTTTACTATATGCTCCAACGTTTAGAGCTAATTCAGATACTGCAGTTTATAATGTGGACTTTGAAAGATTAATTAAAACATTAGAGAAAAAGTATGGTGGAGAATGGATAATATTATTTAGGTTACATCCAGATGTATCAGCAAGAGCTGATTCTTTACAATACAACTCAAAAATATTAAATGCAACAGAGTATGAAGATATGAATGAATTGCTTTTAGCAAGCGATATTTTAATAACCGATTATTCTGGTTGTATGTTTGACTTTTCTATAATTAAGAAGCCTGTTTTTTTATTTGCACCGGATATAGAGGCATATTTTGAGGAAAGGAATTTTTACTTTGATATTTATTCCTTGCCATATCCATTAGCTGAGAATAACAATCAATTACAAAAGGTAATAGAAGGATATGATAAGAGTAGATATTTAAAAGGAGTAGATCACTTTATGAAGGATATTGGGATATTTGATCCTAAAGGTTCATCATCTAAAGTAGTAAAAATAATAAACAAGGTAGTGGATAAAAATACTCGATTTTCTGTCGATAACAAAATATCCGATACATCATTTTAGTAAATATAGAAATTATTAAAAAAATCTTGTAATTAGAATATAAAACTAGGAGGGTAAAGTAAATGGAAACAGTTGGTTTATTACCATGCGCAGGAAAGGGTACAAGGCTAGGAATGCCGTTCTCAAAAGAAATGTTCCCAGATGTTCATAATGAAAACTACAGACCAGTCATTATGTATACTATTGATGCAATGAAAAGAGCTGGAATAAAGCATATTATTATAACAGTAAATCCAAATAAAACGGATTTATTAAATTATTTAGGTAATGGAAAGCAATTTGGGATTGATTTAACTGTATGTATCCATCCTGAAGCAAAGAGTCTACCCCAGTCGTTGAATGAAGCTTATCACATCATTAAAGATAAAAAAGTAGTTTTTGCTATGCCAGATACTGTAATTGAGCCGCGTGACTTTTTAAAAAAAGCATTGGAGGCCCACAATAAAAATCACAATTCCGATGTTACTTTAGGCTGTTTTAAGACAGATAATCCAACAAGCGTATCTGTTGTGGAATTCGATGGTGAATTAATTACAAATGTGATCGAAAAACCAAAAGAAACAAATTTAGAGTATATGTGGGGAATGATGGTATGGAATCCTGTTTTCTCTAAAATTTTAAATGAATTCTGCCTAACAATTAAACATAGAGAAGGTGCTAAAGAACTATATTTGTCGGATGCTTTATTTCCATTAATAGAAAAAAATAAGGTGTTTTCTTTTATTCATGAAAATAGTTCTTATAGAGATTTAGGAACTTTTAAAGAATTAAATCAATGGTCAAAACTAATACAAGCGAATTAATACTTTAAAATAAATGGAAATAATTAGTTTGAACTTCTAA
>JAANMP010000147.1 GCA_011250595.1 Bacillus sp. MM2020_1 | reverse complement strand
CGATTGGGGCAGCCATGATCGGGTGGTATGGAACAGCTATGCTTTGTTATGTAACGCCTAAAGAACATTTAGGTTTACCGAATAAGGAGGATGTTCGAGTAGGGGTTATAACCTATAAAATTGCTGCCCATGCGGCTGATTTGGCAAAAGGACATCCAGGAGCACAAAAAAGAGACGATGCCTTATCAAAAGCTCGTTTTGAATTCCGTTGGAGAGATCAGTTTAATTTATCTTTAGATCCTGAACGAGCAATAGAATATCATGATGAAACTTTACCTGCTGAGGGTGCAAAAACAGCACATTTCTGTTCAATGTGTGGACCAAAATTTTGCAGCATGAGAATCTCTCAAGATATTCGTAATTATGCGAAGGAAAACAAACTTGATACTAAGGAAGCTATTGAAACAGGTATGAAGGAAAAAGCTAAAGAGTTTAAGCAATTTGGGGGCAGCATATATCAGTAACTTTCTTGGGGGGTTATACGGATGAATGTTCAAAAGATTAAAGAGGAAATTACACAAATGAAAACTAGCCTTGCTTTTTTAGAGGAGCGTTTAAAGGAAATTCAGCAAAATTGTGATCATCATTTTGCTGGAGACCCATATTATGAAAAATGTTTGAAGTGTAATAAGGTAAATGTATTATATTATTAATAAAATAACTCTATAAAAAGACAATCTCAACAAGAGAGTATTAATAAGATAGCGATGTAACCTTACCTTGATTAATTTCGGGGTAAGGTATATTAATAGAACTGGTTCGGTGAGAAATCGATATCAGTCTTCGCGGACTAGAAAACACCACTCTGAAGTGATGTTTTCATAGAAACCATACTTTCATTCGGAGAAGATTTACCTAATCAATTTTCTACCAGGCTTGCTACAGAAACACTTTGTTTATTATTTGGTTCATCGAGAGGATGGATTGTAGTTATTCCGTTTTGTTGATCTACATGCTCAATATAGATACGTGTTCCGTTATACGTTACATTAGCCATAGTCGATGAATTAGTAATTTCTTGTGCTCGTTGTACGTCCATGTCACAACATCCTTTCCTTATTGAAGTATTTTAAGTATTTCCTCTGAACTACTTGTTATACGTTTATTTATAAATGATGTTATTCGATTAACTTTTTTTGTACATTTTGGGTCAAATGCGACAAAACAGAGAAAAGAATTTCATCCACTCCCCGTTTGATAAACAAAAGCAAAAGCTCCCATGTTAGGAAAAACTTTGTGTTTTGTCATTCCTGAGTTGGTTTGATTCAGGGCTTCTGTTCAAAAACCTTAATATGACCAGAAAAAGGTTCCCCAGCTTGAATTTTGCGGGGGAACCTTTTTTGTAATATAAATGGGGGACAGGCAGCTAATTTTTAATATACTTTATCACCATTAAAGATGGAATTCTTCACTACAACATAGTCTACAGTACGGATGTCTTTTAACTTGTTACCTCCGGCATAGGAAATAGCGGATTGAAGGTCTTGTTCCATTTCAATCAATGTATCGATTAAATGACCTTTATGTTCCACGTACATTTTTTTACCTTCTACATTTTTTCGTTCGCCTTTTTGAAATTCCGAAGCCGAACCGAAGTATTCTTTAAAACACTTTCCGTCCTTCTCAAACGTTTCCCCGGGAGATTCTTCATGACCCGCAAATAAAGAACCAACCATGACCATGGATGCCCCAAATCTAACGGATTTCGCGATATCACCATGGGTACGAATGCCGCCGTCAGCGATAATTGGTTTGCTTGCAGCCTTGGCACACCATCTTAGCGCAGCTAACTGCCAGCCGCCAGTTCCAAAACCAGTCTTAATTTTCGTAATACATACTTTCCCCGGTCCAATCCCTACTTTTGTTGCATCGGCACCGGCATGCTCTAATTCTCTAACAGCTTCTGGAGTTCCGACATTTCCAGCGATGACAAAGCTAGTTGGTAGTTGTTTCTTAATATGTTTAATCATTTCGATTACCGCATTGGAATGGCCATGGGCAATATCGATGGTAATAAATTCAGGTGTTAGCTTTTCATTTGCCAGTTGGTTGATGAAATCGTACTCTCCTTCTTTTACACCGACACTAATAGAGGCAATAAGTCCACGTGCCTGCATGTCCTTTACGAAGGCAATCCGCTTTTCAGGTTGGAAACGGTGCATAATATAGAAATAACCATTTTCCGCAAAGAAAACTGCCAGCCTTTCGTCGATAATCGTCTGCATATTTGCAGGGACGACTGGCAATTTGAATGTATATCCACCAAATGTGACACTCGTATCACACTCAGAACGACTATTAACGATAGATTTAGCAGGAATCAGTTGAATATCTTCATAATCAAATACAGTATCCATAAATTACACTCCCAAACACGAATATTCTAGTTAAGTTAAATAATATTGTTCGTACATTTGATAATTTACAGTATATTTATTATTTTGTCAAAACATTTAATAATTATGTGTCGTATAAAAATCACCTAACAATAATAAAGGAACGGTATTACATGTGCCATATTATTACATAAATCCTGTATAATAGTACCATTGAATAGTTAAATAAATGATAAGCGGCCAGACATTCTTTAAAAAGTTCACACCAAGCTGGTAAAATCTTTCACTAACCTTTTTCCAATCCCTTAAAGCATCCTATCTAAAAAAAATTAAAGGAGTGTAAAAGATTATGAATCAATCTATTTATCGGATGGGAAGAATCACTTCCATTCTCTCTGGAATCCTCCTAGTGCTGGCACATTCTTTAAACCTTATGGCAGGTAAACATGATAGCATTTTTGGTACGTTTCTTGTTTTTGTGGCCCATTTACTGCTCGTCTTTTCTTTTTTCGGATTGTATTCTCTTCAAGGGGAAAGGAATGGATGGTTGGGTCTTTTTGCTATGATCATAGGAAACGTGGGAAACATCATTGTAACAGCCATTGTTTTTGTGGAAATCGCACAGGCTTCAGGGGAAAAAGTTGGCCCAGTTTTTACCACAGCTTATACTGAGCCTATTTATTCGTTCGGCCCTCTCCTGTTTGTATTAGGGATGATATTATTGGGAATATCGATGATCAGAGGGAAGGTATTTCATCGAATATCAGGCTATCTTTTATTGATTGGCACTATCGTATTTGCTGCAGCAAGTGTTTCAGGAGACGCCCAGAAGATGATTGAACTCATTGGCGCTCTTTTTACAGGTGCAGGATTTATTGTATCCGGATTAAAGTTTGATCAATTAAATAGACTCTCCGAATCGGAGATGGGAAAAAATGTCCCATTGTAGAAACAGCCAATCATGTCCATTTGAAAAGTATCTAATTGTTCATTTATTGTCCTCAGAACGGTAAATGCCTTCACAAAAAAAAGACTTAAAAATCACTGAAATTGCAAAAAACGCCTTCAAAAATCAAATTTGGAAGCGTTTTTTTGACGTTACGCTCTAAAATAGATCTCAATAAATAGGTTTGTTTACCAAAAATAGGGGGATAAATTGTAGTCTGATTTATCTCCCTATTATTTTATAT
>JAANMP010000146.1 GCA_011250595.1 Bacillus sp. MM2020_1 | reverse complement strand
GTATATATTGAGAGATGTCTATGAAAATAGGATAAAACCCCTACTGCTTCTTTCACTAACCTGACCCGTTAGCTGAATAAGAAAAAAGGATCGCCGCAGCAATCCCCATTCTTCAACTCTTGCACCCGTTAGTGAAAGAAGGTTTTTCTTCAGTGACATATATTTTAATGCCAACCAAATGCCAGTTTCCCTTCATTCAATTTACTTTCATTCCATTCTAATATTCCTTCTCCTTCTTCAATCCCTTGTTCTTTCATTTCATTTTTATAAAACTTAATAATCTTATTTCGCTTTTCAATGTCATTAGGTAAATCAACAATTAGGTGAGTAGCATATGGCCTTCCTTCATCTTCTATTCGATCTGGTTCATCGAAAATACCAATAACGCTTACCTTTAGTGCTCCAAGTTCATAAAGTTTTTCAACAAATTGGACAGCATTTTCCGTTTCGCCAAATCTGTCAGATGCCAATGCTGATGGATTATTGTTACTTTTAAGCCATTCTAAAGCTTCGTACGTTTTGTTCAATGAAAAGCACTCCTTTTGGATGATGTTTCAATAATTCTACCTTTAATTAACTTTTTCCTTCTTCAACTATCCTGCCCCGTTAGTGAAACAACAAAAAAAGGCTTTACTCCTTGTTAAAGTAAAGCACCCGTTAGCTTAATAAGGAAAAAGGTGATTTACATTAAAATGTAAAAAGTTTTTGACAAACAATGTAAAAATGATACACTAATTATGTAAAATTCCTTTTACATTTTGGAGAGGAGTAAAATCAATGAACACCTCAATACTTATTAGTTTCATCGTTATTTCAATTTCACTTGGGTTGATTGTGTATTTATTTATTTCTTTATCAAAACGAGGCGATGAACTTCAAAAACACATCAAGGACAAATCAGTTATACAAACATTTTACTTTACAATATTTTATTTAGTAATTATTGCTATCCCTAAAATGTTGTATGTAGATATTATAAAAGGTGACAAATTCGGTTTAAATCCATTTGCTATCTTAGCATTGATTTCAGTTTCTTTCCTTTTATCTTTAATGATTAATAAAAAGAAATACGGAGTGTAAAATGGAGAATCAAATCAGACAACTAAGAAAAACTAAGAAATTATCACAAGATGAACTTGCCCAACTATGCCACGTTACAAGGCAAACCATAAATGCTATTGAAAACAATAAATATGACCCTACCTTGTCACTAGCATTTGAGTTAGCTATACACTTAGAAACAACGGTCGATGATTTATTTAATTATGAGTAGTTAATTAACTCTTATTAATCTAACCTGCCCCGTTAGCTGAATAACAGATAACAATTTTTCTTCCTTATTTTTACCTTAGAATGGATTTTCCCCTTTTATAAAAGGGATAAAGACAACATAATTCGAACCAATAAAAGTAAGCCAAAAGAATACTGATGTAAGTCGCTTTTTAAAGAGAATACTTTCCTTAGAAATACACAAACCAACAATCAACGTGTATAAGACGAATAAAATAAAAGAAACTCCAAACCAAGTAACCCATACATTTCCAATAAATAGAATTCCGAAGTTCTCGTAAATAGGTTTTAAAATATATACCGTAAAAAGTAAACCAATAGATACGATTGCAATAATTTCAATCAATCGAATTAAAACTTTTTTCAATTCACCCAAAGAAATCAACCCCATATCGAAAATTTCTTAATGATACTTTATTCAACATTTTCAAGGGTATGTCCATGTTTTATATGAGATTATTTATTGAACCTGCCTCTTTAGTAGAAGAAGAAAAGCCACCAATAATGGCAGCTGATTGTTTAACTCAAGCACCCGTTGAATAAGAATTAAATCTCTTTTGGAAAATGAAAGATTACATATTTTGAAGTCCACATCTCACTTAGAACTGTTATTTCTCCTTGTTCATTATGAAAAACAAAGCCCGAACCGACTTGGTCTTTAAAAAACCAGCCTTTGTCAGCCATCAATTTTTTTATATTTTCATATGCTCTTCCTTGATTCATTTCTGAAATATACCATTGATAACTTTTTTCCTCTGCAATTTTAACGATATTTCCATTCGATTTTTTTACCTTATTGATTACTTCCGATTTTGAAACTGAATTTAATGGAAGAGGGGGATAAAAAACCTTTGCATAAATTAATATGACTCCGAATAAGACTAAAACACCAAAAATCAAATTAAACCGTTTTCCTAAAATAGGAAATACCTCCCAAAATATCTAATATTACCTAATTCAACATATTGATTTAAATCTCCTTGTTATTAAAACTAAACTGCTCCGTTAGCTCAATAAAAAATAGCGTTTCCAAGCAACGCCTTATTATAGAGCCCTGTTTTTTAACTGGTCCTTCTCAGTCCAGCAATAAAAGTACCAACCAAACCTCCAACTAATGTAGGGAATATATTATCCCACTCAAAATTCCCTTTAAACAAACCAATAATAATAAAAGTACCTATCGCACCTATACAAAACTTAATAAAAAATTTAATATCCATAAGAAACCACCTAGAGGGGAATATTTATGTTTATACTTATTCCACATTTTGGCCTAATTTCCTTCTTTAACTATCCTGCCTACATTACTTTAAGTACAACATTTCACAATGTTTTCTGTAGAAAAAGAAAAAGGCGACCTTCGTCTTGAAGTATCGCACCCGTTTGTTTAAGTACATTTGTTCACAATCTCAATTATGGATTAGTCGTCTTTTGACCGAGCCGGAATATTCGATGTTATCAAAACGCAATTGTACGAGCTAGGGCCAAGAAGGAAACATTGTTGGAGCACCAACAAGACCTAATAAACCGTCCCAGCGATCATACAGATGCAAAAAGGTAGTAAACTCTTTGGTATAGAGGTAAACCAATTACACATAATACCTATACCTTAAATTTTGGTAAAACGGAGGAGTAATGTGAAACATCCAGATTTTGCTTTAACTCAAGGTTGGTGGTACCCTGCAATTCTGAGTGTAGTCGTACTTTTAATTGTGATTTTTATGCCAAAAAGAAGAATTAACTGGAGAGAGATTTATATTACATTTGGAATAGTTGGTTATATATTATGGATGGTTGATATGGTAACAGCAGTTCCTTTAGACATTTTCGACCTAGGTGATCCACAAAAAGAGGGATTACCCGAGATTACCCTTTTCGGTATCATACCATCCTGTTTGGCTGTTATATATTTAAACGTTTATAACGAAGAAAAGAAATGGGTCTTGGTTATCTTTTTTGTAATCCTTTCGCTTATACTCGAATACGGAACTACTAAAGTGGGATTAATGAAAAACTACAATAATTTGTGGTCAACTCCTATTCACTTCATTGCTTATGCTTTTTACTTACCATGGCATCTAAGATTCATAAGGGGTAATAAGGGATAACAAGAAATAATATCCTTATTGTAATGAAAAAATTTTAAAGGGTCCTTTTGGGCTCTTTTTATTGTGCCAGAAACATCCACACCAGTTAATTTATTATTGGTAACTCTTTAACCCATTCCATTTTTACAATTTTTTTCTCTTTATTAACCACATGATTATATGTTTATTGCGATTTCTCTTCAATAGAAAGCCCCCCTTAACCATTATTGAACTTAAGCACCCGTTAGCCATCCATGAAGCGCAAAAATCAGCGCTTCACCACAGAGAATGAAAATGGGTTGGAACCGTCAATACTGATTCTACGGCTGGGAGAGGAAGGTCGATGAACTATGGTGCGTTAG
>JAANMP010000145.1 GCA_011250595.1 Bacillus sp. MM2020_1 | reverse complement strand
GTATTTATGTTCAATCTAAATCTAAGAATTCCATTGCATCAATCTGGAGAGGATTAAGGTATGAGAATTGTAACAAAATTTCAAAGTGAAGAGCTAGAAATTATAAAAATCTACATTAGCCTAGGGTTCACGATTACAGTAGAAATATTCAAAGATCCCGAAGGATACAAAAGCTTAGCAAATAATTCCTTTCCTCAACACGATGATTTATTAGGAATCGGGATACATAAGAATAAAAAAGAGAGTGTAAAACTAGCCATCAACGATTTACGAAAATTGATGTAACGCCAGGGGGACGGTTCTCATGGCTTTTTTGCCACGAGAACCGTCCCCTTGGATTCTTGCACGTCATGCTTTCGAGATTAGTGTCCGTGAAACACCTAAGATTCTTGCTGCTTGGCGTTGTGACAAGCCTGGGATTTCTTTTATTTTTTTTAAAACTTCATTTCTTTTGAGTCTTGGTAAACTCTTAACTTGAGCGATTTCAATTCCGTTCAGCTGATATTTTATTAATTCCCTAGCTTCATCATCTATTAATCTTCTTTCAATCATGTCATCATCTAGACATTGGTCTTGATTAGCCTTTTCGTTAAATTCTTTAAATCTTTCTCTAGCCAGAATTTTATCCTCCGAATACATTTCCAAAATCAATTCCGGGTCCAGCAGTTTCCATACGATATCTTGCATACCATAATATTGCCGGCAACTACTCCACTTCCATTCATCCACCTGGTTGACCATTCTTGCTTTCAGTGGATTTTGATGGATGTACCTTACTACGGTTAAAAAGTACCGTATATCTTCTACATTCTCACTCCTAAACCTGTCCTGAAAAAGATGCCCAGTTGTTCCATATCTCCTGTTATAGTACAAAACAAAACTAACACCAATTCGCTTCATTGTAGTCGATATATCTTCATTTCCCTCTTTGACCAGCAGGTGTACATGGTTATTCATCAAACACCAAGCATAAATCTTCATCTCAGTTTTCAGCTTATATTTATATAATATCTCAAGATAGTTCAAACTGTCCGCATCATCGTGAAAGATTTCCTGTCTATTGGCGCCTCTCACCATGATATGGTAAAATCCATTCCGGCTTTTTACTCTAGCTCGTCGCGGCATTTTAATCACCACACGAAAACATTGGTCTATTCTCTTGCTTTATTCCTATAAAAAGACAAGCAAACACCAATAAATATTCTTCTTTTTCTCTGCTCACTGATAAATCCATTTGATCATATCCCCTGCCTTTGTTTTTGATGCTCCCTTCCTTTTGCCTTATATCACTTCCTAAATTCCCCCGTTGTGACTTATAGCCTTTTCACTGAGTGGGAGTCTACCCCAAAATTAGTAAACTTTGGTGCTATTATTCTGGTATAATTGTCATAGGTAATAGGAAGTTTGTTTTTTTGAGATATAAGATGGAAGTGATGATGCTAGGTAGTTTGGTTGATAGTTAAATAAAAAAAAGGTGGCAATTCGAAGGATGAACAACAAACATTTTCAGGTTATTTTATTTCTATTTTTAGGAACTTTTATGTTAGCAGGCTGCAGTGAAGAGGTCGCTCAAGGGGAAAAAACGCCAGATGAAATCCACAATACATTTTTAATGTTTGAAGAAAAATATACAGATGAAGACGAGCAAAGTATCGGAGATTTGTATATGATTTCTGAAGGCAAAGAAAAAGAAAAAATCGCGAGCCGGGTTTTGGATGGAAATTTTTATTATATTAATAGTCAAGATAAAGCATTATTTATCAATGAAGAAAATGAATTGTATGCGTATGACCAGAAAAAGAGAAAGACCAAGCTTGCGGAGGATGTTGTCTCCGTCAATGGAAATTACAGTGAAGAAATCGTCACTTATCAAAATGCTGACAACGATTTGTATATCATTAACAAGGATAACCAGGAGGATAAAATTTCTTCTAATGTGTCACAATATCAATTGATCGAAAAAGATATCTATTATCTAGACGATGATGGCGATTTCGCCATGTATAACGTGGATGATAAACAAGAGGCAGAAATTGATAGTGATGTGTTTTCTTTTACCAGCTTGAGTGATAAACAAGAGGTGGCCTACTTAGATGAAGATTATTCGCTCTATTACAAAAAAGAGAATGATGAACGAATCAAGATTACTAGCAATGAAGTGGCCCCGAATTCAATTACAAAAATCGGCTCCGATCTTGTCTATTACAATGTAGAGGATGAATCGAATGAGTTAACGATTTCGCCGATTGATGAAGGCGGAACTCCTAAAAAGATTGCCAGCGATGTACGAGATTATTCTTTTGAAGATGATTATTATTTCTATATTAACAACGATGATAATCTTTATAAGAAAAAAGCTGATGAGGATAATTCAACTAAATTAGCTAGTGATGTCTTAGATTTTAAACTGAAAGATGGAACTGTTTACTATACGGATAAAGATAATAAATTATTTAAGCTGAAAGACAATAAAGAGCCTGAGAAAATTGCTAGCTCCGTCATGGATTATGAGGTTACTCCGAAAGGCGATCTCATCTATAAAACAGATGATTTAGATCTATTTGTAAATGATAAAAAGATTGCTAGTGAAATAGGGCAGTTTAACCAATATTTTGGAAACCTTGCCTTTACCGATAAGGATGATAAATTGTATTTAATGGAGGATATGGGTAAACAAAAAGTAATCGAGGACGACTTAGATCAGTACTCAAATAGCTATTATCAGAACTCCCTCGTCTACTCCAACGAATTAACTTTTGAAGACGTTACAGGGGTGTGGACAGCTGAAAATGAAGGTGAAAAGATATTTTTAGAGATAGACAAAAAGGGACGCGTTACCTATTTACAAACTGGGGAGACTGAAACCTTAGATGTTACACATGCTGGCTATCACACGCTTCACGCTGTTTCAGATGAAACGGATATTAGCTTATCGTTAGAAGATGACCATTCGTTAATCATGACGATTGATGAAGAAGAAGGAACCTTAACGAAATCCACTAAAGCTGAAGCGAATAAATATTTTAAAAATGTACAGCTGGAAGCAGATAAACGTGAAATTAGTGATCTAATGGATGGGTATATTACTGATTTTGACGACGCAGTAAATCTAGGGGATATTTATTACATTGGAGATTACATGGATTCGGGAAGTTCCATTTACCAAGAGCAAACAAACTTTGTTCAAAGCACCTATGAAAAAAATATCAGCGAACGATTAGTAGATTATCATATTGATAGTATCTCTCCAATCAATGAAGGCGTCTATACAGTTGTCTGTACCGAAACTTTTACCATTTATAAAAGTGGTGACTATGAAGGCTCAGATAAGACTTTGAAAAACACCTATACGATCAAGAATATAGATGGTGAATTCCTTATTACAGATATCAAGGTTTCCCAAGCAGATTCAGATTCAGATTCATTATAGGGTCCAAGCATGGGGCCAAACCACCTTAGATCTACTTTGAAGTAGATTTAAGGTGGTTTTTTTGTCCATAGGGAACGGCTCTCGTGGTTTTTTTAAGAGGTTTGTACCACCAGAAGCATCCCCACGGTCTGGCTGTCTTTCGGATCTCTTCCGATAGACATTTTTCCTGTTCACCCGAGGAGTTTTGTCCTTCGGAAGTCCATATAACAAAAAAACAACCTTTTCAGGTTGTCCTTTAAATGTGCCTGGCAACGTCCTACTCTCACAGGGACGCGTGTCCCAACTACCATCGGCGCTGAGAAGCTTAACTTCCGTGTTCGGTATGGGAACGGGTGTGACCTTCTCGCCATTGCTGCCAGA
>JAANMP010000144.1 GCA_011250595.1 Bacillus sp. MM2020_1 | reverse complement strand
AAAATTACATTTTGTTAGATTAATTTTCCCAGTCATACTGAGTTCAAATTCCCCATTATTTGTTGAACATTCGTCATATGTACCTGGAACTAATTTCATTTCAGGAGTATTAATAAAAATCAAATCATCATAAACATTTTTATTATTACCCTCACCACTAATTTCATTATTCCCATAAAAAGTGACAGATTTTAAGCGAATTGGCTTTCCATAAACTTCTATGCCACCTCTAATTTTTTGATTCTTTGAGGATTTTAATGTAATATTGGATACTATAATTCCATTTTTTTCTGTTTGCTTAAAACCCAAACGAGAATCTAAACCATTCACTTTATCAACAATAACATCAGAACCTCCTTCAAAATTGGCAGAACTGGATATTAAACTATTATTATTAAATTTAGTATTACCCCAGGTGACAAAATTAGTGTTTTCAAACTGGTTGTTTTTCACAGTTGCACCACTGTAGGATGGATTGATTGAAAAACCCAAACCATCTGACACATTGGGCCCAAAATGATTTTCTTCCACAGTTGCGTTACCACCATAGGAAAAAACCATATGAATTTTATTGTTTAAGAATTCGTTTCCTTTTATTAGCGTATTTATTGCAGGATAAAAACCAGGCTCGATATCAATTCCGCTTTCAGGCGCCGTACCTGCTATGTTGTGAATTTTATTATTCAGTATTTTAATATTATCAGAAGCACCAACCGTAATACCCTGCCTTCGGTTATAGCCAATATCACAATTCTGAATTGTTAAGTTCTCTGTAATTGCAACTGTCATCCTGTTTACTTTTACATCTTTTATTGAATTTGCATTGTAGACTACTCTAAAATAGTCTGCATCCTTAGGAACATGGGAATAGCCCCAAGTAGAATTAAATCGTTGGCTTTTTTCACTTTTTAAAAAGCTTCCATCTTTCCTGTAATAAAATAAATCATAGGTTCCATCAACACCATCTGGAATCCACATCATTAAATTCTGAAAATGAGGATTATGATAGATTGGTTCTCTAAAATTAGTTACTTTATTATTATTTGAGCGTATTTTTCCTTTTTGTGTGATTTCCTCTCCTTCGTCGCTGATACCTCCAAGTTCAAGATCTTTTTCTGTAATATAGTTCCCATAAATAACCGATCCACCAATTTCGATTCCATCACCTGTAAAGTTTTCAATATTTACTCCGTCGATGGTTACATTCCTTGGTCCCGCTGTAGTAATACCATTCCCCCATTCATGTGTTCCATCGGTTGATTCTCCTGTTCGAGAATAATTATGCGACTCTTTATCTCCCCTTAACGTTCCACCTTTTATGGTTACATTTTCAACATTAGAGTCTAGAAATAAAATTGAGTAAATTTCATATCCGTTACTTTCCTTTAGAAGAACAGTCTTTTCATCCATAAGAAAAGTCATATTAGAAACTAAATTGATTTTTGCAGAGGGGTCTGTTTCTGAATTTCCTTTTGAAATTAAATAAGTACCAGCTGGTAGATAGAAGGTATTATATCCTTTTTTTTGCGCCCATTTAAGCGCATCATTTATACCTTTTGTTGTTTCTAGTGAATGAGATCCGTCATTAAAAATACCCCATTTGACAACATTAAGCTTATAAACACCTTTATGCTCAGTGGTATTCTCCAATACATTAACCATTTCTTTCTCCAAATTACTATCTAACTTACCTTTGTCTTCTGTGAGTTTGTATTTTTGAATAACTGATAATGTTATCACTACAAGCAGAATTATCCCTATAAGGATACTTTTTTGTCTTATCCTTCTCGTCTTTCTCATATCATCATTCCTTAGAAAATGGCGACGGCTGTACATTGTTGATCTTTCACTAGGCCTATTTTTCTTATTTTTAACATTTAACCTTAATGTAGTTATGAAGGGAGTTTGGCTCCAAGACATATTGTTGTTACTCTTTCCTAATAGTTTGAATTAAAATATAGGAATAATGTGATAAAACAAACACAAATAACGTTAGCCATCAACATTATTTGTATTTATTAAATTAAGTAATTAATAATATCAATAACATTCTCTGCAACTAAAACATTTCTTACTTTATCTGCCTCTTGTTTATCTTTGTAACCATATCCATAGGTAACAGCAATAAAGTCAATCCCTACTTGGTCCGCTCCCATAGCATCATAGATACTATCACCAATCAGTACTACATTTGATAAATCTTCTTCATTTAATTCCTTTAAACACATTTTAATTATGTCAGATTTACTATGGATGTCCTGATCATCAATTCCCTTAATGCAATCAAGATAATTTGAAAGTTCGAAGTGTTTTAAGATAGATTTTGCAAAATCATCTCTTTTAAGAGTTGCAACACCAGTTTTATATTCTTCTTTTTTTAAAGTAATTAATAATTCTTTTACCTGGTTATAGTGTTTTGCTTCATATAATCCTTTTTCTTTATACCGTTGTCGATAAATCTCTACCGCTTGTCTAGCTTGGTTGACTGTAAAGCCACATTCACGTATAAATGAGTCCATTACTGGAGGACCAATAAAGCTTTTTTGTTGCTCTGTTGATAAATCTAGCAATCCCATTTTATTAGCGGTGTAACTTGCACCAGCCATAATTCCTTCTGATGTATCCAATAATGTTCCATCTAAATCGAAAATAATTGTAGAATATTTCATTTCATCTCTCCATTTTGATTTGATTTTAAGCATTTACCAACAAATCGTAATCATTGTAAAGTGTTTGGGTGACAAAATGAATATTCATATTTTTCTCAATAAATGTTAGCTGCTTTCTAATAGCATCATTTATTTTCACAAGCTGCTTTAGTTCAGCATTATTGATAAGATCCACCGAAAAATAATTTATCGATTTATCTAAACTAAATCCATCAAAACCGGCAAGATAAACATTTTTTATGGATAAACGATTCAATAGATTAATTAACATTAACCCAGCGTTATCAGAAATGATTGGATCATCAAAGAGTAAGTCAGAATAATTCACAACAAATGATGAGAATTCTTCTGATTTATTAATATTTGAGGTTGTAATTACCACTTTTTCATCTAACTTCCCAAGAATCAAGTCAGAAATAGCGTCAAATCTTTTTAAATTACTAATAAATACACTGTTGACAGGTATCGTATCTGGAACAAAATTCACACTAAATATAAATGGATTATTTTCCTTGATGAATGAAAATATCTTCCCCATATTAGTCTTAATCGACTTTCCAGGAGCAAGAATTAGAACTTTCCGTTGACCTAATAGGTTCTTTATGGCTTCCAGTTCGTTGCTATCATCCACCTGATATGCCTGATATTTGAGATATAAATCTTCTACATATTTTTTGTCGTAAATATCTCTCTTTTTTTTAGGAATTTGCTTTAAAATTGCATTAATTAATTTTACTGAGATAGTTTGTTTATTCATTAAGTATGAGGCATAATTCGGATGGCAGTTATTTATAGCAGCAATGTAGTATGGAACAGAATATCCCCATTGGGATTCACTAGAAAACTTACTCAAATGTTCGTCAACAATTTCCAATAATGGTACCACATTATATTTTTCCTCAATATTCTCATTAATGTATTGGGTTACAAGCTCTGTACAGAGGTTACCTGCTCCTCTTCCCATACCAAAAACAGAAGAATCAATCAGGATTTCTCTTTTTGTATGTAACATTAATAATTCTTGAGCATTTGAAAAAGATAATTGAAGATTATTATGCGAATGAAATCCAATGCTAATCGAAGGCTCCAGGTTATTATCAATTAAATGATACATACGTAACAAATCATTCTTATACAT
>JAANMP010000143.1 GCA_011250595.1 Bacillus sp. MM2020_1 | reverse complement strand
CTATCTCGGAGCACTGTATAGACGTACAGCATCCCGAAAGGGTAAGAAACGAGCTGGTATTGTAGTCGCTCACGCAATGTTACGTATCTCTTATTATCTCTTAACCCGAAAAGAAATGTATGTAGACATAGGCGAAGACTACTTTGATAAGCAGAGACAACAATCTATCGTTCGGCATTCACTGAGACGACTCGAAAGTTTAGGATACACCGTTACGTTAGAAGAACCTAAAGCATCTTAATCCAGTCACTTTCTAAACCATAGATCCATGAATCTGGCGCTCTCCCCTTTTTTAAAAATTGAATGAGCTGCGTCCTCTTTAGTATTGCTTTTTTCTCTGAGTTACAGAAGTTAATTTTCATGGTAGTGCAATAAAAAAAGGCTGCTGTAACAGCCTTACTTTCTTGAACTAAAGCACACGTTACTTGAAGAAGGAAAAATTAAAATATATTCCTAATATCTTCCCAACCATACACAAGTTCGGAAATTTTTTTGCCCGCAATCTCAACTTCAACAGTATCTATTTTTTCACCACCAAGTGCTTCATAAAATAGACGAGAAATATTATCTTTCAAGACAAGAACAAGCATTGAGTTTAATCCCATTTCTTTAATTTCATCGATTATTGGTTTAACAAGTGCTTTTCCAATACTTTTGCTCTGATGCTCTTTTAAAATGTATATTGCATATAACTCCCCTTCGAACCCATTATAATTCCCACTTCTTTCTATTCCACCAGAAGAAAAACCAACAATTTCTCCTTCCCTGTTTTCTGCTACATATACTCCGCCATTAGGAATGTTGTTTTTCCATAACTGTTCTCTGCTTTCATATGTTAGATTATTTAAAAATTCGTCTGGAACTATATTCTTATATGTAGTTTTCCAACAATCAACGTGTACTTTAGCTATTCCTTTTGCATCAGATAAAACTGCTTTTCTAATGTTCATATTCCGATTGTTCATTTATACCTCTCCCTTCCTTGTAGTAAATTTTACCATATACTCCCAATTACTTATTCAACTAAACTGCCACGTTACTTCAATAAGAAAAGGGATCGCCGCAGCCATCCCTTCTTTAACTCTTGCACCCGTTAGTTAAACAACAACTTTGAGATAATCTCGTGATAATGCACCCAAGAATAACGTTTTCCCATTACTATCACAAATTTCTACTTCGTAATGATTGTCATCGTAAACTTCTAAAATTGTCCCAATTCGCCCTTTGGTAATACCTTCAAAAGGGTTATCTTTTGTAATTTTTACTACATCAAATTGTTTCATTTAAACACCCCTTTTTACAACAAAAGCACCCTTTAATAAAAGAAGAACTATTTATTTACCAATTAAGTACTGCTCGGAATATGACTTGGAATCAAAAATGTCTATACCTATAAAATCTTCACAGTTAGTATCCGAAAAATGAAACACTATTGATTCAACATCAGGATGAGAAATAGACTTTCTTGATATTTCATCATTCAGTCTAAAAGAATAATAAGTCTTTCCATCAGTAGTAACTTCCTTTTTAAAAATGTGTATTTTATCAGCAATCAGTTCAATTTTCCTTGCAGTTTCTCCTTCTATCTCTATTCCAACAATCGGGACTTCTTCTCCAAAATCTAACATTATATCATCGTTTTCTGGAAGTTCTTCCGTATGAGTAATTGTATATTTAGATGGTTCACTAAAGTAAATATAGCCCATCTCTACTTCCTTATCATAAGTAACTTGACCTTTGTAGCCCATAAGATCAATCCTCCAAAGCTTATTCTTGTTCTCGTTTTATGCCAAAATTATATCATTTTCTTGATCAACTATCCTGCCCTGGTGCATAAAGAAAAAGCCGCCTTAAAGACAGCTCCGATCTTCAGCTATAGCACCCGTTAGTTAAACAAGGACGACTATTCAAAATTAACCATATTCGAAAGGCTATCCTCGTTAATGGATTGATTATCCCTCTATCTTAAAGTAAATCTACATACTTTTAGTTTTGTCTAAGGCTTCACGTAAAGCAGTTGCCAATTTGAAAGGATCATCATTTCCCCAAAAATGCATAAAAAACAGACGTGGATTCTCGTTTAACATATGATTATGTAAAGCAGTTACTTCAATACCATGTTTTCGTAATGTTGTTGCAACAGGATTTACTTCTTCAGCAGTAAGTACAAAATCACCAGTTATAGCTGCTTTCCCATTTTCAGTAGGCTAAAAATTTATTACTGTTGATACTCCCATAGCAGGAGGAATTTCCATGCCATTTTCCATGATTTTTTCCAACCGAGGAATACTTACATGATAAACACCATTTGAAACGGTACCTTTATGTCTAAAGATTTTATCCAGCTTCTGATCATTAATTTGAAAGGAATATGAGTCATCCTTTTGTTCCTGATATATTTTGGTAAGTTCCAAACCTGAACGAATGGCTTTCGCTAATTGTACCGTATTACCATGTCCCTCAATGTGCATATACATGATCCGAGGCGATTCACCTAATAAATGATTATGTATCGCAGTTACTTTATTTCCTTGTTTAAATAGTTCACTCACCACAGGTTGAATTTCTTTTTCCGTTAGAACTAAATCACCCATTAAAGTTGAAATCTTACAGACCAGGTTCAATTATGTTTGTTTTGTTAGCCAAAAAACAAGCACCCTTAAGGATGCTTGTTTTATCATTTTAATCTTTCCTCAATTTTCAGGGTTGGGAAATAATCACCAAACTGATTTGTTTCCTTTTCGTTACAATTCATACTAATAGTCCCTGCACCAGGATATGTAACAGTTAGTACTTGCCAGCCTTCATGGTTTAATAACTCATCTGATAATTGACTGTATTCATTAACCGCTAAATCCTCGGCGGAAAACTGTTCCATTGGTGCTAACTCAATCGTTGCTTTTATTTCACCATTTTTAAAAGAAACGTTATTTACTACATAAGAATAATCCTTAATAATTTCCTTCACTTTATCTGCTGTAATTTGCTGTTCTGATTGTTCCACTTTTGCTTCTTCGGCTGCTTTGGCATCCGCTTCTGCCTTAGCTTTAGCTGCTGCCTCTTCTTCTTGTTTTGCTTTTTCCTCCGCTAAACGTTTCTCTTCGGCGGCCTTAGCTTCAGCTTCCTTCTGTTTCCGCTCATCTTGCATTTTAAACCATGGAGCTGCTTCATCTACTTTCGCTTGTAAACCTTTATTTTTTGTGTCAAGGCTTGCTACGGTTTCTGTTTTAGTAGATAGTTGCTTCTTTAATTCATCTACCTTAGCATTCGCCCTATCAACTTGCTCTTGTGAAGGACCAGCTGCAGCTCCAATACTAAGAGCAATCAATGCTGTTATTACATACTTCCATCTCATTTTTAAAAATCCTAAAACTACTTTCAATTTGTAACTCCCCCTAAATTATTTTCATATGATGACTAGTCCAATTTTACCAGAATAATATTAAAAAAGGACTTGCCTTTATTAACTTCCTTCAATTGGTAATGAATCATCCTCAACAACAGTATCTGGACTTCCGAATGGTTAGGGGCTCTGAAACCATAGGGGATTGAAAAATCCTTCTTCAACTCCCTCAGTTTGATACGAATATCTCTCGAATGCTCACTTATTCGCAGGATTTCATAACCCTTGTAATTGGATTTACGAGTAATTGAAATGAGCTCAGATCATTTTGGCTTCGTGAAGGCATAGTTAAATAAAGGAGTCAGCTATCGCTCCATATTTTACCATATAATGTACATCTCCACGCCGCCCCTGGAGGCTTTCCCTCCCATGTCTCAACGGGTCAATTGCCCTCTCATTCCTTCGTCATGCCTATCCAAGGGGTGGAGGCCAGTTATG
>JAANMP010000142.1 GCA_011250595.1 Bacillus sp. MM2020_1 | reverse complement strand
AGTATATAGGGTATCAATAATGAAAATATTCTTTTTATATCCTTTAAGGTTAAGTACTGTTTAATGTTCAATGAAATTTGTTTTATCCCCATAAAGAGTCTCCTCAAAATTTTCTACATCTCATATCTAGCAAAAAAGCAACAAAAAGAACGAAACGAAGCAGTATAAAGAACAAAAATATCAAAAAAATTAATGATTAAATAAACAATCTATACAGCCGCTTGTTTTAACAATTTTACCATTTGCTCAATATTTGGATATTCTGATTCTCTAAATTTCTTTATTTCTTCATCTACATTATAACTAACCCTTACAATAGTGGTTTGCAATTCCCCATCTATAATTTCAAGTAACCCATAAGAAGATTTATTTAGTCCATCAAATGGTAATCCAACACTGCCAATGTTCATTAAACATTTTCCATTAATATATCTAATAAATGGTTTATGGATATGGGCATAGATATAAATATCTACATCATCCTTCATCATCTTTTCATTTAATACCTCATCACTCTCTGATGGAAGGACAATATCAAAAAGACTACTTGGAGTTGCGTGAAAGCCATGGAGTTTAATTTTGTCAAACTCCAGCTTTAAGTCCGTTGGCAAATTCCTGAGATAGTCAAGACCTTCGTCATCTAATTGCTTTAATGTCCACTCTCGCTCTTTATTCATTATTTCTAAAGTATGGTCAGGGACTTCACCTTTTTTAATTCCACGAACAACCCATTCATCCGCATTTCCTTTAATAACATCCGTATTTAATCCCCTTACTAAATCAAGTGATTGTTTGGGCTCTGTCCCTCTAAAACATAAATCACCAAGTACATAAATCTTATCCACATCTTTTTTTTCAATATCTTTTAATACTGCATCCAATGCCACTGCATTTCCATGGATATCAGAAATAAATGCTATTTTCACCTAATAACACCCCTATTTCTTTTTATTGTTTCTTTCTGTCCGAATGTTTTTTTCCAAACCCATAGGAAGGGACGTAAAGGGAAATATAAAAAATATAGTTGTTTCGGTAATGGTAGTATCTCTACATCCTCTGGAACTGGAAAAAGGTAGCCATAATAGTAAAAACATTTTTGTTTGAACGTCATTAAGGAATATAAATATTTGTTAAAGCTTGCTAAAATTCCATAGGGTAAAGGTTCATTATGTAAATTGTCCATTTGTCCAATAAAAGGCCAAACCCTTTTTGCAAGATTAATAGATTTATTCCCAACTTTTAAGGGATTTAATTCTACTGGCATTGAGGTGCCAAACAACTGAGACAACAATATAAAAACTTGTCCTGCTAAATGGTTATAATTCAATGTTTTTAATAAGTAGACTATTTCCCTCCAATTTATCCCTTGTTTAATCATTTGTTCTATATCAGTTAACCATCGAAGGCGAAACCAGCCGTGGCGAGCTCCGTGAGCGATTAAATAAACAAATAAATCCTCTCGAGCCAAAAAGTAGACCGGTTTATGGTTAATCGGACTAATTCGTTTTCGCTGCCAAAGTTCCAAAAACGTCGGTTGTTTACCAGGGCCAGGGTGCAGTCGCCAATGAATTTCCAAGCATATACCTTTCTGGGGGTGTGCATACTCAATATGATGATTTTTCCATTTCCAATCGTCCATCACTGTACGAGTATAACCATCTCTTACATAACCATATTCGGTTAAAAGTTTATTTACATGATCCAAATCCTCTATTTGAATTAGTATATCTAAATCTTTAGAAGTACGCATGGAAAGGTCGCGGTATAAGTCATAAGCAAGGACAGGGCCTTTCAAAAACAGGGATCGAATTCCATTAGTAGACAACAAGCTGCTAACTTGTTCCATCTCTGCATTTAATAGAAGCATCTGAAAAGTATTTGTTTTATACCAAGCTGATAAAGTGTTGACTACGTAAAAAGGAATATTATTATTTTTTTGTTTTAGAGTTTTATAAACTACTGGATAAAGACGATGATGATCCACGTATTGAAGGAATAATTCCCAGTTTACGTCAGTTAATAATTCTTTTGGTAAAGGTGTGTTACTATCTTTTAAAATGAAAAGTAACAACACTAATTCTTTCGAAAAATTATTCATATCTAGTGTGATCTTATAGTTCTCCATCTTAGAGCACCTTCAATCCGTCAATGCGTTTTGCAAACTTTGCCACTACTGTAAATTTCTCCATACCAGCGCTTCCAGACACATAATATGAACCGCTTCTTAACCAAGCATGGGCAATCATCTTTCCATCTTCATCCCTTGCCATCCCCATATATAGGGTACTTTCAATTTTCCGCCGTTCAAGCATTTTCATACCTGCAATTGCCATAACAAGGCATTTACTCTCCCACCAAGTATGCCTGCTCATTACATATATTGCGTTTGAAACTTGCTGCAGAATTACCCTATGTTGAATATTTTGTGTAAGTACTGTTTCATTCATCTTTTCTCCTAAAGAGGGTGCAACTTTTGCGAATGGAAGACTCTTTAATACCCCAGCCCACCCTAAAAAGAAGAAAGCCTCTATTAATAGAAGCTGGTGGGATAATTTAAAGGAAAGGAATTTCCTAAACTTTCTCAAGATAAACATACGCGCTCTCTCACTTTTAATCTACCGACCCTAATATCTCGATCAAATCTTCTTTTATCAGCATATGTAAGAAGTTCATAACTTGTTCTTCACATTGAGCTCGGTCTATATTGTAATCGGAAATTAATGTAGTGATCAGTTCAGGAATTGAAATCGCATCTCTAATACGGTCCCAAATTTCACCGCCAACTTCTCCAAGATTTAAGTATTTACCGTTTTGGATGCTAAGCATGATCTTTTCTCCGTCCATATCGCTAATAAAATTCCCATCTTTTTGAACTATGGTGTCCTTGTTTGAAAGAAATTGATTTTTTATCATGAATTTAGCTCCTTATTAATAGTATCTAAAATTAGTGAAACAATTTCAGAGGCTGTAAAACCAGATGTATGGCGCGTTATTTGATAAAGAGGCAACTGGTTAATCAGTTTTGTAGAAGTAGTAAAGTGCCAGTTTATTAAACCTAAAGGTTCTAGGAAAAGATTTCGATAGGTGTGGCGATATAATGTGTGAAATCGTTCTAGCCCTTTAATAGGTTGAATTTCAATAGTCTCGTCTTCCCCTTTTACTAATTCAAAAATTTCTGCTAGTGGCAATTTCCCATTATAAAAGTTTGCTTGAACAGGAACTGAATACTTAGTTTCTCTAGCATAAAGTGATTTAAAATTACCAAGCTCCATTTCGAATTGGTATAGACTTTCTTGCCATAACTTTTGTTGAGGATATGAAGGGATTACCATAGGTTCGTAGTTTTCAGTCAATGAAACAGCAATTACATCATCGCTTATCATAGGAAATCCTTCTTTCATAAATGCCGCTGCCAAAGTGGACTTACCGGTACCTGATTCCCCTACAAACGCATACGCCTTTCCATTAATGGCAATCGCACTGCCATGTAAAGGCAAAATTTTTCTTTGCATCAGGATTGCTCCCATACATGTTCCAAGGATAAAGAGTCTAATTAATCCCTCATCAGCATCATCGTCCGGTGAAAAGGTAATTTTTTTACCATCCTCTATCAAGAAGACCCCTGTTTCCGGAACTTTAAACAGAACTCGTTTCTCTTCGATTACAAAACATTGATTATTATTCAACCGGTTCCAAAGTTGTGTAAGGTTTCCCTGCTGAATTGTTATATCTACTAAAGGATTATGTGAGTGATTATGAACAAGTTCAGGCAATTTAATATCACTAAGTATACTAAATCCAAAACATAAATAAGTCAGTTTCTTTTCGATTTCAATCACTATTGAGTACTCCCTTATAATTTTCGTTAAAGCATATTAGTTTGTACCTTATTAAGAACAAACGGGTAATAAC
>JAANMP010000141.1 GCA_011250595.1 Bacillus sp. MM2020_1 | reverse complement strand
TAAAATTCATAGTAGGGCTTCCTCCTTAAGACTCTGAGTTTAGATTGGTCTCTATACTCGTATCTTACTGAGGGGCTCTATTTTTTTCAAACCTGATATTTAACGATCTACAGGAATGCTAACCTGCCCCGTTACTTCAATAAGAAAAATCGATCCTTCATTATTGAAGCATCGCCACCGTAAAAAAGAAAAAAGGCTGCGAATGCAACCTAATTTTTCACTTCACTTTTAATTAAACAAAATTAATTTCATTTCACCTTTTCAAAATTGAAACCTGGTCCATTTTCTTGGTGTACATACCCAGATAAATCTGACGAATTCTCTACCATATTTTGTTCTTCTGCTGTTATAACCGTCAAATAATCCCTATTTTTAATATTTTCTTTCGCATTTTGTTCTTCTCGTGTTACAACCCTGTATTGGTCTCCACTTTCTACTTTTATTTGTTCAGTTGATGGAAATACTCCTGTATTATTTAAATCATTAATGTTTATAAAGCCTAGAGATAGTGTAAGGGCACCTGTACAGCCGAGAACTAATGTAAATTTAGAAATTTTATTCAATGGATAATCCTCCTTAAAATAAATTACAAGCTTGTACTACCATATTTATTTTACCATTGGCGAAAATATAATACCTTAATTTTCCTTAATTAACTAAATAACCCTGAAATTATTATTCAACTAACCTGCCCCTTTAGTTGAATAAAAAAAACCGCCTAGAATGGCAGCTCTGATCTTCAACTCTTGCACCCGTTAGCTCAAGAAGAAAATTATTATTTTTTGGAAAAAATCTTTTTAAAAATTACAGAAGCAATAATTAATGCAATAAAACCAAGTAATAATTTAACTATTTGCTCATTATCCAACTATCCAATATATTTAAATCTTTAGTTAATATCATAACAACAAACATAACAAGAAAACCGAAAATATAGTCCTTATTCAAAATTTGCCCACCTCAAAAATCAATTTCCTTTTCTTTGTTATCACCCTTGTTGAACTAAACAATCATTATGTCAAAAAACAACAGGAACACTCTATGCTCCACATCTTACACTCAAGCCCCCATTAGTTGAAGAACCATTATTTTTTACTATAATCCTAAAACCTTAACAATTATAATGAGGAACAATAAAATGATATTTATCCAAACGAATAATTTAATGATAACTTCAGCCCATAACTTCCTTCGTAGTCCAAAATAAAGAATAACACAAAAAAATAGGAGGCTATAAACTTCCCTTTTAATTCCCAAATCATCGAAATCAATGAATGTATTTATTAAAACAGAGATAACAAATAAAAAAATGTATGTCTTAAACTTTTTTTCTTTTCTCACGGACTCATCTTTAAATTCATACATTTTTCTTACCTCAACTTTTCTTCCTTTTCCTTAAGTTTAACAAATATGGTTCTTAAACTAAACTGCTTACGTTAGTTCAACAAGAAAAAGGAGCTGTCGATCACAGCTCCACATTAAACTCAAGCACCCGTTAGCTTATCAAGCAAAAACATTCTAATTGATACTGTCTACTATATTTCTTATGTTTGTGAAACTTTCAACGTTAGTAATACTAGGGTATTTTTCAATAAGTTCTTGTATAAAATCTTGTAACCCATTTTTCACCCCTTGTTTAAATCCGTCAAATCCGATCATATTATTGTTATTTTGTGGAATTTTTTTTGATTGAGAAACTCTTAAACCATCGTAATAAATTGTTACTTTTTCCCAAGGGTGATTTTTACAGATTGCGAATGTAACAATATTGTCCTTCAAGGAAAAAATAAAACTCTTATCAATTCCTTCACCCTCAACAATAACTGTCTCTTGCTCCAATAATTTTTGGGGCACAAAGGGTAACTCCCAAAGAAAAGTATCAAGGTAACCTGCAAATCCCTCTTTTGTTATTGTGGAATTTCCCAATGGTCCCTGAGTTTCACGGTATTTATAGTTCCTAAAAAACGATACACCGTCAATTAATATATCCAGTTTCCCCCAAAAATCAAAGAGATTGTAATCCTCTGTATCATGATCGGGTATGAATTTAAAGCTAATATCCGTAACCATATTTGAACCCCTTGTCTTTAATTGGTATTTTCCGAATTATATTGTTTCAATATAAATGCTATTCCACTCCCCGTTAGCTGAATAAAAAAAAGGATCGCCGCACCAATCCCCTTCAAAAATTTAACTTCCCCGTTAAATTTATTGTCCTTTATGGCATATCGGGTTATAAACTATTTGCACATAAAAATAGACCATCCTTATGATGGTTACTTTTTTGAACAACCCCCCCCCATTAGCCATCCGAGAAGTGCAGTAGTTTAGTTGTTTTAGTTTACAATACTATTATTCCAATTAGAAGTGAATGAACTAAGGTAATTTCATTAACTGCAGTAGCAGGGTACGATCCTAATCAAAGTAGTTCATAAGTGTTTTAATCATGAGTGATGTTACCTATGAACTTCCAACTCTCTACATTTAAACTAACTTTTTATATGCGCCCTCAAAAAATATTATCCAGGTTGTGAGCTACCTCCTGTTAGATGTGCGTCAAACATATCAATAATTTCTAGGAACCTATCAGCTTCACGAAAAACATGGTCTGCTAACAGGGGATGAATAATGCTCTTTATTTTACATTGCTCAATTAAATCACGGGCTGTTTTTTTAAAGTCCCTTAGAGATGAGACCGACACCCGATTTTGATCGAGGAATTGATCTAAAAGAGGAACTGTTTGAGATTGTGGCTTCATTGATTCTAAGTCCTTTGCTTGATATAGCAATTGATCAAAATCATTGCTGAAAATTCCGGGCTACATCAACTAGCTTCCTTTCGGATGGATCAAGGAGATGACCAATAAATTTGGCATGGTCTGCCATAATCCTTAAGAAGAAGACATTTTCTTTAATAATGGCATCCGGAAGCGATTGCAATTTTCCTTCATTTAGTTCGATTAATCGTTTTCTAAAATAATTAGCTTCCCTACTTGTATGGTCAACTAATAGTGGGAAATTATTTGCCCCCGGTAATTTGCATGTGAGAATTAGTCCTAATACTTTCCGTTTAAATACGAAAATATTAGTTGCAGCTTGTTGGACCTCTGAATTAAATCTTCTTATTTGTTCTGGGTCAGTTTGATTATTAAAGGAATATGCGGTTCGTTCAATGTTTTCAAATAATCGATAAAATTGATTAGCCTCTTGAATTAGTTGAGTATCCTCAGCTCTAAAACCTAATCGAAGAAATAAAGAATGCTCTTTCATGATCCTAGCCCAAAAACGTATTTCATTTAATGAACGCTCAACAAACATTCCTGATGTAACACCGGTATCAGCATGCAAAAAGGCATCATCACAATTCATGAGATTCCCTCCCCGAATAAACTTCACTTGGTCTATTCTTATTTACAAGGTGATTTAAATATAACTAATTTCCCTACATTAATCTTATGAGATAAAACTGCCCCTTAGTGCAATAAGAAAAGCCGCCAAAATGACAGCTTTATCTACACCTCTCGGACCCGTTAGTTGAACAAAAAGTACACAATATCCTCGAAGTATGCAATTTACGAATAGTAAATGGTTTTTTTATACAAACTATAGTTATTACTAAGGGAGGTTCTGTTATGCGTGATAATACCAATTTGGCAGTTTTTGTATTTTTTTCAATTTTAGGCTTTGTAGCAACAATAATTTTTAGCAGTATCATAATATCTCAAAATAACCAAATTAAATCAAAACTTGAAAACGCAAAACCAACGTGATTCCTTTCAAGAAAAACTTGAGGGAATTTTTTATGTCATAATTATAGTTCAAATGCGTCTTATTATTCAACTAACCGCCCGTTGGCACAACAAGAAAAAGCTGCACGCAGCAGCCCCTTTGTTTAACTCTCGCATCCTTTAGTTGAATAATCAATAGTCCTTTCGAAAACTATAT
>JAANMP010000140.1 GCA_011250595.1 Bacillus sp. MM2020_1 | reverse complement strand
CTTAATCCAGTCAACCAATTCATAGACTTATTAATTAACACTCTTCTCTTTTTTTTAACGATTGAGCAGGGTCTTCTTAAATATTGCCATTTTTCCAATTTAGAGGAAACTTATTTTCATGGTAGTTTAAGTACAATTATTCACAATCTTACTTTTACATATCTTCTTCAATTTAATTAGTATAAGGCAATTAGAGTAACTATTAACACTATCATTAGTTTCTTGAAAAATTTGCCCTACCAATTTCCTTGTAATACAATTTCTTTTAGTAGTCCTCCAATGTCGTTAAGCTTCAATCCTATGTAAACCAAAGCAACTAATATTAAGACATTTACCACTAATGATACCTTATCTTTATTCTCCACTTGACACAACCTCCACAATTAGCAATCATTTTTCTCTATTTTAACTTCAAATGAATATTTTGGAATATTTATTTTTACAATCTCCTTATTCAACTGTACTGCAACGTTAGTGGAACAAGCAAAAAAAGCTACCGTAGTAGCTACTGATCTTAAACTCTTGCACCCGTTACTTTAAGTACATTTTTTCACAATCTTTTGCATCCAACCATTCTGGTAAACCACAATCTACAAATCAAAAATTGCATTCAATACATAAAGCAAAAGAAGTATAAAAAGACAAATGCTTATTATAGCTGCCCCTATTTTGTTATCATTTTGAGCTTCTCTATTCTGTTGTTTTATCTTTCTATATATACCTTGAACCTTGTTTTTCTCTTGGTTATTATATTGACGGTCTTTGCCCACTGATTTCTCTCCCCTTAGAAAAGCTCTGAATAATTCAATCACCTCTTGAATCATACTTAGATAAAATTTTTAAAATTGATTTATTTAAATTATTTAGTAAATACAATCCTCTAAAAATACTACCAACAATAATTCCAAAGGCAATAACTCCACCGACCTGTGGGGGACCTATCATAAGTAATATGAATCCTAAAATCGCACTTAAAAGAATAGATAGAAACAAATACATAATTATCCTCTACTTTCACGACATTTATATTAGTTAATATTTCTTCTACAATTATGGTAACTCCTTCTTCACTTAAACTGCTTCGTTAGCGGAACAAGAAAAGCACCCGCTCTTATTGAACAAATGCCCCCGGTAGTTGAAGAAGGAAATATTAATTTTTATTGTTATTTGCTAATTCTTCACGTAATTTTTTTATTTCTTCTGTTTGGTTCAAGATATTATTATTCACTTTTCTTAAGGCATCATATAATGCAAAAATACCAGCAAATATTAAAAAACCAACTAGTAAATCCATTCCCACACCTTCTTCATTTAATATACTAAATTAATAATAATCCAATTTGGATATTTTTGTAATACTAAATTGGTCTTAATTAAACTAACCTGCTTCGATAGTTGAAGATAGCCGTACTGTATCAAATTTTATAATCAGGTCAATAATTCCTCTAAAAATAGAATTTTTAGGGAGAGATGTATTTTGCTATTATCAAAAGCCTGGGAAATTTATGAATCCGATAAACGAATTGAAGGGTTCTCCCAACAGACTTTAAAGGCCTATAAACTTCAAGCGTTGTTGGTGATACGGTATTTTGAGGATGTAAAACTCGAAACCATTACTACTATCAAATTAAAAGAATACTTGGCAAAGTCAAGTGAAAATCTAAAGCCATCCAGCTTAGCCCACCGTATACGTTTTATAAAATCCCTTTTCCGTTGGTCACACGAGGAAGGACATATTTTAAAGAATCCGGCCGCTAAATTAAAAGAACCTAAAGTTGGAAAAAGAATCCCCAAATTTTTAACGGAAAGAGAAATCGAATACTTAAGGGAAGCCTGTGACACTCCTATGGAAAAGGCATTATTCGAATTTATGTTTTCAACAGGTTGTAGAATAGGTGAAATTGTTTCGCTAGATAAGAACAGGATCAATTGGTCAAACCGATCAGCGATTGTTCTAGGCAAAGGTGATAAAGAAAGAGAAGTATATTTTAATATTCGTTGTGAAATTTGGCTTAAACGGTACTTAGATAATCGTCAGGATAATGATCCGGCCATTTTTGTTCCAGAACGTAAACCACATAGAATGAGCATTGCTCAAATGAGATACATTGTTAAGCGGATTTCTGATAGGGCAGAGATTAGTAAAGTAATTCATCCACACCAACTAAGACATAGCTATGCAACACATTTGTTGAATAATGGAGCACCTCTTGATGTTATCCAAAGTCTACTTGGTCACCATAAGAGCGAAACTACAAAAATTTATGCCCAATTAAGTGGGAGTCTTAGACAAGAATTGTATAGAAAATATTTTTAATCAATGGCTCAAATATGTACAAAAGCAACACCTTTAAAGAGTGTTGCTTCTTTTAACTCTTATCTAATAAAAAAAACCATCAAAATGGTAGCGGGGTGTTAAACTCTTGCACCCGTTACTTTAAGTGTAGTATTTCACAAAGTTAGTAAAGAAAAATTAATAAAAACACTCCTATTCTATTATTGATAATGGTGCTTTTTGGATATTATACTGGAGGTGAATTACTATTTAATAATGAAGGGAGATTTACGTATGGAGATAACATTTACAGTAAGCAAATGGGATGAAAAGCCAGTAGACGACACTAGAAAAGAATTCCCTATTAATATTGCCCATGTCGAATATGATATTGAGGGCGAATTAACAGGAAAAGCTTTTGTTGAATATTTATTATTTTATATAGACTCTACTATAGATGATGGTCACTTGGCCACTTCTAAAATTTCCGGATTTCTGCATTTCGAAGGAACTTACAAGGGAAAACAGGGGACTTTTACGGCTATAGAGCAAGGAATATTTGATAAAGGAAATCTAGATTCTCCAGCAACAATCATCAAAGCTACCGGTGACTTAGAAAGCTTGAAAGGGTCTTATAATTATAAGTTTACAGGTGAAACCAGTAAGATGATTCTAGATTTTAAATTCTAACAAAACAGTAAAAAAGGGCATCTCTGTACTACCAGGAATGTCCTTTTGTCGAACGAGCTTCTTCAGCTATCCTGCCCCATTAGTTCAATAAGAAAAGCTGCCTTAATGACAGCCCCGATCTTCAACTCTTGCACCCGATAGTTTAAGTGTAATATTTCACAATCTTTCTTGTGGAACAATAAAAGGCAACCTTCATCTTGAAGAGTCACACCCGATACTTAACTTAATCATTAGTTTTTTTACATTTTTCAAAAAGGTATTGAAATCCATATAAGAAAAAAGCCTTGTAAAAGAAATATAGAAAGAATTGAAATTCGTTAAATTGAACTAATCTATATAGTTTTAATTTTGTAAATACCCTTGTAATAGGAGATACAAAAATTGCTTCGCCAATAGCATTTAACATAATAAACTTTTTAAAATTTCCGTATGCCCATTTTAATGCCATAAAGACATCGCCAACATTGGACCTATGAGAAAAGGAAATTCATTTTGAATAAAGGACTGTGGGAATGCCCCTTATCCGAAAGGAATTATTAAACTTATTATATCTCCTTCGTTATTCAACTATCCTGCCCCGTTAGCTCAACAGGAAAAAAGACCGCCATAGCGATCCTATCTTTAACTCAAGCACCCATTAGTTTAAGTACAATTTTTCACAAACTTAGCTTTAATACAGGAATGCTGCCCCGTTTGTTAAATAAGGAATTCAACAAAAAAGGTGGTTAACCCTTCCTGGATCAACGCACCCGATGTGTTTTGTAGAAGAGCAAAGACCAGTCCAACAATATGCATAAGCAGCAATTAGTTATTTACGATTTTAATTTCTTTTATTGGATAATAAATAACATTTGTTGTCCCTATTACCTTTTTCATTGGTATCGCTCCAATATCACGGCTGTCTTTGCTTCGCCTTCTGTTATCTCCCATTACAAACAAACTATCTTTAGGGACAGTATCACTACCTACAGCGGTTTCCTTTAAAGTGAAGGAGT
>JAANMP010000013.1 GCA_011250595.1 Bacillus sp. MM2020_1 | reverse complement strand
ATTAATGATATAAATTACTTATTTATAATTATTATTAAAAATGTTTTAACAAGATCATATAAACTTTCGCTTATTTAAATATACTGGATTTATTAATTTATGACTTAAATAAAAGAGGAGTGTGAAAATCGGATGGTTACACTATACACTTCACCAAGTTGTACATCATGCAGGAAAGCTAAATCATGGTTAGAAGAGCATGAAATCCCATACACAGAAAGAAATATTTTCTCAGAGCCATTAACAATGGAAGAGATAAAAGAAATTCTTCGCATGACGGAAGATGGGACGGATGAAATTATTTCAACAAGATCCAAGACATTTCAAAAACTTGACGTTAACTTAGATGCAATGCCTCTTCAAGATTTATTCAGATTAATAAAAGAGAATCCAGGTCTATTACGTAGGCCGATAATAATTGATGAAAAGCGTTTGCAAGTTGGGTATAACGAGGATGAAATCAGACGATTCCTCCCAAGAAGAGTTAGAACGTTTCAGCTCCGCGAAGCACAGCGAATGGTTAATTAAATAAATAGGCCTTCTTTTGGAGGCCTTTTTTTGTATATAAAGAATAGTTGATATCGTTTGTAGTTTCTATTTGATTTTGCTACAATATAATGAAAATCTTAATGCAAACGAATAGGCATTCACACGGTTTTTTAGATTTTAGCCTTTTTTATTTCCCTTATAAGTACTTTTGTCATAAAATAAAAGTACACGAGTATTTACTTTTTCAGGTTATGAAAATTCTTTATGATTTCAGTAAATGCTAAGGCAGTATCTGCTTGGGGGTATTTAGTCCCTTCAATCTGGAAAACGGAAGGGAGAGGTTTTTGATGGAGATTGAACGCATTAATGATTACACAGTTAAATTTTATATTTCATATGGTGATATAGAGGAAAGAGGCTTTGATCGCGAAGAAATTTGGTACAATAGGGAACGAAGTGAAGAACTCTTTTGGGAAATGATGGATGAAGTTCATGATGAGGAAGAATTTGTTATTGAAGGTCCTCTTTGGATTCAAGTCCAAGCACTTGATAAAGGCTTAGAGGTTCTTGTTACCAAAGCTCAGCTATCAAAAGATGGGCAAAAGTTTGAACTTCCTATCCCAAATGAAAAAGGTAAAGATTTTCCTGCTGAGGATAAGCTTGAAGAGCTTTTGGATCATCACTTCAATCCCAATCATTCCGATGAGGAAAGTATCCTACTTGAGGAAGAAACATTAGAATTCCTGATTGGCTTTAAAGACTTTGAGGATGTTATTAGTTTATCCAATCGCTCTGGATTGGATGATTTAGTGACGATGCTTTATCATTTTGAAGGAAAATACTATCTTTATACAGAATTTCCTGAAGATTTATTTGAAGAAGATGAAATTGACGATATTTTGAGTATTTTGCTTGAGTACGGTTTTGAAACACAACTTACCATTCATCGAATTCAAGAATATGGAAAAGAAATAATTGCCGAAAATGTTTTTGTTGAAATACGAAAATATTTTCGCTAATAAATGTACCGATTTCAATATTGAAATCGGTATTTTTAACATTAATAGTTTTTGAAAATAATCTGGCAGGTGAGTACACTGAAAAACACAGTAAGGGTTATTATATTTTTGGGGGTATTATCCGTACTATTGTTTTTCTTTAAGGATCAATTAGCAAGCGGGATTTTTGGATTCTTGAGTGTATTGGTCACACTTTCAGTGATCTTTATTGGCTTTGTAATATTCTTTGAGAACCGCCATCCAACACAAACACTCACTTGGTTAGTTGTCCTAGGAAGTTTCCCATTGGTTGGTTTTATTTTTTACATCCTTTTCGGTCGTAATTATCGGAAGGAGAAGATGTTTAGAAAGAAATATTTCTTAGACAAACAGGCGTTTTTGACAGTTGAAGGCGAGGATGACCCAAGAAGTGAAGAAAAGCTTAGTTTAATGAGGGAACATCAAGGGAAATTATTCAATTTGGCTCAAAAACTTGGGAATAGCCCAATATCCTTCGATACATCCACAAAGATTTTAACAAATGGAGAGGAAACATTTCGCCATATCTTAGAACAGTTAAAAAAAGCAAGGCATCATATACATCTTGAATATTATATTGTTCGCCACGATCATATTGGTCAGGAAATTAAAGATTTACTTATTGAAAAAGCCCAACAAGGAGTAAAGATTCGTTTCTTATATGACGCAGTTGGCTCCTGGCAGCTTTCTAAGTCATATATTAAGGACCTAAGAAATGCTGGGATTGAAATGGTGACTTTCGGGCCTGTAAAACTTCCTTTTTTAAACAATAAATTTAATTTCCGCAATCATCGGAAAATGATCATAATAGATGGGACGATCGGATTTGTTGGCGGGCTCAATATCGGAGATGAATATTTAGGAAGGGATAAGACCATTGGCTTTTGGCGTGATACTCATTTATTGCTTCGTGGGGAAGCTGTTCGAACGCTACAGCTAATTTTTTTACAAGACTGGTACTATATGACCAACCATAGTTTCTTAACAGCCGAATATTTATCCCCCCAAAATGATAATGAAAGTCATGGTGGTGTCCAACTCATCGCTGGAGGACCGGACAATGAATGGAGTGTTATTAAAAATATCTTTTTCTCAATGATTGCAAGTGCGGAAAAATCAGTTTGGATTGCTTCGCCGTATTTTATTCCGGATGAAGATATCTTTTCGGCGATAAAAGTTGCAGCACTTAGTGGTGTAGACGTACGCCTCCTGGTTCCTAATAAACCTGATAAACGGATCGTCTTTCATGCTTCAAGATCTTATTTCCCAGAGCTTTTAGAAGCGGGGGTTAAGGTATATGAATACCAGCGGGGCTTTATGCACAGTAAGATTGTGATCGTTGACCATGAACTGGCTTCGATTGGAACATCCAATATGGATATGAGGAGCTTCCATTTGAATTTTGAAGTAAATGCCTTTTTATTCCGAACGAATAGTACCCAAAAGCTCGTTGCGGAATATATAAATGACCTTGAATATTCTATACAGTTGGATAAAAAAACGTTTCATGAAAGACACCTAGGACTAAGAGTCCTAGAATCCACAGCGCGGTTACTCTCGCCCTTACTGTAAGAATCATGTTAAAAAACTCGTCGAATTGGCGAGTTTTTTTTGATATTAAAAGGAATTATCAATAGATATAGCGAATTATGAAAGAAAAGGAGGAGATAAATAATTGTTAACTGCACAAACAAACACTGGTAAAAGTATTTGTCTAGGGTTTGATTACAAAAAGGACGCACTTTTGGACCTTCGAAGCAAAGAAGAATTTTATTGCCCTATTTGTGGAGAAAGGGTATTGCTAAAATTAGGAGATCAGCGGATTTTTCATTTTGCACATAAGCAAGGGGGAACTTGTCGTAATTTTTATGAAAATGAATCAATATCCCATATGGAGGGAAAACGTCAACTCTATCAGTGGCTGGTGGGACAAAAGATTCCTGCCATTTTAGAATATTATGATCGGGAAATTCAGCAGCGGCCTGATATCATTTTCCATCATAATGGTAAGAAATACGCATTAGAGTATCAATGCTCAACTATTTCAGAAAGTAATTTTATCAAGCGGACGAATTCATACCTGCAGAAAGGGTACATTCCAATTTGGATTCTTGCTAGTAGTCAAATACACAATAAAAAGAAGAATATTGTTGCATTGTCAAACTTTCAGTATTTATTTTTACGGACCACATCCTCAGGAAAGTTCTATATCCCAGCATATTGCCCCGAAAAACAACAATTTCATCTGATTGATTCAATTCACCCCTACTCCATTAAAAATGCCTTCGCCCATCATACTTTTCACCCTATAATGAAAATGAACGTAAATGACTTAGTGGAACCTAAGGTAAAGCTCTCATTTGATTTATCAAGCTGGACACGGGAAATTGAAAAATTTAATCTGAATTGGACTATTCATCCTAATAAACAGCATAAAGCCTTCCTTCATGAAATTTATAACAAAAATCTAAATCCTTTCTTATTGCCACCTGAAATTGGCCTGCCCGTCTCACACTCATTACTTCTCCAGACGCCAGCAATCATTTGGCAAACGTATTTATATATGGATTTTATTGCCGCAAAAAGACCCTATGATTTGATTTCCCTTCATGAAATAAACTTCCATTTACAAAAGAGGCTGAGTAAAAAGCAAATTGTCGTAAGAAATTTACCACAGCTTGAACCGGTTAATCCATTATTAGCGATTACTGATTATCTTTTACTCTTAGAGCAATTGGGTATTATAGCAGAAAAAGGGGAAACTACTTTCCAATTGAAAAAGGCCATCTCCATTCCCAAGTCCAATCGCGAAAGAGAGGAAGCAAAGCTGGCATTTTTTCAAAAATATCATCGAATCAAATCAAATAAATAAATGAAACCAGGTATAAGGGCATACTATATAGAGGTGTAAATAGTGTCCTATCTGCCAAAACAGAAAAGGAGATTGAAAAGTTAGGGAGAATATAATAAATGATAACTACATTTCGAAGCCTAAAAAAAGAATGGAGGATGAAGGATGGCAAATGAAACAGCAATAAAATCACTGCCAGCAAGAAATGAGATTCCAGCGCAAGATACATGGAAATTAGAAGATATTTTCTCAAGTGACCAGGAGTGGGAAAAGGAGCTTCAAGAGGTAAAAGGCCAAATCCCTGGGATAAAAAATTTTGAAGGGAAATTAGGAGAAAGCGCAGAAACACTTTATGAAGCTCTTCAATTCCAAGATAAACTGTTAGAACGGATTGGAAAGCTTTATACATATTCACATATGCGTTATGACCAAGACACCACGAACTCATTTTACCAAGGTTTAGATGACAGAATGAAGAATCTGTATTCACAGGCAGCCAGCCAGTTAGCATTTATTGTTCCAGAAATTCTCTCACTAGACGAGAGCAAAGTAACTAGCTTCTTAAATGAGAAACCGGAATTAAAATTGTATGAGCATGCTTTAGCTGAAATTAATTTGCAAAGACCGCATGTCCTTACAGCGGAGCAGGAAGCATTGCTCGCTGAGGCGAGCGAAGTGATGGATGCTTCTAGCAATACGTTTGGGATGTTGAACAATGCAGACCTCGAATTTCCAACGATTAAAGATGAAAATGGCGAAGAGGTAGAAATTACTCATGGCCGATATATCCGCTTTTTAGAAAGCGCAGACCCTAGAATAAGACAAGATGCCTTTAAGGCAGTATATAAGACGTATGGTGATTTTAAAAATACATTTTCAAGTACATTAAGTGGGAATGTGAAGAAGGATAATTTTAATGCCAGGGTAAGAAAGTATAATTCAGCCAGACATGCTGCCCTTTCTGCAAACAATATCCCAGAAAGCGTTTATGATAACCTTGTTAATGCGGTTACGGATAATCTTCATTTATTACATCGCTATATCAAGCTTCGAAAAAAAGTCCTAGGGCTTAATGAGCTTCATATGTATGATTTATTTACACCTCTTGTCAAAGATGTGAAAATGGAAATTAAATACGAAGAGGCAAAAGATTTAGTTATTAAAGGGTTAGCCCCATTAGGCGAGGAATATTCGAATATATTAAAAGAAGGCTTCGAAAATCGCTGGGTCGATGTCCATGAAAATAAAGGAAAGCGGAGTGGGGCCTATTCTTCAGGAGCATATGGTACACATCCGTATATTCTGATGAATTGGCAGGATAATGTAAATAATTTATTTACACTTGCCCATGAATTTGGTCATTCTGTACACAGTTATTATACAAGAAAATCACAGCCGTATCCTTATGGCAACTATTCTATTTTCGTTGCTGAAGTGGCTTCAACATGTAATGAAGCTCTTCTTAATGACTATCTATTGAAAACAATTGATGATGAACAGAAACGTATTTACTTACTCAACCATTATTTAGAAGGCTTTAGAGGCACCGTGTTCCGGCAAACTATGTTTGCAGAGTTTGAACACATGATCCATCAAAAGGCCCAAAATAACGAGGCGTTAACTGCAGACGCATTAACGGAAAGCTATTACGAATTAAATAAGAAATATTTCGGTGAAGAGGATATTGTAATTGATGAGGAAATCGGGTTAGAATGGGCAAGAATTCCACATTTTTATTACAATTATTATGTTTACCAATATGCCACTGGTTTTAGTGCAGCTACTGCGTTAAGCAAGCAAATTCTAGAAGAGGGTGAGCCGGCAGTCAAACGATACATCGACTTCTTAAGTTCAGGAAGTTCAGATTATCCAATCGAAGTCCTGAAAAAAGCTGGTGTAGATATGACAAGTGCTGATCCAATCAAGAATGCTTGTAAGGTATTTGAAGAGAAACTGAATGAATTAGAACAATTATTATCAAAAGCATAAATAAAGGGATGGTGCCTGTTGGCAGCCATCCCTTTTAAAATCCTCTAAACCGCTTTCGGTCATTAAGATAAAAAATGAAAATAAAAATGGATACAAACAAAATGGGTGTACTAACTAAAAGAGGAAAGATCTTTAACAGAGCGAGTATTTGAAGGAAAAAAGCAATGAACATAAAAAGCACCATAATAACGAAAGGGAATTTTCTCATAGAATTTTGCCACCCTTATTAAAAGTAAGTTTTTATTCTTTGTACTACTATGTTTATTGTCCTTTCCATGGAATTATGATTTTTGACAATTATGTGAAATAAGGCACAAACTTATTGTCAGCCTCTTTGATCCCATGCTATATTATATACGTGAAGTTGATCACAACAAACATATACCCCTTTGTTTGAACCGTGAAAAATTTCTCCCATCCCCTTTGTTCGTATAATAGAAAAATGCCTTGCAGTGTAACAGCTGCAAGGCATTTTCGTTTTTACATGAGGCTCTTTTCGTAAACTTGTTGTTTTTGGAGCATAATACTGTTCACTTACAAAGTTCCTGGGCAATTTTCGCAAATGTTCTTACGAAAAGATGCCACGAAGTATCTAACTATACTGGTTTATAAACTTATACGAAAAACAACAATCTATGCGAAGATAGCCTTACATAAAAATAAAAAATGCCGGTTAATCCCGACATTTTCTATTCTTCGATATACCTCCAAAAGGTCCCATATTTAGCGGGAATCTGTTCGACCACCTGCTTTAAAAGTAGTTTTTTCATTTCCCGTTCAATTTGCGAAATAGACATATTATAAACCACTGCAATTTCCTTTGAGGCAACAAATTTAAAAAACTTCAAAAATGTTTCTAGCGGAGGCGGGGGAGTCAGTACTGGTTTTTCAGAAAGCATTTCCTCTAAAATTTGGACATATACTTCATATGGGTAAGAACCCGTTATCTTAATTCCTTCATCCTCAACATTTTCATTGAAAAATACTAATGTGGGAATTTCTTGTACATCCATTTCTGATGTGATTTTTAAATCACATTGGAAGGCTTTCGCGGCACTATCGGAATGGATATCAATCATGAATTCCTCCACATCCAAACCTAGACTCCTTGCACAATCCTTTAACACTTCAAGATTAGAAATATTTCGTTTTTCTAAAAATAATCCTTCTTGAATTCTTCTCAGGAAACGAAGCCCAGCACGCCTCCCTTGCAGCTCAGCTGCCTTTAGAGCAATTGAAACTGTATAAGGTGAATCGACAGGATTTTCTAACCAAAGGCTCCCATCACATGACATACCAGATCTACTAGCAGTCTTCTCCCAAACTTGAGCGATATTCTCAAAATTCTTTTTCTTACTCAAATTTAAATCGGCTAATCGTCCACTTAAAATATGCTTTATAGAAAAATAACGACCGTATTCGATTTGAAGCTTCTTTAAAATAGGTTCCAATGCCCAACATTCCGGACATAATGGGTCAATAAACATATAAATCTCAATCGGCTTTTTTTCACTACCACCACACTGCTGCTTAGAGCCTGAAAATCTTGAACTATTCACGATCTTCACCTGATATCGCGCCATCAGGCGTGTTAATCATATGTTGGGCAGTAAGGTGAAGTCGTGAATAAAAATCGTCCCTTATCGGCCCCTGTAAGCCAATTATGTCCATTGCTTGAGTCATACATGATAACCAAGCTCTCGCTCGTATTGGAGTAACCGGAAATGGCAGATGGCGAGCACGCATCATCGGATGGCCATGCTCTTCTGTATACAATGCAGGTCCGCCTAAATATTGAGTTAAGAATTGCTTTTGTTTTCGAGCAATCTCAGTAAATTGATTTGGGAATATAGGAGCAAGATCAGGATGTTGTGCAACAAGGCCATAAAAAGTGTCCACAAGACGGTGTAATGTATCTTCACCTATGGATTCAAATGGTGAAAGCTTTCTCTCAATCATGTTGACAACTCCCCTAAAGTATTATGTAAATTAATTTTAACAATGCCCATTTCATATCTCAAATTAATTGCTTTGAAAATGCGAATTTGTCTTCTAAAGGCATTATTAATGTATACCAATTGAGAATATTTTAATAGGAGAAAAAGAAAGGAGTATGTTGGAAATAACTCCAAATCTGGAAACTGCTCTAATTCTTCTTTGAAGATTTTATTTTAGTTCGTTTGATCAAACTTTTGCTTATAGAAACGAACAATTTTATTTTCTGTCTTTCGAGAAGGAATCTTAAATTGCTTCAGAAGTTCCAAAAAGATTTTCTCTCCAATCTGATAATCCTCAACCTCATATTCTAATTCATAATCTTCTTTGCTTAGATAGATACTATGGTCCAACACTAGTAACCCCTGCTTGTATTCCATTTCAACTCGCTCCGTAATTAAGGATCCAAAATATTCAATAGTAGAAAAAGAAATTTGGTAGTCTTCGATAAGAGGTTGAATGATTCCAGTTGGTAGGATGCCCTGATGAATGGCCATTAAGACTTCCTCTTCCCCAATGACTTGATTGGTCTCTAGCAGCCCCACGTCTGCTGGCTGTTTTAATGTCATTTCGTAGGTTCCGCCCTTTTTGCGAATTCTTAGTGCAGAATCATTACTTTTTAAAGCAAAATCGGGTGTATCAAAGTAGTGGTTTTCCTGGGAGAATATTTGGCTTTGGCAGATCTTGAAATACTTAAGGAAGCTTTCATATTCTATTTTTGTCAGCATATTTTTAAATTCGATTTCGATATTTTGCGTCATTGCTTAACTTCCTTTCAACCTAGAGTTTTTCTCTATTATCCGCTCCGACTTTAACATCAATTCTTGGGAGAAATGCATGAATTATGCTAAAATAAGTAGGGAGATAATGGAGGTAGAGAGATGAAGAAAAATATTACAATTCTAAAAGCATACATACTTGAAGATAAACTAATGTTAGAAACGAATGAGTCAATTATTGATTTGGTTCCAGAGGAACAGATTCTTGTTGATTCTATCCAATACTCTTTCATTTACTTAATGGAAGATAAAAATGATTATACATATATCGTTTTACATGAACAAATCTGGCCGCTTTTAAATAATGCCTATGAAAAAAGGTTACCTGTTTGGATTTCCTTTAATGATGAGCAAAAAGAACTGGTAAATTTCCATGATGAATTTGATTATGTCCTATCTAATATTAAGGGAAATAGTAATTATGGGAAAGAATTGGTTTCAAAGGTAGAGAGCATATTCTTAACATAATATGGTTTGAGGTGAAATCATGAAGCATTGGGACCAATTTTTAGCCCCATATAAACAGGCTGTTGCAGAATTAAAAGTAAAATTAAAGGGGATGAGAGGTCTATTCGAACTTGATGCCACTCATTCACCGATTGAATTTGTTACTGGAAGAGTTAAACCGATCGCAAGTATTCTTGACAAAGCAAATCAAAAAGGAATACCACTAGAAAGATTAGAAGAAGAAATGCAAGATATTGCGGGTATGCGTATTATGTGTCAGTTCGTCGATGACATTCATACTGTCGTCGATTTATTACGAAACCGAAATGATTTTGAAATTGTCGAGGATAGAGATTATATATCACATAAAAAGACAAGCGGGTATAGGTCCTACCATGTTGTTATTCGCTACCCAGTTCAAACCATCCATGGAGAAAAGAAAATCTTAGCGGAAATTCAGATACGAACGCTTGCAATGAATTTTTGGGCGACAATTGAACATACATTAAGCTATAAGTACAAGGGTGTTTTTCCCAGTGATATTCAAATGCGTTTGCAAAGAGCTGCGGAAGCAGCATTTCGTTTAGACGAGGAAATGTCATTGATTCGCGGTGAAATACAGGATGCTCAAGCATTTTTTACAAGAAAGAAAGAATTGAAACAAGAAGAGAAGGATTAATTGTCAATACCGCCTTTTGAATAGCCAAACAAGCCACAAGGAGCAAAAATACTATGAAATTTGCGATTACATCAAAAGGAGATCAGAAATCAAATATCTTAATGCACAAAATGAGGACCTATTTACTTGATTTTGATCTTGTGTACGATGAGGACCAACCAGATATAGTTGTTTCCATTGGTGGTGACGGGACACTCCTTTATGCCTTTCATCGCTATAGCAGCCGATTGGATAAAACGGCTTTTGTCGGAATTCACACGGGTCATCTCGGCTTTTATGCAGATTGGATTCCCGATGAAATTGAAAAGTTAGTGATTGCGATTGCTAAAACACCCTATCATGTCGTGGAATACCCATTGTTAGAGGTGATTATCCGCTATTCTCATGCAGGCAAGGAATCTAGGTATCTTGCCTTAAATGAGTCAACCGTTAAAAGTGTTGAAGGGACACTCGTGATGGATGTGGAAATCCGCGGACAGCATTTTGAGCGGTTCCGTGGTGATGGTTTATGCGTTTCAACTCCATCAGGAAGTACTGCCTATAATAAGGCACTTGGCGGGGCGATTATCCATCCGTCCATTGCTGCCCTCCAAGTGGCTGAAATGGCATCGATTAATAACAAAGTTTTTAGAACCATAGGCTCGCCGCTTATTCTCCCTGCACACCATACCTGTATGCTTAAACCGGTAAATCGGTCTGATTTTCAAGTGACAATCGACCACCTGACACTGCTTCATAAGGATGTAAAATCCATTCAATTTAGGGTGCCAGAGGAAAAAATTCGCTTTGCCCGTTTCCGGCCGTTTCCTTTTTGGAAAAGAGTACATGATTCCTTTATTTCCGATTGACGTGAAGGGGGCATGGTCATGTATTCTCTCTTTAAATTGAAGTGGATTATTAATGAAAGCGATGCCGGGAAATTATTAAGGGAATTTTTAAAGAAGGAAGAGATTTCTCGGACTGCCTTAACGGATATTAAGTTCAAGGGTGGGAGTATCCAAGTAAATGGAGAAGAAGTAAATGTTCGATACAAACTATCAATAGGGGAGGAAGTAACGGTTTTTTTTCCAATGGAGTATCCTAGTGAGGGACTTAAGGGAGAAGAAATCCCGTTAACTATCCTATACGAGGATGAGTATCTCTTAGTAATAAATAAGCCGGCAGGAATGAATACGATTCCGTCTCGAGAGCATCCTGACGGCAGCCTTGCGAATGCACTAATTGGCTATTATCAGCGAAGTGGACTACAGACCACTTCCCATATTGTTACTCGGCTGGATAGAGATACTTCAGGAATTGTTCTCGTAGCGAAGCATCGTCATGTCCACCATTTGTTTAGTATGATGCAGCGCAGTGGTGGGGTTAAGAGGACTTATGAAGCATTTGCGGAAGGCAGGGTTTTGTTAGACAATGGTACTATACAGGCGCCAATTGGACGCAAAGATGATAGTATAATTGAGAGGGAAGTTCGTGAGGATGGGCAATTTGCTTGCACCCATTATCGGGTGCTTGAGCGAAATCGCGATTTTACTTATTTAGAGCTAACGCTTGATACTGGACGAACCCATCAAATTCGGGTTCATATGACTTATTTAAAGCATCCTTTGCTTGGTGATGATTTGTATGGAGGAGATCGGTCCTTAATTGCCAGGCAGGCACTTCATTGTAAAAAAATAAAATTTATTCACCCATTTTTAAGAGAGGAAATGATTTTTACTGCACCACTTCCAGATGATATGGGTGAAATTTTAGAGGCTGACTCGCTTTTTTAGGAGGCAGCCTTTTTTACAACGGCAGGGCGCTTCCGCTTTTCCTTAATCAAATTCCTTAAATTTTTCTTCTACATATGGCATAGTTGATTTAACTGAAATCAATTCTATTTCTGGATATCTTAAAGCGGTTAGTTTTCCGCCGAAGACTGCCCCGGTATCAATATTATACGTATTATTAATGATTCTTGGTTCATGAACTGGTGTATGTCCGTAAACGATGCATGTTTCACCGTGATATTCTTTGGCCCAATCCCTTCTTATCGGTGATCCATCAGGGTGTTTTTTTCCTGTAATATCTCCGTAAAGGACAAACTCTTTGACCTTTGCATGCGATTGTCCGATAAATTCTTGTTTAATCCCGGCATGGGCAATCACAAGCTTTTTGTTGTCTAATTGTAGGTATAATGGAGCTTTTTCATAAAGTTCGGTGAATTTTTTTCGAATGGATTGCTGCTCTTTTTTATATAATGATTGATATTCGGCAACTGTTGTTTCTAGTCCGTGAGCAATCTGAACTTTGTTGCCAAGGAAGAAGCGGTATAACTTATTACAATGATTTCCCGGTGTGTAATAGGCTTTTTTTTCTTTAAGAACCAGTTGCCATACAATTTCGATTACGTTCAGTGACGCAGGTCCGCGATCCGTTAAATCGCCTAGAAATCCCAGTACTCTATCTTCGGGATGGATTGGTATTCCATTCTCCCATTGATAACCCAGTTCTAGAGTGAGTTCCTTTAATTCCGTAAGACAGCCATGAATATCACCGATTATATCAATTTTCATTAAATCAACTCCCTTATATCGATATTTTTTGCCTAAGAGTTAGTTTTTATAAAAAGGATTCTAAACTATAAATTATTGGAGAGGAGTTACATGAATGGAGCAACATGTATCAGTCATTTCTTTATTAATTGTTGTGACGATGGCCTTTTTAACACCCATTCTTTTACATCGGTTTAAATTGCATTATATCCCTGTGGTTGTCGCTGAAATCATTATGGGACTTGTAATTGGAAAAAGCGGTTTCGATGTGGTTCACGAAGATATGTGGATCTCAACCCTATCTACATTAGGGTTTATCTTTCTCATGTTTTTAAGCGGTCTGGAAATAGACTTCACGGCCTTTGCAGGGAGAAAATTACGTAAAAAGCTTCCGAATGGGAAAATAGAGCCCAATTCATTCGTTGTCGCGGGGCTAATCTTTGCAGGTATTTTTATTTTCTCGCTTGGTTTATCGTATTTGTTTGTAATGGCAGGTTTTATTGATAATGCCTTTTTAATGACCTTGATCATCTCAACGATATCATTGGGGGTTGTTGTACCCACCTTGAAAGAGGCACACCTGATGAAAACCGTTATCGGACAAATTATCTTATTGGTGGCGGTCATTGCTGATTTGGTGACGATGATTTTACTAGCAGTATTCGTATCTCTTAATGAATCAGGTCATGGAAATACGTGGCTGTTGCTTATTTTGTTTGCAGCAGGTATAGTTCTTTATTTTCTTGGAAAAAGATTTAAAAATCGAACGTTTATCGAAACACTTTCAACGGGGACCGTTCAAATTGGGACGAGAGCCGTATTTACATTAATCATCGTTTTAGTAGGCCTGTCTGAAACAGTGGGTGCAGAAAACATCTTAGGAGCATTTCTAGCGGGGGTCCTGGTTTCGTTGTTATCACCGAACCAGGAGCTTGTACATAAGCTGGATTCATTCGGTTATGGATTTTTGATTCCCATCTTTTTTGTAATGGTAGGGGTAAATCTTGATATTTGGTCCCTTTTTAGTGAAAAAAAACTTTTATTATTGATACCACTTCTATTAATAGGACTGTTATTATCAAAACTTATCCCCGTGTATATATTGAAAATTTGGTATGAGTTAAAAACAGTCATTTCAGCGGGTTTTTTACTCACGTCAACACTTTCACTTGTAATTGCAGCGGCGACAATAGGAGAGAGATTAGAAATCATAACCCCGCAGATGAGTGGTACATTAATATTGGTTGCTGTAATTACGTCTATTATTACACCGATTGTTTTTAAAAAGTTATTCCCTAAAGAAGTGGTCGCTAATAAAAGGGTTAGTGTGGCATTCTTAGGTGCAAACCAGACGACAATGCCTGTTTCACGGGAATTAAAAACAGGCCTGTATGACCCAATACTTTATCATATACAAATGGAGAAATCAGAAAAACAAATTGCTAATTCTCTTTTTGACATAGTTGAAATACCTGATTATTCACTGGAAACGTTGGAGAAGACATCAGTTTTTCAATCTGATGTTGTGGTGATTTCAACAGGTGATGAGAGAGTCAATGCAACACTTTCCGTTGCTGCAAAAGAGAAAGGAGTTTCAAGGGTCATTGCGCGAATAGAAAGTCCTGAATTAGAGGAAAACTTACGTGAGCATAATATTGAGGTATTTTCTACATTTATGTCCACCAAAGTATTGCTCAGAGCCTTAATTGAATCGCCAACCTTGTTAAACATATTAACCAATCAGGAAACAGGACTTTATGAAATTGTAATGTTGAATAGGCAATTTGATGAAATGTCGTTACGGCGATTTCCTTTTACAGGCGATATCATATTTGTCCGGATTTTCCGTGGCAAGGATTCCATCGTCCCACATGGAGATACGGAGCTGCTAATGAATGACCGCTTGATTGTTACTGGGTCGAAGGAATATGTGGATGAACTGAAAAGAGAGCTGGAATTCTGCGAAACCTGTTAAAATATTATTGAAAAAATTTTGTTTGATGTGTTGAACTTTTCATTTATCGTAAATTAGTGTAAAATTAGTACCAAGTACTAATAACTCATGTAATCGTAGGAGGACTTTTTCAATATGAATCTTTCTTTATCCGGAAAAACTTATGTAGTAATGGGTGTTGCCAATAAACGCAGTATTGCATGGGGAATTGCCCGCTCATTGCACAATGCAGGAGCTAGATTAATTTTTACCTATGCAGGTGAAAGATTAGAAAGCAGTGTTCGTGAACTTGCTAATTCGTTAGAAGCTGAAGGGACTCTTGTTTTACCGTGTGATGTTACAAGTGATGAAGCTGTCGCGAAGTGCTTTGCTGAAATTAAAGAAGCAGTTGGAACAATTCAAGGTGTAGCACATTGTATTGCTTTTGCAAACAAAGAAGAATTAAAAGGTGAATATCTGAACACTACAAGAGAGGGCTTCTTGCTTGCTCATAATATTAGTTCATATTCTTTAACAGCTGTTGCCAAAGAGGCAAGAGGATTGATGACAGAGGGTGGAAGCATCGTGACGTTGACTTACCTTGGCGGTGAGCGTGCCCTTCCAAATTATAATGTTATGGGAGTGGCTAAGGCTTCTCTTGATGCAAGTGTCAGGTACTTAGCAGCAGATCTTGGAAAAGAAGGCATTCGTGTTAACTCCATTTCAGCTGGTCCGATTCGGACGTTATCAGCTAAAGGCGTGGGTGATTTTAACGAAATCACAAGAGTAGTGGAAGAAAGAGCCCCATTACGAAGAGCAACAACTACCGAAGAGGTTGGCGATACAGCCCTTTTCCTTTTCAGTGACCTTTCCCGTGGAATTACCGGTGAAAACATCCATGTAGATTCCGGATATCATATTCTATAAAAATGCAGGTCCGCATCTGATGCGGGCCTTTTGCGTGCAAATTTTTTAATTTCCTATGAACCCGTTTGGGCATTTAGCATAAATATAATGTGTAGGATTACGTAAATGGAGGTTCAGAGCATGTCGAAAAAGAAGAGTAAAGGACCATTACTCTATATACATCAGCCGTTTGCAAGGACTCCTGCAACTAACATGCAGGACACTTATTCAATCAAATTGGATGAAGTGCTAATTGAGGATGAAATGCCAATAGAAGTTGAAAGTAAAAAGAAAATTTCCTTAGCCAAGAAGGATATTGAACCAGAGCCAAAAAATAAGGAAGAAAATAAATTAGAAAATCCGCAAAAAACATCAATATCAGATAAGCATCACTCAACATTTAAACGGGTAAAACCCTTCAAAGAAATGAATGTAATCGAACGATTAGATTATTTAATCAAATATCCTATAGTCCTTCCACCTCCCCCATGTGTATTCATTACCGACGAAGGAAATTATCAGGGGTACCTAACTAAGTATGATGGAAACGAAGTAACGATCCGTTTTCATGACCAAACGATGAAAACAGTATCAGTCAATGCACTTAAAAATGTAATGCTGATCGGGATAAAAAAATAGCAGGCAAACGTAAATTCTTCGTTCTTCCAAAACAAAAAAAGCCAGCCGAATTACCGACTGGCTAAGTTTTTAGTTGCAAATTCCAAGGTTAACATCAGCAATACATTGAACTGCACAGAAGCAGCTTAAGTCAACTGTAATGCAGTCGTTACTAGCACGGAAACGTTCAACCTGACAAACTTTATCCAGGTTAATGCAGCACTTATCTCCGCCTGAAACTAAGTTTACCGGGCAAAAAGTTCCGCCTTCGCGGCGACCTGGTACTAACACACGAAGTGTCGCACAACAGTTGTCAAATACATCTTCTACGCGGAAGTAGATGGATACACATGCATTGTTTTCGTTACTAAAGAATGCATGGAATGGAGAACCATCCGCAGTACTTAATACAAATACACGAGTATCTACAGGATCTCTCCTCGCAGGTGACACCAAAGAACCTAGAGGCTCAGCGAAACAACTGGAACACTCTGGGCAATCGTCTTCTTCTACAGCATTATCTTGGATATCTTTAATTGCACGAACGACTTCGCAAACACAATTACCGTTACGAAAATCATGATTATTATTTCCACAACCCATTTATTTTTCCTCCTTAACCGTGATATATATCTTACATTACTAACATATTTCACAGAGCACTTTTGGGTAACGGACAATAGCCTTGATTTAGAAAAATTAGGCAATTAATATATTTCATGTTAGTTGGAAAGGAAAATTCAACATGAATATAACGATTTTACAAATTCTTATTCTTTCGCTTGCAAGCTTTAGGCTGACCAGGCTCCTTGTTTTTGATAAAATAACTGAGTTTATTCGGGAGCCTTTTTTCAATGAAATCAAAGAAGAAAATGAGGAGGGTGAAATCGAGGTTTATTATCTCCCTAAGGAAAAAGGGTTCAAAAAGTTTATCGGTGAACTGCTTAGCTGTTACTGGTGTACCGGGATATGGGCTTCTGCAGGAATCGTAGCTATATCTCTTCTATACCCCGACTTCTCTTTTCCGATTATTTTAATTTTTGCAGTAGCTGGCTTCGCATCGATATTGGAGTCAATTGTACAGCATTTTATCGAAAAATAAAGGTGTTCGCTGAGACAAGACTTCGCAGTTGCTCATATTCTAATACAAGCAGATAATAAATTAATCGTAAGGGAGAGAGATAAATGAGTCAGAAAAAAAGGAGAACTCAAACTACTGATTACTCACAATCCATACAGTCATCCGAAACAACCCAAATGTATCAACCATCTAAATCGATAAAGAAAAAAGGGTGCGGATGTGGCAAAAAAACTTCAAAGTAAGCTATTGGGAACTGTCAGATTAACTGGCAGTTTTTTATATTTGCTGAGGAATATAGATAAATTACGCGTAGCTAGTCATAATTTTAGACAATGTCGAAAAAACTACCTATAGTGATGGTAAAAAAACGAAATAAGGGATGGAATCAAATGAAAGTTATTCATTATTGGATATTATTTGCTTGTTTATTATTACTCTCCTCCTGTTCTCAAAATCAGCAGGTTAAGGATAGCCAATTGACCCTTATGAAAACAACGAACCCTAGCCCGATTGTGACAGAAAAACACGAAAGTAAAAATCATGTAAAAGCAATTGAACAGGATGTAAGCGTCTTTCCAGAATTATATGATGTGGCCGTGGTCAAAGGGAAAAAAGATACCCTGGTTGTTTATAAGGTTAAGCATTTGTATCGTTTTAGAATGAAAAAAATTGAAAAGAACATCAACAAAATGCTTGAAGAAAAATATCCAAAGGAAAACTTTACGATCTCAAGCGACTATAAAATTTTCTTAGAAACGGTGAGACTCGATGAGAAAATGAAAACCTCTAAATTTTCTGATCAACGTGCTGAAAAACGTTTTAAAGAAATTGTTAACATGACAAAAGAATTGAAGTAAGAAAGGAAGAATGAAGATGGCAACGACTAAGCAAAAAAATATGACGCCACAGCAGCGCAACTATCAACAACTTCAGCAGAAGCATGAAATCAAGAGGCCTGTTCTGAAGAATTGTATTAAGGCATTTTTAGTAGGCGGAATTATTTGTGTTATCGGCCAAGCCATCAGTTACTTTTATATTTACTTTTTTGATTTTACTGAACAGAGCGTAGGAAATCCGACAGTAGCCACCATGGTCTTTTTATCAATGTTACTCACTGGCTTCGGAATCTACGATCGTCTAGGACAATTTGCCGGAGCAGGAAGTGCCGTGCCCGTTACTGGCTTTGGAAATGCCGTAATCTCGGCATGCATCGAACATCGAACGGAAGGCTTTGTTTTAGGTGTAGGTGGAAATATGTTTAAACTGGCAGGATCTGTTGTTCTCTTCGGTGTTTTCTCAGCCTTTGTTGTAGCACTTATTAAAACACTGCTGGTAATGTGGGGGGTTTTGTAATTGTTAAAAGGACATCAATCATGGGTTTTTACAAACCGGCCAATGATTACAGCAACAGGTGTAACGGGAGGACCATTTGAAGCAAATGGAAAATTAGCTAATGATTTTGATTTATTATTTGAGGATTTGTGGATGGGAAAGGAAACCTATGAAAAAGCACATAGGTTACTTTTAGAAGAGGCGATAAAAACAGCGTTGCAAAAAGGGAAAATTGAGAAAGAGCAGATTCAATTTTTATTTGCCGGAGATTTAATTAATCAAATTACCCCAACCAGCTTTGCGGCACGAACGATGCAGATTCCATACTTTGGACTCTTTGGTGCCTGCTCAACTTCAATGGAAGGCTTGGCTTTAGCATCTTTCGTAGTTAATTACGATGGCGCGAAGTACGTGCTTACGGGTGCATCAAGTCATAATGCTGCAGTTGAAAAACAATTTCGCTACCCTACAGAGTACGGGGGTCAAAAGCCGCCTACTGCACAATGGACGGTTACAGGTGCTGGAGTAGCTTTAGTGCAATCAAATGAACCTGGGCAGATGCATCCGGTGACAATTTCGGCAACGATTGGAAAAGTCGTCGATATGGGGTTATCTGACCCTTTTAATATGGGTGGGGCGATGGCACCAGCGGCAGCTGATACAATAATGGCCCATTTCCGTGATCTTCAAATAGAGCCCTCTTATTATGATTTAATTGTAACCGGCGACCTGGGAAGGGTCGGTCATGATACAGCTTTCGAGTTAATCAACAAAAGTGGTCTTCAATTAGAGCGGAAACAATTCCAGGATTGTGGTTTATTAATGTATAAAGATGATCAGCCTGTACAATCGGGTGGAAGCGGCGCGGGATGCTCAGCAACAGCTTTATATGGGCATTTATTAAACCAATTGAAAAAGGGTATATATAAACGAATCCTCGTAGTTGCAACTGGGGCATTGCTGTCACCGCTTAGTTTTCAGCAAAACGAATCGATCCCCTGTATTGCACATGCGGTTGCGATCGAAATGAATGGAGATAAGGAGTGATCCAATGCTAGCGATGTTTTTCTGGGCATTTGTTATCGGCGGGCTAATTTGTGTTATCGGGCAGCTTTTATTTGATGTTGCCAAGCTTACCCCAGGTCATACACTAAGTTTGCTTGTTGTTATTGGAGCAATATTGGATGGTTTCGGACTGTATGAGCCGCTGGTTGACTTTGCAGGGGCTGGAGCTACCATTCCAATTACCAGTTTTGGTAATTCTTTAGTCCACGGAGCCCTGCAGGATGCAGAGAAACATGGGCTGATCGGAGTATTGACAGGTATGTTTCAAGTGACAAGTTCCGGTATCTCTGCAGCAATAATATTTGGATTTATAGGTGCATTAATTTTTAAACCGAAAGGATAGACTACAAATTTTTGAATCCAATTTACTGAAATAGATGTCGCGCCTACACACAGTATAAAGTAATTTCATATGTTATTAATGAGATTACAGAAGTGAGGTGACATTCTATGTTCGGATATGGCGGCGGATGCTGCGGCTACGGCGGTGGCTACGGCGGTGGGTATGGCGGCGGTTCGACTTTTGTATTAATCGTCGTATTATTCATCCTTTTAATCATTGTTGGTGCAAGCTTCTATTAATAAACAGTAAGCTTGTATTAATAGAAGGGGTTGGCCAAAAAAGATGGCCAGCCCTTTCTTTGCTTCAAAAGCGTATGCGCCTATGGGCGCGTACGCTTTTCCTATTTTATTCACCATTTTGCCCTTCCTTCATACAATAAAAGTAGTTTATGAAGGAGCGTGATCTTTGAACATGGATAATGGATTTTTTAAAAACATTGAAAAGAAAACGGGCGTTAATATGAAAGATATCTTTGATTTAGCCAATTCATTACAAAATGCGAATTTTAAAGATGAAAAAACTGTCCGTAATGTGATCCGTCGAGTTTCTCAAATTGCCAATAAACCGGTAAGTCAAGAAATGGAAGATCAAATTGTTAAATCGATCATTAACGATGGAAAACAACTTGACCTCAATACAATCTCGAATATGATCAATAAAAAATAAAAAAAGAAGACCACTTTCCTAATTTAGGAATTGGTCTTCTTCTTTTTATTAAGCGGAGTAATAAACCTTGAACGATTGGCTTTTTTTCCTCTTCTATTTTGTGGAACAGAAATAAACAGTTGCTCCTTTGCACGAGTCATCGCTACGTAAAATAATCTTCTTTCTTCCTCAAGTGCATTAAAGTCACCATTCCGATAAGCTTCTAGGGCAAAATCATGAGGAAGGCTGCCATCGACTGCGCCGATAATATAAACGGTTTTGTACTCAAGACCTTTTGAGCGGTGGATTGTACTTAGGCTGATGGCTTCTTGAAAATGTTTACTTAAATTTTTGATTTCTCGATTCATCGCCGACATATGCTCGGCATGTGCCAGAAACGCTTCAAGGCTGTCAAAACTTTTGGCTGCCACTTTTAAATCCTTAAGGTCGTCCGATCCTTTTTCAAGTTTATTCGATTCATTTCCACGTTTTTTTAGAAAATCAAGAAAGCCAATATCTTTCTCTACTTTTTCAATCGCTGATTGCGGTGACGTATGCTTTAATCCTCGAATAATCGTGACAGCCTTTTTTAATTTCTTTTCCTGAAATGCATGGGCTGTTGTTAAGTGTGCGAGTGCCTCAAGAAGACTGCAGTCTCTTAGGATGCTTTGTGCTTTTAATTCTTTGAGGATTAACTGTTTTAGAAAAAGTAATGGTAATATGTCTGCCATTGCTTGCGGGTCCTCTTCATTTAAACTTACCTTTAGAAATGCCAGAGCGCTTCTCACAATATAACGTTCATAGAAAGCCTCTGCATCTAAATCAATTTTAAAAGGAAGGTTGGAGCCAGCCAGCCTTTCAAAGACTGCGCGAGACCCGGCATTAGTCCGGTAAAGAATCGCAAAGTCTGACGGATTGGCTCCGAGTGAAATCTGCTCTTGTATATCTGTAAGAATCATTGTTGCTTCTTCCTCTTCATCAAAGGGGAAAAATAACTGCGGGAGTCTTTCAGATGAAAACTGTGCCTTCATTTTCTTCGTTCTTCTCACTTTATTGGCAGCAATCATTTGATTTGCGGCAGTAACTATTTCATGTGACGATCGGTAATTTTGGTCAAGTGTGACCATTTTGGCATATGGAAAATCTTTTTCAAATTCCAACAAATAACTAGGATCACTACCACGAAACGAATAGATTGCTTGATCGTCGTCACCAACGGCACAAACATTTTTATGTTTACCTGATAAAAGTTTAATGAGCTCGTACTGCACCTTATTTATATCCTGAAACTCATCAATTAAGAAATAATGAAACCGCTCTTGATACTGTTCAAGCAGGGAAGGGGTCGAGACAAACAGCTGATAGCAGCCAATCAGCATATCATCAAAATCAAACAAACCCTCTCTATTCTTATATTCCTCATATCTTTTATATAAAAAGACTACTTTTTCTTCCCATTCGGAAGCAGGCTTCACTTCATTCGGCATCATTAATGAGTTTTTCCAAAGGCCGATTTGCTGAAGGGCCAAATCATAGGCAAATTCTTTTTCCGACAAGTCGAGCTCTTTTCCTGATTCCTTCAAAATTTTATCCCGCTGCCATTCTTTTTTCAGCAATTTATTTGATGACCAATTATTTCCATCGTGGAACATAAGGATTCGATAAAAAATGCTATGGAAAGTACCGGTAACAAGTTGAGTGATTTTTTCTCGTTTCATTTGCGGGTACGAAAGCAGCCTGTTTTTCATTTCAGCTGCTGCTTTCGATGTGAAAGTAACAAGCATAATTGTCCTTGGATCCAAGTGTTTTTCATTCATCATAAACGCTGTCCGTGCAGTTAATACACGAGTTTTACCACTCCCGGCACCTGCAAGGACTAATAAAGAGCCTTCAGTCTCCATGACTGCGGCGGCCTGACTTTCATCTAAAATAACGCCACTTTCGGCAAGTTGCTGTAAGTAAGGTGAGCGCTCCACAGGGTTGTTACTCATTGACTGTTTGTATGGAACAGTATATTCAATGTTTGTGGCGGTTTTGAACATATCAATGCTTGGTGGGGTCGTTGTAATCGTCCTGCCCTTTGGCATGTGAAATCCATTTATCTCGGTAGATTGGTGGGAATCTAATTTTACCGCAGTTACAGTGGGCTCTGGACAATGTATATCAGGTGAATGCAAATGATAAAAATGTGGTTCCTTCTGAATACCTAAAAACAATCGAACGTTCTCTTTACATACAGAACAGTTCAGTTGACCATTTTTTCCGGCTAGAAATATTTTTTGATATTGATCCCTGCTTAATTGTTCAAGGAAAATATTCTGATTTTGATAAATCGCTGTTTTCATAGTTTTTACCCTCTATATCCAAAAATCAAGACATGTTCTATCATATCAAAACCTGAAGGGAACTAAAAGGGATTCCCGAACATTGATGGAATTACCAAAAAAGCACTTGCCGCTTAAAGCGCCAAGTGCTTCCTATGTTTATATTTCTTTTAACATCGTTTTATGGGGAATTCCAGCATCCATAAATTCCTCTGAGACAACTTCATAACCAAGTCCGGCATAAAAGGGAATGGCATGGGTTTGAGCATTAAGCTTTAATTTATGAATATCCTTTTTAAGGGCATAACTCTCGATTGCATTCATCATCGCTTTACCTGCACCAGTTTTTCTGGCCACTTTTAATACGCAAATTCGCTCAACTTTTCCATAGCCATCAACGAAACGAAATCGCCCCGCCGCAATAGGAGAACCTTCATCATACATGACAAAGTGATCTGCATCGTCCTCGTAGGCATCAATTTCCTCTTCAAGTGGAACTGCTTGCTCTTCAACGAAAACAGTTTTCCTAACGGAATAAGCATCTTCAAGTTCTTTTTGATTTTCAACAACCTTTACTGTCACTTAAACTATTCCTTTCCAAGACGAAATGTTTCATAAACGGTCCAAGAACCATTATCTAGTTGATACAGAAGATGGAAGCGGTCAATCGTTTCTTCATGATTTATTTTGGTCATCCGGAGTGAACCAAATACATCAGAATGCTCATCATTTGATAGCTTTTGACCAATCGTAATATGAGGAACAAATGCATAATCTAAATTTTGCTCCGAAAATTCTTGGTTGATTTCATTATGCAAGGCGGAAAGTTCTTCCGTCTTGTCCACTTTAAAATAAATAACATTATTAACGGGTTGAAAGGAACTGATTTTTGAAGTTTTTAATGGGAAAGCATTATGGTTTACAGCGACTCTCCGTAATTTTTCAGCATATTCTTTAGCCTCTTCTTCGGTCGCCTCAAATGAATATTTCAGTGTGAGGTGTGGCGTAATTAAAGAATAATGCGGGTCATAACGTTTTCGATAGGAATTAGCTAAATCTTGTAGTTTTTTTGATGGAAAAATGACAACACCAAATTTCATTCGAATACCTCCATTATGATAAATTGGACTTTTTTTATGATACAAAAATTAACCTTCCTAATATTATAACAAATTTTCAAAATATATTAAACAACTTATCGTTGATGTCCATGCTAGGAAGTTTAAAACAGCATTTTAAGGGCTCTTCTTAAATCTGGCTGCCAGTAAGTCCAAGTATGATTTCCGTTAAATTCTTCATAAAAATATGTAATGGGTTTTTCTGAAATTATTTTTGAAAGCCTACGATTTGGGGTTAGGAAATCTTTCAAACTTCCATCTGATGTCTCAACTTCTGTTTCTTGATTTCCTATTACATGATAGAGCTGTAATAACTGTCCTTCTGAGAAGTGCTCGACAGAATTCAAAATAAACTCATCCACATAAGGAGACTGTATCAGGACTTTTCCGAATGTATGTGGATATTGAAGCGCTGTCATTAGCGAAACAGCACCACCAAGCGAGTCACCAATCAGTGCTCTTGTCGATCCCATTTGATAAGTAGGAAACTCTTTATCAAGGTAAGGAACTAATTCATGGGCTAGAAAACGAATGTATTGCTGATTTTGTATGCCACAGGGGTGGTATTTCTTGTGGCGGTCTTCTACATCTTTATAGGGTACCCCAACAATGATTATATTTTCAATTTCTCTTTGGAAAAGAAAATCGTCTGCCCATCGTGCGATTCTGCCGAGTTGGAAATAGTCTTGGCCGTCTTGGGCAATCAGCAGTGAGTATTTATATAGTGGCGAAAAGTTTGCAGGCAGGTAGATTAGAAGCTGCAAATCCTCGCCAAGTTCGCTGCTCTGAATGGTAACTTCTTTGATTGTTCCTTTTGGAAACTCCATGCATTTATTCCCCCAATGATTCGATCTCTACCACTGCATTATAACAAAACTAAAGTGGAAATGCTTTTAATAATAGGGGGACGGAAGCAAATGTGATTTGATTTGTAGGCGGGAAGAGGATTAGTGAAGGTAGTGGTTTTTGTAACGGGATTCAGGCATAATCGATAAAATGTTTTCACGTTTAAAGGTGCGCATTTGTTTCCGCAGTAAACAGTAGGCTCGAATGTATTCGTCGGTAACTTCCTTCACAATCAGCTTACGTTGTGATAATTCTTGGTTTTCTGCAAGGTAAATCATTTCTAATGGAATATTTTCCTCGATAGAACGCATAAATAAACCGTCCATTTGAATCACTCCTTTCTACTGTATGTTATTATTATATCCAAACGTTTGTTCTTTATTCAAGAAAAATAGAACAAATGTTTCTTTTTGCTGTTTTTAGGCAGTAAAGCTGAAAATATATTGACATTCTAGAAAAATTCAATATAATTAAATTTGTACTTAATAAGCGATCTGATAGTTCAGCGGGAGAATACATCCTTGACAGGGATGGGGTCGGGGGTTCGAATCCCTCTCAGATCATCATTTAAAATCCTAACGTCTTTATGATGTTAGGATTTTTTTATTTTCTTTTGTTTCTTATTATTAGAATGAGAATTTTTGCAGTTTCAGTGCAAAAAAACTAGGGTAGTGCCAATAAATTTTTCATGTTGTTTCCACAAATGGTGAACAAACAGTGAACAAATAGGTGTTTTTAATATTGGCACAGTAATTGCAAGTTTAAAAGTGAAAATTAAATTTTAGATAAATTTGTAAGGGTATCCATTTTTTATGGAGGTGAAAGGGAAATTCAATACATTTATAAAAACTATAACAAATGAATTGCAAGAGATTTTCCTTTTAAAAGAAATAGATACTTTTATAATCATCTAAGGAGGCTTAACAATGAAAACAGGAACGGATCGCGTAAAGAGAGGCATGGCTGAAATGCAAAAGGGCGGCGTCATTATGGACGTTGTGAATGCTGAGCAAGCAAAAATAGCAGAGGAAGCAGGAGCGGTAGCGGTAATGGCATTGGAGCGCGTTCCTTCTGATATCCGCGCAGCTGGCGGAGTTGCACGAATGGCAGATCCACGAATTACAGAAGAAGTTATGAATGCGGTTACTATTCCAGTGATGGCAAAAGCACGTATCGGACACATCGTAGAAGCTCGAATTCTTGAATCAATGGGCGTTGATTATATTGATGAGAGTGAAGTTTTAACACCGGCAGATGAGGAATACCATCTAAATAAAAATGATTTTACAGTTCCATTTGTTTGTGGTTGCCGAGATCTGGGCGAAGCAGCACGCCGTATTGGTGAAGGTGCATCCATGCTTCGTACAAAAGGAGAGCCGGGAACTGGTAATATCGTAGAAGCTGTTCGTCATATCCGTAAGGTAAATGCACAAGTACGTAAAGTCGCTACAATGAGTGAAGATGAACTAATGACAGAGGCTAAACTGCTTGGAGCTCCTTATGAACTTCTTCTAGAGATTAAGCGTCATGGACGCCTGCCTGTAGTAAACTTTGCTGCTGGTGGAGTAGCAACGCCTGCTGATGCTGCACTTATGATGCAGTTAGGTGCTGATGGAGTATTTGTTGGTTCCGGAATCTTTAAATCTGATAACCCAGCAAAATTTGCTAGAGCGATCGTGGAAGCAACAACCCACTACCAGGACTATCAACTAATTGCAGAGATTTCAAAAAATCTTGGAATTGCAATGAAAGGTATTGAGATTTCAACTCTGTCTCCTGAAGCGCGTATGCAGGAACGTGGTTGGTAAAAAATTCATACCTTTCCAGAAGGATTTTAACATCTAAGGCAGAATAATCTATTTATTGTGTATAGGTCTAAAAAATAGTCGTAAGCCTTTCTTGATAGTGAAAGCGCTTTAACATTTTTGAAAATTTAAAATATTCACATTGACATTGTTTATTCTGACCCGTATACTCGTGTTAGAAACATGTTCAGTGGATTTTTGAAAGGTGGATTAGGGCATGCAAACACTGGAAACCGTGATTGTTACAGGATATGCAAAAGCTCCACAGGGAACTTCCATGTATGAAATGTATAAGCATGCGGGAATTGTCCTCGAAGTGGATCTGAAAGATCATAAGATTATCGGAGCTGAATTCACATTCGTAACTGAACTAACAAAAAATTATTTTCAAAAACTGCTGATAGGTTACTGTCTTCAAGACGGTGTTGAGCAGCTGATTAAACGAATTCAAAGTTTTTATTTTGCTCCATCCCAGCAAGCGATCATTGTGGCTCTTCAAGCTGCAGTTCAACGCTACTGGGATAATGTGAAGCAAATGAATATATAACGTTTGGTTATAATAAAGTGGGAAGATGACCTCTTCCCATGGTCTTATTAAAACCGGGCAAACATGAACTCTTTGTAAGGAATGTTCGTTAGAACGACATTCTTTATAGAGATTTATGTTTTGCTCGGTTTTTTATTTTACCGAACTGTTAACATCCACAAAAGTCGATGGAGAGGCAGGGATAAAAAACATGAGCAAGCTGATTACATGCGAAGCAGCTGTAAAAATGGTTAAAAACGGCTCTCGAATTATGGTAGGTGGATTTGGACTTGTCGGAAGTCCGCTTAGTTTAATAGCCGCTTTGGCTCAGTCGGAAGTGAAAGACTTAGAGATTATTAGTAATAACCTTGGTGAACCAGGTAGAGGTCTTGGGGTTTTAGTACGGCAAAAACAAGTAAAAAAAGCGATAGGATCTTATTTTACATCCAACCCGGAGGTGGTTAAATCCTATCAGGAAAAGGAAATGGAAGTGGAGCTTCTCCCTCAAGGGACGATGTCTGAAGCTATTCGAGCGGGTGGTGCGGGACTGGGAGGGTTTTATACGCCGGTCAGCGTAGGAACAAAAATCGCTGAAAATAAAGAGGAGCGTATCCTTAATGGTAAAAAATATGTGTTCCAGGAGCCTCTTAAAGCCCACTTTGCTTTCATTAAAGCGAAAAAAGCGGATCAATTAGGAAATCTCATCTACAACAAATCAGCAAGGAACTTCAATCCGATGATGGCAACAGCAGCTGATGTGGTTATTGCAGAGGTGGACGAGATTGTGGAGGTAGGGCAAATTTCTCCTGAAGAAATTGTGACTCCTCATTTATACGTTGATTTTATCGTAGTGAAGGGCGGGAACTAGCTTGAACGTGAAACAATACATTGCTGCAAGAGCGGCGAAGGAATTGAAGGATGGCGATATCGTCAATTTGGGCATAGGGATTCCAACGCTGGTGGCTGATTACATTCCATCAGATGTTAAAGTCTTTTTACACTCGGAAAACGGCATCCTTGGAGTAGGTCCTACCCCTGTTCCAGAGCATATTGACCAAAATCTTGTCAATGCAGGGAAACTGCCTGTCACAGTATTGGAAGGGTCATCCTTTTTTGATAGTGCTTCCTCTTTTGCGATGATTCGCGGAGGACATGTAAGCGTTTCAATTCTTGGTGTGCTGCAAATCGATGCAATTGGGCGGATCGCCAACTGGGCCGTGCCAGGAAAAAGTGTTCTTGGTGTAGGCGGAGCGATGGATTTATTGGAAGGCTCCAAAAAGGTAATCGTAACAACGATGCATACGTCTAACCAGGGAGAGTCAAAAGTCGTCAAGGAATTAACCTATCCGATCACATCGGAACGAATAGTGGATTTAATTATTACCGATTTGGCTGTTTTCGCTGTTAAGGAAGATGGGCTTCATCTTATTGAGCTGTCACCTGGTGTTTCCCTTGAGGAAGTTCAACAGAAAACGGACGCACCTTTTCAAATTGCTGAATCTTTCAATAAAGGCAAAGAGGTGACCGCGTAGTGGTTGTAATCGTAAATGCATTTCGGACTGCTATCGGAAGCTACGGCGGATCACTGGCAGATACGCCTCCAGAGGAGCTTGTATCTCTCATCATGAAAAATAATCTTTCTGCTTCTGGTTATGGCGCCAATATTGTCGATGAAGTCATTGTCGGACAAACAAAGCAGAGTGCGCATGCACCGAATATTGCAAGAGTCTCAGCATTACAGGCCCATTTTCCAGAATCGATTCCTGCTTATACCGTTCATCGTCAGTGCGGTTCGGGTATGCAGGCTGTCATTAACGGGGCGATGTCGATTATGACAGGTCAGGCGGACGTCGTTTTAGCAGGAGGTGTCGAAAGCATGTCACAAGCTCCTCATTATATGATCGGTACTCGATTCGGCCAGATGATAGGAGATATAACGCTGTATGATTCAAATACGGAGAGTCAGCCAAAATCCCAGCCGGAGGAGATATATGGACGTTTCACAATGGGGCAAACAGCTGAGTGGCTGGCTGAAAAATATAAGATTAGCCGCCGTGAACAAGATGAATTTGCCTTCATGAGTCAGCAGAAGACGAAACGTGCAATTGAAATGGGCCATTTTGAAGAAGAGATCATTCCTGTTCCGGTAAAGGAAGGAAAAAAGGGAATCAGACACTTTGCGGTCGATGAGTACCCAAGATTGACGGACATTGAAAAGTTAGGAACACTGCGTCCAGTGTTTCAAAAGGACGGTACGGTAACAGCCGGAAACTCCTCCGGCAGAAATGATGGGGCCTCGATGCTATTGTTGATGTCCGAAGAAAAAGCAAAACAACTTGGAGTGGTCCCAATGGCAAGAATTCGTTCCTTTGCTGCAGCGGGTGTATCACCAAAAGAAATGGGAATCGGTCCGGTTCCAGCATCCCAAATAGCATTGAAAAAAGCGGGACTTCGAATGGAAGATATCGATTTAATTGAATTAAACGAAGCATTCGCTGCTCAAAGTCTTGCTTGTTTAAAAGCATGGGGCTTAAAAGGAGACAACGTGAATGTCAACGGAGGGGCGATTGCCTTAGGCCATCCACTTGGATGCTCCGGTGCAAGAATCGTGACTACATTATGTCATGAGCTTGAAAAACAAAAACGGCAATATGGCCTTGCGACGATTTGTGTGGCGGGGGGATTAGGATTGGCAATGGTGGTGGAAAGATGGCTGGAATAAAAAAAGACTACGTGTTTCATCGGGATTTAAAAAAGGAGTATCCGATTATTACCCACGGTGAAGGTGTCTATCTCGTCGATGAGAACGGGAAAAAATATTTGGATGCTTGCTCTGGTGCGGTTGCAGCTAACTTAGGCCATGGGATTACTTCTATAGGGGAGGCCATGGCAGAACAAGCAAAAAAGGCAGCTTTCGTCCATACCATGCGCTTCGAGACGAAAGCGTTGCATGAACTGGCTGAAACCATCGGAAAAATGGCCCCAGACCATTTAAATAAAGTGTATTTTACAACCGGAGGCTCAGAAGCTAATGAAAGTGCTTTGAAGCTGGCGAGGCAATATCATCGGGATGCCGGCAGAGCCCAAAAACATATTGTAATTGGGCGATGGCAATCGTATCACGGTAACACCATCGGTTCTTTATCAGCAGGAGGAGACGTTAAAAGAAGACATGCATACACTCCTAATCTTTTAAACTATGCCCATGTTTATTCTCCGTACTGCCACCGATGTCCATACGATCGTCAAAAAGAGGATTGTCTCTCCAAACAAAACTGGACATGTGTGACGGATATTGAAAGAACCATTTTAGAGCTTGGTCCTGAGAACGTGTCGGCATTTATCGCCGAACCGATTGTCGGAAGTCAGCAAGGTGCTGTTCCACCGCCGCCGGGGTATTTTGAGAAAGTTCGAGAGCTGTGTGATCGTTACGAAATCGTCTTAATTATCGATGAAGTTATGACTGGATTCGGCCGTACGGGTACCAACTTCGCGACAGAACAGATTGGCATCAGGCCTGATATCATCACATTTGGAAAAGGGGTATCAGCGGGATATGCTCCGCTTGCCGGAATGATCGTTCATGATCGGTTAATCGATGGGCTCATACAAAACAGCGACGGGAAATTCATTCACGGTTACACATATAGTGGGCATCCTGTGGCTGTTGCTGCCGGTCTTGCTGCATTGGACGTATATGAGAGAGATATGGTGCTGGAAAACGTCAAAGAACAAAGTTACTACCTAGTCAAACGTCTTTTGAAACTGAAGCAAAAACATGCTTATATATCTGATGTTCGTGGAAGAGGGCTTTTAATCGGTATGGAGCTTGTGAAGGATCGTGGGCAGGATCTGCTGTTCGATCCATCTGAAAAAGCAGCTGAAAGATTGAATGCAATTGCGATGGAACTTGGTGCGGTTTTTTATCCCGGTTCCGGTTCAATTGACGGCACAAAGGGGGAGCACCTCATCATCAGCCCTCCTTTAAATGTTACGAGAACAGAAATTGATGAGATTGTGAGAATTTTAGATGAATCATTTACGATATTTAAAGGTCAATTAAGAAAGGATGAGCTATATGAAATTACAAAATAAAACAGAAGAAATTCAAAAAAAAGCAAAAAAACATTTATCACCGGTTATGACAAGGGTAACGGAGCTTGTTATTGAAAAAGCGCATGGTGCCAAATTTTGGACGACAGACGGAAAGGAATATATCGATTTCGTTTCAGGAGTAGCTGTCAACGCAGTCGGGCATACGAACGGAAAAATGGTGGAAGCCATTAAAAAGCAAGCTGAAGCCTTGATTCATCTTGGATTGAACTATGGTTATTATGAAACGGCAGCGAATTTGGCGGAAAAGCTTGCTCAGATCACACCAGGAAACCTAGACACGGTCTTTTTCTCCAATTCGGGAGCTGAGGCCATTGACGGTGCTCTTAAACTAGCAAAGGCGGCCACAGGCAGACCCGCCATCATTGCTTTTGAAGGATCGTTTCATGGCCGTACATTAGGAGCAACTGCTATTACGGCATCAAGCGCTAAATACCGTCGTTATTATGAACCGATTTTAGGCGAGGTGTACCACGTTCCCTATCCGTATCCCAGCCAGCTGAAAAACATTAGAGAAGAAGAAGCGGAAGAGTATTGCTTGAATCAGCTTCAAAAATTGTTCGATTTACGCGTGGATCCTTCACGTGTAGCGGCCATCATCATTGAACCTGTAATGGGTGAAGGAGGCTATTATCCGGCACCGCCAAGCTTTTTGCAGGAGTTAAGAAAGATTACAGAGGAACACGGCATTTTGCTTATTTTTGATGAAGTACAAACAGGATTTGGCCGTACAGGCAAAATGTTCGCGGCAGAGCACGCGAATGTGACTCCTGATATTTTAGTATTGGCAAAAGCCCTTTCCGGCGGCATGCCTCTTGGTGCCATTGTAGCAAGTCGTGAGCTTCATGAAAAATGGCCGACGGCCGGTCATGGTTCGACATTTGGAGGAAATCCAATTTCTTGTGCTGCGGCATTGGCAAACATTGAGGTTATTGAGGAAGAGAAGTTGGTAGAACGCAGTGCTAAACTCGGTGCCGAGATTGTCGGCCGACTTCATAACTCGGTCGGACATTTACCGGGCATAGTTGAAGTCCGAGGAGTCGGCATGATGATCGGTATTGAATTCGATTCCGAATCTGCTGCTTTATTTGTACCGAAAATTAAATCAAAAGCACTGGAAAATGGCTTGCTCATTATGAACTGCGGTGTAAGCGGACAAACTATCCGATTAATGCTGCCTCTTAATATTCAAGAAGATGTGCTTAATATAGGATTAACGATTTTAGAAGATGTGATAACCGAAACCATTTCAGGAAACTAATTTTCGTTACCTCGGATTACCACCAAAAAAGGAGGTCAAGTATATGTCTGGTCAAATCAAAACAGATATTCTTCAGGGAGATCTTTATATAAATGGAAAATGGGTGAGTGCCCACGATCAGTCCTACTTTGAAAGCTTAAATCCGGCAACGGGGGAACTTGTCGGCATATGCGCGGCCGCCACAACGGAGCAAGTGGATGAGGCTGTCACAAAAGCGAATGAAGCGTATTCAAAATGGAAGAACACTCCCATTCCAGAACGAGCGGCTTATTTAATGAAAGCAGCCCAATTGTTTGAAATACGAAAAAAGGAACTTGCTAGTGTGATGACCATGGAGATGGGCAAAGTGCTGCCTGAGTCTTTAGGCGAAGTGGGAGTGGTCATCGCGACTGCTCAATATATGGCAGGCGAGGGACGACGCCTCTTTGGAGAAACGGTCCCTGCCGGCTTCCCAGACCGGAACGTAAGAATGGTTCGTGAACCTCTTGGAGTTGCGGCGTGCATTACCCCTTGGAACTTCCCAGTTGCACTTGCTTCCTACAAAATCTTTTCAGCCCTGATTGCTGGTAATACCGTCGTATGGAAGCCTGCTTCAGAGGTTGCGCTTTCGGCAAAGATTTTTGTGGAAGTGTTAGACGAAGCCGGATTGCCAGCAGGGGTTGTGAACTTAATTACAGGTTCAGGAAGAACAGTCGGTCAAACACTCGCAGAGCATTCGGATGTAAAAATCATTTCGTTTACGGGCTCAACAGAAGTCGGACAAAAGCTGGCTGAAATGAGCAGTAAAACGTTAAAACGTATCTCATTGGAATTGGGCGGGAAAAATGCCGTGATCGTCTTGAAGGATGCGGACTTGGACAAGGCCGCAGACGGAATCGTAAAATCAGCGTTTACTACAACTGGTCAGCGCTGTACAGCGGCAAGTCGAGTAATCGTCGAGCGCCCAGTAAAGGAACTGCTCGTACAAAAAGTAGTGGATTTAACAAAGTCTATGAAAATAGGAAATGGACTTGAAGAAGGGAAACAAGTGGGCCCTCTTGTAAATGAAGACCAGCTTCATACAGTCGAAAAATATGTAAAAACAGCGATTGAAGAAGGTGGGAAAATTGTGTCAGGTGGCCTGCGTGTCAAGGAATTGGGCGGCTATTATTATGAACCGACAATCATCGAGAATGTAAAACCGAATAATACCATTGCACAGGAAGAAATATTTGGTCCGGTTCTTGCCATCATTGAAGTAGATTCATATGAGGAAGCCATGGAGGTAAATAACGGGACAATTTATGGGCTATCGACTTCCGTTTATACAGAGAGCCTTCATTATGCGAACCGTGCTGCAAAGGAAGCGGTAAGCGGACTTGTCTATATTAATAACGGAACGTCTAATGCCGAGATGGGAGTGGCCTTTGGGGGTATGAAGATGTCCGGAAACGGTCACCGTGAAGTTTCCCATCATGCATTTGATGTCATGACTGAGTGGAAGTCCATTTATACGAACTTTTAATGAAAAGACTATATCTATTATAAGGTGGGAGAACATGAGAAAACATCGTATTGGTATTGCATTCTTTTACCATGAATCCCACAGTTTCAGCCCGATGAAAACTGAAATCGAACAGTTTCGAAATGAAGGCTACTTTATCGGCGATGAAATTTATGATGCCTATACAGGAACAAAAACAGAAGTGGGTGGGTTTCTGGATGTATTGAAACAGGACGAGGATGTAGAAATCGTACCGCTACTTTGTGCGGCAGCGGTCCCATCGGGCGTAGTATCAACAGAAGCGTACTCCATCATCGAAAAACAAATGCTGGAGTCCATCCAGCAGGCGGGAAGGCTGGACGGATTATTGCTTGCACTGCATGGAGCGATGGTGGTAGAGCACCTCCATGATCCGGAAGAGCATTTACTAGGAAAAATTCGTGAGCTTATCGGACCGAATGTTCCAATCGCAACGACCCTGGACATGCACGCCAATTTAAGTGAAAAAATGATTGATTACACACCACTTCATTTTGGATTTAAAACATATCCGCATATTGATATGTACGACCAAGGTATTCATGCGGCAATCGCTTTGTTAAATCAATTAAAGGAAGGTGTGACTTACTACGCTTCTTTTGAAAAGTTGCCGATGATGCCTCCCTCTATCAATATGAGAACTGCAGAAGGGCCGATGCACAAAATCATAGAGTGGGCGAAACAAGCCGAAGAGGAAGCAGGTATTTATAATGTGTCCGTATTTGGTGGCTTTCCTTACTCGGATATTCCCATGGTCGGTGCAAGTGTACTTGTTGTTTCTCTCGACTCGCAAAAAGGAAAAGAGACTGCCCAAAAGATAGCTTCCTTGTTCTGGAGCGTAAGAGAAGAATTTATCATGGATTTGCCAGGTGTAAAAGAAGGGCTTGCATTGGCCATGTCGATTGAAGACGACAAACCGGTCGTGCTGGCGGACATCTCGGATAATCCTCTAAGCTGCGGGAGCGGGGATACAACAGAGCTTCTTCGGGAGATGGTGAAGATGAACATTCCCGACACGCTGTTTGGAGGACTCTACGATCCAGAATCCATTGAGGCTTGCCGCAAGAAGGGAGCCGGAAATAAGGTAATGTTGTCCCTTGGAGGGAAGGTCTCGCCTGAATTCGGGGAGTCCGTACAGGTCGAAGCAACGGTAGTGGCCTTATCAGACGGTGTATTTCACAATTCTGGACCGTTCAACCAGCATTTAAGAGTCGATTTAAAGGGGGCGGCACACATTCGCGTTGGCAAGATGGATATCCTCCTTATTGGAAGACCGATGTCAGCGAATGATCCGGAAATGTTTCGTCATATTGGTCTTGAGCCAGCCACAAGGAGAATTCTTGGGCTAAAGGCTAAAAATCATTTCCGGGCAGCTTTTGAGCCGATTGTTGGCCGTATCATTTATGTGGATGCACCTGGTGTTGCATCCAATCGTTTAACAACTTTTACGTATCATAACATTCCTAAGCCAATTTGGCCGCTGGATGATATCGAATATGAAGTGGAACGGAGGGGGAAAGAACGATGGAAACAATGAAAAATACCTATTATATCGAAGTACCGGCAGCATTGAAGCCGGATCAGCTAACAATGATGATGGAGCTTGAGAAAGATGCATTTCCGGGATTTGGGGCAGTAGATGAACAAACACTTGTCCCGCTTACACGTTATGGGAAACTCATTCAATATCGGCAGGAAAGTGATCCAAGACCGATTGCGATTTGTGAATTGATGAGAGCTTACCACGATATTCATAAAGCCTATATTTTTGGATTCTATGTCCGCTCTGATCAGCAAGGAAAAGGCATAGGGAAATTATTTTTACAGGAGATTTATCCGATTTTGAAGCAAGATGGATTTCAAAAAGTATGCTTAACGGTCAACGTTGAGAATAAGTCAGCTGTTAAGCTATATGAAAAAATGGGATTTGCTATAAAAGAGACGAGATTCGATGAGTTTGGAGAAGGCGAAAATCGCTACTATATGGAATACACCATTTCTTAATAAACAGAGAATTTATTAAAGGGGTCATAAAAAATCAACCAATTTAGGGGGAGTTTAATAATGAGAAACACTTTATTCAAGCCGAAAAGACATTGGAAAGAAATCGAGCTTTGGAAAGATGTTACGGATGAGCAATGGAACGATTGGGTTTGGCAGCTGACGAATACTATCAAAAATTTAGAAGACTTAAAGAAAGTAGTTAACTTAACACCAGAAGAAGAGGAAGGGGTTTTAATCTCAACAAAAACAATCCCATTAAACATCACGCCATATTATGCATCGCTAATGGATCCTGATGATTCAAGATGTCCGGTTCGAATGCAGTCTGTTCCGATTTCTGCGGAATTGCATAAAACAAGATATGACTTAGAAGATCCCCTTCACGAAGATGAAGATTCACCAGTACCTGGGTTAACACATCGTTATCCAGATCGCGTGTTGTTTTTAGTTACAAACCAATGCTCTATGTACTGCCGTTACTGCACGAGAAGGCGCTTCTCCGGACAAATCGGAATGGGCGTACCAAAGAAACAGTTAGACACAGCGATTAGTTATATCGCATCGAACCCACAGATCCGAGATGTGTTAATTTCCGGAGGAGACGGGCTCCTTATTAATGACAATATTTTAGAATATATTTTAAAGAATCTACGTGAGATTCCGCATGTGGAAATTATTCGTATCGGTACAAGAGCACCTGTCGTATTCCCGCAGCGAATTACCGAAAATCTTTGTAATATCTTGAAAAAGTATCATCCAGTTTGGTTGAATACACATTTCAATACATCTATTGAAATTACGGAAGAATCGAAGCGTGCATGTGAAATGCTTGCAAATGTTGGAGTACCTGTTGGTAACCAGGCGGTTATTTTAGCAGGCATTAACGATAGTGTACCGATCATGAAACAGCTTATGCATGATCTTGTTAAAATTCGTGTTCGTCCATATTACATTTACCAATGCGATTTATCAGAAGGGATCGGCCACTTCCGCGCACCAATCAGCAAAGGATTGGAAATCATGGAAGGACTTCGCGGCCATACATCAGGTTATGCCGTTCCGACATTTATTGTTGATGCCCCAGGTGGAGGAGGCAAAATTCCATTGCAGCCGAACTATATCATTTCTCAAAGTTCTAATAAAGTCGTATTACGTAACTTTGAAGGTGTCATTACATCTTATCCAGAACCAACAAATTATCAGTCAGGCAGTGCAGAGGATTACTACAAAAAGGTATATCCTGAAGTGTTTGAAAAGTTTGAAAGTAATGGTGTTCTATCGATTATTGATGATACGAAATTTAACCTTACACCTGAAGGATTAAAACGTTTAGACCGCCGCAAAACGTATAAGGAAAACACTGAGCATAGTTCATTAAAAGATAAACGTGAAAAACGTGACGAATTAAAAGAGAAAAAATTCCAGGCGCAAATGAGTAAGTACGAAACTGTGGGAGCAAAGGAGGAATAATTTTGATTTGTCAATGGTGCGAATCTGACACAGCACGTGAAACGAGCAACTCAGTGTATTGGGAACTTCCAGATGGAACAAAAGCAATCGAGATTCAGGACACACCGACCATTCATTGCTTGGAATGCGGAATGACCTATCAAACAGATCATACGGTGAAAGAAATTGAGGATCAGCTATTTTTAATAGATTGCACAAAGCTCGAAAAAAGTATGACGTATGAAACACTTATGGCAGCTCCACGCTTATTGAAGCGAAACTACTTTGATTTTTCGAAATAATTAACAAAGCCATCTCCCGTTTTTCAATAGTAAGCGGGAGATGAATTTTATTCTAAAGGACAAGGGATTACAAGATAAAATTCCTTCTGAATTCGAAGGGAATATGAAATTGTTTTGTAGTTTTAGAATTAGAATTACTATTCCGTTATAACTTTAGGAGGGCTAATGTGAAGAACCCTATTTTACTCGTAATGACCTTATGTTTAATTTTTATGCTAGCCGCATGTGGAAGTAGTGAGAAAAGCTCAAGTAATGGAGGAAAGGATGCGAACGAAGATTCAGGCATCCTTGCGGCTATTAAGAAAAATGGCGTGATTGAAATTGGAATCGAGGGTGCGTATCCTCCATTTAACTATTTTGATAAGAGTAATAAGTTAATAGGATTTGATGTCGATATTGCGAATGAAATAACAAAAAGAATGGGAGTTAAGCCTAATTATGTAGCGACTCCTTGGGACACCATTATCGGGGGATTACAATCAAAGAAATACGCCATTATTATTTCGAGTATGGCAATCACGGAAGAACGGAAACAAAAAGTAGACTTCACGGATCCATACTATCATACCGGTGCCCAATTATTTGTAAATGAGGATTATTCAGAAATTAAAGATCCAAAAAAAGATATTAACGGTAAAAAAATCGGTGTAGCCATTGGTACGACATTTGAAAAGAAAGCCACTGAGCTTGGGGCCACGATTGTGAATTATAAAAGCGATCTTTTAACCTTCCAGGATTTGGCGAATAAACGTGTGGTAGGAGTCATTACAGATAAAGCAGTTGGTTCTAGAATGATTAAAGAAAAAGGATTTAAGTTTAAGGCTGTTGGAGACATGCTGTACAGGGATGCCGCTGGAATCACTTTAAACAAGCATGAAGAAGCATTAAAAGCTGAAATCAATAAACATCTTAAGGAAATGATGGAAGATGGAACATACGAAGAAATTAGTAAGAAATGGTTCGGTGAAGATATTCGCTAAGGAGAGATAGGATGCTTAATTTTAGTTTAGTTGGCGAGTTTATACCGTTCTTGGTAAAGGCGGCAGTTGTTACGATTCAACTGTCGTTAGTATCCATAATCATAGGCATGTTTTTTGGTCTTCTCATTGCATTAATGAGGATTTCTAAAATAAAAATCTTTTCCTATGTTGCTCAATTCTATATTTGGATCATTCGTGGGACGCCCATGCTAGTTCAATTGTTTCTTGTTTATTTCGGATTACCGCAAATAGGAATTGAGCTAACCCCATTTATTTCTTCTGTCATTGCATTAGGGTTGAATGCGGCTGCCTACATTGCTGAAATATACCGTGGTGGCATTATGTCCGTTCCAATTGGACAAATGGAGGCTGCAGAATCTTTAGGGATGAGATACCCTGTCATCATGAAAAAAATCATCCTGCCACAGGCCCTTAGAGTCAGTGTACCTTCCCTTGGAAACCAAGCTGTCATGATGCTGAAGGATTCATCGTTGGCTTCACTTGTAACAGTATCCGAATTAATGATGGTGTCGCAGCGATTTGCGGCTACGAATTATGCATTTATTGAATTTTATATTGTCGCGGCTGGTTTCTATCTAGTGATGACAACCATTTTTACGTTTATTTTGAACAAGATTGAACAACGAATGTCCATAAGTGAACGCTAGGAGGAAATGAAGTGGAAGCTAGGAAGATAGAAATGGCGAGCCCATTATCTCCCATTATTCATATTGAAAATCTCCATAAGAGCTTTGATCAATTAGAGGTATTAAAAGGGATTGACCTTCAAATCTATAAAGGTGAGGTCGTTGCATTAATTGGTGCAAGCGGTTCTGGGAAAAGCACCTTACTCCGCTGTATCAATCGACTCGAAACGGTAACTAGCGGAAATGTCATCGTCGACAATATCAAATTGGACAATTCTATAAAAAACATTAGTAAAGTTCGTCAGGAAGTGGGGATGGTGTTTCAGCAATTTAATTTATTTCCACATATGACCGTATTAGAAAATGTAACGGTTAGTCCCATTCAAGTATTGAATAAGGGTAAAGCTGAAGCAGAGATGGAAGCGATCAAGCTTTTGGAAAAAGTAGGCTTGAAAGATAAAAAGGATGTATATCCAAAAAAGCTATCAGGAGGGCAGCAGCAACGTGTAGCCATTGCAAGAGCACTAGCGATGAATCCGAAGATTATGCTTTTTGATGAGCCTACATCCGCATTAGACCCGGAATTGGTTGGGGAAGTCTTGCAAGTAATGAAGCAATTAGCTTTTGAAGGCATGACCATGGTCGTCGTCACTCATGAAATGGGCTTTGCAAAAGAGGTGGCTGACAGGGTCATCTTTATGGCCGACGGAGTTATCGAGGAACAAGGTGACCCCAAGGAAGTCTTGATCCATCCGAAGAGTGAGAGACTCATTTCATTTTTACGATTAGTCAGGTAAAAATTGAGGTCTCCAAAAAATATCTCAAAGGAAGTAAACCAATATGAAGGAAGAAATGGATCGTCTTAGTTTATTAAATCTTCACATAGACAAGGAGACTAGTAAATTAGCTATTCAAGCTAAGGACACATATGATCAATTAAAAGAATTTCTTTCTGATCATCCACATTTAAAACAGAAAAATAGGTATATCACCATTATTGGAGGTGGAATTGTTGGTCTAATGTCCGCCTTTTTTTTGCAAAAAAGTGGATTTACGATCACTATTTTAGAAAAAAAGTCATTTGGTGCAGCAGCTTCTGGAAGGAATGGAGGCGGAGTGCTGTCTTTAGGCAGGGAGTTATCCGAAATACCTTTCGCCCGATTGGCCGCTGAGATTTGGAGCTCGCTTCAACAAGAAAAGATTGACACGAAATATGTTTCATCTGGTCATGTAATGGTCGCGAGAAATGAAGTAGAACAAGAAAAACTCTTTGCGGCACATGAATTATACACTACAGCGGGGTTAAAAGTTAAGGTTCTTTCTCCAGATGAGCTGAAATGCATGGTTCCGGATCTAACAACCGAAACAAAAATGGGTTTGTTTAGCAAATCCGATGGGCAAAGCTATCCTTTTACAACCATGACTAGTTTACTAAAGTATTTAAAAGAACATGGAGCTACTGTAATCAATCATTGTGAGGTCCTTGACTTTAAGACTAGTAATCGAACCATAGAGTATGCCATTACGGAAAAAGGAAAGTTTCAATCGGATGCCTTTCTGCTTTGTTGTGGGCCTTGGACAACGGAAGTATGTAAAAAGTTAAACGAACAAGTCGTCGTCATTCCAAGGCGTTCTCAAATTCTTGTCTCCGAGATTGTTAATAAAAGGAGGATTCACCCATTTGTTACAGGGAATTCTTTATATTTACGGCAAACTCACGCTGGCAATATTTTATTTGGCGGGGGAGGCTCTTGGGAAACGAATGGGTTCGATGTTTCGAATACGAACTATGCATTGGAGTTTCTTTCAAGTAGATTACTAGAACTTTTCCCTACCTACAGCCATAAACAATTGATTCGGTCGTTTGCTGGGACAGTCGAACTGACGGAAGATCATCTTCCGTATTTTGGGAAATTAAACACATTTGACAATGCCTTTATCTCTGGAGGTTATAACGGTCATGGATATGGTATGTCTGCCGTCATGGGCAAACTCATGGCAAATAGCTTAACGTATCAACTTAATGGAAGAGTAAATCCAATTCACGACCCCATTCTTTCTCGTTTTTCAGTAGCCCGGTCGAAAAAGAAGGCAGGAAAACAAAATGTGTAACCATTCTTTAATCATCTGTCGCTGTGAAGAAGTTTCAATAGAAGATATTCAAGATGCCATCGCTGCCGGAGCCTCGAATAGTCAGGAAATGAAAATGTCCACCCGTGCGGGGATGGGAATGTGCCAGGGCAGGTTATGCAGACCATTATTGAAGGCATTGCTGCCAGCCAATCATAAGGAAAGTGTTCATAGCCCAAGTCAACTAACCTTTCATCAGCCAGTTCGTCCTGTTTCCTTAGCCAAAATAGTGCAAAAGGAGAATTCGGAATGAGAATTCAGCATCCTATCCTTCCCTCACGCTCGACAAAAACCATCTCGTTTACTTTTAATCATAAAATGTTTCAAGCAAGAGAGGGAGATACAATAGCTATTGCTCTATGGGCCAATGGAGTTAAGACGTTAAGAAATAGTGAAAAGAATCATGAACCTAGAGGCATATATTGTGGAATCGGCCAGTGTTATGAATGTAGAATCTATCATCCGAAAATAGGGTTACTCAAAGCCTGTACGACGCGCGTTCAAGAAGGGGATCACTATTTTTCTAAAGAACCGTTTAATGAAATGGACTTAGCAAGAAAGGGGGGAGGAAATGAAGGTTGATGTGGTAGTTGTAGGCGGAGGTCCTGCTGGTTTATCTGCAGCCATTGAAATTGGATCACGTGGTGGTCATGTCGTAGTAGTTGATGATCATCCAACACCTGGAGGAAAATTACTAGGACAGCTGCATCAAGAAGGGAATCATTCTAAATGGTGGAAGGGATTTGAATTTGCGCAAGAATTAAAACAAAAGGCCCTAGCTGCCAACGTTCAAATTCTATCCGAGAAGCAGGTTTGGGGATTGGAACCAGGATGGAAGGTGCACATTTCTGATTTGGTTCAGAATGAATCAGGAATGGAAATTCAAGCAGATTGTGTATTACTAGCTACTGGTGCTGTTGAAAAGCCAATACCTATCCCTGGTTGGACATTGCCAGGTGTGCTATCCATTGGTGCAGCCCAAGTTATGACAAATGTATATCAGGTATTGCCTGGAAAAAAAGTAATCGTTGCTGGGATTGATATTTTGTCACTATCGATTGCACGTTCTATGAAGCTAGCAGGAGCGGATGTAGAAGGAATTTACATGCTTCCACATACCCCATTCTCCAATTATGCTTCCCCGCTTATACATCTAGAAACTTTAAACGAGATGACAGATTTTGCTCCTACTAAAATGATTAGACTTACAGGCAAGTTATTAAAATCTAAAACAGGGCGAAAGATTGCTGCCCAATTTTACCCACCTATGGGAATAAAGATGTGGGGCATTCCGATTCACTTAAGACGCACCATCCTTTCTATCAATGGGAAACATGAAGTCGATAGTGCGACCATTACTAAGATTGACGTTAAGGGTAACCCAATAGGAGAACAAAAGGTTATCCATGCAGATACAGTCTGTATTTCAGGAGGTCTTAGCCCTTTATATGAGCTGGCTGCTACGGCAGGGTGTAAGTTTGTTACTTTGGAAGGATTATCAGGAACGGTGCCACTACATAATAAAGAGCTCGAAACAACAGTTCCTAATCTCTTTGTTGCTGGCAATATTACCGGAATAGAAGGGGCAAAAGTAGCCATGGCACAGGGAACGTTAGCAGGTAAGTCTATTTGTAAAAAAATGAAAATTGGAAAAATTGAAGAAGCAGATATTGAAGAATCAATTTCTTTTGTGGAATATAGCAGAAAGTTATCTGATATACAGTTCCATTCAAAAGTTTCAGAAGCAAGAGAGCACTTGGAGGATTTATGGAGCAGGTGGGCTCACAATGATAATTAAAGTTTTTAGTTTTTTTGAAAAATTAGAATGGCTAAATGGTGGAAACTGAGTGAAAAAGCTGATCAAATCCAATGAAGCTGCTTCATTAATTAAAGACGGGAGTCTGGAGGACAAGACATGGAAGCAATCAAAAGCTATAAAAATGATCTAAATAATCAGAAACATCAGAATAGCGAGGAAAGTAAAGAGCCAATGAAACGCAATCTAAAGGCACGTCACATGACGATGATTGCCATTGGAGGGTCAATCGGGACAGGCCTATTTTTAGCAACAGGGGCGTCAATTCAAACCGCTGGACCTGGTGGAGCGATTATAGCTTATGGAGCTATCGGCATCATGGTCTACTTTTTGATGACAAGTCTCGGAGAAATGGCTACCTTAATGCCGGTTTCGGGATCCTTTTCAACATATGGCAGCCGTTTTGTCGATCCGGCCTTTGGTTTTGCACTTGGTTGGAATTATTGGTTCAACTGGGCGGTTACACTGGCGGTTGAAATCGCTGCATCAGCTATTATTATGAAGTTCTGGTTTCCGGATGTGCCGAGCATCGTGTGGAGTGCACTGTTTTTAGGTCTTATCTTTTTATTGAATGCATTGTCGGTTAAAAGTTACGGAGAATCCGAGTATTGGTTCTCCTTAGTAAAAGTAGTGACAATCATCGTTTTCATTGGAGTCGGTTTGCTCACCATTTTTGGAATTCTGGGCGGACAGTTTATCGGGTTTAAAAACTTTACTATAGGAGATGCACCGATTCATGGCGGCCTTTTGTCCATTTTAAGTATTTTTTTCATTGCAGGTTTTTCATTTCAAGGAACGGAACTCGTGGGGATTGCTGCAGGAGAAAGTGAAGAGCCGGAGAAAAACGTACCAAAGGCGATTCGACAAGTATTTTGGCGAATTCTTCTATTCTATATCGTTGCCATTGCAGTCATTGGCCTGATAATTCCATTCACAAGTCCCAACCTGTTAGGCAGGGATGTCGACAGCATTGCTGTCAGTCCTTTTACCCTTGTATTTAATAAAGTGGGCATTGCATTTGCGGCATCTGTTATGAATGCGGTCATTTTGACATCGGTCTTATCGGCAGGGAGTTCCGGTTTATATGCATCGACACGCATGCTTTGGTCGATGGCAAAAGATGGTCAGGCACCTAAATTTTTAAAAAATATAAATGATCGCGGGATTCCGATGAATGCTCTTGTCATGACGACGATTATCGGAGGTTTGGCCTTTTTAACGTCCATTTTTGGTGATCAAGTGTATACATGGTTATTAAATGCGTCAGGCTTAACTGGATTTATTGCATGGCTTGGAATTGCAGTCAGCCACTACCGTTTTAGAAAAGCATATATGGCCCAGGGCAGGGACATGGATGATTTGAAATTTAAAGCGAAATGGTTCCCGCTAGGGCCGATTCTCGCTTTTGCAATGTGTGTGTTTGTCATTCTTGGCCAAAATTATCAAGCTTTCGTAACTAGTGAGATTGATTGGTATGGAGTAGCCGTGTCCTATATTGGTTTACCGATCTTTTTGGCATTATGGCTCGGGTATAAACTTGTTCATAAAACGAAAGTAGTTCCACTAAAGAAATGTTCTTTTGAAGAGATGGCATCTAAATAGAGATACTGAGATTTGTTTTCACTTTAGAATCAAAAAAATCTTGCATGACTTTGCAAGATTTTTTTGATTTAACTAAGAGAAAGCGGTGTTTTAAAAGTTTGTTTTTTGCTTAAGTAGTATGCTTTTCGACTAATAGAGAACACGCCATAAAAAGAAGGTTGCATAGGATTCCCAATTCTCCCATTGAACTGATAATGCGAGGATTTCTTCTTTGGTCGGTTTTCTATCCATATTTCGTAATGTTTTTATCGCATTGATTAGACCGACATCATCGATAGGGAAGGCATTCGGAAAGCGAAGGCAGCGCATCAGTACATAATTAGCCGTCCAAGGACCAACCCCACGAATCTTAATTAAGCTTTTTTCAGCCTCTTTAAAATTACCGGTTTCCAATAATTTTTCTTTGGATAATTCTCCGCTCACCATTAATTTAGCAATTCCAATAATATATTCATTCTTTTTCAAGGTCATTTTAATATCTGCAAGATCATTGGGTGTGAGTTGGGCAATTCTTTCATAGGATGGGAAGATCCAATAGTTCATACCATTCCATTCGATCGAATCACCGAACTTTTCAACAAATTGTCGCTTTAATTTGTAAGCGAATTCTAAGTTAATTTGTTGTCCTAAGACTCCCCAGCAGAGAGCTTCAAACAAATCAGGAATGCCGATAAGGCGTAATCCATAAAAATTTTCAACGGGCATTTTAAGTAAGGGATCAGTTTTTCCCATTTCATAAAAAGAAGTTAAATCGTTATCGAGATCAAACCATTCTCGAATGTAATGCACAACTTCCGTACGCTGCCAAGGCTTAGTAGGTTGAGTCCCTCCTAAAAAGTGGACATTCAACTGCTTATTATCGGAGCATTCAATCTGTACTAAGGTTCGAGTCTCACCAATTACTATCACTCTTCTAATGGCATCATTTTCGACTTCAAACATGCATTCATTAGTACTACGCTTCAGGTAGTCAAGGTTGGCGTTCATGTCAAACGGTTCAGACAATGGAATGACAATACCTTCATTGACTTCGTTGATTTCTTCCCCCAATAGGTTGGACAATATATCTCACACCTCCTTATTCTATATTCTATTATTATCATATATATGGGAAATATGGTAAAATCGGTTGCAACCGCAAGAAAGTGTGGAGAATGGTTCCAGTGATTTTTGTAGAAAGTACATGACATTAAACCCGGCAGTTTTGATTGGGAGTAAACAACAGTCATTTCCAGTGCCTGACACTTATTTTGATAATTTTAATATGGTATGATAGATTATATCTGTTTTGTATTACTTCTTAGGAGAGGATATTAAATGAGTAATAATGAAATACCTTCTCTACAGAAGGACGGAAGATCGATAATATCAAATCAACGAAATATATCCGGTATAATAACTGACTTGAAGTTACTGTTTAAAGCAAATGTTTTAATCGCTAATGTTCTGCCTGTCTTTGCAGGATTCTGGTTAGCTTTACATTTTACGAACGCTTCTCTTTCAACAAATATGGATGTATTACTCTTGACAATTTTCGGAAGTACAATGGTAATTGCCGGTGCACTTGCGCTTAATAACTGGTACGATGTTGATATTGATACCGTAATGGATCGAACAAAGAGCCGTCCAACCGTAACAGGGAATATTTCTTTGAAAGTCGTGTTAACGATGGGGATTTCTCTTACCGGTCTAGGTTTTATTCTTTTACTTTTTACAACTTTTGAAGCATCGTTGTACGCTTTCGTGGGATGGTTTACCTATTGCTTTCCCTATACCATGTGGTCAAAACGGAAGTATACCTTTAACACGATAATAGGAAGTATTTCTGGTGCTGTAACACCATTAATTGGCTGGGCCGCTATCGCACCTGGATTTCAAAAGGTACCAATAATCTTGTTTTTAATCTTGTTTATTTTTCAAATGCCCCATACCTTTGCCATTGCCGTAAAGAAATATAAAGAATATAAAGCGGCAGGGGTTGCGATGCTTCCTGTTGTTCGAGGGTTGGCAGTGACTAAACGGCAAATGGCGTTATATATTGCTTGCTTATTTCCATTACCTTTCTTTCTAGCGCCGCTAGGAGTTACCTTTATGGTCATAGCTACCTTACTTAACATTGGATGGTTAGTTGTTAGTATAAGCGGATTTTTTACAAAAAATGACCTTAAATGGGCACATGTTAATTTTCTATATTCTGTTAATTATATAACGATTATCTTCCTCATGATGATTATTGTTACCCTGCCGATATTCAATCGCTAAGGAAAATATCAAAAAAAGTCTGACCCTTATTGGCATTATCGCCATACAAGGGTCAGACTTTTTTGTTTTTTTATGATAGGGAAATCTTAAATTATTTATTTTTATAAAAATTCCTTGATGTGTGATACGGTTCACTACAATGAGAATAATTCCCAACTATGATATAAGTATAAACATCATAAAAGGGGATGGGTTTGGATGGGAGCTACAAAAGTGAACAACAAAAAGAAGTCGGGTGAAGCACAAGAAGCACCGTTAAAAGGAACATGGATTTCCGTAAGTGTTGTAGGAGCGGTTATCGTACTTACGTATTTCCTATTATATGGGCTATATATGGCGAGAGTATAGGGGGGAACTGGGATGAAGATGCATCTTGATGAAAAAATTTGGCTGACCATAAGTTTTGGGATAATTATGATGTTTATGTTTTTCACAGGCTATCAGGCATTTGCCTTGGATATGGCACCACCAAGCAATAAGGAAATCATTGATCCACAAAAAGTAGATCAAACAGCGCCATTCGATAAACCAGGTGTTAATAAGATTGGTGAAAATGAATATGAAGTTGTTATGACATTACAAGCGTTCAGTTTTAATCCAGGCAATTTTGAGGTGCCTGCAGGATCAACTGTGCATTTTACTTTAACATCAAAAGATGTTGTACACGGGTTTGAAGTTGCCGGAACAAACCTGAATGCAATGGTTATGCCAGGCCATATTCAAAAGATCACACAAAAGTTTAATAAACCGGGAACTTACTTAGTGTTATGTAATGAATATTGCGGGGCTGGACACCAAGCAATGAGTACAACGATTACGGTTAAATAAAGGGGGGAAATAAGATGCAAACAGCAAAATCGCAAACATTTAAAGATAAAGCAAATAATGTAATGGGAATAAGCAAAGAAGATGCCATATTAACGAAATCATATATATTTGTAGCATTTGCAGCATTACTGCTTGGCGGAATTTTAGGACTTATCCAAGGGCTTAACCGTGCAGGACTTTTAGAATTGCCATCCTGGCTAAACTATTATCAAGTCCTAACAGCCCATGGTTTAATATTAGTTGTCGTATTAACAGCTTTCTTTACAATTGGCTATTTTTATGCCAGTCTTTCACATACTTTAGGAGGGCTTCTTCCAAAAGTGAGAACGATGGCATGGATTGGCTTTGGATTGAAGATTGTCGGGTTTGTTTTGGCCGTAATTCCAATCATCATGGGTGATGCATCTGTAATGTATACTTTTTATCCGCCAATGGCAGCTGCCCCAATGTTTTATATTGGGTTAGCATTAATTGTGGTTGGGGTTTGGATGTGTGCGTTCGGTGCCTTTATCCAAGTGGCGAATTGGAGAAAGAATAACAAAGGGCAGCATGTACCAATCCTTGCTTACTTTGCTACTGGTGTATTTATCCTATTATTTTTCGGTTCGGTGCCTGTAGCTATAGAAGTTATCGTTATGATTATTCCTTGGTCATTTGGCTGGGTTGAAACAATCAACGTCATGGTTGCTCGTACACTATTTTGGGCTTTTGGTCATACATTAGTTAATATTTGGTATTTAACAGCCGTTTCGGCATGGTACGTTGTAGTACCAAAAATTATCGGTGGAAAACGCTGGAGTGATACATTAACTCGTGTCGTAATTATTGGCTTAGTCGTCATGAACATTACTGGTGGATTCCATCACCAAATTATTGACCCGGGAATTGCAGAAGCAGTTAAATTTATGCATGTATTTATGAGCTTAGCTATCGGCTTCCCATCATTAATGACAGCATGGGCTATGTTTGCAGTATTTGAAAAGACAGCTAGAAAGCAAGGCGGAAAAGGACTTATTGGCTGGTATAAAAAAATGCCATGGGGTGATGTTCGTTTCCTAGCTCCAATGATTGCGATGATTGCTTTTATTCCAGCCGGTGCAGGTGGAATTGCTCAAAGTACCAATCAATTAGATCAGGTCGTTCATAATACAATGTGGATTGTTGGACATTTCCATTTAACACTTGGGATGTCGGTTGTAATGACATTCTTTGGGATTAGTTATTGGTTAGTTCCATATATTTCAAAACGTGTCTTAACACCACAAATTAACAAATTAGGTGTCATTCAAACTTGGATCTGGACAATAGGTATGATATTTATGTCGGGCGCGATGCATTGGGTTGGATTACTTGGTTCTCCGCGTAGAACTTCATTTACAACCTATGGAGACAATGCAACTGCATTAAGCTGGAGTCCCTATTTAATGTGCTTAGCGGTAGGGGGAACACTGTTAATTATTGGCGTTCTGCTTCAAGTGTATGCCGTTGTTAATATGATGTTCTTTGCACCGAAAGGGGAAACAGAATTCCCGATTGCTGAGGAAGAAGAAAATGCATCTAAAACTCCCTATTGGACTGAACGCTGGGGCCTATGGATTGTTGTCATGCTATTAGTTGTCGCAATGGCCTATGTCATTCCATTAACGGAATTTATCGTCAATGCACCACCGGGGTCACCTCCATTTAAGACATGGTGATATAAAAGTAAAGAGATAGCTCGTTGATTTTGGGCTATCTCTTTATAGTTATTTAGAGCTAGTATGCAAGTGGAAAATCAAAAGATTTGGGAAGTGATCTTCATGATCAAAACCTGGCATAATACATTTGCTTGTTTTCTTGTCCTTTTATTTGGATTCGCCTTATTCTATTTTGGAACCGATGGCTTTCAGGCGTTTACCGCGGAAACTGCAAGAGTAAATAAACTAATAGACGAGAAACCTAAATTTCCAGATGTAACCTTTGAAGATAGTAAGGGGCGGAAATATTCGATTACTGAATTTGAAGATAAATATGTTTTTATTACATTTTTATATACATCCTGTACAACGGTTTGCCCGCAGCTGGAAATGAACATGTCAAAAGTTTATGATAAGGTACCAGCCAAATATATAGGCAAAGATGTTGTCTTTTTAAGTATTAGTTTTGATCCCACTAGAGATGATCCATCGACATTAGAAAAATACCGCGGCTATTTTAATAGTGATGGCGAAACCTGGAGGATGGCTAGAATTGCTAATAAATCAGAGTTAGATTCGTTATTAAAAGCGTTTGGGGTCATTGTGATTCCTGATGAAAACGGAAACTTTGCACATAATTCGGCTTTTTATTTAGTGGATAAAAAAGGCAGTCTGCTTGATGTCTTAGACTATAAAAGAATTGATGAAGCTGCTAATAAGCTCATAGGGATTCTTGACAAGGAAGCGGGTGAATAGTCATGAAGCAATTCCTATATGGCCTATTGATCCTTGTTTTCCTTGCACTGCCTCCTGTCGCGAACTTAATGGAATCAGTAATGATTATACACATGCATATGCAAATGCCCTTCTTGATTTTTACAGGCTTTCTATTTGCTCGCTTGTTCCAACAGCGCTTTCCTCGCTTTTTTGAAAAATGGAATGGGAATGGAATACCGGGAATTATCTTATTTGTTATAATCGTCACCTATTGGACAATGCCACGATCAATGGATGAAGCCTTGACGACACAAGGGATGGAAGTTTTTAAATTTATCAGTTTACCAATATTAGCAGGCGTGCCACTAAGGGATAGTTGGAAAAAACTTAAACCAATTGTGAAAAATATCGTTTTTTATTTTTTTATTTTCGTGTTTTTTGGAATGGGCTGGTTATATATCGATTCCCCTGTGCAACTATGTAACAACTATTTAATCATTGAACAAATTACACTTGGCTGGGGATTTATTACAACAGCAATCTGCATGGTTATTTATTTGGTCTATGTCGCCTTTGTTGACCCAACGAAATATGAATGATTGGTTGAAAACAAATGAGCCCATTCCTATCCGGATTGGGCTCTATTTCTCGTTATCTACGAATGAAATGTAAAATAAAGTATAAATGATAAGTGTTGATAAAGGAATAATATTTAATTTTGAAATATACTAAGTAGGAAGGGACGTGATGAATTTGAAAAAAGGATATATGGTGATTGGAATCATTGTCGCGGTTATTGTAATTTTTGGTGCCATGATTATTTCCAGCTATAACTCTTTTGTCAATTTAGAAGAAAATGTAGATCAGTCCTATGCACAAATTGAAAATCAACTGCAAAGAAGACTTGATTTGATTCCAAACTTAGTAAATACAGTTAAAGGTTTTGCCTCTCATGAAAAAGAAGTGATTGCATCGATATCGGATGCCCGCGCCCGACTGGCTGGTGCGAATACGCCAAAGGAACAAGCGACAGCAAACTCAGAATTATCAGGTGCTTTAAGCCGATTGCTTGTCGTAGTTGAGAATTATCCAGATCTAAAAGCCAATCAACAATTTACTCAATTAATGGATGAACTGGCAGGAACGGAGAACAGAATTTCAGTAGCACGCAAAGATTACAATGATCAAGTGGCTGTTTATAATAAGAAAATAAAGAGCTTTCCTGGTGCGATGATTGCAGGTATTACTGGATTTGATGAAAAAGAATATTTTAAAGCCGACCCTAGTGCGCAAGAAGCGCCAAAAGTTGACTTTGGGGGCAATGAATAATGAAAGCGAAACGGGTCTTCAGCCTTTTATTGGTGTTTTTCACTTTTTTTATAAGTGCTGTAAATACACATGCTGAAGAAGTCCAAATTCCAGCTCCAGTTGGAGACATATATGTACAGGATTTTGCCAATGTATTAAACCAAACAGAAAGAAAGGAATTAATCAATTTAGGCAGAAACATTGAAGACCAAACAACGGCACAAATCGCTGTTCTAACTGTAAGTACGATCGGGGATCGACCGATGGAAGAGTTTGCGAATGCTGCTTTTCGTCAATATGGAATCGGAAACAATGAGAAAAACAATGGTGTATTGCTCGTCTTATCCTTGCAAGAACGCAAAGTGAGAATTGAAGTAGGCTATGGACTTGAGGGCAGAATTCCGGATGGAAAAGCAGGTCGGATTCTTGATGAATATGCCATTCCATATTTAAAAAATCAACAACCAAACACAGCTATTGTTGAAACCTATAAAGCTTTAGCAAAGGAAGTCCTTGCTGTGTATGGCAATGAAGGAGACGTTAATAAGCAGACACAGGCAGCTGGTGAAAAAGGATTAGGTATTCCCGGTTGGTTAATGGTCATTGTTATTATTGGCGTTGTATTTTTAGATTTCAAGTTTTTTGGAGGAACGCTCACTTATCTTCTCTTGTCTATTATCTCCAGAGGCGGAGGCAGAGGAGGAGGCGGTGGTGGTTCTCGTGGGGGCGGAGGCGGTTCGTCCGGTGGCGGTGGTGCAGGCCGGGGATGGTGATATCTTAGCTGGAAATTCGTAAAAAAACTGTTAGGAGACATTTCTCTTAACAGTTTTTTGTATTCTTAGGGTTGGTCAGTGATCGTTGCCATTTTTCGAGCTTTTAAAAACTTTAATACATTCAAAACAATCGTCTTAACTACTGCATAAAACGGTACAGCCAAAACCATTCCCAAGATACCAGCCAAATTTCCGGCCGCCAGCAAGACAATGATGATTGTCGCAGGGTGGGTATCCAGTGATTTTCCGAGGATGAGCGGAGATAAAACATTGCCTTCAACTTGCTGTGCAATAACGATAATCACGATAACCAATAAGGCTTTGGTAGGTGAATCAAAAAGAGCAACAATCACCGCAGGGGCACCACCGAGAATGGGCCCGACATAAGGAATTATGTTCGTAAACGCTACAATCAAAGCCATAACTAACGCAAATGGCAAGTCAATAATCAGGTAACCAACAAAAGCAAGTGTTCCTACTGACAGGGCTACAATGACTTGTCCTTGAATATAGGAAGAAAGTGTTTCACCTGTCTCTTTTAACATCATCAACCCGGCTTCTCGATAAGTTGCAGGCAGGAATTTAGTGACTGCCTTAGGGAACTTATGTCCATCCTTAAACATATAGAACAATAAAAAAGGTACGGTTGCTAAAATGATTGCAATATTAGAGATCACACCGAGAATATTTGTAATACCGCCGGTAATTCTGTCTGGTAAGGTGTTTGCGTAGGCAATCAGTTTTTGTTTCCCAGTTTCTAAAAGGTCGTTTTGCTCGTTCATGACCCATTTGAATTCTGTGCTTCGTGATAACTTGTCAAAATACTGCATTGTTTTGTTGGCATAGTCAGGAAGCGCATTGGCAAGGGCGGTAAATTGCTCTGTAATTGCAGGGACCAAATTGACAATTGCTAATACCAGAATGCCTATAAACACGACATAAATAATGAGGATGGCAAGTAGTCTGGGCACTTTGTGACGATGAAGGAAATTAACGACAGGATTTAGTAAGAAAAAAAGAAATCCTGTAATCAGGATAGGAAAAAAAATAGTCGAGAAAAAGATGCCAATGGGCATGAATAAGAATGATATCTTTGTTGAAACAAAGATGATAGTTAAAATCAAAAGTATTTGGATTAACCCGTACTGAAATTTTCTTTTTGACATTATATTCCCCTTTTACTTTTAATAGCTAAAATTATAACAAAAATATGGAATAGAAGCCAAACTATAGTATTTTTTTGGAGTCATTTTTGGTGTCAGGCACCACTAGAAAAAAATGAAACTTTTGTCTCATTTTATCGTATACTTAATAGGAATATTTTACATAAGTGGAATAGGGGTGTTAAACATGGAATTGCAAAAAGAAGTGAATATTTTGAATGAGAATCCGAAGTTATTGGGAATGTTTACAAGTCCAGGTTTGCAGTTTGAGAGGATTAAGCAAAGCCCGAAAATATGGGTACCGCTTATTATTATTAGTTTCCTCTATGTGATAGGTATGGCTTTTATGGCACAATCTTTGGATGCGGATACTTTAATTGAACAGGGAGTGCCAAAAGACCAGATAGATTTGGTTTTAACAATTACAAAAGTAACAGTTATGGTAACAGGGATTATTACGCCGATTATTGGAGTGTTAATCAGCAGTGCTATTCAATTAGCGATTGCAAGAATTGCAAGTTCAACGGTTTCTTTTAAACAATTACTCTCGATGAATACTTATATTATGATTATCGGGGCAACTGGTTTAATTTTAAATATGGCCATTAGCTATGCAATTGGTGGAAATCCGGAAATATATATTACTAGTTTAGCAGGGGTGCTGAATCAGGAAAAAGCTGGTGTACTAGGTTCCATCGAGGTATTTGGGATTTGGTCCGTGGTGTTGACTGCACTTGGACTTAATAAAACAGCACAATTTTCTAAAGGGCTCGCATGGACGATAGCCATCATATTCTTCCTCATTAGTATTGGCTTTGGTTTGATTGGAACTCTCCTGCAAGGAGCGCCGAAGTTATAATGAAAAAGAAAACTTGGATTGCGCTTGGTGTAATTATTTTGGTCATTTCTATGATTTCTGTTAGTGTCTACCGGCAGGTTTTTGCAAAGGGACCTTCCGTTAAAACCACAGAAATTAGTCAAGAGGAAATCTCTTCGCTTTTAATGATTCCTGGAACCGTGAAACTTCCGGAGGAGCAAATGGTATATGCAACACCTGAAAAAGGGGAAATCAAGGAACTACTAGTCAAAGAAGGCCAGACAGTAAAGAAAGGCACTGTCCTGGCCAAACTGCAAAACGCACAGCTTGAGCTTGAAATTGAGCAAAATAAATTATCTGTCGAATCTGCAAATTTAAAGATCGACCAAATTGATAAGAAGCTTGATCAATTGAAAGATAAAGAAAAGACGTTAAGTGAGCAGGTAGGAGTAGGAAAAAAGGAAGCAAAAAAACAGCTTGCTCCTGAATTTGAACAGCTTGAGATGGAAAAAAAGTTAGCTAACATCGAACTAGAGCAAACAGAACTTCAAAAAGACCTGATAAGTAAAAAACAAGATGAATTAAAGATTAAGAGTACAATCGCAGGTATCGTATTAACCGCAAAGAAGCCATCATCATCTTCGATCGAAGCTGCAAACGAGCCTATTATACATATTGGTAAGTTAGAAGGAATGACAGCATCGGGGCTTTTGTCAGAATACGACACCCTAAAAGTTAGCAGTGGACAAAAAGTGATTCTTCGATCGGATGCAGTCCCTGGCAAAGAGTGGCAAGGTGTTATTACCAAGACTGCTATTTTACCTGAGCAAAGCCAAACGAGTTTGCAAAATGGCACCCAGGCCGTTCAGTATCCCGTCACCGTAAAAATTTCTGGTGATACCAAAACGTTAAAACCAGGCTTCCAAGTCATCATGGAGATTGAAACGGATAAAAAAACAGCGATGGTCCTGCCGCTAGATACATTATTTGACGATGGGGATAAGCCATATGTGTATCTTGTAAAGGATGGAAAAGCCCGAAAGCAGAATGTCAAAACCGGCATTACATCAGGGAAGAAGATTGAAATCCTTGAAGGTGTTTCAAAAGGAGACCAAGTCATTGTTAATGGACCTGATAATATTAAGGCTGGGTTGGAAGTGACAGTCAAATGATCCGGCTAGAATCCATCACTAGATCGTTTTTGCTTGGTAAGGAAAGTGTCCCTGTCTTAAACGGTATCGATCTCAAGATTCACGAAGGTGAATTTGCTGCCATTATGGGTCCATCTGGTTCAGGTAAATCAACCTTAATGAATATTATCGGCTGTCTGGATAAGCCGACTGAAGGAGAGTATTACCTTGGCGGTGAAAATGTATCGCATTATAATGACAAGGAATTGGCACGGGTTAGAAATCAATCAATAGGCTTTGTCTTTCAACAGTTCCATTTACTGCCACGTTTGTCAGCTTTAAAAAATGTCGAACTACCAATGATTTATGCCGGAATCTCAAAAAAAGAGCGCCAGGCCCGTGCGGAAGAAGCATTAATAAAAGTCGGACTTATCGATCGAATGAACCATCTTCCTAATGCCCTATCAGGGGGACAAAAGCAGCGGGTTGCGATTGCTAGAGCCATTGTCAATACACCTAAACTAATTTTAGCTGATGAGCCAACTGGTGCTCTTGATTCGAAAACCAGTAAGGACATAATGGAACAATTTAAGGAACTGAATGAGGAAGGTGTAACCATTATCGTTGTTACCCATGAATCTGAAGTGGCGGAATACGCGAACCGAACGATTATGGTTAGAGACGGAAGGATTCTGTCTCCTTCTGAGGGTGGAAGGGGGCAAATTGAATGAGTTTTATGGAAAATCTGTTTATGGCATTAAGCTCCCTTAAAGCTCATAAAATGCGCAGTATTCTGACGATGCTTGGAATTATTATTGGCGTCGGTGCTGTCATCATCGTGGTAGCCATCGGGCAGGGCGGAGAGGCGATGTTAAAAACACAGATTACAGGCCCGGGGAATACAATTGAATTGTTTTATCAGCCTTCTGATGAGGAAATTCGAGCAAACCCTAATATATTTCAACAAGCTCCTTTCAAACAGGAAGATATCAGGGCGCTTGAACAAATTCCGGAAATAAAGAGTGTAGTTGCATCCAGCACTAAATTGTCAGCCATTCGATTCCAAAAGGAAACAGGGGATGTATCGACAACGGGTATTAATCAAGCATATCTTAAATTAAATGAGCTAAAGGTTGCTAAGGGAAGGAATTTTTCTGCTTCTGATTTTTTAGGCGGCCGGCGGGCAGGGCTAGTTAGTAATAAATTACAAGAGGAATTATTTAAAGGGAAAAATCCAGTTGGTAATGTTGTTATGGTTGCCAACCAGCCAATCGAAATTATCGGGGTCCTGGAAAAACCAACCGGTCTCTTTTCCTTTGGTTCAATGGAGGTTTATATCCCATTCCAAACTTGGAAAACTATTTACGGTAGCAGCGATTTTACCCAAGTAACCCTGCAAGTTGCTTCGGCAGACCAATTGCAGGTGTCAGGTAAAAAGGCAGCAAAGCTTTTAAATAACCTGCATAATACGGAAAAATCTTACCAGGTTATCAATATGGAAGAAATCGCTCAAGGAGTAGGACAAATCACAAAAATTATGACCTTAATTATCGGCAGTATTGCGGGGATTTCTTTATTTGTCGGCGGGATTGGCGTCATGAATATTATGCTCGTATCAGTGACCGAAAGAACACGGGAAATAGGAATCCGGATGGCACTGGGGGCCACACGAGGTCAGGTGTTAACACAATTTTTAATTGAATCGATGACACTTACCTTTATTGGGGGCATCCTCGGAATCTTACTTGGCTGGGGAACGTCAACAATAGTGAGTTTCTTTGCAGGCTGGCCAGCCTTGGTATCTTGGCAAGTAGTGCTAGGCGGAGTGCTATTTTCGATGGTCATTGGGGTTGTGTTTGGGCTGCTTCCAGCAAATAAGGCATCTAAACTGGATCCTATTGATTCCTTGAGATATGAATAAAGAGAAAATGCTAGAATCTAGTGAAAAAGCCTGCAAACTTTACTTTGCAGGCTTTTTCAATTAGATCAGGAGAGTTAATGGTTGCAGAAAATAGACAGTATGGTAAAATAATTAAAGGAATATTCAGTTAATTAGATAGAGACTAGTTCAAATAATAGTTTAGAAGGAGTCGAGATGAGCATGGAGAGAGTTAGTGTAGATAAGAAAGGGTATTTTGGAGAGTTTGGCGGAAGTTTTGTACCTGAGGAGCTACAACTAGTAATGAACGAATTAGAAGAACAATTTTTCCGTTATAAGGATGACCCGGAATTTATTGAGGAATTTAAGTATTACTTAAAGGAATATATAGGCAGAGAAAATCCGTTAACCTTCGCTGAAAATTTAACCAAACAAAATCAAGGGGCAAAAATCTATCTGAAACGAGAAGATTTAAATCATACGGGGGCACACAAAATTAATAATGCCATCGGTCAGATTCTTTTAGCCAAACGAATGGGGGCGAAGCGAATTATTGCTGAAACGGGAGCAGGCCAGCACGGTGTGGCAACTGCAACCGCATGTGCCATGTTCGGGATGGAATGTATCATTTATATGGGCAAGCTGGATACGGAACGTCAAGCGCTCAACGTCTTTCGAATGGAATTATTAGGAGCGAAAGTTGTACCAGTAGAAAAAGGGCAGGGCCGCTTAAAGGATGCGGTTGATGAAGCCTTAGGCGACTTGGTGCAAAACTATAAAAATACCTTTTACCTATTAGGTTCAGCTGTGGGTCCACACCCATATCCATCGATGGTCAAACATTTTCAATCAATTATTAGTGAAGAGTCGAAGCGCCAGGTTCTTGAAAAAGAAGGCAGGCTTCCGACAGCGGTGATTGCCTGTGCGGGAGGCGGAAGTAATGCCATTGGAGCCTTTGCCCATTATATTGATGAAAAAGATGTGCGTTTAATTGGGGTAGAACCCGCGGAGGCACCAACTCTGACTGAAGGTGTCCCAGGTGTGATCCATGGTTTTAGATGTTTAACATTACTAGATGAAAAGGGCGAGCCTAAACCAACGTATTCAATTGCTGCAGGACTTGATTATCCTGGTGTCGGACCAGAGCACAGCCATTTGAAAACAAGCGGGCGTGCTGAATATGTAACCGTAACAGGGCAGGAAGCACTAGAGGCCTTTCAAGTGTTAAGTAAGACGGAAGGCATTATTCCTGCTCTAGAAAGTTCTCATGCTGTAGCATATGCGTTAAAGCTGGCTAAAGAATTATCTACCGACGATATATTGATTGTTAACCTATCAGGTCGTGGCGATAAAGATGTGGAGCAAGTATTTAAGATGCTAAATTAGTAATCACACATAAAAGGACAAGTCGATAGAGGACTCGTCCTTTTGTTGTTTCAATAGGGGGATAGAGTCATTAATTAGAATCTGTTTCATAAAGTTCAACTAAAGAGCAGTTAGTAACAAATGTAAAGTTTGTTCCTAGCTGCTCTTTTATTTTTACAATTGAAGTCATAGCGAATGTTTATATTTTTACCGAATATATTTAATACACGTGTCACTGCATTTGAGAGCAACAAAAAGGGGACAAGTAAATATGTATTGGAAAAGCATAAAATATTATTCCGATTTTTCTAGAACAAGTGAAATTTCCCTTATTAAACGGGTAGGGTTTATTTTATTCGGTGTATCACTTGTTGCAATTTCCCTGCAACTATTTCTTGTGAAAAATTTTGTTATCGATGGAGGAATTATTGGAATTAGCATCCTTCTTTCCCATATTACTAATCAAGAAATAGGATTATTTCTATTAATATTAAATACTCCCTTTTTCTTAATAGCTTATTCATTTCTAGGAAGAAGATTTTTAATGCTGAGTCTTTTTGCCATTCTTGTTCTATCATTTGGAACACACCTTTTAGAGAATTCTCCTGTTATCACACACAACCCATTATTAGTGATTCTTTTTGGAGGAATTAGCTTGGGATTGGGGGTCGGAATAACGATTCGGTTTGGAGGATGTTTGGATGGTACGGAAGTTTTAGCGATTCTTTTTAGTAAACGTAGCGCTTTTTCGATTGGACAATTTATTTTATTCATTAACTTATTTATCTTTGGGTTATCCATTACTATCCTTGGTTTAACTGAGGCTATCTACTCATTTGCAACCTATCTAATCGCATATAAGACGATTGATATTACGATTCAGGCTCACTAATACGATATCATTGCCAATTTGTTTAATCTTGATTTTACAAGTTCGATTCGGTTGGAAGTCAAATAAATTTCACAATTAATTGTTATAATTTTGTGAACAATTGATACAATTCTGGCATTGTTCGACATATGCGCTTTGGAAAACGGGGAAGTAGACTGAGAGGTATTCTTATTTTTTATAAAACCCTGAAGTTATTGAGGAATATTGTCGAGAATGTCACGTTTACAAAATTCTCGATTGAAACAATAATTTAAATGGATTTAAAAATTTGAATACCTGAGGAGGATTTGTTTATGGTATATCAGCAAAAGCCCTGGTTAAAATTGTATGATCCAAGAGTAAGTGAGAATGTATGTGTAAAGCATGAGTCGTTATATGATTTCTTAGAAGGCGCAGTAAAACGTTTTGGTGATAAACCAGCATTTACTTTTTATGGAAAAGTTTTTAGTTTCACAGAAACAAAAATCATTGTCGATCGGCTCTCATCATCATTACATAAGCAAGGCTTTAAAAAAGGTGACCGGGTAGCGATTATGCTTCCCAATAGTCCTCATTATATTTTCACGTTATTTGCTATTTTCCAGTTAGGGGGAATTGCAGTACAAGTGAATCCGATGTACGTGGAAAGGGAAATTGCCTATGTTTTGGACGATTCAGGAGCCAAGTTCATGGTAGCGTTAGATTCATTTTATCCTAAAGTCAAAAGAGTTCAATCAGACACAACTTTGAAAAAAGTTATTGTTGTTAGTTTTGGAGGGGAAAGAAAAGAACTAGGAGAAGGCGACCATTATTTTGAAGAGGTACTACAAGTGGACATCGATATTCCAGCAGTTGAGATTGACCCGCATGAAGATGTAGCCGTTTTACAATATACCGGTGGAACAACTGGTGTTCCTAAAGGTGTGATGCTGACACATTATAATCTATTAGCTAATTTTAATCAGGTCTGCGACTTTATCTATAACACATGTGAAGATATACCAGAATCTTTTAAAATAATTACTGTTCTGCCTATGTTTCATGTTTATGGACTTTCGAGTGTGGCCCTTTGTGGAATTCGAGAAGGTGCCAATCAGATTGTCTTACCACGGTTTGATGTACAAGAAGTAGTTGAAACGATTAATCTGGAAAAACCATTCCTCTTTGCAGGAGTCCCGACCATGTATTTTGCGTTAAATAGCCAACCGGAATTAATAAAGAATTCTTGGTTAGATAAAATGTGGTATGTAGGCAGTGGTGGTGCGCCATTACCAGTTGAACAAGCAAAAACATTTGAAAAATTAACTGGGGCAACACTGTTTGATGGGTATGGCCTTTCTGAGGCAGCACCGACAGTGGCGTTTAATCCACCGTTTGTCCCAAGAAAATACGGCAGTATCGGGATCCCTGTTCCAAGCACGGTGGTAAGGATTGTTCGCGAGACAGAAGACGGTGAATATATTGATGTGCCAGTTGGTGAATCTGGTGAGCTAATCGTCAGTGGTCCTCAAGTAATGAAGGGGTACTGGAATCGGCCAAAGGATACAGAAGAGGTATTAAAAGATGGCTGGTTATTTACTGGCGATATTGCCAAGATGGATGAAGACGGCTATTTTTATATCCTTGACCGCCAGAAGGATATGATTATTGCGAGCGGATACAATGTTTATCCACGTGAGGTTGAGGAAGTTCTCTACATGTTAGAAGGGGTCGAAGAGGCCATTGTCATTGGTGTTCCGGATACTTACCGCGGGGAAACAGTGAAGGCGTATATAAAACCTAAACAAGGCTATACACTTTCTGTGGACAAAATCATACAGTTTGCAGAGGATAACCTTGCGCCGTATAAGGCACCAAAGGAAGTTGAAATTCTTGCTGAATTGCCAAAATCGTCAGTGGGTAAATTGTTAAGAAGAGTACTTAGAGATGAAGAGATTTCGAAGGTTAAAGCTTAAAAGAAAGCAGGAAAATCTCATCTTATTATACGAAAATGCCCGATCCGCTTTGAGACCGGGCATTTTTTTTAGAAACTATAGTTTCTTTAAAAATTCTAACACTCTTTCATTTGCTAAATCATTGGCTTCGGTTACATAGATATGCCCGGCACCTTGAATCGTCAAAAATTCCGCATTTGGAATTTTTTCTGCAAGGGTTACCCCATTTTGGTAGGGAACTAATTTATCTTCATCGCCATGGATAACCAAGGTTGGAGCCTTAATTTGGTCTATCTTGTTGTAGGTATCATGAGCTAAGCAGGCTTGGAGCTGAAGCATATAGGCATAGGGAAGCACAGGGATCTCTATTCTTTTTTGTATGTCCTCTGCAACTAAATCCCGCTGATTCTCTATAAATTCATGACTGTAAAGGATTGGAACAGTTGCCCAAGCCATTTCTTCCGGTGTTGCAACAGAAGAACCCCTCGAAAGCATTAACATCGAGACATCTGCACCAGGCTGTACATGATTGACCCCTCCAGAGGTTGTACAACCTAAAATAAGGGATCGGACTCTTTCGGGATACATAAGCGCTAATCTTTGTGCAATCATCCCACCCATGGAAATACCATAGACATGGGCAGACTCGACACCGGCAGCATCCATGACGCACTTAGCATCTTCTGCAAGTTGCGCGATTGAATAAGGGGTATTAGGTTTGTCACTAAGACCTGTCCCGCGATTATCAAAAATAATTACTTTATAATGCTTACTTAGAGCAGGGAGAGTTCTGAACCAAGATTTTGAATTAAGCGACAACCCCATTATTAATAGTAAGGGTTCCCCCTCTCCATGAACCTCATAATAGAGATTTATACCATTCCCAGTAGTTTGTGGCATTTATTATAATCCTCCTTTTTAAAGATACGGTAAATTATATGATTATTAGTAGTAGGAAAGAACATAGAAGAAGGGAAGAAAGAATTCTTCCCTTAACTTACTTTTGAGTGTTTCTTTAAAAAGTTGCGGAGAACCCTGTTAAATGCATCTTTTTGCTCTAACTTGGCTATATGGCCAGTATTCCTGATAATAACAAACTCAGAATGACGAATTTTTTTATGCATTAAAAGTTGCATCCATACAGGGATGACTGAATCATATTGTGAGCCCATGATTAATGTGGGTACTTTAATTTTAGGAAGTAGTTTTAAATTATTTACTTCGAGACATGCTTTTACTGATTTAAGAAAAACCTCATGATTAGGCTTGTAAAATTTAAGGAAATCCTCATAAACTTTGCCCTTCCATGAATTAAGTGAAATACGTGCAGCCGTTTCTTTTGGGAGACTGGGGTTATTCGAAAGTGACCGAACCCTCCGATAGTTTATTATTAGCTTTGCTAAGGGTTTTGGCACAAAATGAAATGTACTTACCAGCATTAAAGAGAGACACATCTGAGGTGCTTGACGATAAATCTCCTGCGCCACCATTCCTCCCATGGATAAACCACAGATGTGTGCGCTTTCAATTTTGAGTTTCTTCAATAGATTAATAATATCACGAGCAAAGTGTGGTATAGAAATCTTTTCAGTAGTGATATGCTCACCATGTCCCCTTAAATCAGGAATAATCAAGTCATACTGATCTGCAAATTCAAACTGATTGTTCCAGCCCTCCTTTACCTCTCCTAGACCGTGAATAAAGACCAGAGGTTCACCTTTACCAAAACGTAAGTAAGGAATTTCAGAGTAACGAATTGTCATTTCACTCAAAATTAACCCCTCCTATTGATTTTTACTATAAAGGGGGTTGCCACTATTTGTAAAGTAATTGTTGTCGTAAAATTCAGAATAATACAAAAGAACCATTTTGTATATGTCCTACCTATACGGACAAATGTATTCCTTTGGTGCCTGACACCTAGTTGGAATGTTATAGAAGAATACTACTTTCTGAATTTGTATTAATTTGGAAGGAGGATGGGAATAGGTATGTTTGTTTATTTATTAGAATTTTTATTCTTGGGATCGTGCGGGATTGAAAAAATATTCCGACATTTTTCGTCATTATTCTTATGCTTTTGAAAATACCTAAAAAACTGATGGTTAATTTATGGAGATTAGTATTTCATTTTATTTAAGAATCACAGATTTTTGTGGAATTTTGTCGAAAGAGGAAGGTTTACAAAATCCCATTTTACAACAATAATCGTAACTATATTAATATTCTAATTACTGATATAGATGAACGCTTCAAAGTTATTGCACCATTTTTAAATGGAATAATTACTATTGAATTTTAGTATTCCTGAGGAGGCATCGTATCTAATGGTTTATCAGCAAAAGCCGTGGTTAAAAATTTATGACCCAAGAATTACCGAGCATGTGAATATTGAACACAATTCTCTTTATGATTTTTTACATGGTTCTGTCAATCGTTATAAAACTTATCCTGCCTTTACCTTCTATGGACAGGTTTGGACTTACAACGATACAAAAATGATTACCGATAAATTTGCTGCGGCCTTACATCGAGCAGGATTTACTAAGGGTGATCGACTTTCGATTATGCTTCCTAATTCCCCGCATTACATATTCACGCTATTCGGTACCTTTCGTTTAGGAGGAATAGCTGTTCAAGTTAATCCAATGTATGTAGATAGAGAAATAGAACATGTTTTAAATGATTCTGGCTCTGAGTACATAGTAGCGTTTGATGCATTTTATCCAAGAATAAAAGAATTACAATCCAATACATCTTTGAAGAAGGTAATCGCAGTAAGTTTCAGTGGTGCAAAAGTCGACCTTGTAGAAGGCGATCATTATTTTGATGAATTTTTAGAAGAGGATGTAAATATCCCAGAGGTAGAGATAAAGCAATCCGAAGACGTTGCTCTTTTACAATATACTGGTGGAACAACTGGTGTATCTAAAGGTGTCATGCTTACTCATCGCAACCTCCTAGCTAATTTCAATCAAGTATGTGATTTTGCTTATAAAGCTTGTGAGAATAAACCGGAAAATTTAAAGATGATAACCGTTTTGCCAATGTTCCATGTGTATGGATTATCAAGTGTCGCGCTATGTGGAATAAGGGAAGGGGCAAATCAGATTGTCTTACCTCGATTTGATGCAAGGGAAGTAATGGAAACGGTTAATCGTGAAAAGCCGTTCCAAATGTCAGCTGTACCAACCATGTACTTTGCATTAAATAGCTTATCGGATTTAGATACTTGTAGTTTTAAGGACATGTATTACTTAAGCAGCGGTGGTGCTCCACTACCTGTAGAACAAGTAAAAATGTTTGAAAAGAAAACAGGTGCAAAACTGCTTGATGGATATGGTCTTTCTGAAGCAGCCCCAACGGCAATTTTTAGTCCGCCGTTCGTCCCAAGAAAATTTGGGAGTATTGGGATTCCTGTTCAAAGTACGGTTGCAAGAATTGTTCATGAAACAGCCAATGGGTATGTCGATGCTCCAATAGGAGAAGCAGGAGAATTAATTATCCAAGGCCCACAGGTCATGAAGGGCTATTGGAACCGTCCGGAAGATACGGCAGAAGTATTAAAGGATGGCTGGCTGTTTACAGGTGATATCGCCAAAATGGATGAGGACGGCTATTTTTATATTGTTGACCGCAAGAAGGATATGATTATTGCAAGCGGATACAATGTATATCCGAGAGAAATTGAAGATGTGCTATATCAGCTTGAAGGTATTGAAGAAGCACTTGTCATTGGAGTTCCTGATTCCTACCGTGGGGAAACGGTAAAGGCCTTCGTCAAACTAAAGGGGGGATTTTCCATTACCGCAGAGGAAATCCTGCAGTTTGGTAAAGAAAATCTTGCACCCTACAAGGCTCCAAAACAAGTAGAAATACTTGAAGAACTGCCAAAATCATCTGTTGGAAAACTACTCAGAAGAGTATTAAGAGACCAAGAGAAATTAAAGGTTAAAGCTTAATAGAAGGGAGAAACCGATGAATATTCAAGAACTTTTTAGTTTAAAAGGTAAAACTGCTATTATTACAGGCGGAGGAAGAGGTCTAGGTCAGCAAATCGCTGTCGCTTATGCGGAAGCAGGAGCGAATGTGGTCGTTTGTTCGAGAAATCTCGATGCTTGTCAACAATTTTGCGAAGCGCTCAAAGAAAAAGGGGTTCGTTCACTTGCATTAAAGTGTGACGTTGCCAACCCCACCGATATCCAACTTGTTGTTGACGAAACCATGAAGGAGTTTGGCCGGATTGATATTTTGGTTAATAACAGTGGTACTAGCTGGGGAGCCCCTGCATTAGATATGCCTGAAGATAAGTGGGATAAGGTAATGGATATTAACCTTAAGGCAGTCTTCTTATTTTCTCAAGCAGTTGGTAAAATTATGGTAGAGCAAAAGTCAGGTAAGATTATCAACATTGCATCGATTGCCGGTATGGGTGGTCAAGATCCTTTAGTCATGGATGCAATAGGTTATGCTGCAAGCAAGGGTGCTGTCATAACATTAACAAAGGATTTAGCCGTTAAATTGGCTCCTTTTAATGTTCATGTGAATGCAATTGCCCCGGGATTTTTTCCAACAAAAATGGCAAAATCCATCCTGGACTACTCAGGTGAAAAAATCCTTGAGAGGACACCAGCGGGACGTTTTGGTTCCGATGATGATATGAAAGGTCCTGCACTTTTCTTAGCTTCGGATGCCTCCAACTATGTTCATGGTCATGTACTTGTCGTTGACGGAGGCACAACTGCCAGTGTACAGTAATAAGTAGAGAATGACCAGTTAGTTAAGAGGGGTTTAGATGAAGTCCACCCACCAAGAAATGGATACTTTTTATAAAAAGTTAGAAAAAAAATGGAATGAACAAATTCATGCCCATACCAATACACGCAGCTTTACATTGGCTCTTGGGAGGGCACTGGATGCACACGTGAAACGAATAAGAATTCACAGAAGGTTAACAACAAGATGGTTAAAGCATTTAGACCTTCCGAATAAAGATGAAATAAGTGCTATTTCTGTAAGAATCGTAGATTATGAGGGGAAATTAGATTTTCTTGATGAAACAATCTATGAGATTAAACAAAGCCAACAAAAGAATAATATCCAGTTAAGTATGGTTCGGATGTCATGTGAAGCCCTGCTATCTGTTTTAGAAATGGAGGCAAGGGATATCCATGACTGCAAGATAAAAAGCTTAGAATCCGAGTTATTAGATTTAAAACAATTATTTCATTCAGATCACATGAAAATGGAGGAGAAAAACAATGACGAAAAAAACTGAAGCTGTACTAGAGGTTGAAAATCAAGAAACGAAGGTTGATGGGGAGAAGGATTTAACAAGTTTAGATCTTCTATGGAAGCTTGGATTTAATGAATTGGATGCTATGACAGAACGTTTTAACAAACGGGATGAACTTTTCTTAGAAACTGTAAAGAACTATGTGGAAAAGCTTAAACAGAATCAGGAAAATGCTATCACGGTTTCGGCACAATTTGGAATGGAACTCAAGGAGTGGGAAAAATCAGCTCGCGAAGAATTACTTGTGACAACAACTTCTCTACAGAATTTATTTCCAGTGAAATCATATGAAGAAATTAACAAAGTAGTTGAAGACATTCAAAATAAAACAGCTCATCTATTGTTAACCCCTACCCAATCATTAATAACTGGTCAATTGGAAGCTCTAGATAAGTTTGTAGAAACAGTTGAACAATATATTGCCTATCGAAAAAATGGCCGAGAAAAATATATTGAAAGTGTGAAGAAAACTAGCAATGTTCTATATGAAAATCAAAAAGTATTTGTAAATATGTTTGCAAAGCAAGTGAAAAGTGCGATGCTCCCATTTCAAAACTATATGAAAACTACAAACGATCAATCTAAATAATTTCATCATAGGAGTGGAAGTAATGTCGGGTAAAAAACCTTACGATCCATATGAATCCATTCATAAGCTTAGTTTATTATGGGAAAAACAGATTAATGACTTTTTCTATCTTTTGACTGATAACAAGGATCTCGTGAAAATGTCCAATGTAGGAACAGAATTTAAATCCCGTTATCTTGATGCATTTAAAAAGAATCATGAAGCACTTGCTAATGTGTTAAATCTGCCGACTAAAAATGATGTCTCTAATGTGGCAAACTTAACCATTCAAGCGGAAGAGAAAATTGAAGCTCTCCAGGAACAAATTTGGAGCTTGCAGGATTCCATGAAAACGCAAAGCAAAGAAATTGAGAGTGTTGTAGAAATATCCAAAGAAATTATTAAACTGACAAAGCAGCTTAAAACAGAGTTAGTAAAATCGAAAAAAGAGCAAGTAGAATCAAAAAAACTACATGCAGAACTTCAAGAAGTGAAGTTTGAACTTTCGAAATTATCAAATTTCAAAGAAGAATTTGAGACTTTAAAAACTCTTATCAATAAAGACAAAGGCGCGGAACGTGAGCTAACCGGGTCAGGAATATCAAAATAAAATTGAAATGGAGGTAGGATAGTGGCAACTGAAACACCTTTCAAAGGGCTAATTCCCGATGTGGATTACCAGAAAGAAATGGAACGTTGGGCTAATGTCTTTAAGTTATTAAGTGAACCAGAGCCCAAGATAGGTCAGACTCCAAGAACTGAAGTTTGGAGAAAGAATAAATCAGTGTTATGGTCTTATCCTGCCAAACAGAAAAAATATGAAATTCCATTGTTTTTCGTGTACTCACTTTTTAATAAACCCTATATTTTAGATATTGATCCAAAGTCGAGTGTTATTAAAAAACTAACGGATATGGGTTATGATGTGTATTTATTGGATTGGGGTACACCAGGCTATGAGGACAAAAAAATCGGTCTCGACACCTATATTGAGAAATATTTAAAAACAGCTGTTAAGCGGGCGATACGCCATTCTGATGTTGAAGAAATTACATTAGTTGGCTACTGTTTAGGCGGTACGATCGCATCTATCTATGCATCGATTGCGGAAGAACCAATTAAAAATTTAATTGTAGCTACTGTACCCATTGATTTCTCTACGATAGTCGGTCCGGAGAAATGGGCTGAGGGCTTCAAAAATGGGGATTTTACGATTGAACATCTCCTCGATGTTTATGGAGTTGTCCCACCTAAATATGTTGAAATGATGTTTAGAGCGGTTGGATCACCTATCTATTTTACTAACTATACCATGCTTTTAAATCGAGCCCACGATCAGCGTTATGTGGATAAGTGGCGTCGAATGAATAAGTGGACGCTTGATCAGGTTCCTTTTACGGGGGAGGCTTATAAACAATTAGGTAATGACCTGATGAGAGATAACAAGCTGGTAAAAGGGGAATTTTTAGTTGGAAATAAAAAGGCGGATTTAAGTAATATTGAGGCCAATCTATTTGTTATCTCTGGTTCTAGAGATAACTTAGTTTTAGAAAATCAAAGTAAGCCAATTATGGATTTAGTATCAAGTAAGGATAAAACATATCTTTGCGTTGAATCAGGCCATGTTGGACTTGCATTATCCGGCATGTTTGCGGGAATTGTTGATCAATGGGCATCCAGTCGCTCAAAACAGCTCTCAAAATGATTTTGTACTAAAGTATGGTACAAGGAATATATAATAAGTAGAGGCAATGAGAAGAGGAAGGTTAATCCTTCCCCTTTAACTTGCCATTCTTTGTTTGTTCAAAAATGTCCATAGAACTTGATTAAATTCATCCTTCGCCTCTAACTTTGCAATATGGCCGGTATTCCTGAAAATAACAAATTCGGAGTGGCGAATTTGTTTGTGCATCATGAGCTGTACCCAAACAGGGATCACCGAATCATACTGGCCGCCAATAATTAGGGTGGGAACCTTAATTGTTGGAAGTAATGTGATATTATTTACTTTTAGACAGGCATCCATGGATTTAAAGAAGAATTCTTTATTTGGTTTGTAAAATTGAGAAAAGCTGTCGATATTTTCTTTTGTCCAAGAATAGAGGCAAACCTTCGCAGACCTTTCTGTTATATCCTCAAGAGATTTATTTTCTGATCGATTTTTCCGAAAGTCAGTAAATAGTTTGCCAAGATGATGTGGAGCAAAATGTAACGTGCTTACCAGCATTAAGGAGCGACACATTTCGGGTGCTTGACGATAAATTTCTTGCGCTACAATTCCACCCATTGATAACCCACAAATGTGCGCGCTTTCAATTCCGAGTCCTTTCAATAGGCTAATAACATCATAAGCAAAGTTTTTTATTGATATCTCTCCAGGTGTAATATACTCTCCATGACCTCGTAAATCAGGGATAATTAAGTCATACTGATTCGCAAATTCAAATTGATTTCCCCACCCCTCCTTCACTTCACCAAGTCCGTGAAGAAAAACTAATGGTTCACCGGCACCAAGACGCAAATAAGGAATTTCGGAGCAATTTTTGAATATTTCTCTCAACATCCATTCCTCCTAGTTGTTTTATAACAACCTGTATTTCCAATATTCGAACGGTCTAAACGTGTATAAAGTTCTGATTAGTGTATTATATAATTATCCGTGGGAAAATATTACATATGGGTGTAAACAACATATATGGAATGAGCTAGGTAGAACAAATTTTCAATCCATTGCTACTTTGAGTTATGATATGAGAATGAAGGATTAAAGGTGAAAATGGGGTTTCGTTCATGATAAAAAAGTATATGACATTTCAAAAAAATAATGGGATTGCACCGTATATATGGACGATTCTTGGTATTTTGCCGTTTTACTTTATTTTTCAATCACCTTCCACGATTGAAATAGTTGTTGGAATTTTACTGACACTGCTATTCTTTATCTTCTACCGGATTGCGTTCATTTCAAAAGGATGGCCGGTTTATTTATGGACGTTGATTTTGATTGGAATTTCGATCACTGCAAACAGCCTTTTCAATTACGTTTATTTTGCTTTTTTCCTTGCCTACTTTATAGGAAATATAAAAGATAGGGTTGCCTTTTTGACCTTGTATTTTATTCATTTGTTTAGCACATCTGTTTCAATCAACTTCAGCATCGTCATGCATGAAAAATTATTTCTACAACAATTACCCTTTGTTATCATTATCTGGATTAGTGTGATACTTCTCCCGTTTAGCATTCAAAATCGCAAGGAGAGAGGACAGCTTGAAGAAAAGTTAAGTGATGCAAATAAACGGATTTCAGAACTTGTCAAAATAGAAGAGAGGCAGCGAATAGCACGGGACCTTCATGATACACTTGGACAAAAACTTTCACTTATAGGGTTGAAATCAGATTTAGCACGAAAATTAATCTCAAAAGACCCTGAGCAGGCAAGGAATGAATTGAAGGATGTTCAGCAAACCGCTCGAACGGCTTTAAGTGAAGTTAGAAAGATGGTTTCTTCGATGCGAGGGATCCGCTTGAAGGATGAAATCCTTCGGGTGGAACAAATCCTTAAGGCAGCACAGATTAATTTTGTCAGTGATGGAGATTTTTCACCAACCTGTGTCTCGCTGTTAACAGAGAATATTCTAAGCATGTGTTTAAAAGAGGCTGTAAATAATGTCGTTAAACATAGTGAAGCAAAGTCGTGTTCCATATCCATTGAGCAATCGTTAAAGGAATTAGTAATGAAGATTAATGATGATGGCATTTTTAAGGGGGAGAAGGAAAAGTTAGCTGAAGGACATGGGTTGATTGGCATGAAAGAACGGCTGGAATTTATTAATGGAAGACTAGAAATTTTGACAAAAGGTGGAACAACATTAATTATTAGTGTACCGAATGATGTCAAGCCTAGAACAGGGGGATAAAAAATGATTAAAATCGTGATTGCTGAAGACCAGCAAATGCTTTTAGGAGCCTTTGGTTCGCTGCTAAATTTGGAAGATGACATGGAAGTTGTCGGTAAGGCATCAAACGGGGAAGAGGCGGTTTCTCTGGTAAAAAAGCTTCAACCGGATGTTTGTATTATGGATATTGAAATGCCGGGTAAGAGCGGACTTGAGGCAGCTGAAGAGCTAAAGGGTTTGGGCTGCAAAGTAATCATATTAACCACATTTGCCCGAACCGGTTATTTTCAACGGGCAATAAAGGCTGGTGTAAGCGGCTATTTGTTGAAGGATAGTCCTAGCGAAGAGTTGGCTAATTCCATCCGAAGTGTGATGTCCGGAAGACGAATTTATGCACCGGAATTAATGGATGATGTATACGGAGAAGAAAATCCGTTAACCGACAGAGAAAAAGAGGTGTTAGAGCTCGTTGCAGATGGTAAAAACACAAAAGAAATCGCGGAAGAGCTGAGCATCAAAACAGGAACAGTCAGAAATTATATCTCCATTATCCTCGACAAACTCGAAGTTAAAAACCGAATTGAGGCTATTACCCAATCTAAGGAAAAGGGCTGGTTTAAATAAAGAGTGTTTTAACGGTGTCAGGCACCGTTACTAATATTCTTCAGGGATACCACCACAAAAACGGCAGCTAGGATTCAGCTGCCGTTTTGTAATGATCAATAAATCCCTTGATATATTCAAACACCTCCATTGGGCGCTCTTCCGGAAGGGCATGACCAGTATCTTTTAATACAATCAGCTCAGAATTAACCAGGTCTTTATTTAGCTTTTCACCCACATTAAGCGGCATCGATTTATCATGATCCCCCCATAGTAATAAACAAGGTGTTTTGATTTGATTAAGGATTTCAATCGGCAAGTCCCCCTCACGGTCTCGAATCATTCTTGTAAGTGCGATGAAAATCTCATCCTCTAAAAAAGGTTGTAAGTATCCATTAATCATTTCTTCGTTAATAATAGCATGATTAAAAAGTGCATCTTGAAGATTCTTTTTAACACCGGTCCTTGCAAACCAATATTTTACGAAGAGATGGAAATAGGGCAGGTAACTAGTTAAGATTAAGGGCAATTTCGATCGTTTAAGATAGGAGGAACTGCAGAGTAGAATAGCTTTGTCTGCGAGTTCAGGCGTCATATGAAGGATATTTAATACAATTTGCCCGCCCATAGAATGACCGATAAAGGTCATTTTTTTTAACCCCAAAGACTCTGTAAGTTTTATGACTGTTTGGGCTAAATTCTTGTAGGAATAAACATAACGGTTACATTTTGCACTTTTCCCAAACGGGGGAAGATCAATCGATAATACCTGGTAATCCTTTTTTAATAATGATATGAGGTGGCGAAAAGTGAAGGTGGACGAAAGAAAGCCGTGTAATAAAACAAACGTTTCTTCCGATGCTTGATTTGGATAAAATTCATAATAAACATTAATGTTATTAATTGGTTGAACACCTGCAAAGGCTGCTTGTTCCATCTAAACCGTCACCTGCTCTGTAATAAAATAGATGAGTATAATGTTCCCAAAAAAGTGGTGCCTGACACCATATTTTTGTGTTTTTGAACATTTTGTGAAATTTTTTTAGATTTTTGAAATAAAATGTTTGAATTTTTAGAAAACTCCTTGTATAATTAGAAAAAACGTAAGGAGTTGATTTCCATGGAAAAGAAATTACTTAATTCACCACAACATTCGGATGAGAATACAGATGCTGTCGTTGCTGAGATGTTTCTAAACAATGCCCTGCTAGAATTTAAGAGGGAGAAAATCCGCAAGGAAATCGACCACACATTACAACATGGGGATAAGGAATTATTCCTGAAGCTAACAGAAGAACTAAAGAAAATTTCCTAACTCATTTACTAGCGAACTTATTACTATTAAAAAAGAAGCCCTATCCAAACCCTTGGATGGGCTTCTTTCTGTTCTCAAGCCGAAATTTCAATATCGAAAAAAGCGATTACACACTAACGGATAAATAGATAATATGATTTTATCTTAGCATAGTAATTCAATATAATATATTAGCCCAGATAGATGTAAGTGTTACTTTTTCAAGATATAGCTGGATTTGATTCAAAAGTTTTTAATTGGTTAACTGATAGAGCATTAGGTTTTAACAATATTGTAATAAGTTTTTGTCAAAATTTCGAACAATTTCAGATATTAAACTATTCCTTTTATTGGAGTGTTATTATCATATTACTCTTAGTAAAGTTAAAAACTTACAATATTGGGTAATATTAGTTTATTTAAACGTATCATAATTCAACGAAATCATTATCTTAAGGGAGATAGGCAATGAAACGTAGATCAACAACTTTATTAAAATTCATTATTCTAGCAACACTTACAATGCTTGTATTATCAGCATGTAGTTCAAAATCCAATAGAGATACCACAGCGAAAGCATCAAAAGAAGAGAAAAAGACAGAACAAAAAGTAGAAAATGAAGTATCCAAAGAAAATCCTATTTACGTTGATAAAGAAAATAAAGTTGTTAAGGTTTATGCAACTGTGAATGGGAAGTATTTAGTAAGCCCAACACGCCATGGGCTTAACTGGATCGAAGGAAAATATGGCGATCAAGCAGTTTTGAAAGCTTATGCGAATCCTCTTAAATTTAATGAAGCGCTAAAGGAAATTGGCGGAGTTCCAGCCGTTGAAAAAGGCGGCGATGTTAGTAAAGAATTTGAAGCTAAGGCTGACGGAAAATATATCTTAGGTGATGAAGTAAAGGTTTCTGTTACTTGGGAAAATGCGGGTAAAGATTATGACATTAATGATGTAATGGTAGATAGCTCAGGGAAAAAAATCGTTTATAAATTTGGTGGAAACTACGATACTCAGGAAGCAAAAATGACTGGTTGTTATATGTGCTTCGATAGCTGCCCTGCTGGTATTACAAGTAATTCTACCCACCCTGTTGGAACGTTTGAAGGTGGTCATGCAGAATTCCATGGTAATCCGGATGTGCTTCCTGAGGACGGCACACCTCTTACATTAACTTATTCAATCGTACAATAATAGGGGTGAGAAAATGAAAAACGTCATTCGTGCCTTCGGTCAATTAATTGCGTCGTTATTCCTCTTCTTCCTTATGGGATTTGCGATTGCTATTCTGTTGATTCAAAATTCATGGCTAGATATGCGTTTTGATAGTGAATACTTTGTAACGATTTCAATTCTAACTGGAGCATGGTTTTACTTTTTAAGGACGTTTATGGGCGCAAAAAAACTTGCGCTCTGGGAGTCTGCAAAGGCAACAGCCGCAATTGTAATCTCAAGCATGGCAATTATCGCTTACTTTACAATTACTAAGGGGAGTCTAGCAATTCTACCCGCCTATGTAGTAAGGAAATCCTTGTTTTTAGAAGAAATTTTTACTCTAAGCGAAATGAATCAGATTTTACTAGTTGTTTTTCCAATTAGTATTGCCATTATGGTCATCACTCTTTTGAAAAAGAGGAATCCCGAAATGGCGTCCGACACAGGCTGGAATTTATTATCAAGGTATCAAAAGTTTGGAATGATGTTTTTATATGGATTCATTGCTTTTTTTTTGCTAATCTATCTAGCCCAGGGAGAAATTCAGGATTCGCTTAACCAGTCGATTCAATATTTAAAAGAGGCAGATGTTGAGGGCTTCCGTGATTACCTTCTATCATTTGGTTCTCTAGCTGCAGTTGTTTCTGGATTATTGATGGTCTTCCAATCCATCATCGCACCACTCCCGGCATTTGTAATTACCTTTGCGAACGGATTATTATTTGGCTGGGTTGGGGGAGCTATTCTCTCCTGGAGCAGCGCAATGGCAGGAGCAGTCCTATGTTTTTATTTAGCCAAAATTTTAGGTAGACCAGTCGTTGAAAAAATCGTCACGAAAAAAGCATTAACCTGGTGGGATCAATTTTTTGATAAATATGGAAAGCATGCGGTTTTTATAGCCAGACTTGTTCCAATTGTATCCTTTGACTTAGTTAGCTACGCTGCAGGTGTAACATCCATCTCTTTTTGGCAATTTTCCTGGGCTACAGGCCTTGGTCAATTACCAGCAACGCTTCTCTATTCCTATCTTGGTCAAAATGCAACAAGCACCGTAAAAATATTGTTCTTTGTTTTTACAATTGTGATTGCATTAGCAGTATTAGGTATGATACTTCGCCCAAAATTACAATCCTGGGGTAAAGGAAAACAAGGAGCAAAAGGGTAATGGCCTCTATCTTGAAAAATAAAGATCTAATTATAAGGGTTTTGGGTAGCACCTGTTTAATTTATTGGATTCTACGAAAAATTGAGTGGAGTAAGGTTATTGAGGTTGCAAAAGAGGGCTCGTTCATTTATTTTATTGCAGCATTTATTGCTATTCAAATTACCGTTGTCTCGAGTATCTTAAAATGGAAGCTGCTTGTCGATTCATCATTAAATCAAGAAATAAAGCGAGACGCCTCATTATCTAAATTGGGGCGTTTCTACTATATAGGTCTATTTTTCAATAATTTTTTACCAGGCAGTGTGGGTGGAGATGTTGTCCGTGTTTACTATTTAGGAAGAATCACAGGAGTTCCCATCGCCACCGCATCTGTAGCATTCGAACGGATAACAAGTGGGGCTGCACTAGTAGTAATTGCCGTTTTTTCATCCTTGTTTGTGGAAGAAGCGAGACCATTTCTTTTACCAATCCTGTTTGTCTTAGGGATGCTTTTGCTATTGTTTTACCTAATTAGTATAGTGGTCAAACGTAGAAAGAAGTGTAAAGTAGATAAAAAGAAAATGACTGACTCTGGTATCAATCGTTGGGTCCTAAAAATTAAAAACACGCTTGTTAAAACAAGTCAAATCGCCTTGAATTATCGAAAAGAAGATTATAAGTGGTGGTTAAAGATTACCATCCTCTCCATCCTTTTTCAGGTCGGTCTTGCTTGGATTAATGATTTACTGTTTTTATCAATAGGTATTAATCTCCCGTGGATTCAATTGTTAATGATTATCACACTTATTTCAGTGATCACCATGCTGCCAATCAGTGTAAATGGTTTAGGGGTTCGCGAAGGGTGTTATGTATTATTTTTTAAAGGGCTAGGTGTACCTGCTGAGATTGCCTTAACTATTTCACTATTATTTTTTATTTTTGTTTCAATATCAAGTTTAGCCGGTGGTTTATTTTGGATCGCAGAGAGGGGGAAACATAGTGAAACTAGCTGGAAATCGGTTCATTGAATCCCTCGTTAGTCTAAAGGCAAAGCATATGGTTAGCCCAATTCATGGGATTATCCCTTTAGTACCTTTCACAAAGCCAGCAAAGGAAGCAGTGTTTGCCCTTATCACAACTGCTGGTGTCCATATGAAAACACAGCCTGTTTTTGAGGTTGAAGCGGGTGATTCCTCAGTCCGGTTTATTCCATCATCAATCCAAGAAAAGGATTTAATGATCAGCCATACGCATTTTGACCGAATGGATGCAGACCAAGACATTAATTGTGTCTTTCCTTTATTCCGCCTCAAAGAACTAGCACTTAAAGGTAGTATCGGTGGTGTTGCTCGACATCATTATGGACTAATGGGTTATATTCCTAATACGACACCGCTGGTTGAAGAGACGATTCCGTTAATTCTTAAACAATTGCTAGAAGACAAGGTAGATGCCGTTATTTTGAATCCAGGCTGATATATCTGCCATCAATCCGTGGGATTGATTCAATATGCAATCGAAAAAGCAGGAATTCCGACAATCTCAATTACTCATTTAGCAGATTTAACTGAAAAGGTAAGGGTTCCAAGGTCATTACATTTACGTTTTCCGCTGGGAAGAAGCTTTGGAAGAGCAGGGGAACACCATTTGCAGACTCAAATCCTCCAAGATGCGATTCACTATTTAAGCGAGATTAATTCCCCGGAAACGATCGTGAAGCTTCCTTATAAATGGAAAGGAAAAGGGAAACAATGAAAGTTAAAACAGCAAAATTAGTTCAAAAGTGCTTCTGGCATTTTCGGTGGATGCTTCTAACCGGACTTATGATTTATAATCTGTATTGCTTGAATTACTCCTTCGAAATGTCATCATTTCTTCCTTTCAATGGTTTTGTCATTGCATTATACTTTTTCGTAGGAATGTGGGAACGATATTTTAACTGCATTTCTAGCTGTAAAATCTAGAAGGGGATGTTTATGAAAAAATTAATGATTGTAGTTTTATTGTTTCTATTGAATTTATCAGGATGTAGTTCTGATGCAAAGAATAATACCAAACAAGCAGGAGAAACCAGTTTAAAAAGTGATTGGAAAGAAATTACTGCTCAGGCAAAAGGGTCGAAGGTTAATTTCTTTATGTGGGGCGGGGATGAAGGCATTAATCGCTATATAGACGAATGGGTTGCACCGCTTGTAAAAGAGCAATATGGGATTGAAGTAAAACGCTATCCAATGGATGCAACAGAATTTATCAATAAATTAATGACTGAAAAGCGTGCTAATAAAAATTCAGGAGAAATGGATGTTTTATGGGTGAATGGAGAGAATTTTAAAATTGCCAAGCAACAAGAATTACTCCTTGGACCATTTACTTCGAAGCTTCCTAACTTTAACCAATTTGTTGATACCAAAAGCAATGATATTAATTACGACTTTGGGTTTCCCACAGAAGGCTATGAAGCTCCATGGGGAAAGGTACAGTTTGTCTTTGCCTATGATGCTAACAAAATCTCAAACCCTCCAAAATCGATTGCTGAATTAAAAGAATGGGTAAAGAAAAATCCAGGTAAATTTACGTATCCTGCTCCACCGGATTTTACGGGAAGTGCATTTATTCGCCATGTTCTCCATGAAGAAAGTAAAGACTATAGTGCGTATTTAAATGGGTACAATGAAGCATTGATTAAAGCGGATGCGGACCAAGTTTGGAATGCATTGAACGAGTTAGAACCATTTTTGTGGAGGGAAGGCAAATCTTATCCTCAATCCATTTCTCAGTTAGAGCAATTATATAAGAATGGTGAAGTTTGGATGACGATGGGATACGATGAAGCCAATGCCTCTAACTTAATCAAGAGTGGTGAATTTCCTGCTTCAACTAAAACCTTTGTCTTTGACCAGGGAACGCTGTCGAATTCCCATTTTCTTGCTATTCCATATAATGCACCTAATCCAAATGGCGCATTAATCCTCATTAATACCCTGCTTTCACCTTCTGCTCAAATGAAGAAAATGGAACTGGAGTATTGGGGAGAAAATATGTCTCTTTCAGTGGATCGCTTGTCTGAAAAAGATAAAAAAACAATGGATGCAATTGATAGAGGGCCTGCTACCCTAACCCAGCAGGAATTGTCTAGTCATCGGATACCGGAGATTGGTGCTGAATATGTCCAATGGCTGGAACGAGGATGGATGAAAAATGTGGCGAACGACTAAAATTAGCAATCAATTAAATAAATATAAGGGGCTGTTGGGAATTCTGCCGGCCCTTTTGTTTATGCTAATCTTTTTTCTAGGTGGAACATTGCATTCACTTTCGTTAAGTTTTGAAAGTAAGGAAACTTTCTCTTTGGTTTCCCAAGAGGGAAAATTTTGGGCATATAAAGAATTGTTTAATGTCACATTTCTTCAATCAATCGGTGTCACGGTTGGGATTGCGGCTGCTGTATCAGTATTATCCGGTGTAACCGGGTTAATTGCGTCATTATTCCTTGTTGAACGTTCACGTCATTGGAAGTGGCTAAATATTATTTTTCAAGCGCCGGTCGGTATTCCACATTTATTATCCGCATACCTCTTCATGCAAGTATTAATGCAAAGCGGTTGGTATTCTAGATTTGCCTATCAATTAGGCTGGATTGATTCAATCGAAGCATTTCCCGTTCTGGTCCACGATGAGTGGGGTGTTGGCGTAATATTAGCTTATATGTGGAAGGAAGTTCCGTTTATTATTTTATTAATAAGTCCGTTTATTTTGAAACTGTTCTCTGACTGGAGAGAGCAATCAATCGCATTAGGAGGATCATTTTCACAGACCGTCCGCTGGGTCATCGTGCCGATTCTTTTGCCGATGTGGGTTGGAGGGATGTGGGTAGTATTTGCCTTCACGTTAGGCGCATATGAAATTCCCGCATTGTTAGCTAGTACATCGTTCGGCTCCATTCCCGTAGAAGCGTTTCAGGAGTATTCTCAATTTGGCTTGGAACGCCAACCGATTGCAATTGCAATGAATATGGTACTGGCTGGCATTTCTTTCTTGGTTGGCAGTATATTAATATTTTTACAATTGCGATGGTACAAGCAGGGGAGGAGAGTATGGTGAAAAGTCTAAAATCTAGTTTGATAGCAAAAGGTCTTTTCATAACGATGTTAACTCTTTTTCTCTTTCTTCCCTTTATTCCCCTTGTAATTTGGAGTTTTACGAAGCAGTGGCCTTGGCCTTTACTTCTACCTGAAAAATGGAGTTTGGATTCATGGAATTACCTGTTTTCCGTTTCAGGCAGGGCAGGAGAAGGTCTATTAAACAGTTGGATAGTGGCTTTTTTAACACTCATCGGAAACTTACTATTAGGAATTCCTGCTTCGAGAGGCTTAGCTCAGAATGAATTTAAAGGGAAGAGAGTAATCTTTGCGATTCTACTCGCCCCCTTGTTCATTCCCTATACCGTTTCTATCATTGGCATGCATGATTTAGCGATTCAGTTTGATTTTTTAAATGAGTATGTAAGTGTGGCCTTTGCCCATCTTTTAGTAACACTGCCATATTTTATTGCGACTATCTGGTTTCAATTTCGTTTAATTGGAAACAAACTTCAAGAAGCTGCTCTCAGTCTTGGTGCAAGTGAATGGAAAATCTTTATCTGGATTGAAGCCCCATTGCTTATTCCGTCGGTCTTATTAGGGAGTTTTTTAGTCATTGTCATTTCCTTTAGTCAGTATTTACCGACATGGATTATGAGCGGGGGTACTTTGCAGACCATTCCCTTGGTCATTTTTCCGTTTGCTAACAGCGGTAATTCATCGATTGTTGCAGCCTATAGTCTTTTGTTTTTTATCCCCATCTTGTTACTGTTATTAGCTTATTATCTTCTATTGCGGATAAATTCAAGAAAACAATTCATGAAAAGGGGGTGAGGAAGAGTGCAGTTAGAGCGAATAAAGATTCAAATAAACCAATCTATAATTATTAGTTCGATAGATTTGCAAATTAATTCAAGGGAAATTTTTGTGTTAATGGGTCCTTCCGGAAGTGGTAAAACGACCCTTTTAAAGGGGATTGCAGGACTTATCCCATTTACCTCAGGGAAACTAAGATGGGAAGATAAACATGGAACTACGGGAATTGTCTTTCAAGAACCCAGGCTTTTTCCTCATCTTACTGTATTGGAAAATATTGCGTTTGGGTTAAGAGTCAAAGGTATTCCAGCAAAGGAAAGAAGAATCCAATCACTTGATTTCTTGAAAAATCTGCAGTTGGAAAGTTTGGAAAGTCGTTATCCTCATCAGTTATCAGGAGGCCAGCAACAGCGTGTTGCCTTAGGGCGTGCGCTGATTTTAAAACCTGACCTGCTTTTGTTGGATGAGCCGTTTGCATCCTTGGATACATCACTTAGACAAGATTTAATTGAGTGGTTATCTAAACTGCAGAGAAGACTAGGTTTTTCAATATTATGGGTAACACATTATCTAGATGAAGCACTTTCGGTTGCTGACCGTATCGGGATTATGTTTGAAGGGGCAATTCAACAAATAGCTGCACCTGCTGCACTTTTTCAAAATCCTGCAACTGAAAAAATCGCACAGTTCTTATCGCTGCCAAATCGAATCTCCAGAAAACAATGGAATAAATGGTTTCAAAGTGAATTAAACCTGCCGACAACACAAAATAGAGGATGGATTGACCCCAATCATCTACAAGTAATAGATAGAGACTGCCTGTTGCGTGATATTAATAAAGAAGTTTCATCGTGCATCATATCAGGTATCGTCACAAAAGTAAGACCTAACAGGGAGGGCTTTTCAATCCAAGTAACATCGGAAAACAATTTGCTTGATGTTAATACGTTGGGATGGAATAAAATTCCGAAACTAGACGAGAAGATTAGCATTATCGTGCCATTTGAGAAAATTCATTGGTATACTGAATAAATTTGGAAGGGGGAGGATTATTATGCTTGATACTCATGGACGTGCAGCCGTTCAACCTATTATTTCAAAAACTGCTCACAACCTATTAAAAGTTGGCTTAAGTGCCAATCATGTAACATATATCGCATTTTTTATTGGAATCATCGCGAGCGTTTTAATCTATTTAGGACAGCCGATTATGGGGGTTGCAGTGCTTTGGTTATCTGGTTTCCTTGATGCAGTGGATGGGAGTATGGCAAGGCAGAGCAAAACTTCATCTTCCTGGGGAACAGTCCTTGATGTCACATTTGACCGTGTAGTTGAAGCAGGGATCCTAGTTGCCTTAGCACTTCGACACCCCGAACCAAATGTACTATTGCTGTTTCTCTTGTTAGCTATTTCGATTATTTTTACGATGACCATTTTCCTTACTGTGGGGGCATTGTCTGAAAAAGAGAGCTATAAATCTTTTTATTATCAGCCCGGTTTAGCCGAACGCACAGAAGGTTTTATCCTATTTTCCTTATTGGTACTTTTTCAATCCCATCTCGTATTTTGGACAATCATTTTTATTGGTGTTGAAATTACAACGGGAATCCAACGATTATTGGAAGCACGGAAAATTTTAAAATCTTAATTTTTACACATGTAATAAGTAAAAAAAAGGAGCTCTATCCAATTGGATGGGCTCCTTCATTATTAAAGGCTCTTTTCGTATACTTTGTTGCTTTTGGAGTATTATAAGAGTCCTTTACTAAGTTTCTGGGCAATTTTCGCAAATGTTTTTACGAAAAGATGCCACGATACATCAAGTTATACGGGTTGATGAACGTATACGAAAAACAACAATCTAAGCGAAAATAGCCTTATAAAAAAAGATTCCGAGGTATGTTCCCCAAGTTTTTCATTGTCTATTTATCGTCATCTGCTTTTGTATCGTCATCGCCGCTGTGTCTGTTTTGATGAGTGCCGTCATTGGCCTTGTTATCGTCATCGCCGCTGTGTCTGTTTTGATGTGCACCGTCATCGGCCTTGTTATCGTCATCGCCGCTGTGTCTGTTTTGAGGTGCACCGTCATCGGCCTTGTTATCGTCATCGCCACTGTGTCTGTTTTGATGAGCACCGTCATCGATTTTGTTATCATCATCGCCGCTGTGTCTGTTTTGATGTGCACCATCAACAGCCTTAGCATCATCCCTAGTGTTGCTGTTTTTGTCCTCCTTATGAATCGAGTCCTCTACCCGTGTATCATTTTTTGAAGCTCCCACACCCACTGCTCCACCCAATATAAGTAACCCTGATAATGCACCAACAATAAGTTTGTTTTTCATTAATAATTCCTCCTTTGTATTTGTTCCTACACTTACAGAATATCCACTGAAGATTAGAGCAAATAGGGGAGAAACATTAGAAATTAGTGAGAATTATTGTTAGTGCATAACTTTCAACTCTATGATTAATTAGTTATCATCTTCTTTTTTATCATCCTTGCTCCGATTTTTAGAGTCATCCTTTTTATGATCATCATCGCTGCTATGATCATCCCATGTAACAGACATAACATTGCCTGTAATCGCATGTATTTGAACAACGGCTTCTCGGTCATCTTTGGTTTTAATTTGTACAAGATAATAGGTTTGTTCCCCTTTTGTCTCGAGCAAAACATGATCGACGGCGCCATCCACTTGTTTTTTGGCAATTTCTTTAACTTCTTCCTCAGTAAGTTTTTTAGAAGAATTATTGCGGGGCGTAGTTGTCGAAGGAACAGGAGATTGTGACTTTGTTCCTTTTTTTGAAAACACTAAGACTTTTCCACTTAATGCATCAAGACTGATATGATATAAATTATCTTCTTTTTCTAATTCAATATCATATTGCTCGTCGGTTCGCTTTATTTGTGTAACTGTTCCCTGATATCGGTCTTGGACAAGTTTTTGTGCTTCCTCTTTGGTTAAAATTTCAGCAGATACATTGGTATTTCCGAATTTCTGCCAACTTATAAAGAGAAGGACAACAATTAATAGAGAGGTTAACAGAATCCAGATCCCTGTTTTGTTGTTCATTTTTTCACATCCCACCACGATTAGTACATTTATTTTCTAATATAAAGATTAGAAAATGCTGAGAAATGGATTAATTTTTATCTGTTTTAAAAAAAAGAGTTGCCGTGGTTCCAATTCCCACCTCACTTTCAAGTTGAATCCGGATACCAATCGCATCGGCAATTTCCTTTGCCAATGATAAGCCAAGCCCCGAACCGCCTTTTTTCCTGGTTCTCGCCTGATCAACACGATAAAATCGATCAAAGACCTTAGGCATTTCATCATTATTGATGCCGATTCCTTTGTCGGTTACCTTAATAAAAGCCTCACCGTGTTCCAGGCCAGAACTGACTGTTATAGCTTCATCACTATATTTCCGGGCATTATCTAGCAGGATGTACAATAGTTGCTTTAGTTTTTTTTCATCGGTAACTACAGTTTTCTGGAGACTGTTTCCTGGTTGAAATTGGATTTCTCTTTTATATGCACTTTGGAAGTCCTTAATGGTTTGAAGTAGGAAATCACCAAGATTTATGGCAGCTCTTTGGATATTCCACTGCTCGTGATGTTTGGCCAACAGTAACAATTGTTCGGTCATTTCTTTCATGCGAATTGCTTCTGAATGGATAGCTTCAATTGACTCGTAGAAAAGCTCTGTTTCTGCTAAACCACGCCGCTTTAAAAGACTAGCATAGCTCTCAATAATTGTTAGTGGGGTTTTAAATTCATGGGATGCATTAGAAACAAACTGTTTTTGTTTTTCGTAATTTATTTCAAGTAATTCAATCATATGGTTAAAGGTTTCGCTCATTTGATTCAGTTCATCTTTGGATTTTCCTTCAAGAGTTAAACGCTTAAAATGGCCGCTGTGTCTAATTTCTTTCATTGTCCTAATCATCGAAGTAACGGGGTTAGTTATCAGTTTACTAAGAATCCGGCTCGAAATAACCACAGGAATTATCGCGAGAAGTGTCACTAAAACCAGGACCAGCCGCAAAATTTCTAAGTTATCGGTTGCCGATTTAATGCTTTTTGTAATTTGAAGATTTGCCACACTTCCGTCTAATAATATAATCGGCATGGACTCAAAGGTATAATTCCTTTTTTGAAAAACTATAAAGTTACTAACTTCTCCTTTAGAAAACTTCACTTTTCTTTCAACTAAATTTTTTTCGGTAGGACTTGTGACTGTCGATATGGGCTTGTTCTCAGTGGTGACAAATTGAATCATCCCATTAAGGGGTACGTAAGAACGTAAAAGTTCAGCTTCAGAAATGGAACCTAGTGATTTCCCAATATCATTGGCGGTTTTTTCCATTTCCATTGTTGCAGTGTTTAGCTCACTATCGAGAATTAATTTGCTAAAGGTGAAATAAACAGAAATATTCATGATGATTAATAGGGCGGTAAATAATACAGCAGTGTACAAATTTATTTTATTGCTCAGTTTCATTTTGCTTCCTTCAAGACATATCCGACACCACGGACAGTATGAATTAATGCAGGTTTATTCGGCTGTTCCATTTTTTTTCTGACATAACGGATATAGACATCAACTACATTTGTGTCTCCAATAAAGTCATAACCCCAGACAGCTTCTAAAATTTGATCTCTGTTTAGTACCTGGCGTTTATTCGTCATTAAATAGACCAACAAATCGAATTCCCTAGGGGTTAAATCAATTGATTCTTCACCTCTAAAGACTTCTCTTGTTTTTGGATTGATTTTTAAGTCTGCGAATGTCAAATAATTGCCACCTTCTTCTGTTTGTTCGACTACTTTAACCCGTAAAGCTGCACGGATTCGAGCCAGTACCTCTTCAATTTGAAATGGCTTTGTTATATAATCATTTGCTCCATAATCCAGACCGGAAACTTTATCCTCTACAGAACCCTTAGCAGTCAGTAAAAGAACCGGTGTAGTCTTGTTAGTTAGCCGAATACGGCGAAGGAGTTCAATCCCACTTATGCCGGGAAGCATAACATCCAGCAAAATTAAATCCCAGTTTCCGTTCTTATAGGCCGCAAAAGCTTCCAATCCGTCCACTACTTTCGTAACATGATAACCTTCGTATTCAAGTTCTAGTTCCAGTAACCTTGCAATCTTTTCTTCGTCTTCAACAACCAAAATTGAATCCTTTTTCATAAGCAAGCCTCCAGAAAATTCAAATAATTTATTTACCAATTTCCACAGCAAGTACAATAAATCCTTCATTAATGACCGAAAAAATAATTCACTCCACGGTGTCAGGCACCAATCTTCAGTGGTGCCTGACACCCAATTCAAGTATGATGGATAAAGAGAAACAGTAAGGGGTGGATTGTTTGCGTCAACTTCATTTGTACAGTAAAAAAATTTCTTATTCTTATTCAAGGTTCTTTAGTCAGTTCCGCTCTCTAAGTGAGAATAGTACACATTTTGTGTTATTGGAGAGTGGGCGTGGGGGGCGTTATAGTATTGCTGCCTTTCAACCCGAAACGATTATTAAAGGGAAAAACAATCAGCTTGAAATTAATACTTTAAATAAGACGGAACGGTTAATTGGTAATCCACTTCACTTACTAACAGATTGGCTAAGCCAGTATCATGTAGATAAAATAGAAGGTCTGCCTAGTTTCCTCGGTGGTGGGATTGGTTACATAAGCTATGATTATGCAAGATACATAGAAGAACTTCCTGAAATAGCAAAAGATGATTTAGGCTTGCCGGAAATTTACTTCTTCATTGTGAAAGAATGGTTTATTTATGACCATGACCAAGAACAATTATGGATAATGATTTTGGCTGAAAATGAGCACGATATTGATCAGCGGTTATCTTATTGGGAACAATGCTGGCTTCAAGAACCAGTCGAAAATAAACAGCCAAAAACAACAGAAATAACCTCTGACCAGCTAGAGGTATCGTTAACGGAAGCGGAATTTAAACAAGCAGTAATAAAAATTCAACAATATATTTCTCAAGGTGATGTGTTCCAGGTGAACCTTGCTGTTCGCCAATCAAAACCGATTGAAGTAAAGGCACTTCAAGTATATGAACACTTAAGGTCCCTGAATCCATCACCATACATGTCCTATCTCCATACACCAGAATTTCAACTCGTAAGTGCATCACCAGAACTTCTAGTTAAAAAGAACGGACAGGAAGTAAGTACACGTCCAATCGCTGGAACTCGTTCTAGAGGTAAGGACGACCAAGAAGATACGATGCTTGCGAATGAATTAATTGAAAATGAAAAGGAACGAGCGGAACATGTAATGTTGGTGGATTTAGAGCGCAATGACCTTGGCAGGGTATGTAAGTATGGGACCGTTGAGGTTAATGAATTTATGGTGATTGAAAAATACTCCCATGTGATGCATATCGTTTCTAATGTAAGAGGGGAATTGGCTGATGATAAATCAAACTCTGATATTATTAATGCTGCTTTCCCAGGTGGAACGATCACAGGTGCCCCTAAAGTCCGGACAATGGAAATAATAGAAGAACTTGAACCTGTCCAACGCGGAATTTATACAGGTTCACTTGGCTGGATTGATTTCAGCGGTGATCTGGAATTAAATATTATTATCCGAACGATGCTTGTTAAAGATGGAATGGCACATGTTCAAGCAGGGGCTGGAATTGTTATTGATTCTAATCCAAAGCATGAATATAAAGAATCGATGAAAAAAGCAGCCGCATTATGGAAGGCAAAAGAAATGGCAGAGGAGTAGCAGCGATGATTTTTATGATAGATAATTATGATTCCTTTACCTTTAACCTAGTTCAATATTTAGGGGAACTAGGAGAAGATTTGGTGGTGAAACGGAATAATCAAACGTCAATTGAGGAAATCTCGAAACTGCAGCCTGATTTCTTAATGGTGTCTCCAGGCCCTTGCAGTCCAAATGAAGCGGGAATCAGCCTTGAGGCAATTAAAGCATTCAAAGGAAAAATACCTATATTTGGCGTATGCCTTGGTCATCAGGCGATTGCCCAAGCTTTTCAAGGTGAGGTAGTCCAAGCAGAACGGCTTATGCATGGTAAAACATCTGATATGTATCATGATGGAAAGACGATCTTTCAAGGTTTACCGAATCCTTTTCCGGCAACACGATATCACTCATTGATTGTCAAAACCGAGACTCTGCCAGATTGCTTTGAGATTTCTGCCTGGACAAAAGAAGGGGAGATTATGGCAATCCGTCATAAGGGATTACCTATTGAAGGAGTTCAATTTCATCCGGAATCGATTATGACTACTTCAGGGAAAGAGCTTTTGCAGAACTTTGTCCATCACTATAAACCGGCACCAATTCATCAGGGTAATTAAAGATGCATATCTACTTTAACGGTCAATTTGTAAAAAAAGAAGAGGTAAAAATCTCACCTTTTGATCATGGTTTTTTATATGGAATGGGATTATTTGAGACGTTTCGAGTATATGAAGGGCATCCCTTTTTATTAGATGATCATCTAGAGCGTCTAAATAAGGGGTTAGAGGTGCTTAACATTAGCTTCCGGTTTGATAGAGAAGAAGTGTATTCAAACTTACAGGAGTTACTAGAAATAAACAATTTAACCAATGCCTATATCCGCTTAAATGTTTCTGCTGGAATTGGTGACGTTGGTTTGCAGGTGGAACCTTACATGGAACCGAACATCCTTATTTTTCCTAAGCCGTTACCACCTGCTGGGGAATTAGTGGAAAAAAAGGCTGTTTTATTAAAGCTAAGACGAAACAGCCCAGAAGGTAAGGAACGAATAAAGTCCCATCATTTTATGAATAATATCCTGGCAAAAAGAGAAATCGGAAATGCCGCTGACGTCGAAGGTATATTCTTAACAAAGGATGGATACCTAGCGGAAGGGATTGTCTCTAACATCTTTTGGTTAAAAGGAAAAGTCTTATATACCCCAGCCGTAAATACTGGTATTTTAAATGGAATTACACGGCAGTTTGTCATTGAATTAGGGAAGAAAAATAATTTAAGTGTGGCAGAGGGGTTTTATACCGTTGAGAACGCCCTTCAGGCAGATGAACTGTTTGTCACCAATTCCATTCAAGAAGTTGTACCAATTACTTCTTTTGAAGGGCATAAATTGCCTGGCCAAAAGGGACCTATTGTTCAACAGCTCCATCAAGACTATCGCTATTATTGTAAAAGTCTTTGGTCAAGGCATTGTTTAGGGAGTGAATACCTATGAAAGAAAAAATTCTAACAGAAATTAAAAAAATTGAAGAACAGTTTGATGTGAAAATTTGTCTCGCAGTCGAGTCTGGGAGCAGAGCCTGGGGCTTTCCATCCAAGGACAGTGATTACGATGTTCGATTTATTTATATCCACAAAAAGGACTGGTATCTAAGCATTGATCAAAAGCGTGATGTCATTGAACTTCCGATAAATAACCTTCTTGACATTAATGGCTGGGAATTACGAAAAGCACTCAAGTTATTCCGCAAATCCAATCCGCCGCTAATGGAATGGCTCCATTCGGGCATTGTTTATTATCAAGCTTTTTCATTAGCAGATAAATTGAAAACTATCCAAAATCAAGTGTTTTTACCGCAATCAGCACTCTATCATTATTTAAATATGGCAAAAGGTAATTTTCGTGATTATCTCCGTGGCGATCATGTGAAGATTAAAAAGTACTTCTATGTCCTTCGACCAGTTTTAGCATGTATTTGGATTGAAAGGTATAATTCGGTCCCGCCGATTGAATTTCAAACATTGGTAGAAGAACTTCTAGAACAGGGGCAGCTAAAGGAGGAAATCCATACTTTGCTTGAGAGGAAAATCAGCGGGGAGGAGTTAGACCTCGAACCAAAGGTGACGGTAATTAATGATTTTTTAGAAAAAGAAATCAACCGGCTTGAGGAATACACCAAAACGCTTAAAGTGTCCAAAGAGGATATGACCCCACTTTTGGATGATTTATTCCGAGAAGTTCTTGATGAGGTTTGGGCTTAGAACTTTAGTATTAATAAATAGGAATTACTAAGTTAGCTACTATATAAATTGGCTTATTGTTTTAAATCCATAATTTCTGCAAATATCTATTGTAGAATACTCCTGATATCAATTTTCAGGAGGTAATTATGAAAAGTAAAAGATTGGTTATAGGGTTTGTTGCTTTTGTCTTAATGCTAATGTTAACCGCGTGTGCTAACAATAGTAATGAGAAAAATTTGGATGAAAATAAAAATATGGACCATAAAAGTATGAATATGGATCATATGAACCACTCAAGTTCAGGTGAAATCCCTAAAGGTTTAAAGGGAAAAAATGATCCAACCTATAAAGTTGGAAGTCAAGCAATAATCAAAGCCGACCATATGCAAGGTATGAATGATGCTAAAGCAACGATAGTGGGGGCATATGATACAACCGCATACGCGGTATCTTATACTCCGACCACAGGTGGAGAAAAAGTGAATAACCATAGATGGGTTATTCAAGAAGAAATTAAGAATGCCGCTAGTGATATATTAAAACCTGGAACAGAAGTTATCTTAGAAGCTGACCACATGGAAGGTATGAAGGGGGCAACTGGGAAAATTGATTCAGCAGAACAAACAACAGTATATATGATTGATTACACTCCGGTTAATGGCGGAGATAAAGTTAAAAATCATAAATGGGTAACAGAAAGTGAGCTTTCGACCAAATAACATGTAAAAACAAATAAATGACAAAGGGCTTGGTAACAAAGCCCTTTTTATAATGTAAGTGTAATTTTAATAATTTGTCTTTTTAATCTAATAAAGTTATCGACCATTTTTAGTTGTTCTTCATAATTTCTGCATCACTTTATGTTAAGCTTTTGTCTATCAATTAATGATTTAAGGTGATTAAATGTACGGTATTTTAAGTCAATTTAGCTCATTTGTAAGTAAACCGTTTACCAATATAGCCTATAGCTTAGAATCATGGCCAATAGTCTTTGCGTTTATTCTAGGCCTTATAGGAGCTCTTGCACCATGTCAGCTCACAGGTAATATAAGTGCTGTAACACTTTATGGTAACCGTTCTATTCAAAAGAAAATTGCTTGGAAGGATGTTTTCTTTTTCACTTTAGGGAAGGTAGTAGCATTTTCTTTGTTAGGTGTTTTGGTGTGGCTGCTCGGAAGGGGATTTGAACAAAATCTTACTTTATATTTTCCGTGGCTACGGAAGATTATGGGACCTTTATTAGTTATTGTTGGGTTGTTTATGTTGGGTTTTATCAAATTAAAAGGAACAATAAATTTATTAAAGGGATCAAAAGAATACAAGAGTGATAATCCTCTGGGTTCTTTTATGTTAGGACTTAGTTTTTCACTAGCACTCTGTCCTACTATGTTTATACTTTTCTTTGTCACCTTAATGCCAGTCGTATTGTCTAGTGCCTATGGGTTTATATTGCCTCCTATATTTGCCATTGGAACGGCTATTCCACTATTGATTTTTATTTTTATCATTTGGTACCTCGGTGCTAGTGGAGTGATAATGAAAAAAGGGAGAAAGTTTGGGATGGTGATTCAAAGGATTGCAGGAGTTCTGATGTTACTATTAGGAATTTTTGATACATTAACTTATTGGTCTTTATAACAATGATAAAAAAAACAACGAATGACGTTGTTTTTTTTTGTTTACAAATAACTATAAATTGGAATTTTTTTAAAAAACCTCCATTTTAAAAATTGTAATAGATTCTTGTTACTTTCTGCAAACTTATTTAATACACTCAAAGCAGATAAAAGATAGGCTGTCAGAATTTACTAAGGACTACTGAGGAGGATCTTTATGTGTCAGAAACCGATGAAATTTACTCTGCACCAAATGGAGAGGGAAAGAAAGGCAACATTAAAAGCCAAAAATCAACCACAAAAATTTTTAAAGAAGGTATTTAATACAATAGGTATTGGCATGAAATCCAAGGCTATTGCAGTTAATCAAAAGGATGAAAAACAAATAGCGGACTCCACTTTTGCCACATCTTTATATGAAACGAAAGACAGAGGAGAGAATTGGAATCAACTTATTACAACTGGAAAATTAAAATAAACGTAAAAAAACAGTGATTATCAATTGAGTAATCACTGTTTTTATTTATACTCATTAATGAAATGCAATAAAATTTAACAATCTAAGCGTTCGTTGCTGATAGTATCAATTAGTTTTTTTAATCATTTTTTCGGTTCCCATTTATACCCTATTCCCCAAACTGTAAGAAGATGGATATCTATTGGGAAACCCACATTTCGTAATTTTTCTCTTAAATTCCTTATATGAGAATCGACTGTTCGATCATCTATATTCGTAGTTAGGCCCCATAGTGCTGTCAATAAATGGTCCCGAGAGTAAACCTTGTGAGGATTCTTTAAAAACAACCCAATTAATGCAAACTCTTTAGGTGTAACTAAAATTGATTTGTTATGGTAATTTAATTCAACTGATTGTGAATTCCATTCTAATCCATTAAAAACAAGAATATGATTATTCTCATTTGCATCTGTTGTTCTTCTTAATAATGCTTCAATTCTGGCAAGTAACTCAGCTTCGTGAAAGGGTTTAGCTACATAATCATCTGCTCCGTATTTTAAGCCTTTAATTACGTCACCTGTTTCACTCCGTGCAGTTAGCATAATAATTGGAACACCTGAAAACTCTCTTATTTTCATACAGGTCGTCCAGCCATCCATTTCTGGCATCATAACATCAAGGACCACTATGTGTACATTTTCTTTTTCAAGATATGTTAAAGCCTTTTTTCCTGACTCTGCCTTAATGCATTTAAAACCATAGGGTGCTAAATATAAACATAATAGATCGAGCATTCTGGTTTCATCATCTACAAGTAATATCGTCTTCATATTTTCACCACCTTTAAAAACTTTATAACACTATGTTAGTAGAAATATATGAAGAATCTTTGCAGATTTACGAGTTTTTAAACCAATTCCCTCAAATAGATTTCTTAGAAAGATAGATTTTGACTTATTTTTGACAGAATAATAAATGCATAGTTTCTCCATATTTATTTGTTAAAGTTATATTTGTTCAAACTGTGAAGCCTAATAAAAATATTCTAAAAATGATTATTTGCATAGGGTAGGGGGGTATGGTAAAATCGAGTTATAGGAAGATGATAATTAATAATTACAATCTTAGGCTTATAAAAAAATAATTAACCTGGTAAGGGAGTTTTTATATGGAGAAGGTAACATTGAATGTTCAAGGAATGTCATGCGGTCATTGTGTGAAAGCGGTAGAAGGAAGTGTCGTGGCACTTAACGGTGTTAGCTCTGTAAAAGTTGATTTCAAGGCAGCTAAAGTGGATGTTGAGTTTAATAACCAAGAGGTTTCATTAGAAAAGATTAAGGAAACCATCGATGACCAGGGTTACGATGTGAAATAAATAATGAAAAAGACGTGCTAGCTGATAGCACGTTCTTTTTACAAAAAAATATACCTGTATAGGGTATAAGGAGTTGGTTAATTTGAGTCAAAATGTAAATGAAAAAAGTGAATTCGACATAACCGGAATGACTTGTGCGGCTTGTGCTACTCGCATCGAAAAAGGACTAAATAAGTTAGAGGGAGTAGTGAAAGCAAATGTGAATTTGGCACTGGAAAAAGCAACCGTGGAGTATAACCGTGCTGAACTTTCGTCAGGTGAAATTATTAAAATAGTCGAAAACCTTGGCTATGGTGCCCATATAAAGGAAGATACAAAAGATACAGTTGATTATCGTCAAAAGGAAATTGATAAACAAACAGGAAAGTTTATCTTTTCGGCTATCCTTTCCTTCCCTCTATTATGGGCAATGGTTGGTCACTTTTCATTCACCTCCTTCATTTGGGTTCCAAAAATGTTAGTGAATCCATGGGTCCAGTTTGCTTTGGCTACACCGGTGCAGTTTATTATTGGAAAACAATTTTATGTTGGTGCCTATAAGGCATTGAAAAATAAGAGTGCCAATATGGATGTTCTTGTTGCTCTAGGTACATCAGCAGCATATTTTTACAGTTTGTATCTATCGCTGCTTTCAATCGGAAGTATGGCCCATTCAGTAGAACTTTATTATGAGACGAGTTCCATTCTTATTACCTTGATTATTCTTGGTAAGCTTTTTGAAGCAAAAGCAAAAGGACGCTCATCTGAGGCAATTAAGAAACTGATGGGTCTTCAAGCAAAGACAGCAACTATTGAAAGATTGGGAGTTGAGCAGCAAGTTCCAATTGAAGAAGTTATCGTTGGCGATATTCTGCATATCAAGCCTGGTGAGAAAATCCCAGTCGATGGCAAAATAGTTGAAGGTACCTCAGCAATTGATGAGTCAATGCTGACAGGCGAAAGTGTTCCTGTAGATAAGAAAATGGGTGACCAGGTAATAGGGGCTACCCTTAATAAAAATGGATTTTTAAAAGCGGAAGCCACTAAAGTAGGAAGAGATACGGCTTTAGCTCAAATTATTAAAGTTGTGGAAGAAGCACAAGGTTCCAAGGCTCCTATTCAACGCCTTGCGGACCGGATTTCTGGATTGTTTGTCCCAATTGTTGTTGCTCTTGCTGTTTTAGCGTTTATCGTTTGGTATGTTTGGGTAACTCCCGGTGATTTTGCCAATGCTTTAGAGAAAATGATTGCTGTCCTTGTTATTGCCTGTCCATGTGCATTGGGTTTGGCGACGCCTACTTCCATTATGGCTGGTTCAGGTCGTGCTGCCGAATACGGTATTCTATTTAAAGGCGGCGAACATTTAGAAATGACGCATCAAATTTCTACTGTTGTTTTGGATAAAACCGGAACAGTTACAAACGGCACACCTGTTTTAACAGATGTTTTCACAAATCAAAAACAAACAGAGGAAGAATTCTTATCATTGGTTGGTTCAGCAGAAAAACAATCAGAGCATCCATTGGCACAAGCAATTGTTCAAGGAATTAAAGATAAAGGGATCTCTTTAAAGGATGTAAAGGAATTTGAAGCAATCCCTGGATTTGGAATAAAGGCAAAAGTGGATGGGAAAGAGTTGTTAGTTGGAACAAGAAAGTTAATGAATAAGTTTAACATACCTGTTAAAAATGCTTATGAGCAGATGAATGCATTAGAAATGGTTGGGAAAACAGCTATGCTTGCTGCTATAGATGGTCAATATGCCGGTATGGTTGCTGTAGCGGATACAATTAAAGAGACATCGAAATCTGCTATCAGTAGACTTAAGAATATGGGAATTGAAGTGATTATGATTACAGGCGATAATCAACAGACTGCAAGGGCAATTGCAGCTCAAGTTGGTATCGAGAATGTGATTGCTGAGGTCCTTCCTGAAGGTAAGGCAGATGAAATTAAGAAATTACAGGCAATTGATAAGAAAGTGGCCATGGTCGGAGATGGAATCAATGACGCGCCAGCCCTTGCAATTGCTGATATAGGAATGGCCATTGGAACCGGAACAGATATTGCAATGGAAGCAGCTGATATAACTCTTATTCGCGGGGATTTAAATAGTATTGCTGATTCCATTTTTATGAGTAAAAAAACAATCGGTAATATTAAGCAAAACCTCTTCTGGGCTCTTGCTTATAATACTCTTGGTATTCCAGTCGCTGCTCTTGGATTCCTTGCTCCATGGCTTGCAGGTGCTGCCATGGCATTCAGTTCAGTATCAGTTGTTCTCAATTCATTACGATTACAAAAAGTAAAATTGTAAAGGAGGGCCATCCTGGCTCTTCTTTTTTTAATGAGTGTTATTTAATTCAAATAACGAAAACCAGTTGAGTTTTTACAAATATATGAACAAACGACTAGAAAATCAATAGTGCATAGTATCTCCAACAAAAATGCATACAAACTGCAAATTTCCCCAGTACATTATACATATAAACATTTGATGCATAATTAACTTTCTGGAGGTGGAAAAATGAAAAAACTATTTTTATTTATTTTTGCAATAGCATTTATTTTCTCTTTCGATGTAAGGGCATTAGCAGATGAGGGGCATTCTCATACCAAAAATTTAAAACAAGCAACAGAGAATCTCAAAAAGGATCATGATGAATCCGGTGGTGAGGATGCTACTACTATGGATCACGACAGTGGAACGGACATGGAAGGTATGAATCACGATAGCGGAAGTGACATGGAAGGTATGAATATGGAGGGCGGAAGCAGCGGTGAAGTTCATGATCACCATGCAGCAGTTGTTGAAACACCACCAAACTATAAGGTGTTAGGAACCTATGGAGCAGTAAATCTATTATTTATTTTAATAGGTGTTTGGAATAAATGGTTTAGAAGGAAGGGGGATGTAATCAATGGCCATGCCTGAGAAAAACTTACCAGAAAAAGAACCTTTTGATCTCCTATCGATACCAGTTGTGAAGAAATTTGTTAAAAGCAAATGGTATCCGGGAATCTTTCAATGGATTGTAATCTTTGTATTTTCAATAATTGTTTATGAATTAGTAATGGGTACCGTAGATCCAAGTAAAAACTTTGGTACAACAATGACATGGGTGTTGTGGTGGCCAGTTATTCCAGTCCTATTTTTACTAACCGGCCGCTTCTGGTGTGCTATCTGCCCTTTCGGCAAATTAAGCGATATTGTTCGTAAATTTGTTGGCAGCAAGCGACCAATGCCTAAGTTTTTAAAAAAATATGGAATTTGGTTGATTGATATATTCTTTATTATGATAACTTACAGTGACCATGTGTGGGGAATTGTCGAGTCACCGCGAGGTTCAGGTTACTTATTGCTTTTACTCGTAACTATGGTTGTAGCCACATCTGTTTTTTACGAAAGAAGAACTTTCTGTAAGACACTTTGTTTCCTTGGAGGTCTTGCCGGAAACTATTCGCGCTCTGGAGCTTTAAAAGTGCAGGCAACACCTGATATTTGTAAAACGTGTAAAGTGCAATCCTGTTACAAAGGAACTGAGGGCGTAGAAGGATGTCCGATGTTCCAGTTTCCACGGACAATGGAATCTAGTGCCGAATGTAATATTTGCGGAAACTGTGTGAAAAACTGTCCAAATAATTCAGTTAAAATTACAACAAGAATTCCTACAAAAGAATTATGGGGCTTGAAAAATCCGAAGCTTGAGCATGCTTCTTTAGCAGCTGTTATTATGGGGATCGTATTCGTACAAAATATAACCATGCTAGAACCTTGGCAGGGTATCTTAAATACAATCGGCTCTATTACTGGTACTTCAAGCTACGTTATTAACTTCACTATTGCCTTTATCATTGCGATGGCATTACCAATTCTATTATTGTTAGGAACTGCAAAATTAGCATCATTACTTGGAATGGAAGGTTCAATTAAAAAGAACTTTACACGTTTTGGCTATGCGATTATTCCTTTAGATCTTGCTGGACATCTGGCTCATAACCTGTTTCATATCTTCACTGAAGGAAAGGCAGTATGGTTCAATTCGATTCGGTTATTTGGAGTCGACTCAAATCCAGCAAGTTTAAGTCTCGCCTCTACTCCAACTGTACAAATGATTCAGTATATCGTGATTATAATCGGATTGGTCGGTACTTGTTACGTTGTGTACAGGATGGGCAGAAGTAAAATGACATCTTTAAAAGCTATGCTGCCATATTACGTACTTATGACGGTACTAGCCATCACTAATATTTATTTATTCTCCTTACCTATGATGCATCGGGTTTGAGATTGAACCTTGTTAATTTATACTCATGTATTTTCCAAAACCTGTGTAGAATTATTAATTCTATACAGGTTTTTTTTGAGGGATTAGGTAATATGCAAAAAAGGCCTGGTAATAATACCAAACCTCAAGAATAGTATAGATGAATTTATAAAGGTTTTAAAAACTATTCATCATATTTTCCTTTCCTTTTGTATCACCCATCATCCCTTCACCTTTATGACAAGCTTTGTACATGTCTTTTAATTCAGCCTTTGAAGAATCTGGATGCATTTTTTGCATAAACGGCAACATTTTTTCAAAACTTATACGTTCGCCAGAGTTGCTATTTCCAGCTGCAAATACAGCCGTGCCTGCTCCAAGAATAAAAGCAGCACTTAGAATTCCAACAACAAATTTTTTCATTATTATATAACTCCCTTCTTTTCTTGTCTTAATCATAAATCAAAAATTTGCAGAAATAGGGGAGATTCTATGTACATGTTATGAAGATTTAATCTATATATTTAATGTTAAAAAAATATTAGCGGTAAAGCTAATATTGAGTGACAAATCTGCCTTATAAATATGAAAATTCAACAATTATTCACAAGTTGTTCTTATAAAGATATTGTTAATATTCATATTTATCATTATCATAGTATCGATAGTGAAAAATTTAATTACATATGATGTATTTAAGAACTAATATAACGATTGGAAAGTAAAGGGAGTGATGGATTGCATATTAAAGAAAAAGCCAGTTCATTGCTTGTTATCCTATCCCTGTTTTTATTTTTATTTCCGTCTATTTCATCTGCACATGCTTATATTAAAAAATCTACACCATTAGAAAATGAGACGGTAGAAAAAGTGCCAACCAAAGTAACCATTAATTTTGATGAATCGATCCAGCCTTCCTTTAACTCCATAAAGGTTTTTGATTCAGAAGGAAATCGGGTCGATAAAAAAAATGGGCGGATTGATCCGAAGCAACCTTTTATCTTAAAGAGTGATTTAAAAAAGAATCTCCCTAATGGCTCCTATCGAATAAAGTGGAAGGTGGTTTCAAGCGACGGTCATCCCGTTGAAGGGGTTATTCCTTTTCAAATTGGTGAAAAAGGACAAGACGCTACTGCGATAGAAAATGAAACGAAAGGCTACACACCTAAAGCAGATCTAATTATTATTCGTTGGCTGCAATATTTAAGCAATGCGTGCTACGTCGGGCTCATTTTTTTTTATATGGTTATTTTGCCTAAGGAACTAAGGGAAACAGGTTTAGTTGATAAGCGGTTCCGTAAACTGATTAGCACAGGTTTGATACTTTTATTCATTATTATTCTGCTTGGCCTGCCATTACAGGCGACGATTGAATCGGGTCTTCCTTGGAGTGAAGTGTTTACCTTCTCAACCTTCGAAAATATGCTAATGAACACAAATTACGGTCAATCGTGGCTTATACAGATAGCAATCCTTTTAACTCTTACCCTACTCACCTCTTTTATAGGTTTGGCCGAGAGCACAAAACGAATCATATTGTGGGCCTGCTTTTGTTTAGGGGCAGCTATGGTTTTGACAAAAGCAGTGACAAGTCATGCAGCCGGACAAACCAATCAGGTATTAGCGATAGCAATGGATTTTCTCCATTTACTTGCCGCATCGATTTGGATAGGAAGTTTAATTGGTTTTGTTGGAATGCTATCATTCCGTAAGAAGCCGGAATTAAAGCAGGAGTATCTAAAAATGGTCAAAAGTTTCTCCAAATGGGGAATCTTGCTGGTTCTTATTCTAACGTTAACAGGATTGTATGGCAGCTTTTTATATATTCCAAACTTTTCAGCACTTTTCCAAACGAACTATGGACAGGTTTTATTGTGCAAAGTAAGCCTATTTTTGCTAATGTTGATACTGGCAGCTGTGAATTTTATTAAAGGAAAAAGGGGAACAGCTGAAGGACTAAGGGCAACACTAAAGGGAGAACTTTTACTTGGATTGATCATCCTAGTCCTTTCAGTTGTTTTAACCAATTTGCCAACGGCAATGCAGTCACCGGGACCTTTCAATGAAACCAAAAAAGTAAATCAAGATATGCAAGTTTCATTGAAAGCAACGCCTAATATTATCGGAGTGAATTTATTCGTGGTTACCTTAAAAGACCGAGAAGGGAAGCCAATCAAAGATATTGAACAAATGCACTTAACCTTTACCATGCTTGAAATGGACATGGGAAAAGAAACCGTTAATTTAACAAAAATTGCTGACGGCAAATATGAAGTAAAGGGTTTGCATTTTAGCATGGCAGGTCGATGGAACGTACATGTCCATGTGCTAACAAAGTCGCTAGAAAGTATCGACACGGATTTTAAAGTTTTAGTGGGAAGTCAATAAAAAATTGAGGAGAATTCAATTGAAAAAAATGATGATTAGGATTTCGAAATTATTTATTCCAGCAGTAGTAAGTTTATTTTTCTTTTCAAGTTTGGCAAGTGCTCATGTTACCGTAATGCCAAAAACTTCTACAACAGGTGCTTGGGAAACCTATACTCTAAAAGTGCCAGTTGAAAAAGAAGTGGCTACAACGAAAGTGACCATCAAGGCTCCTCAAGGAGTAGAGATTATGTCCTATCAGCCTGTTCCCGGATGGACTTATTCTTCTGAAAAGGATGCTAGTGGAAAAGTTAAAACCTTCACATTTGAGGCGACAGGGGAAGGAATTCAAGCTGGTCAATTTCAACAATTTGTGTTTGTAGGGAAAAACCCTGAAAAGGCTGCAAAAGCTGCGTGGGATGCGTTTCAATACTACAAAGATGGCAGTGTTGTCGAGTGGACAGGTGACGAAGGATCAGATGCACCTCATTCGATTACAGATATTGTAACGGCAACAACCACGGATCACCATGCCACTCCAAATACAGTCGATAGCGATAAGACTCAGAAGCAAGAAAATGAAAAAGCAAAAACAGAAGTAACTAAGAAGACAACAGAAACATCCAATTCTTTATCCCTAATCTTATCAGGAATAGCTGCGTTACTTTCTTTAGCATCAATTATTATCGCAATTCGCAAAAAATAACAGACTAAAGTTTTTTACAGAAGATGCCACCGGCATCTTCTGTTTATTTAGATAACAATACTTTCTTGAGTTTTGCTTTTTTTCCTTTTGACTGTTTCCACTAATATTTTAAATAGCTTAAGAGAATGCTGGAAAATTGGACTTTGAATGAATGTATATAAGAAAGTTGCAATAAATACAGGACCACCTAATAATAAACCGATTACTAATACCATGCTTTCGACAATGATACGTGCTTGGCTTACTGACAGCTTTGATTTATCAGAAATGGATAGCATAAAACCATCACGTGGTCCAGCGCCAATTCCTGCTGCTACATACATTCCGCCACCGATCCCTGTAATGATAATCCCACTGAAGAGAATGAGGTAGTCCACCCAAGTACCCGTTGCTTTTGGAAGAATATCTAACCAGAGGAAAAAGTCCATGATTGGTCCAATACAAAGGGCGTTTAGGACGGTACCGATGCTTATATAACTCCGGGCAGCAAAAAAAGAGATAAGAATCAGGATTAACCCGCAAATCACTCCCCAAGTACCAATAGTTAAACCAAAATGTTCATATAGAGCTACATTTAGTACTTCCCATGGGTGTAACCCTACATATTTTACTTTTACGGCAATCGCATTTCCTAATCCGAAAAAGGTTAAACCCCCAAAAAATAAGAAATATTGAAAGATTTTCAACCTTAGGTACCCCCAATTCTTATGTATTTTCTGAATATTATAATCTATCATAAGATTCTAAGGTATTGCTCGGTAATAATCAATGGTTAATCTACATATATTTTTTGAAAGGACCTTCTGCCACTCGAAGGTCTTTTACATTGAATACGAAAGAGGGATACAAATGCTAAGCGATTTACAACATCTAGAATTAGATATCCCGATTGAAGTAATTTGGGACTTTATCCGAGACGAAAACAATTGGGCACCACTTGTACCTGGTTATATTCAACATGAAAAAATAAATGACAGTCAAATCTGTTGGGAATTTAAAAGTGATCTCGGCGTTATGAAAAAGAAGGTAAGTTTATTAATTGATATTAAAGAATGGAATGAACCTGCCCGAGTAAGTTTTGAATTAAAACGGTCAAATGAAAAGTATTTGGGTGAAGGCTACTTTGAAGCAAAAGCTTTAAATAAAAATAAAACACGTGTGACAGGCTTTCTTGAAATTAATGCAACAGGGCCAATGGGTACATTAGCGAATTCTCTTTTCAAAAAAGCACTCCAAAAATCGGATGAAGAGGTAGCATCAGTTATTTCTTCAAAGTTAGAAGAATTTCATCGCAAGTAAAAAATAAACTTAAGTTAAACTTAAGCTAGGATTGATAAAGTTAGTCCAAATTCCACTATCCTTAGGAGATAGTAGACAGGAGGATTGACTATGAAACAATCGATGCAAAACAAAGCCCTAAATGTGATGCTTGTTATTTCAATGGTATGGATTGGGGGAGGGGCATACATATCCACTGCATATGCGGAAACTAATACGGCTCCTAACCAGGAAAACCAGCTTGAAAATACACTATCAAAATTAGAAATAGAAGGGATTAAGCTGGACCAGCTGTTTTCTACCACCTTAAAGGAATACTCTGCAACAGTTGAAAATGAGGTTCAAGCAATAAAGCTAGTAGTAGAAAGCAGTAATATCAACTCAACGATAACCATAAATGGACAGCTGGTTTTAAGTGGAGTTGCGGGGGAATATTCGATTCAAACAGGTGAGAATAAATTTCTTATATCTGTAAATGATGGAAGTGGCACTACAAATATTTATACACTGACTATTAAGAGAGAGGAAAACACCAATAGTCTCTTGCAAAGTATCAATTTATCAAAGGGACAGTTATCACCAAAATTTTCTTCTGAAGTAACGGAATATAAAGTGGATGTTCCAAAGGACGTTCAAGCGATTACTATTAAACCTACAACGGTTGCAGACACATCAACGATAAAGGTGAATGAAAGAACAGCAACAAAAGATGGAGTTGTAGTAGAAATTCCCGTCGGTAAGTCAGATACTATTATCGTAGTAACGGCAGAGAATGGGGAGAAAAAAACCTATACCTTGCACATGACAAAAGCTGCTGCTGAGGTAACTACGAATCCCATAAATAATCCTAAACCGAGTCCCACTCAGCCAACAACACAACCAAATAATCGCACGAATTCTTCCAACTCAACATCACAACCAGTGAGTTCTTCGTCCGAGGAAAAAACAAGTAAAGCTATGCTTTCTTCACTGTCAGTTTCTGAAGGATCATGGGATAGCACTTTTACGAATGATGAGTTTACCTACCATGTAAAAGTTTCAAATGATGTGGACGAAGTAATACTAAAACCAATTGCAGAATACAGCAGTTCAGAAATTTTGATTGAAGGCAGCACTAGTAAAACGATTAAGCTAGAAAATGATTCGAATACAATTATTTCTGTTGTTGTATCAAACGGTGATGATCGAAAAACGTACGTGCTTGTGTTTGATAAAGATTCTTAAAATAAATATTTTTTATAACTTTATAAAAACCTGCCCTGGCAGGTTTTTTTTTGAATAGAAAAACTTTATTTTAAAAAAAGAACATTTATTTTTTAACATCAAGTAAAAAATTATGTTATATTAATAAATAAAAATTTAGCGAATTTTTCGATTAAGGGAAGGTGGCCGTATGACTACAGAATTGAAATTAACTGACAGCAGTCTTCCGTTGCGACAGGATGTAAAATTACTTGGCAAAATGCTAGGTGAGATTCTGCTCAATCATGGTGGTTCTGATTTACTTGATAAAGTGGAAACAATTCGATTAATGTGTAAGACATTAAGAGAACATTTCGACCAAGCTATCTATGATGCCTTGAAGGAAGAAATTACTAGTCTTAGTGCACCGATGAGGAAACAAGTTATTCGGGCGTTCTCCATGTATTTTCATTTGATTAATGCCGCTGAGCAGAATCATCGTATCCGTAGACGGAGACAATACCAACTCGAGGATGAAAATATTGTCCAACCCGCATCAATAGAAAGTGCGATCCTTTCGCTTAAAGAAAATAATATTAAGGAAGATGTCATTCAAGATATCCTTAATACTTTGTCACTTGAACTTGTTATTACAGCCCATCCAACAGAGGCAACTAAGCGCTCCATTCTTGAAATTCAGCAGAGAATTGCTGTTATCCTAAAAAGCCTCAATCACCCGTTATTAACAAGCAGAGAGAGAAAAAAACTTGAAGAAAGTTTGTTTAATGAGGTTTCCATTCTTTGGCAAACGGATGAATTAAGGCAAACGAAACCAACTGTTTTAGACGAAGTCCGAAATGGTTTGTATTATTTTGATCAGACACTTTTCGAGGTTCTTCCTGAAATCCATCAAGAAGTCGCAGATTGTTTAGAGAAAAACTTCACTCAAACCCAATGGGAAGTTCCGAATTTCTTAAGTTTTGGTTCATGGATCGGTGGCGATCGCGATGGTAATCCTAATGTCACACACGATGTTACTTGGGAGACACTAAACAGGCAGAGAAGGCTCGTCTTAAAAAAATATAAAAATGTTCTGGTAGATTTAATGAAACGATACAGTCATTCCACTTCAAGAGTGGAGGTAAGTACAGAGCTTCTTCATCTGATTGAACGAGAAGATACTTATTTAACAGAAGAGAAAAAATGGCCAATTCAAGGGGAAGTGTACCGCCGGGCATTTGCAATTATTATTGAACGGGTAAAACAAGTGGGTAAAACTGACTTGGGCTATAATTCTTCCGATGAATTATTAGAAGACCTATTTATTATTAGAAAAAGCTTGAAAAAGCATCATCCAGCTGCACATGAATTAAAGACGATTCAAAAGCTGATCCGACAAGTACAATTGTTTGGTTTTCATTTAGCCACACTCGATATTCGGAATCATAGCGGTGAACATGAGGCAGCTATGACGGAAATCTTGCGCAAAGTTAGTATCTCCGAAAATTATGCGAAGCTGACCGAAGAAGAAAAACTAAAAATACTGCAAAATATTCTAATGGATCCTCGCCCACTACTATTATTAAATGAAGATTATTCGGAGCAAACACAAGAAATGATTAAAGTGTTCCAAATGATCAAGAAGGCACATGAGGAATTCGGCAAACGAGCTATATCCGTTTATCTTGTGAGCATGACAAAATCACCAAGTGATTTGCTTGAAGTACTGGTTCTTGCGAAAGAAGCTGGAATTTATCGCCTTCATGCAGATGGAACCTTAGAAAGCCATCTACATGTGGCGCCATTGCTAGAAACAATTGACGATTTATCCGCCGGACCAAAAATTATGGAAACACTATTTGAGATGCCTGTCTATCGAAATCATTTGCAAATTATGGGCGACCAGCAGGAAATTATGCTCGGTTACTCAGACGGGAGCAAAGATGGGGGGACATTGACAGCTAACTGGAAACTTTATAAGGCTCAAATTGAAATCCATGATATGGCGAATAGGTACAAAATTGGACTTAAGTTCTTCCATGGCCGTGGGGGTTCGCTAGGACGTGGCGGCGGTCCGTTGAACAAAAGTATCCTCTCCCAACCGACAGAAACTATTGGCGACGGGGTAAAAATCACTGAGCAAGGAGAAGTATTATCATCACGGTATTTACTCGAGGATATTGCCTATCGCAGTTTAGAACAGGCAACTTCCACACTCCTTTTAGCAGCCACACATTTATCAAAAGAAGCGGAGCAAAGACAGACACGTGACCCTTTGTGGGTAGAGGCGATTGAAGAAATCTCAAGCCTAGCGTTGACTAAATATCAATCACTTGTGTTTGGCGATCCAGATTTCCTTACCTACTTCTCAGAAGCGACACCACTCAGAGAACTCGGGGATTTAAATATTGGTTCAAGGCCGATGAGCAGAAAAAACCAAGGCCGTTTCGAAGATTTACGGGCAATCCCATGGGTATTTGCCTGGACGCAAAGCCGTCAGCTGCTGCCTGCATGGTACGCTGCCGGTACTGGTTTAGCAGGTTATGCAGCAAATGAAAAACAAAATTTGCAACTTCTACAGGAAATGTATGAAAAATGGCCGTTCTTCCAATCAACCATTGATAATCTGCAAATGGCATTAATGAAAGCAGACATAACAACAGCTAGAGAATATTTATTGCTTGTTGAGGATCAGAGAATTGCAGAACGGATATTTACGAATATTCTTGAAGAGTATGAAAGAACAAAAGAAATACTTCTCAGAATTACTGGCGATAAAGAATTGCTAGATCACACACCGAATATTAAGGAATCGGTCTATAGAAGAAATCCATATGTCGATCCGCTTAACTTTTTACAAGTAGAATTAATAAAAGAATTACGAAATCAAGACGAACCTAATGAAGACTTGCTAACGGAGGTCTTGCTGACAATTAGTGGGATCTCTGCAGGGCTACGAAATACCGGTTGATAATAAGGATAAAGCCATAAACTCTTTCCAATAAGGAGTTTATGGCTTTTTTTCATTCCAACATGCCTGAAACGGAATTGAATAACTGAGTGATCTGAATAATTATGAACATTTTATGAACTTTTTAAAAATGAATGGCTACTCATTCATTTTGTCGCACACTTCGACAAATTTCGATTTATCTATCGTGATATATTTTAGCCATTAGAGAAAAGGGAGTGAGTTTAAACCCATTTGCTTAATAAACAAGCCTGATTTTAGTCGAATTTCTAAAGTAGTAATGAATACGGAGGGATATAAAATGGCAGTTGAAGAAAAGGCAGTACAAGAAAAACAAATGATTGCTTCGATGATTGATATATTAGCTAATAATGCTTCAAAGGCGCTCGGAGATTTTCGATGTTTCAACCAGGAAATGATCGACGAAATCGTCAAACAAATGGCTCTTACGGCCCTTCAAAATCATAAGAATCTAGCAAAGCTTGCAGTTAAAGAAACAAGAAGAGGAGTTTATGAAGATAAAGTTTTCAAGAATATGTTTGCTACAGAATTCATTTACAACAATATTCGAGATATGAAAACTGTGGGTGTTATTCGTGAAAACCAAAATGAAGGAATGGTAGAGATTGCTGAACCAGTTGGTGTGATCGCAGCGGTCATCCCGATTACAAATCCGACGTCGACTGTTATCTTTAAATCACTGATTTCACTTAAAACGAGGAATCCAATTATTTTTGCATTCCCGCAGTTTGGGCAAAAATGCTGCACTGAGACAGCAAAACTACTTAAGGAAGCTGCCATTAAGGCAGGTGCTCCAGAGAATTGTATTCAATGGATTGAAGTCCCCTCCCACGAAGCCTTTCAGGCCTTAATGAAACATCCGAAGGTATCCTTGATCCTAGCAACAGGTGGACCAAATTTGGTAAAGGCGGCTTACAGTTCCGGTAAACCGGCACTAGGAGTGGGCGCTGGAAATGTGCCTTGTTATATTGAAAAAACCGCCAACATTAAAAGGGCAGTCAATGACGTTATCTTGTCCAAAACATTTGATAACGGAATGATCTGTGCTTCTGAACAAGCTCTTATTATCGATCAAGAAATTTATGAAGAAGTTAAACAAGAAATGATCGCAAATAATTGTTATTTTCTTAATGAAGAAGAAAGATTAATGGTGGAAAAGGTTGCAGTTTTTGAAAAAACCAATTCAATCAATCATTTAATCGTTGGGTTGCCAGCTGCGATGATTGCTAAACTGGCTGAAGTAAATGTCCCGGTAAATACCAAGATTCTCATTGCCGAATTAAAGGGAGTAGGTCCAAAATATCCGCTTTCATGTGAAAAACTAAGTCCGCTTCTTGCGTGTTACAAGGTTAATAGTTTTGCAGAGGGTATGCTTATTGCGGAGGAAACTCTAGAATACGGTGGACTTGGACACTCTGCTGCGATTCATACAGCTGATCAGAATTTAGTAGATATGTTTGCACTTCGTATGAAAGCCGGCAGAATCATGGTTAATACACCATCGACCCATGGGGCGATTGGGGATATCTATAACACATCATTGCCGTCATTAACAATCGGATGTGGTACTTATGGGGGGAACTCTGTGTCACAAAATGTAGGAGCAGAAAATCTGATAAATATTAAAAAGGTTGCCAAAAGAAGAACGTTTACCCAGTGGTTTAAAGTGCCTTCACAGATTTTCTTTGAAAAAAATTCAATTCAAACGCTTGCTTCAATCCCAGGTATTTCAAAAGCTTTTATTGTTACAAGTGGAAGCCCTGTGAAAAATGGCTATGTCGACAAGGTTCTTTATTATCTTAATAAGAATCCAAGTAAAATCCAATTTGAAACTTTCTCCGATATTGAACCGGAACCGAGCATTGAAACGGTTATGACAGGTGCGGAAAGAATGAGAAAGTTTCAGCCGGATTGTATTATTGCCCTTGGCGGCGGTTCTGTTATGGATGCAGCGAAAGCAATGTGGTTATTCTACGAGCATCCAGAAACAGATTTCCACAGTTTAACACAAAAATTCTTTGACCCAAGTAAAAGAGTGGTAAAATTCCCAGTTCTTCGTGAAAAAGCAAAATTTGTCGCGATTCCGACTACTTCCGGGACAGGTTCAGAGGTTACCGCTTTTTCTGTTATTTCAGATAAAAAGTCAAATATGAAATATCCACTAGCAGATTTCCAATTGACACCTGATGTCGCAATCATCGATCCACAGTTTGTCATGACCGTTCCAAAGCATGTTACTGCTGATACGGGCATGGATGTCCTGACACATGCAATTGAGTCGTACGTCTCAGTTTTAGCGAATGACTATACAGATGGACTTGCATTGAAAGCAATTCAGCTTGTCTTTAAGTATTTGCCAATGGCTTATAGGGATGGCAGTGATGAGCTTGCACGCGAGAAAATGCACAACGCATCGACAATTGCTGGGATGGCCTTCGCCAATTCCTTCCTAGGGATTAATCATAGCCTTGCCCATGTTTTAGGTGCAGAATTTAACATCCCGCACGGACGTGCCAATGCGATTCTTTTGCCGCATGTCATTCGTTATAATGCTGCTAAACCAAATAAATTCATGACCTATCCTAAATATGAAAGTTTTATTGCAGACGAGCGCTATGCTGAAATTGCCGAAATGCTTGGCCTACCTGCAGGGACAACAGAGGAAGGTGTTGAAAGCCTAATTCAGGCAATTATTAAGCTGGCTAAAGACTTGGAAATTCCAATGAGTATCGAAGCAAATGGTGTCAATAAAACAGAATTTGAAAGCAAAGTAACTGCTCTCGCTGAACTTGCATTCGACGACCAAGACACGATTGCGAATCCGAAACAACCGTTTATTAGCGAACTGGCAGAAATTTACCATCAGGCATTTTTTGGAATATAGGCTATAAAAAATCAGTCCCTGCTATTATGGGACTGATTCTCAACCTAGTTTTCAATTTTTTATTAAATAAATTAGAGGGAGAAATAAGGAGGGGAAACATGTGGTATATATGAAAAAACCTTGGTTGAAGTGTTATGATCCTCGAATTAGTGAACAAGTTTCTGTAGATTACGATTCATTATTTGACCTATTGAAGCAAGCGGCAAATATTCATAACGACAAGACTGCCCTTACTTTTTTTGATAGGTCTTGGAGCTACAAGGAAACTAGAATGATCTCGGAATGGTTTGCAGCTTCATTATATCGGATTGGTCTTAAAAAGGGTGATCGTCTGGCAATAATGCTTCCTAACTGTCCTCATTATATTTTTAGTTTATTTGCCGGGTTCCGGTTGGGTGGAATCACCGTTCAAGTCAATCCAATGTATGTAGAGCGAGAAATTGAATATGTTCTTAATGATTCAGAAGCAGAGTACATGGTCGTATTTGAAGCCTTTTATCCAAAAGTTATTCAGGTAAAGCCAAAAACCTCTTTGAAAAAGGTTATTGTCGTTGGTTTTGGCGGCAACAGAATACCACTTGAAGCTGGGGATATTTATTTTGAAGACTTCCTTACCCATGACAATGTTATCCCTGATATTCCGATTAATATACATGAAGATGTAGCTCTTTTACAATACACTGGTGGTACAACAGGGGTTTCTAAAGGTGTAATGCTTACTCACTACAATCTTCTTGCCAATACTATTCAAGTATGTGATTTTACTTATAATGCTGTTGATGAGAAACCGGAAAACTTTAAACTTGTCAGTGTCCTTCCAATGTTTCATGTATATGGACTCTCGTGTAATGCACTTGCCGCAATCAGGATAGGCTGTAATCAATTAATCCTGCCGCGATTCGATGCAACCGAGCTGCTTGAGCTTATTAAAAGAGAGAAGCCATTCCATATGACAGTTGTCCCAACAATGATTTTTGCTTTAAACAACCACCCACTATTAGAAGAAAGCAATATTGGGGAAATTTTCTATTTGAACAGCGGTGGTGCACCGTTGCCTGTCGAGCAGATAAAATCATTCGAGAAAAGAGTAGGGGCAAGAGTGGTAGATGGGTACGGACTCTCAGAAACGGCACCATCAGCGATCACAACACCTCCCTTCCTTGCACAGAAATTGGGTAGTGTAGGGATCCCGCTCCCTGGTACCGAGGCGCGAATTGTAAAAGAAACACCGGAAGGATTAGTTGATGTGCCTGTTGGAGAGGCGGGAGAGTTACTCCTCCGCGGTCCACAAGTCATGAAAGGTTACTGGCGACGACCGGGAGATACGGATCAAGTATTGAAAAACGGATGGCTCTATACTGGAGACATTGCCAAAATGGACGAAGACGGATACTTTTATATACTAGACCGTAAGAAGGATATTATTATTGCAAGCGGATACAATGTTTATCCACGTGAGATAGAAGAAGTGCTTTATCAGCATGAAGCTGTTGAGGAAGCAATTGTAATTGGAGTTCCAGACATGTACAGAGGAGAAACCGTAAAGGCATTTGTAAAGCTAAAAGCGGGTGCTTCAGTATCACCACAAAGTCTGATTGAGTTTGCCAAAATGAATCTTGCACCATATAAAGTGCCAAAGGAAATTGAATTATTAGACGAGCTTCCTAAATCATCAGTAGGCAAGCTTCTTAGAAGAATGCTCCGCAAAGAAAAGGAACAAGTGGAGATATAAAAAGGAGTTTTTATAATGCCAATAACAAATGCAAATGGTATCGAGCTTTATTATGAAGTCCATGGTGAAGGAGAACCTTTGTTATTAATAATGGGATTAGCCCATAATTTATTATCATGGAAAAAAAGTCTCCCAGCATTGGCCGAACAGTTTAAGGTGATTATTTTTGACAATCGTGGGACAGGAAGAAGCGATAAACCAGAAACCCCTTATACTATAGAACTAATGGCAGAAGAAGCAAAAGCAGTTTTAGATGCAGCAGGTGCCGAGCAGGCACATGTATACGGTATCTCAATGGGGGGAATGATTGCCCAGCGCTTGGCAATAAACTACCCAGAACGCATCAAATCACTGATTCTTGGTTGTACATCACCAGGAGGAATTAATCAAGTTCAACCTGATGCAGAAGTTATTATGACTTTACTCTCAGGTGCTTCTATTCCAACTACACCCCTAGAAGCAGCATGGGCATCTGTTCCCATACTCTACAGCACATACTTCATAGAAAACCATCGAGATTCCATTGCAGAACATATTGAAACAATGATAGAGATTCCAACACCGGCCCATGGTTTTATGCAGCAGCTCCAAGCATGTCTTGCCCATGATACGTATGAGGAATTAACCAAAATCAATATCCCAGTATTAGTCATCCATGGAGATGAAGATAGGCTCATTCCCGTTGAAAATGGGAAAATGTTAGCAGATAGAATTAAAGATTCAGAGCTTTATATTGTCCCCGGCGCAGGGCACCTTTACTTAACAGAAGCGCAGAAAGCTGTCGATGAAAAAGTGATCGATTTCTTAAAAAAACATTAAATTGAAAGGATGCGAGTAAGATGACTGACAAAAACGAAATAGAAAAAGAACCACTAAAAGAAACAAAATCAAGGAAGAAAAAGCAAGAAGTTGAAGCCTCTCATGAAATTGAAGCAAAACAGGAGCTTGATTCAGAAGCAGTAGAAGAAAAGGTAGAAGGGCCCGTACTTGAAACTAAGATCGTGGAGGAAAAGGTCACCGAAAAAGAAGCTAGTGAAGCACAACTATCAAGCTTAGATACCCTCTGGCACAATGCTTTTAATGAATTAGACGAATGGGCAAAACGCGGTGATTTCCGGGATGAGGTTTTCCTTAAAGAGGCAATGTTTTTTGCAGACAACATTCAAAGAAATCAAGGAAACATAAAGGCGCTATCCGAAAAATTTAATAAGGAATTTGCCGAATGGGAAAGAACAGCTAGAGAAGAATTCTTGATGTCCACTACAAGTTTGCAACATTTCTTTCCGCTAAAATCATATGAAGAAATCAATGCCCAGATTAATCAAATTCAAAAAAGAACTATGTCGATTCTACACAAACCTTTTCAAAAGATAACAAATTATCAAGCTATGGATAAATACCTTGAAATTATTGATCAATATATTGCTATTAGGAAAAAAAGCAGGAATCAATATATCAAAACCGTTAAACAAGCAGGAAATCTTATCTATGAAAATCAAAAGGGTTTTGTTAATCTTTTTGCGAAACAAATCAAAACACTGATGTTCCCATTAAATAAATATATGGAAAAAGCAGAAGAGCTTACTAAACCCTAATTACAAAGGAGCGATAATGAATGTCTAAGGATAAAATATATGATCCTTTTCTAGGATTCAGAAAAATAAGTGGTATGTGGGAAAAACGTTTGAATGGTCTGTTATACATGATGACTGACAACAATGAGTTCGTTCGGCTATTGAAGGTTGGGACGGAAAGTCATGCTCGTTACATGGAATTGTTACGAAAAAACCAAGAACTCATGGCAGGAGTAATAAATATTCCAACGAAAAAAGATGTTGCAAATGTAGCAAAGCTGTCTCTTCAAACGGAAGAAAAAATTGATATTTTAGAAGAGCAAATTTGGAATTTACAGGATAGTTTAGGTTCGTTAAATAATGAAAACTTGGCTATGTTTCAAGAGATAGTGAGCATCGTCCAACAAATGAAGGACGAATTCCAAAAAATGGCCCAAGAAGTAGCAGAGACACAAAGACTGAAAGAAGACTTTCATGAATTACGGCAGGGTCTTGTAGATTTATCGGAAATTAAGCAAGAATTGGCCACATTGAAAAATCTTTTACAAAAAGGAAAGTCAAAAGATAAAGAAAAAGAGCTAGTTCTTACTGGTGCTGGCACTAAGGAAGAAAGGAGCTGAAAAGGATGAGTCCTAAAGCATCGGTTACTAATTTAATACCACTTCTTGATATTGAAAAAGAAACTGCAAGGTGGAATACAGTCTATAAAGTCTTGACAGAACCGAAGCCGGATATTGTCTCGACACGAAGAGAGATTATTTGGAAAAAAAATAAATCAACCTTATATTATCATCCAGCAAAAGAAAAAAAGTATCAGATTCCTATATTTTTAGTCTACTCACTCCTAAATAAACCTTATATTTTAGATATTGGGGAAGGGAGCAGTGTAGTCGGTGGGTTAACGGAACGAGGATACGATGTATATTTTCTAGATTGGGGTTCGCCCGGATACGAAGATAATGATATTACACTAGACGATTATATCCTTGATTATTTAGAAAAGGGCGTCAAACGAGCCTTAAGGCATTCAGGAGCAAAAGAAATCTCGATGATTGGCTATTGTTTAGGCGGGACCATTGCGGCAATCTTTGCCTCACTTACGAAATTACCAATTAAGAATTTAGTCCTTGCTACAGTTCCAATTGACTTTAGTGTTGGTATTGTTCCGGATAAGTGGTTAAAAGGGCTGCAAAAAGGGATTATTAACTTTGATCGTCTTTCTGAGGTGTATGGAGTAATCCCATCTGAAATTATGTATGGAATGTTCAGAGGACTCTCTCCGGTATATGTGAGTCCAATGATTAACCTGATTTCCCGTGCGCATGATGCAGAGTATGTTAAAAAGTGGCGGCAGATGGACAAGTGGACAAAAGACTCTGCATCGTTTTCAGGTGCAGCGTTCAAACAATTATTTAATGATTTATATAAAGATAACAAACTTCTTAAAGGCGAGCTTAAAATTGGTGGGAGAACAGTAGATTTAAAAAATATAACTTGCTCTTTCTATGTCTTCTCCACTTCAAGAGATACTTTGATCTTAGAGAAACAAAGCCTTCCTGTTATCGACATGGTATCTAGTAAAGATAAAACATACCAGGTTTTTGAAGGCGGCCATGTCTCATTAGCTTTAACAGGAAAGTTTGCCACTTTTGCAGATAATTGGCTGTCTACACGTTCACAAGAAATTTAGGAATTTCAATCATAGATTGAGTTGTGATTGGAATAAATTATTAGCGGGAAGGACCAATCCTTCCCGCTTTAAAATTAATTAGGCAGTTTTTTGTTGAACAAGGAATTTTCGCAAGAGATTATTAAACCGGTCTTTTGCTTCTAGTTTAGCAAGGTGACCGGTATTCCTCATAATAATAAATTCTGAATGTGGTATTAGCTTATGCATCCACAACTGAATCCATATAGGCAATATAGAGTCATATTGTCCCCCAACTATTAGGGTGGGTACATTTATGATCGGAAGTAAGGTTAAATTATTAACCTCAAAGCATGCTAGCAGAGAGTCAATAAAAATACCTCGTTTAGGTTGGAAAAACTTATCGAACTTTTCAACCGTTTCTTTATCCCAAGAGTAAAGTGCCATCCGTGCAGCAAATTCCGAGTGTTGTCCGGATGCTGATATGCGTTCCAGTTTTTCTTTTCGTGAATCAAATAATAAACCCTTTAGTTTTTTGGGGAAATAGTGGAATGAGCTTATTAATAGGAGTGTACGACAGCAGGTTGGATCCTGACGGTACATTTCCTGTGCAACGGCACCGCCCATCGAAAGACCTAGAATGTGTGCGTTTTCAACTTCTAACTCCTCTAATAACCCAATTATGTCCGAAGCAAAATTTCGAATCGAAATTCCATCAGATTTATGGCATTCTCCATGACCGCGTAAATCGGGGATGATTAGCTCAAATTGGTCTGCTAATTCATATTGGTCTTCCCATCCTTCTTTAACTTCACCTAAACCATGGATTAACACCAATGGTTCCCCCTTACCTAAACGTAAATAAGGAACCCCCAATTTACTCATTTTTGCCTTTTCCATTTCACACCACCTTCTTATTTTTAATAGTTTATTACCAAATTAAGGAAAAAGTAAACGCTGTTATTCAACTTTTATTCATATTTATTTACTCGGTTGACAAAATATTACTGATAGGTGTAAAATACATATAGGGTGAGGTGATAAAGATATGGTGAATCAAGACAATCAAACAATTAATCCATCGAAAAATTTTGTGCTACCATTTATTTTATTGCTTCTTAGCAAAGTTTCTCTTCATGGATACGAACTCAGCCAGAAGCTAGAGGCATTTGGTTTTAAGACACTTGATCAGGGGAATTTATACAGATTATTAAGACAGCTTGAAAAGGAAGAGCTACTATCTTCAGAATGGGATACGACAGGGAATGGCCCTGCAAAAAGGAGATATTCAATAACTAAAGCTGGTATTACATACCTAAAAGGCTATGCCAATCAACTAGAATCCTACCAATCGTTATTGGATCAATTTTTCAAAATGTATTCAAGTTTCTTTGAGCTCTATATGCCTTCATTTCATAAGAAGGATCCAATAGAGAAAGTCAATAATAGTAAGAGGAGGAAAAACGATGGCACAGAAGAAAAGTGAAACGGTTCTATCTGCAGTAGAAACAATTAATTCATCAGCAGAGGAATCGGTAGCCGTAGGTTCATTTGTAAACACATTTTGGGATCAATTTGAGTTATCACGTGAACGTGCAGAACAGCTTCGGGAAAATAGGGAAGATGCATATATTAATGCATTAAGGGAAGTCATAAAGTTTAATAAGCAATTTAGGAATTCAGTTGGAAATTTATATCAACAATCCAAAAAGACCAACAAGGAAATGGTTTCAGAACTAATGAACCAATTACCATTTGGTAAAGAGGAACCTAAGGATGAAGAGGTATCACCAACCGATCGAGAAGAGCTTAAGAACCAATTTGTTGAGGTTTCAGGTCAATTAGAGAAAATCGCGCTTACTCCAATTAAGTCGTTCGTTCATTTTGTTGATCAGATGGAAGATAATTTTGAAAAAAATGCAGAATCGGGTATAGCTTTTGAGCGTAACCGTCGAAATGCGTGGCTTAAAGTAAGAAAGCAATATGTTAAATTAGCAAAAGATTCTCATTTGAATCTTGTTGAAAGAGGCAAGTCTAGCTTTAAAGAATTAATTAAAACTAAATAATTATTTTTATCATCTAAGGGGAAAATAGCAGTTTTGAAAATAAACAGTGAACACCTTATAAGGACCACCATCTCTTTTCAATAAGAAATAAGAGATGGTGGTCTTTTATTTTTGTACTTTTGTATGCAATTTTAAGTAAAAATTGAACAC
>JAANMP010000139.1 GCA_011250595.1 Bacillus sp. MM2020_1 | reverse complement strand
AAATCCCGTTTATATTTTGAAACTCTCAATAGTTTTCCAATCCGTGGTTTAATCATACAAAACACCTCTTATAAACATTATTTTGCAAATGAGAAGTTTGGCTCGGTTTACAATCAAATGTTAAACAGAGAGCTCGATGAACGAGTCTTCGTAAAAAATTTTGAAAATGTGCAAGGGGATGAAAGGGAAATTATCCTTTTCTCCATTACTTATGCAAAAAACGAGAAAGGTAAAGTTAATAACCGTTTTGGTGACCTTAATAAAAAAGGTGGTGAAAACCGTCTGAATGTGGCAGTTTCAAGGGCAAAAAAGGAATCACTGTGGTTTCTAGTATTGAGCCAGAAGAACTAAATGTGGCCGGGACTTCTCATATGGGCCCGAAATTGCTGAAAGCCTGTCTAAAATATGTAAGGGCTATTTCCAATTCAAAAGTGAATCAGATTAATGCTGTGATTCAAGAAATCAATGAAAACGTCACCTACGAAACCTCGATTATAAGGTGACCACTCAGCTGGGGTTGTCGGGATACCGGATTGACATGGCTATTGTTCACCCAGATGATTCTTCCCGATATATATTGGGTATCGAGTGTGATGGGGCTATGTATCACAGCTCCGCAAATGCCAAAGAAAGAGACGTATATCGCCAACGATTCCTAGAAAGCAGAGGCTGGACCATTGAACGGATTTGAAGTCGAAATTGGTGGAAGAACTCATCTGCTGAGGTTGAGAGAATTATCAATTAGTATTTTTTACAGAGTGCATGGTAACACCCAATAATGTGGGTTTCCTTGCACTCTATTTTGTTTAGTTGTAGAAATTATAGAGTCCCCCGGTAAACTAAAACTTTAATGTAGTTTCCTCCTGTTTATAATTTGTGGACTATTGCTTTCACTTTTGTTATCTGAAATTTTGGGGTCAGTCCCCCGGTGCATTAAAGCTTTACTTCACCGGGGACTAACCCCATTTCTCCCCAGTGGAGTAAAGCCGTTACTTCAATGGGGGACAGGCACTTTTTTGTAGGCACTTTTCATCGAACCAATAACGACTAAAAAGAAGCTGGCGAAGGACGTAACGTTTTTCGCCAGCCCCATATTTTTTTATATGTGAAATTTATCATAAAGTAGGTTAATTACTATATGGCCTGTAATCGACTTCAACCTTATCTTTTTCTTGATAAGGGGCTAGCATGAAAGCAGCTTTAAAGACTGTATCTCCCTTATTTATTAAATAGTGCACTTTTTTTGGTTCTATGTGAACAAAATCCCCTTGTTTGCATTGAAAAATCTCATTGTCAACATGAATTTCTAGGTCACCCTCTAAAATAAAGAAGTTTTCCTCCATGATGTTATGATAATGGGCTGTAAAATCTTGTCCTGGTTGTAACATAACGACACCAAAGTTCATTCTAGGTCCTTTCAAAAGATACTTAGGACCACTATCACCAAATCGGTATTCACTCTCATTCTCGTTAATAACAGTCATTTTGTTTGCCTCCTCTGTATATTTTATAAGCCTGGGGCGATCCACATATGGTCTGTAACTCCTTGATTGGCTAGATCTAATTGTACTTTGTATATGACTTCCCACTTTTTATATAATTCTTCATAAATAAAGCGATTTGATTTGTTTGGTTCGAAGGTTTTCTCAAACTTTACGACTTGATCGATGGCTTCATTAAAACTTTGATAAACACCTGCTCCTACACCTGCACAAATAGCCGCACCAAGAGCTGTCGATTCCTTTACAACTGGAACCTTTACCTTCTTATTAAGAACGTCAGCGACAATTTGGCACCATAAGTCACTTTTTGATGCACCTCCTCCAAAAACAATGGATGCTGGCGACGTGTTTGTAATGTTGGAAACAACTTCAATATTCCCCTTAGTTACAAAAGCGGCATTTTCCATAATGGCTCGATAAAAGGTTGCTTTATTAAACGAACTATCAAATTTAAAATCTACGAAACTTGGTGCCGCATGTTTCCATGAAAAGTAATTCATTTTATCGGAAAAGGTGCAGATCAACCCATTGCTGCCAGCCGGTACACTTTGGGCTCTTTTCTCCATTTGGGCATAAATGCTTTCTCCACTTTCTTTTTGAAGGAAGGCTTCCAGCTCACAAAATGTATCTCTGAACCATCTCATGATTAATCCAGGAAAGAAGGCGATGGCTTCATATTGCCAAGTATTTGGAAGTGCATGGCAATTCACTCTTACTTTACAATCATCATTGATTTCGACCTGGTTGGTTGTATATTCGTATTGCCAAAAACTTCCGCCTAAAACAGCAGCATCTCCTTCATGGATGACCCCCATGCCCATGCATCCTAATTGAGCATCGCCGCCCCCTGCAACAACTAAAGTTTGCGTGCTTAATCCAGTAAGTGCAGAGAATTCCTCGGTAACATTGCCAATAATAGTTCCGCTTTCATTTACAATCGGAAAAATATCATTTTTAAGATTTACCTTTTCTGGAATACTTGAATCCCAAACTCTATTCTTAATATTGAAAAGACCCGTTGTACAACCATTAGAAGGTTCCACCGAAATTACATCGGTCAAGCGATATGTAATCCAGTCGTTGAGCATCGTTACATATTTGACTTTGTTGTATGTTTCAGGGATATTATTTTTCACCCAAAGGATTCTAGGAATTGCTCCTAATGAAAAGGTTTGTCCTGAAACATGATGAATATCTGCTTCGATCGTATCGCTTATTTTATAAAGGTTTACGACTTCATCGTTTGATCTTGAATCCACGTTGGCACAGGCCCATAATTCCTTCCCGTTTTCATCGTATAGGACAATGGCTTCACGCATACTGGTGGTTGAAATAGATACAATGTTTTCTGGATTAACCTTGCTCTTTGCTAAGATTCCTTTAATGAGATTGCTGATAATTTCAATATTATTATTGATATCAAAGTCCATCGAACCTGGATACCTTTTATCTTCCGTATGGGTCCATTCTGATTGTGTAACAAAGTGTTCATTGCCTAATGTGTCAAACAAAATGACTCTGACGCTGCCCGTTCCGGCATCAATCGCCATTAAGTACTTTTCCATGCTATCAATCTTCCTTTCTATCATTATTAGGGATTAATGATTAGGGAGCATTTCATTCAATTAGACTTTTGGCTACGGCTTCATCTGTAATTAATACATCGATATATCCCCCTTTTAATGCGCCGATAATGGCTTCTCTTTTTTCGAGTCCTCCTGCCACGGCAACAACATGGTTAAGTGATTTTAATAGATTAATATCAGTACTAATCAGTTGTTTATGCAATTTGAGATCTAAAACCTTGCCATTTCTATCATAAAATTGGCTTAATAAATCTCCCGCAGCCCCCATTGATTTAAAGATTTCCATTTCATTCGTATTTAAATATCCTTCCTTCACAATGGTGGCCCGTTCATTTACTGCTCCAATGCCAATGATCGTGATCGTAGAGTAAGGGATCATTTCAAAGATTTTCCTGATTGGTTTTTCATGAATCAACTGTTTGGCGAGATGTTCGGTGGATGCTAATAAGGGGGCCGGCATAATGTAATGGTTGTAATTTGGATTTGAGTAGTAATCGGATGACGAGTCTATAGCTGTCGGAATGTAGAATTTTACCCCGCCGGATAAAGAGACGAAAGTGACTTTATACTTCGTTGAGATAGTTAAATGTCCCAAGGTTCTTGAAACGGCTTGCCCATAACCAACATTAATCATGGTATCGCTGGTAATTCTGTCTTCAATATATTGGGCGGCAGCTTTTGTAAGACTATCTAACGGATTTTCGTTAGAGTCAGGAACAATATAAATATCTTGTAAATTAAATTTCTTCTTGATTTTATTTTGCAAATCGATGTCAACAAATTTATCCAGGTTAATTTTAAATTGGATAATGTTATTGGCTTTCGCGATATCTAAGTATTTAATCACTTTCATTCTGGATAGATTTAAAGACTCTGCTATTTCATTTTGAGTCATTCCTTCAATGTAATATTTCCATGCGATTTTTATGATAAGGCTATTTTCATAGTTCATGTGCTTCACTCTCTACAGTTTATTTTTAATACAAAAATTTTATGTTAAAACAATTGTGTTACCTTTGCTTTGCGGTAAAACATAAGTAACAGAAATTTCTCATTGATTGTCATTCCATAACCCTTATACATTGTAATAAGACTGTAATGAAAATTATGCCTAGTTCATATAATCTACGAGGGAATAACTAATAAGGTGTTTTGGGTTACTTTTATATTTGTAATCATTAAAAATATATATATAGTTTACT
>JAANMP010000138.1 GCA_011250595.1 Bacillus sp. MM2020_1 | reverse complement strand
TCTAAATAGCGCGTGACGTAATCTGTATACACCATTTGTCCAATTGTATTTGTTTCATTTTTTGAATAGTTGAAGCCAATGACACGATCTTCTTTATTTTCTCGAATAATAAATGTTTTGCTCCCTCGTAAATGGGTGATAAAATTTTTGACACTCTTATCAAAAATTTTATCAAATTGAATGATCTTTTGCAGTTTGACAGCAAAATCAGTATGTTCTTCACCCACCACAAATAATCTGTCAACAATCGGTAATAGTTTTAAAACACCTTCGGAAAGCTGACTTGAGGCATCATAAATAATAATATCGTACTCGTTTTTCATTAACTTCACTTTTCGTTTTTGTTCGGTTAGAGACAGTTTTGAAAATTCATGGATGAGCTCATTTGAAGTCTCTTCTTTTTCTAACTTCCCGTAAGAAATAAATGCTGCTGCTGTATTTGTATTTAATTTTAGCCAATTGTATATGGATAAAGCCAGTTCAGTAACACCTGATTTTGCCTTTGGTGAATAAAAGCCAACTAAATACATGTCCCTCACATGCCCTTTATTTAAATCATATTCAAAAGGTAAATAAGTGTTAAAGACAAGCGACTATTAAACAATTAAATAACGCAGCTAAAATAATCTTATGATAAAATTTATCTATATAATTATTCGTGATTGATAATTATTTACAATAGGACTGGGGGACCCAAATGAATAACAACGAAATAAATACAAGTCTTAGTATTCAAAATTTACCATTATTAGAAAAACTCAAATCGTTAGATGAAATATTTTGGTTGAATCCTAACTTTGAAGATTCTAAACTAGCTATTGAAAAATCTCCTTTGACTGCAGCGGACATTAAAGCTGCAGAGGAAAGATTGAATCGCTTTGCTCCCTATATCTCCAAGGTTTTTCCGGAAACCAGAGCAGCCAGTGGGATGATTGAATCCCCATTAGTAAGAATACCCTCAATGCGGAAAAAATTGGCTCTGGATAACGGACAACCTCTCTTAGGTGATTTATTACTCAAATGTGATAGTCACCTTCCGATTTCAGGTTCTATTAAGGCGCGCGGCGGTATTTATGAAATACTCAAACATGCAGAGCAATTGGCGCTCTCACATCAAATGCTAACGATTCAGGATGATTATTCGATTTTAGCTAGTGAAAAATTCAGAGCATTCTTCTCCCAATATTCTATCGCAGTAGGGTCAACTGGGAATTTAGGATTAAGCATCGGTATTATCAGTGCAAAATTAGGCTTTAAAGTAACCGTCCATATGTCAGCTGACGCAAAACAATGGAAAAAAGACTTGCTTCGCAGCAAAAATGTTCAGGTAATTGAATATGATTCCGACTATAGTGAGGCTGTCGCACAGGGTCGTATCCAAGCAGAAGCAGATCCTAGCTGTTATTTCGTTGACGATGAAAATTCCAAGGATTTATTTTTAGGATATGCTGTTGCAGCCTCTAGGTTGAAGAATCAGTTAAAACAGTTAGAGGTCGTCGTCGATGAAAATCACCCTTTATTCGTTTACTTGCCATGTGGGGTTGGCGGAGGTCCAGGGGGCGTTGCTTTTGGATTGAAGCAAGTATTTAAAGATAACGTCCATTGTTTCTTTGCAGAACCGACACACTCTCCGTGTATGGTACTCGGATTAATGACAGGATACCATGATCAAATTTCTGTCCAAGATATTGGGATTGATAATGTCACAGCTGCGGATGGACTTGCTGTCGGCAGACCCTCGGGATTTGTCGGTAAAATAATTGAGCCTTTCCTTAGTGGGAGTTATACCATCAGTGACGAAGACTTATATAGATTGCTAAAGGACCTCGTCGATACGGAGGATATTCATTTAGAGCCCTCAGCACTGGCAGGGATGATTGGACCTGTTTTCTTATGTAGAGACGGGATGGATTACTTACGGAAAAATAAGATATTGGATAAAATGAGCAATGCTACACATGTCGTATGGGCAACTGGCGGCAGCATGGTTCCTGAAGACATGATGGCACAATATTATCAAAAAGGATCAAATTAATTGAGAAAAGCATCATTCCTTTCATTGTTGATTTCTTTTATAATATTTATTGTTTTTTCTCCTGTATTTATTCGTTTAGTAGCTTATCTTCACCCTATCGTATTAGCCGTGATAATGTTCGGTATTGTTTGCTTTGTCTTTGTTGGAATCTTATTTATCCGAAAAGAAACGATTAACCTTTCCTTGCCATTCTTTGTAGGTTTTTTAGCCCTCTATACGATTGCACTGTTGATTTTGTTATTTTTTCGACCCAGCGAACAAAGTTATAACTCAATGAACCTTCAACCCTTTTCCACGATTTCATTTTATCTATCCGGAAAAGTGAACGGGTTAATCTCTTTTTATAATTTGGCTGCCAATGTATGTTTGTTCATTCCTTATGGGATATACATAGGATTAAAAAGTTATTCTCGATTAAAGGCTTTCCTTGTTCTTTTGGTGATTATAGCTGTCATTGAGGTTCTCCAATTCGTTACCCATCGCGGCAGCTTGGATATTGACGATTTGATTTTGAATTTATTTGGGGTCATTCTTGGTCACTTGCTCTTTCCTATTTTTAAGAAAATTATCATTGTCTCTTCGAAGAATTGAAAAATACCAGGCCTGTTCCGTTTATTCGAACGTGTAAGGCTTGGTATTTTCATTCTTTTAATCATTTTACAAAGACGAGTAATAGCCACAGGTACAAGCTAAATAAAGTGAATACCAATGTTGGGGGAATAACCACGAATGTGATTTTCATATAATCCAGCCAAGTTATTTTTATTTTATTCGTTTTTAAAATATGCATCCAGAGTAAAGTTGCTAACGTTCCTATTGGTAATATGAGCGACCCAATGTCACTGCCGATGATGTTTGATAGGTAAACAGTTTTCGTTAATAAGGAGCCTAGTCCCATATCCGTCAAGGCCAATGTTGAGATCATTAAGGCAGGATGATTGTTAAAGATATTTGAAAGAAAGGCAGTAATCAGACCCATGGTTAAACTAGCATGCAGCAAACTATCACTAACGATTGGTTTTAGATAGGTTAATAGCAGATTCGATAAACCTATATTGTGTAATCCGTAGATAATGACATACATACTAAAGGCAAATATTAGTATATGCCACGGTATCTTACCGACCACGTCTTTAGGGTTTACTTTTAAGTGGATCCATCTCCAAATCAATAAGATAACAGAACCACACACGGCAACCAACGAAACGGAGATGCCAATAAAGGAAGCCACGAAAAGACTAATCCGTACAATGAATACAAAGATGAGCATGTTGATCATGAGTTTCTTTTGTTGATTAAATAGGCTTTCAGAGCCTTGTTGTAGAGGATGGTATGGACGGTTTTTTTGTAGTGGTATGGAGTAGGAATGGAAGCGAATTTCTTTTGGAATATCTTTCTTGAAAACGAGGAATAGGAGATAGGATAAAAATAGTAATCCCAGAACCCCTGGAACAAACATCATTTCTGTTTGGAGATACAAATCCATTCCGATTATTTTCAAGGCGATTAGATTAACGATATTACTAACACCGATTGGAGCACTTGATGCAGTCGCTATTAACGCACCACTTAAGAGAAATGGTATCTTTTGCCTGTTTTTTAACTTTAAATTATTTAAAATTAAAATCAGTATGGGTGTTGTAATTAGTATACTTCCGTCGTTGTTAAAAAATAGAGTCATTAAAAAGCAGAGTAATAAGGTATTCCAAAATAAGCGAATTCCTGATCCTTTTGATATTTTTAACATTAAAGCAGCTGTCCAGCTAAAGAATCCAAAGCTTTCAAGTACGATAGCCATAACGATAGTAGCTATAATAGTAATTGCTGCTCCTGTTACCTTTGAGCCTATGTCAAGTAAATCTACCATCGAAACGCTTCCACTTATAAAAACGAGGATGGCCCCTATTGTTGCAGGGATTGCTTCATTCATATTTTTTGGACGGATAAAGATCAAGACCATTGTCAGTATAAAAGCAAATATAGTGATGATTACCGTCGATTGATGATACATATAAATTAATTTACTCCCTTCACTTAAGTTTCCTTCGAGATTTTTCAGTGTATTAATTCTTGTCCTGTGCTTTATAGTACGTGCTATAGATGGGGCTTGTTCTAAGCGAATGTCTCGGAAAGGGATAAATCAGCAAGTATCTAGAAATATTTTTTAAAATATGAATGGATTTTTACCTATTATTTTATACATAGGCGAATGTCGTGCATCCTTTTTATTAGGTATATGTACCAATTGATTGACAAAAAAACCGATACTTATAAAAGTACCGGTCGTTTATGTTAATGCTTTTTACCTTTTGGTCCTTTAGGGCGAGGTTTTTTGCCGCTTCCGTTGCTGCCTGAGCTACCACTGCCTGAGCTGCCTGAACTTCCGCTGCCTGAGCTGCCTGAACTTCCGCTGCCTGAGCTGCCTGAACTTCCGCTACCTGAGCTTCCGCTGCTTCCTTTTTTTCCTTTAGGGCCTTTAGGT
>JAANMP010000137.1 GCA_011250595.1 Bacillus sp. MM2020_1 | reverse complement strand
TTAGATTGAGTCGAATTCGTACGATTTAGCAAGATAGTCACGCCTTCCAGGTATTTTCTATAACCAAATTATACCACATTAACGCGTTAATGTGGTGAAAAAACATGACTTTCTCAACAGCCTGAATCTCTCCGTCTATTGAAGCTATTATTAATTAGAATGACTAATTAAGTAGAATTCTTCCGTCTATTTATCAGCACGGGTGCTTAACCTGATTCCCCAACCGATATGTGCGGACCCTCTTGTATTCATACATCAATTTATATGTCTTATACAAATAAAGCACCCGAAAGCGAAACCCTTTACTCTAGAGTGGTACAGTCTTTTTTCCTTATCACTCACATCCAATAAACCCCTTATTCGACACATAGTCATTCCTGCTCCAAATCCTTAATTTGCTCTTCTTTGCAAGATTTTCATCTGATCTAAATAGGTTAAGATATTTATAGGGGGGATCCATGATATATGCTACCCGTGCATATCCTTCCTTTATCAGTGTTTCTTGCACGGACTGTCCATCCACATAAACATAAGCAAGAAGTCTGCCGTAGGTATCTCTTGTCGGTCCCTCCTCCACTTCCAATGATAGACTTCCTTCTCTTACCAACTCGTTATTTCTTTGGAAAGCTTCCTCTGCATATGGCTGGACGCACATACCTGGCTTTTTAGATTCAGGGGTATCCACCAATAAATACCGAACGGTTTCAACCTTGCCCTTTACTCTTGCCTTAATCGTATCACCATCGATGGTTTCCACTAGTGTGATCGGAATTTGCTCAGGTTCCCTGTTAACTACGATTTCTGTGGTCGCCTCCTTGGTTGTGTCGTGGACTGGGTTATTTTCCGTTGTGATTGTTTCTGAGGGTTGAACAGCAAATAGCGTTGCTGCTACGACGAAAGCCCCTCCCACTAAATTTTTCCTCATCGACTACTCCTCCTTCATTTCACCCTTCCAAATTGACAAACTGCCCATATTGTTTGTTGAAGCCCAGCTCCACTGTGCCTGTCGGACCATTACGGTGTTTGGCAAGGATAATTTCCATTTTGTCTTTTTGCTGAGAATCCTTTGTATAGTAGTCATCACGGTAGAGAAGGCCAATCAAATCGGCATCCTGCTCAATTTGACCACTCTCCCTTAAGTCTGACAGGATCGGCCGTTTGTCTTGTCGGCTTTCCACACCACGGCTCAGCTGAGACAGAGCAATAACGACCACGTTTAGTTCCCTCGCCATGGTTTTTAATGCTCGGCTTATTTCACTAATCTCCGCTTGTCGGTTATGTTTGCATTTTGGGTCCCCTGCAATCAGCTGCAGATAATCGATTACGACGAGGATCCGTTTGTCCTGGTTGTGCTCCCGGCGAATCTTCCGAAGCTTTGACCAGATATAGTGGACATCCATCCCCGCCCGGTCAAATAAATGTAAATTGACTTTTGATAACATTCCAATCGAATCCGTAAAATGCTGCCAATCTTCCTCTTGAAATTCTCGTTTCGGGTTTTTCAGTTTGAGACTGTCAATCCTCCCCGTAAAACCAGCGATTCGTTTCAATAGTTGTTTCTTTGACATTTCTAAGGAGAAGACCACACTCACATCATGAATAGCCGCATGGAACGCTAAATTCATGGCCAATGCCGTTTTCCCCATACTTGGACGGGCGCCAATAATCACTAAATCTGATTCATGAAACCCGCCAGTTAGCCGGTCCAATTGCCCAAAGCCAGAAGGAATACCGACAATCTCGCCCAGATCTTTTTCGCAGTCCTCAAACAAATCCACTAACGATGGAGTAATATCGCCGTTATCGTCATCGGCTTGATCCTCGTCTACGGCCATTAATTCGGATATCCCCTCACTTAAGGTTTTGGAGATATCTGATTCGAGGGCCTGCCCGATAATCTTTTCAGCAACCTGAATGGCCCTTCGTTTCTGGTCATATTCTCTAACTAATTTTTCATAGGAATGGAAGTTGGCAAGATTGGGGACTTTGCCTGCTAATTGGTAAATGTAACTAGCCCCGCCATACGAACCAATATTCTCATCGCCGACTTCATCCATTAGCGTGAGGAGATCGACGTGCTTTCCTTTCTCATCTAACCGACGGATGGCAGTATAAATTTGCCTTAGCTCCCAGGTATAGAGTTGCTCAGGACGAATGGTGCATTCTTTGACCAAATGTTGATCTAAGAAAAATGCTCCGACCAATACTTCTTCTGCCCTTTTATTAAACGGTTCAAATCCGGTCATCACTTGCCCTCCCTTGTAATCCCCAAAATAGTTCTCATTTTCGCTAACTCTTTTCGAACAACCGTTTCACTCGCTGGCATCAACTTGGAGGTTGTTTGCCGGGTTTCCTCCAAAGTTGGTACCATTTTCATAAGGTTATCGTGGGTAATTAGCTCGGCCAATTTAGGTGGATAGGAGGAATTCTTCACAAACGTAAAGAGATTTCCTTGAATTTCGGCTAAGGTATACTCTCTTAGAATTTCATGCCACAGGTTCACTTTTTCCTGATCGACTTCAAACTGATCATAAAAACCGGCAATTTTTTTTAGTAACTCAAACGTCTCTCGCTTAATCATCTAAATCAAAATCCTCCTCCTTCAAGGTTTTCTTGATAGGCTTTTGGTTGAGATAGGATTCGAAATTGGTTCCAAATAAGGTTGTCGGCCGAAGGTATTTGCTCATCCGAGGGTTACTTAGCCATTCGGCTGTCTTCGAATCAATCACTCGCTTAAAATCCTCGACGGTAAAACCTTCTCTTAATCGTGCCTTGATCAATTCTTGGGTTTTATATGTATTTGGTTTGTAGTCGGTTTTGGTTTGATCATTCAGGTAGTTGATAATCTCGACAACAGGAGTTCTTTTCTTTGAAGTAATCTCTGAAGTACTCTTTGGTATTGCTTGGTTCAAACTGGTCTGCTCATTAGGTCCACCTGAACAGCTGACTGGCTCGATTTGAATCGGTTGGTTGTCAATTTGAGCTAATCGGTGTTCGCTTGGTGAATTTACTAGTTCCTCAAGTTTCTCATAATCAATCGTGTACCACTTCGTTTGATCGAGAATCACTTTATTCCAATTTCCTGAGATCAAATAGCCCTGGCGTTCAAGCGAATGGATCGTCCGCTTGATGGTACTCACCGACCAAAAGGGCAGCTGTTTCTGCCAATCCAAGTAGGTATTGTAAACCCAGCGTTTCCCCTTGATCACATGCTTGCTAATCGTGAGCCAAAAATGAGTCTGTTGCAGGACCACCGCCTCATTTAGGCCAATCTTTACCGCCAACGACGGGATAATCATGACGGGATTTTCTTGTAGTAACAACTTGCTCATTCGTATCACTCCTATTATTTTTCTTTATTTGGATGTGCGATTCCCTCGATTGGGTCATCCGCTTCTCACCTTTTATATAGAAATAAACAGTGAAAAAGGACAGGGTCGTTGGAAATTTTTTTCAAAAAGATTGGTATAATTCTTCCCTATTAAAATACCCCGCGATCGCTGGAAAACTTGTAAATTCATGTCTCATATCACGAAATGAAATCACAGCATCATCTCTATCTAGCTGGAAATCTAGTGAATATTCGTGACAGTTTAATGGCTTTTGATGAAATCTATTCACATAAAATTGGATTGCCTCTTGCTGACTAGCTGCAAAGATAAAGACAAAATTGTTATTGTTCATCTTCAGCGAGTAGATACAAATTTTATGAAAGGCTAACATGTTGTTTTTAATCATTACTGCGACTTTCTGATCATCTGCTTGTTCTAGGACTATTTTAGAAATGTCGTCTTCTGGAGAGATTTTCTTTTCTGCTAGTAAATGGTGGAGGTAATGGGCCAATGAGGATTCTTCGTAATAGAAACAATCCATGTAAAGTTCTTTGACATTCATGTAAACACACCTCAATCTTCAATTTTTTTGCTAACTAGAGATGTAGGTACGAGCCCGCATCCTCTTGCTTTCTAAGATATCGAGTTTGACAGGGTAAAGCGAATCGCCAATACTCACATTTGAGGGCATTTTTAGCACGTAAACGTCAAAAAACGCCTTCAAATTTGATTTTTGAAGGCGTTTTTTGCAATTTCGGTCATATTTGCTATTATTATCATTTCTAATTACAAAGGAAGATTTAGTTGCCACGATACTCCAAACCGATCATTTAGCCAACCAAACCTCTGACTAAAGCCATAATCACCAATTGGCATAAGGGCTTGTCCATCCTCGATAAGTTTCAGATATAGGTTGTTAATTTCTTCTTCAGTATCACAAGTAACAAAAATTGAGAATGAAGGAGTAAAGGAAAACTGATGCTTCAGATTACTGTCAATACACATAAATTCTTGACCTTTTACGGAAAAAGTAGCCTGCATTACAGTTCCTTCATCACCAGACTCATTCGCTCCATAACGAATAATACTTTTAATTTCTGAGTCGTCAATGATAGATATGTAATAATTCATCGCTTCTTCTGCTTTTCCATCTTGAAACATTAGGAATGGTGTAACTTTTCCCATTCAAAATCAACTCCTTTAATCACTTAATTAAAACATTTATTAATTGTTATAATGAGTACATTAATTTAATAATGACATTCCATAAGAAATAATTCAATCTGAATTTCAAAAACTCCTATATAT
>JAANMP010000136.1 GCA_011250595.1 Bacillus sp. MM2020_1 | reverse complement strand
GATATACTCCATGGGGTAATTGTTACAAGTTATAAAACATTTTAATCTAGCAATAAGCTATACATCATTTTCGTTTTTTCCCAACAGCGCCAAGGAAAAGAACAAATTCTTCATCGCCGTCTAAACCTAATACCTCATCAATAAGCTTTTGATCATAGATACCAATCGCACAAGCTCCTGCATCGATAGATTCACTTGCTAAATAAAGGTTTTGGGAAACATGACCAATATCAATCAGGATTTTTTTATGTGCTGAAATATCATACTTCCATTCAGAACGATATGGAATTGTACTCCATGCAAATACCACGGCAGCCTTTTTAGCGAAATTAGGTACAAAAGGTTGATCTAGAGTTATTGCATCAATTTTGTTATCTAACTCATCTAATTCATACATAAATAAGAGTTTGTGCTCTACCGGAAGATATCTGTAGATTCCTTGTGGGATTCCTTCCACTCGCATAATGAAAAGATAGGTTTCAAAAGTATGTGTAGCACCGCTGCATGGTACAGTTCGTAACGTAAGTCCAGCCTTATTGGTGGCAGTTATCCCTTGGGTAGCCCATAATAGATAGGATAACTCCTCAAGACTTAAACTGTCCTCCGAATAAAACCTTGTACTTCTTCTTTCTTTTATGCAATCGTAAATATTTTCCCTATTTATAATGTCCTCGCTAACTTCTGGCAAATCAATAATGATTGACGAAGCGGCATAGGGTTTAACAATTGGTGGTTTTGGCAGACCCTTTATTTTATCTGTTTTAATGTGTTTAAATTCAAGAAAATTAGACTTTAAGAAACTCCTTTGTTGTTCATATCGTCCCATGTTAGAACCTCCTATGATGTCTTTACTTTATAAAAGTATACCCATTCCGGTATTTTAATCTGTGACCTGCATCATAGTTAACAATTTGTTCACTTTAAAAAACAGGTAATCTAACGTACGGTGGATATAGCCTAAAATAATGTAATATATTGTAATAGAATGGGGCTGTTATTTTTGAATCTTAATCAAAAAGCGATTGAACTGCTAGAAGAAAATAATTATCATGAATCATTCCTAGAAGAAGGAAAAACCGAAATTGGATACGCACGTGCTGAAAAAGCCATGAGGATGTCCCGTGATGAAATTGATGAGACCGTAAAGGCTATGTACGCCAATATGAAAAACACAATTCTATAATGATTAAAGGAGCTACCAGTGTTGGTAGCTCCTAATTGGTGAATTATCGAGCCAATGAATCATCATTGCCTTTGTAGTTCCAACATTGCATTAATTGGTGTATGCCTTTTTCAATTTGGTCCAATGGAATGCCTCCGAAGCCAAATAAAAAAGTTGGATATTGATAGTCAATGGGACTTAACAGATAATCGCTTAATGGATAGATGGCAATATGGTCCTTTGCCGCTATTTGTTTTAACTGATCTTCCCCTTTTGATAAGGGGACGGAAATTAAAATGTGCATTCCTGCCAGGTCTCCTGTAATAATGACATCCGGATAAAACGTTTCTAATATCCGAGTTAATTTTTCATGTTTTTTCCGATAAATTCTCCGCATCCTGTTTAAGTGTTTGGAAAAATAGTCATCTTTCATAAAGTCAGCTAAAATATGCTGATCGAATCTTGGTACCGTTGATGAGTAAAAACTGAATGTCTCTTTATATTTTTGCAGTAAGTTTGAAGGTAAGACAAAATAAGCAACACGTAAAGAAGGCATTAATGATTTGGTAAACGTGCTTAAATAAATAACTTTTTCGTTTTGATCTAACCCTTGTAAGGCAGGTATAGGTTTTCCAATATAACGAAACTCGCTATCATAATCGTCTTCAATGATGTAGCGGCATTTATCTTTTGCTGCCCAGTTTAATAGCTGTGTTCTTCTTGTTGCGGATAGGACCGCACCCGTAGGGAATTGGTGGGAAGGGGTTATGTAAACAATATTGGCCTTTGTTTTTTCCAGTTCATCCACGATTAAACCATTTTCATCCACCGGAATAGGGATAGCTCTATTTTGCATTTGTATTTTAGGTATGGCCGAATAGCCAGGATTTTCAAGTGCAAATTTTAAATCATCTCCAAGTAACCTTAGAATCATTGGAAGCAGCTGTTCCGTTCCCGAACCAATGACAATCTGTTCAGGGCTGCAGACAATTCCCCTCGATTGATAAAGATATTTGGCAATTTCCACTCTTAATACGAATTCTCCTTGCGGGTCTCCAATTTCCAGCAACTCTTTTGAACTGCTATCATATATATTTTTTGCATATTTACGCCAAAGTGAAAAAGGGAAGGAGTCTGCATCAATTTTTCCGGGATGGAAGTCAAATTGAACGATTTTTTTCTCGACCTTTCCTACAGGCATGTTAAGGAGTTCTTTTTCAATATAGGGTAATTCATCGATATCTTCCACGAAAAAACCGATGCGGGGTTTGGTTGCCACATAGCCTTCTGCCACGAGCTGGGAATAGGCAATTTCAATGGTAGTTTGGCTGATATTTAAGAATTCTGCTAACTTTTTCTTCGATGGCAATTTGGTTCCCACTTCAATTTGTTTTTGGATAATGGCATCTTTGATTCCATTATAAAGCTGTTCATACAATGGGTTTTTTGTACTATTATCCAGCTTAAACATGAGCATTTCCATTTGCAATTCCCTCCAACTGACCACATTGTTTTTTATAAAACTGAACCTTTTCATATAGTCAATTTCTATTATACTAGTAATCATCAAATGAATGGAGGTTTTTTTATGAAACTAGTTGGAACTGAAAGAGTAAAACGCGGAATGGCTGAAATGCAAAAAGGCGGCGTTATAATGGATGTCATTAATGCCGAGCAGGCAAAAATAGCTGAGGCTGCTGGTGCAGTTGCGGTTATGGCGTTGGAGCGGGTACCATCCGATATCCGGGCAGCTGGTGGGGTAGCTCGGATGGCAGATCCTCGAATTGTAGAGGAAGTAATGAACGCTGTCACCATTCCAGTCATGGCAAAGGGACGGATTGGTCACATTGTCGAAGCACGTGTATTAGAAGCAATGGGCGTCGATTACATAGATGAAAGTGAAGTATTAACACCTGCGGATGAGGAGTACCATTTATTAAAAAGCGACTATACCGTACCTTTTGTTTGCGGGTGCCGCGATTTAGGGGAAGCTGCACGTCGCATTGGCGAAGGAGCTTCCATGTTACGGACAAAAGGGGAACCTGGAACTGGTAATATTGTCGAAGCGGTTCGTCATATTCGCAAAGTGAATGCCCAAGTAAGACGTGTGGTCGGTATGAATACAGACGAATTAATGACGGAAGCAAAGAATTTAGGAGCACCATTTGAATTATTGCTAGAAATTAAAAAATTGGGAAGGCTGCCTGTTGTCAATTTTGCTGCCGGCGGGGTGGCGACACCTGCGGATGCCGCTTTAATGATGGAACTTGGAGCTGATGGTGTATTTGTCGGATCAGGTATTTTCAAATCCGATAATCCAGAAAAATTTGCCCGTGCCATTGTAGAAGCAACAACAAACTACCGAGATTATAAACTGATTGCCGAAATTTCAAAAGAGCTGGGGACACCGATGAAAGGTATTGAAATTTCCTCGCTAGATGCAAAAGACCGTATGCAGGAACGTGGTTGGTAATATGCTGAAAATTGGGGTACTTGCATTACAAGGTGCAGTCAGAGAGCATATAAGACAAATTGAAGAGCTTGGCTGTAGGGTCATTTCAGTTAAATCGGCTGAAGATCTAAAAGAATTGAATGGTCTTGTACTGCCTGGTGGAGAAAGTACAACAATGCGGAAACTGCTGGACCGATACGAGTTGCTTGAACCCATTCGTGCTCTAGCCGCCGGGGGAGTTCCGATGTTTGGAACATGTGCAGGCCTGATTTTACTGGCTAAAGAAATCGTTGGCTATGATACGCCACATCTTGGGGTGATGGACATCGTGGTCGAACGGAATTCATTTGGTCGCCAAGTTGATAGTTTTGAAGTCGAGATGTCCATCAGAGGAGTAGGAGAGGATATACCCGCTGTTTTCATCCGAGCACCTCATATCGTGGCTGCAGGAGAGAATGTTGAAATTCTGGCAAAACATGAAGAGCGCATTGTTTTAGCGCGGGATGGTCAATTCTTAGGTTGTTCCTTTCATCCAGAATTAACAGTAGATCTAAGAATTATGAAGTATTTTATTGAAATGGTGCGAGAGAATACAAATGTTATAGCTCATAATTAACAAAAAAAATTAGATAGCATAAATGAAGCTTTATCTAAACTTGATATTGACGAAACACATTTCTAATCAAAAATACACCATGGACGGATTCACCGCCGATGGTGTATTTTTTTATTAATAAGTACCTGCTACTTTTTGGGACCCACAGGTGAAGAAAATTATAAATTCCTTTCTAACAAAATTCCTACTTGTTATGCCATTACTTGAGGTGGATAAGGCATTCCATTGGTGATCCACCATTCCACAATCCCTACATATGAAGTGACAAACACTTTACTAGCATTGAATAAAATTACCTACGGAATGATAAAGGTAACCACTTTTTAGTCATGTCGTTAATGAGCGACATGAAAGTCATAAATAATTACGAGATAGTTTAAAAAAAATATAAGTTTATTAAAAGAAGGATATTGACAAAAAAATTTATAAGTATTATTATTATCTCAGATTCAAGATACTTTATTCCAAGATTTTTAAAGAGGGTGT
>JAANMP010000135.1 GCA_011250595.1 Bacillus sp. MM2020_1 | reverse complement strand
ACATATAAATGCCCCCATTTTTTATAAAAAGAAAACTCTAAAGTATAGAATCCCTCACTTTAGACCTACTTACAATGTAGCATGATAAATGCGAACATTTTCTAAGTTAATGAATTCTTAATCATGTATTAAGGGAAACAAAAGGTTATGAAAAAAAGCTATACCAATATGAAAGGTAAATAGCTTTTAACAAAGGAAAATAAATTAAAGCTTTTTTACTCTAATTGGACTTACCATTAGAAGAGCGAGTATTAAGGTAATCCACGCATTGCTATATAAAAAGAATCCCATACCTGCCAAAGGTAACCCTGCAGCTGGAATAGGTAATCCACTAAAATACCCAATAGTTGGTTTAACATTGAACTTAGCTAATCTTAATGCCCCCATTGTTGGGAATAGAATAAATGCCAAAGAGGTTAGAATCGAAGGAGCTGCTAATGTATGGAATAAAAGTGCAGGTGCCACTCCAAAACTAACAATATCAGCTAAGGAATCCAATTGGACACCAAATGCACTGTTCACTTTTAATTTTCTGGCAACCCTTCCATCCACAAGATCAAAAACTGCTGAAAATAATATTAAAATGGCAGATACCTCTAAAAAACCACTCATATTACAAGTGATTGAAAGAACACCGCACAATAGATTTCCAATCGTAAATAAATTGGGTACGGACTTTACTATCGTATTAAACAAGTTACTCCCACCTGACAATTAAGAATTTCCCTCTTTATATAACATACCCACACAATCTTATGAAATAGCATCATATGTAAATTAATTAACCATATTAATGAAATCTTAATGTTTTATTAAGGGAGCAACAATAAACAAGCCGTTTCCCCTTAGGAAACGGCTTGTTTATTGTTATCCCTCTAATGTTTGATTTTGTGTTCTGTCTTTTATTGAATTAAGTTTTAAAGCAGAAGTTAGTATGATCATCATACTCCCTACTCCAATCCATACCAGAGTAGATACAGGAGAATTCCAAGATAATCCATTCCCGAAGAAGAACAACTCACGTAAACCTTGTATCATAAATCGCATGGGCAACCATGAGTAAACCCAATCATGATAAAATGGAGACATCATTTCTGGAGCCATGGAAAGCAATGGTGCCCCAAAGAATAACAATAAGGCAAAAACACCTATACTTCTAATCCCCAATAACGAAAGTACAGCTAAAATCATGAGGAAAAAGCTATAAGAAGTAATTGATAGGAATAAAGCTGTATCCTTAAACTGTGGAATATGAATTCCTACCATCCTATCGGCCAGCCAAGTTAACCCAAATCCAACGACTAGGGCAACAATGGCCCCCATTAATATCTGTCCTATCTTTGCGGTAAGGTTCTCTTTCCGATTGGTAATTGATAATTTACTAACAGCGATAAAGATAATGGCCGCACTTGCCAAGCTTGCTATCCATAATGGCTGAAATAAGGAAACAGGAGAATTCCCATTAGCACTATTCGTACCAATTTCATTAACATTTGTTACTTTTTTTGTAATCGGAGTTGCTAGACTTGCAGCTTGCTTTTCTGTTACTGTTGCACCTTGCTTTTCAAAACCATCAAGCAGTTGTGCACGAACACTGTTGTTCATGTTGTCAACTACCCCGTTTAACATTTGTCCTGCCATTGTTGAAGCCATCGTGTTCATACCTTGATTAATAAATATTTCAACTTCAGACGATGAAGGTGTTGTAGTTCGTAAAGAAGCCTGTTTAGCACTGAAATCTTTCGGGATTACTAATGCTGCGTAATATTTTTGATGATCTAACCCTTTTTGAACTTCCTCAACGGTTTTAACTTCAACCCATTTCACAGCTGGTTCTTCATCAGTTGTTGTTTTTGAATTTTTTTGTATCATATCAACGATTGTTTGCCCCATATTCATTTTCGGTTGATTAGGAATTTCCTCTCCCACATCCTCATTTACAATTGCGATGGGCAAATTTTTCGGTTGAGGTTGAACCGATGGAAATAATGTTAGTGAAAAAATAAAAACAACTGCCAATGCGATAATTGGTGAAACTAATAAAAGTTTGTTTTTGAACATATTTTATCCTCCCTGATTTTTGATATAATAATGAACAACCTGTTGTTTATTATATTTTAAATTTTATTATTGATTTCGTTTATGTTCAATAAACAAATATGGCAGATGTGTTCATTACGGAACACCTTTTATAAATGTGTTGGCTAAAATTAAGGAGGAAGTAATTTGCGAGATCATCATACAGATTTGCGAATCATTCGGACAAAAGAGTCCATCCGAGAAGCACTAGTAGAATTAATCGATGAAAAAGGTTTCGAAGCAATTACGGTAAAAGACATAACAACTAGGGCGAAAATTAATAGGGGTACATTTTATTCACATTATCAAGATAAATTTGATTTAATGACGAAATGCGAAGAAGAAATCATGCTTGAAATGTCCAGAATCGCAAAACAGAACTTTCCAGGTGTTATCGCCGCACTGGGAACCAACTCCCCGACTTTAGCACCACTTCACCTCGTAGTTTCAATATTTGAGTATTTAAATGAAAATAGTGGATTTATGAAAGCTGTGTTAGGTCCAAAAGGTGATTTATCATTTCAAACAAGACTGAAGAATTTTATGTGGAAAACACTATACGGAAATGATGTAAACGCAATTATCAAGGAGGAAAATATACTTGTTCCAGGACAATATTTAGTTTCTTATATTGCGTCTGCACATATAGGGGTTATTCAGCAATGGTTGAATAGTGGAATGAATGAAGCTCCTCAAGAAATGGCTCGTATCCTATCGATCATAACAGTTAATGGTCCCTTCTTTGCTGCAGGGTTAAAAAAATAAATTAGTAAAAGGGACATTGCCTAAAAAAACATGTACTGTCCCTTTCTTATTTATATGCTTCTTAAACTAAATATTTCTCATTAATACAATACGCACAGCATGTATAAATATTTGCTAATATACAGTTTAGCTTTGAGTAATGATTCAAAATGAGCTTTTTACGTTATTTCATTTTAATAGGAGCCACGACGGCAAATAGATTTTCAGTTGGATCCGTGACATTGATTTCAACAACTTTATATCCATTTGATCCATCGTTTGTCTCGTTTTTGGTTGTTTTAATTATTAATGGATGATTATTCATGATTTCTTCTTCCTTCCAATCAATTTCTCACAGAAGTTACTATATGTTGAAGGGTAAGAAATGTGCATCATTATTGCAAAAATTTCTTTACCTGTTAGTTCTATTAACATTTTCACGTTACTATTTCCTTTTGTCTTTTTGTCTCCCTTTATCAATGGAGATTCCTTAAATATATCTTTCCTTCCTGTTTATCAATTGCATCAGGAAACGGATAAACATCATTAGAAGAAAGGTGCTTATAAATGTGTATATCCATGTCCATGTATGGTATTTAATTAATTCGGTATATCTTTCAAATAAAAACTCAATTATCGTTAAAACAGTGGTGTACAAAATACATTGTAGAACAATGTTGAGATATCTTGAACGATAAGTGGTTTGATAAAAGTAAATACAAACAACTGGAAATAGAAGATATTCATAAAGAAGGCTGGAACTAAAATAGTTACTTAAAAATCTCACTGGATATTCGAGCATTTTCTTTTCTACAACAAGAACACCAAAAAACGTTGAAAAACAAGAGGACAATGAAAAAATTAAAATCCAATTTTTGATTGGTGGTTTTCTTAAACTAGAAAACAATAGGGTGATCCCGATTATGAGCAGTGACCACAATATTATTCTATCCATAGATAAAATAGCCCCCTATCTTTTTCATAATGTGCATCTGCTACTTTATCATAAAAAATTCCAACATCTTTTATCTTTTGAGGGTTTTCCAGGGTCTTCATTTTCTATAACTGCTTGACCTTTAGTTTGCAAAGCTACCTTTGATGGTAACCGATCTTCTCCTTAAGCACCTGGTAGTTGTAAATAGCTTTATAAATTATCTTTTTATTGACCTTATTTCATTCTATTTATGTTCTAACCAGCGAATTAATTTTAAATTTCCTATTAACAATGCGTATAAAAAAGGATAAGAAATAGCAGATAACCACAAATTCCAATTCTTATGATGTAAGAATTCACTTTCTAGACATAACCATTCGTAAAAGATAGAAAAAACAGACCAACATATTATGTAATAAAACTTTTTAGTTAATGGACGGTTGAAGGGATACCAATTAAGAATAAGCATAGTTGCAGCAGGGTATATCCCCAAAATAACAAGTAAGGATTTAGCCTCTACAAAATAAGGATCGAAAAAATAATACATATTATATTTATCCGTAAACCGATCAGCTAGCTCGGCAGTAAATAAGCTCCCAAAAATGCTGGCGTAATATTCAATAGGTGGTAAATTTTTTTTCATTAGGAAAGCAGCCAGGTTAAACACAACAATGGATACATATAGAAACCACATAGAATACATCCCAATCTTAAACACAAAATTAAGTTCTTTTCTAGGATATACATCTAGGAATTTTTTTATAAAAAGTTGCAATGGAACATTGGTGCTTGTTTCACTAACCTGCTTCGTTAGTACAAAAAAAAGACCGCCGAAGCGATCCACATCCTAAACTCCCTCAGTTTGATACGAATATCTCTCGAATGCTCACTTATTCGCAGGATTTCATAACCCTTGTAATTGGATTTACGAGTAATTGAAATGAGCTCAGATCATTTTGGCTTCGTGAAGGCATAGT
>JAANMP010000134.1 GCA_011250595.1 Bacillus sp. MM2020_1 | reverse complement strand
GATTAAAATAATATAAAAAAAGGAGAGTTCTAAAATGACAAGAATTTTACGACTTGGAAGAGTGGAGTTAAAAGTCTTCGACCTTGAAAAATCAGTATATTACTATACTAAAATTATTGGATTAGAAGAAACTGGTCGAATGGGTGAAAGCGTTTACCTTAAAGCGTGGGATGAATTTGATCATCATAGTGTGATTCTAACGAAATCAACTTCACCCGGATTAGCCCATTTAGCTTTTAAAGTCGAAAGCCTGGAAGACCTAGCTTATTATGAAAAGCAAGTGGAACGATTTGGATGTACTACAACAAGGATTTCAAAGGGGACAAGATTAGGTGAAGGGCAAGCAGTTCATTTCATCTTACCAACAGGACATCACTGTGAACTTTATCATGAGATTGAACTTCTTGGAACAAAAGTTGGTACATTAAATCCTCATCCATGGCCGTTAGGGGCGCAAGGGGTTGCTCCTCATCGTCTTGACCATTGCCTAATGACTGGAGATGACTTAAAAACAGTAACACGATTCTTTATTGAGGCACTTAACTTCAGACAAAGTGAAAGAATTACGACAGTGGATGGAGAAGAATTATTAGGAAGCTTTTTGTTTACAGCTAACAAAGCTCATGATTTAGCTTTTGTTAAAGGTCCTGATGCAAAGTTACATCATGCTGCATTTTTCGTTGATTCTCTTCATGATGTATTTAAAGCGGCTGACATTTTATCAATGTATGACGTACCTTTTGATGTAACACCTACTCGTCACGGGATTACTAGAGGAGAGACCATTTACTTTTTTGATCCATCTGGTAATCGTAATGAAGCATTTGCAAATGGATATATGGCATATGCTGATATGCCTACAATTACATGGACAGAAGATAAGATAGGACAGGGGATTTTCTATCACCGTAGAGAACTATCTGAATCTTTTATGAAGGCGTTAACCTAATTTGAGTTTTCATAATATTTGACCATTAATAAAGGAGGGAAAACTATGTATAAAGTGAAATTAAAGGCAAGAAACCAACAATTTGAATATAATTGTGGTCCTGATCAAACACCTTTGAGAGCTGCACGAAACGAGTTTATCCCGATTCCAACAGGGTGTCAGCGTGGAGGGTGTGGAATGTGTAAGGTAAAAGTATTAGATGGAGAGTATATGCAAGAATTAGTTCGCTCACATGAAGCTCTTTCGGATAAAGAACTAGAAAATGGTTTTGCCTTAGCTTGTTGGATGAAAGCTAAAAGTAATCTTGAACTCATAACAGCAGAGGATTATGAGAATCTATTAAAGAAAACTAGTTTGGAAGAAGCGAAATAAGGTGTTCTATCAAAAACTTGTTGTAAATTAGTTGGTAACAGTCAGAGCATAACAGAATAAGCATTAACATTTCTGTTGTAAATCAATGGGATGAAAGTATGGATCAAGAGAGTTTCGTAATACATTGGGAACATTTGCAACTGGAGTACAGCTCAATTATTAGAAGCGTTAGGAAAAATTACCGTTAACTAAAGCTGAGTCAAACCCACGCAGTGGCAAATTATGAGACTAATGAAATTGATAAACTGGAACCAAGTAACGATGGTTATTTATCTGATATTTGTGCAAGGCAGCTTTCCGTTTTTATTAGATGCGGTTATAAGACTTGCTAAAGACGAATTTAGTGAATTTGGAATATTAAAATCAAGTTTCGAGACTTGGCTGGCAGACACATGCTTTAATTGGCAACCAAAAATAAATATTCAATATTAAAAAGCACCCCAATTAAAATGGAGAGTTTACTTCGTTTTCATTACAAATTTGTCTGGATGATTGTTTATTAGCTTTTATGTGATCATTAAAACGAAGCATTAGTTCAAACATTAGAAGAATTATGACTACCCAAACGCCTACGTTTAAGATCGTGTCAATCACAATGGAACCAATGAATAAATGGGTGTGGAGAAGGGATGTTAAAGTATAGAACATTGCAAAAGTAAAAACTCTACTCCACTGCGTAACATCATAAATAAAGATAGCTTTATTAAAGCCATAATGTTTAATCCGTTTAAAAAGCCTGTAGATTTCAATAGATTCAACTGAAATGAAAATAATAAAGGCTACTTTCCATCTCAATCTTATGGTATCAATACTAATGATGCCTGTGACTAAAAGGAAATCCCAGAAATAGATAAAGCCCCATGTAAAATGCAGTTCGTATTGTTCCAATCCATTTCATTTGACCAAGAATTTTTTAGTGCCTGACCCTGGCATATAGACATGATCAATGCGGTTTATAAGGCGTTGAGAGTTGGATAAAACCCTACTATGCCATAAATTTAACAAATGTAGTAAAAAGGATAAACAATGCTACAGCCTATTATTAGCTGTAGCATTGTTTCAACAAATTGTTTCAACACAAAATCTAATTTACCTAACGCTTGTAGGGTGGACCTTAGAAATCCAATTTCCTTCCCACTAAAACATTTGCATTTGCTCGGTTGAACTGTTTTCTTTATTATTCAATGAAACATATCCTAATGATTTATATCCACTTTGACGTTTTTCAAACATTGTTTTTAATATAGGTACATGCACATCAACATAATCAAAAACTTTAACCTCCTGCTTGTTAGAGTGAATTCGGTGCAACCGTCCAACATATTGCTGGAGGGTTCCTTTCCAAGATATTGGCATGGCTAAAAACAAAGTGTCCAAACGCGGATCATCAAAACCTTCACCAATGTATTTACCGGTTGCAATTATGAGTCGCTCTTCATTATCTGGAATCTTAGCCAGGCGTTCCAATTCCATCCTCTTCTCTTTTTTATTCATTTTCCCTGTAAGGACAATAATGTTTTTGGCAAAACCTTTAAATTTATCACGTAAGAATTCAAGATGTTCAATTCTCTCTGTCAAAACAATTGGGGAACTTCCTTTATCTAATTCATTTAAAACATCATCAAATAGTAATTCATTTCGCTTTTCATCCTTTGAAATGGACTGGTAGATTTCTTGAAGATTAGTTGAACTTAATCTGAAACCCGTATATCTCGGTATTAATGTATGTTTAAAAGGGCGAATTTTCGCTTGTGTTTTTGCATCCGTTTTGTAGCGTACGGGGCCGCACTGCATAAAGATAATTGGGTGCAGTCCGTCCTTTCGAATAGGTGTAGCTGTCAGACCATACACATACTTAGCGCGGATTCGTTTTAATACTTTTTCAAAGCTGTAAGCAGAGATATGATGGCATTCGTCAACAATAATCTGACCATATTGAGTAATAAATGATTTTAACTCACCCTTAGAATTTAGACTTTGAATGGTAGCTACATCAATTTGTCCAGTTATATTCTTTTTGCCGCCGCCAATTTGTCCTATTTCTTTGGATGGTATATCGAAGAAGGTAGATAAACTTTCCACCCATTGTTGAAGGAGTTGAGTCCTATCCACAATAATTAAGGTATTTATTTTCCTGTTAGCTATAAGTGCCGCAGCGGTAACCGTCTTTCCAAAACCTGTAGACGCTGCGAGAGTCCCATTTTCATGATCCAATAATTTTTGGACGGCATCTTTTTGCTGTGATGTTAGTTGTCCATTAAAGTTAACTCCAAGATAGTCCCCATCAAATGATTCATTTTCTATTTCATGCTCTATCGAATATCCTTTTAGCAGTTTTTCTAATTCTTCATAACAGCCACGAGGAAGTATTAGATATTCAGAATTCTCCTCATAGCAGATAATCACCTTTTGAATCCCATAGGTTGACATTCGCTTGGACTGCGCTTTATAAAACTCTGGATTATTAAAAGTAGCTAATGCCATCATTTTTGATAAAATTACAGAAGGAATTCCATCTTTTCGGATATACAAACCGTTTTTTAAAATGACTTTGATTTTCTTAGGGATATTTATTTTCATACCTGGTTCATTTACTTGTAAATGTCCAAGTTTATTTAAAGCCACTAAAACATCGTGTTTATTCATTTTTTCGATAGAAGATAAATACAGCCATTGATCCTCAAAGGGTATAAAATTTTCGTCAATAAATACACTATTCCCTTCATTTTTTGAATGGAGCTGAAGTGGCAAAGCGATAAGATTGCCAAATCCACCGCTGGGAAGTATATCTTGATTTGGCAGCATTCGATCAAATGAGTCAAACCCAATTTGATGTCTTCTTTCATGAGTTTTCGTTAAGAGATGCATCCCAAGTTTTCTGGCTACAGCTGCTGAAACTTTTTCTGAAAAGAAGATCCATACATGTGCACCTTTTCCTGATCGAGATCGTTCAATGTATAGGGGGATATTACTATCTTTACATTCCTTTACAAATGCCAAAACGTCTTGTTGCCAGTTTTGTTTATCAAAATCGAATGCAAGAAAATAACACGAATCATCTTGAAGAAGAGGGTAAATTCCCACTGTTTTTTTTCCACTCAGATGGTTATATAGTACTTGATCGTTAAGTGGAGTTAACCTTCGATGCTGACAGGCGGAACATTTTATTTGTGGTTTTTGACATATAGGTTTTTGCCATTCCAAATCGCATGCCGGGCTGTATCCACTCTTTCCATTAATAGATTCATATCTGTAGGCAAATACATCTGTTCTTCCCTTAAATAAACTTCTAAAAAGATTGATTTTATCTTTTGGTAAGGATCGATTACTAATTATGTTTGCATCATTTGTAATTTCTTCTTTTTCTTCCCGTTGATGCATCATATTTGATAGCAACCGTTTTAAATATTCATTTTCTTTTTTTAGCTGATTTAACTCTTTTATTAATAGATCATAGTTCACTTTTATTACCTCAAAATATTATAGTTTTGTATGAGTCAATTATACGATAATAGGAAAGTC
>JAANMP010000133.1 GCA_011250595.1 Bacillus sp. MM2020_1 | reverse complement strand
TAATAAACCCTTTATATTTTTATATCCTTCAAAATATTCCACTTTTACATCGGAGGGGATATGGTTAAGAAATCCTCCATACTTCTCTAACATAAAAATAGTAACATCATAATTTTCTTTAGGAATTTCATTGATCAGGTTAAGTAAGGCTTTTTCAGTCCCACCCACGTTCATATTTATTAACATAAATATTATTTTTTTTCTCATATAGTGAATCTCTCTTTCATAAGGAAATTATCCTATCAATTCATAAAATTTGTTAATTTCATCAATATTCCCCTTTTTCTCCTGTTGCAGATAACAAACAATTTTTTGTCTGAGTTCTTTATTATGAATTAATTTTAATATACCTTCACAAATGGCCGCATCATTCATATCAACTACAAGCCCATTCTTACCGTCTATCATTTGGTTATAAACTGCATCAAACCTAGTTGTTACTACTGGAATATTAAGCATTCGAGCCTCTGCTATCGCAAGACCAAATCCTTCGAATCTGGATGTTTGTACATATATATCACAATCTTTTATAAAGGGATAGGGATTTGCCGTAACGCCCAACAATACGAAATATTCAGATAAATTATTTTCTCTTATATATCGCTGCATCTCTTTTAATAGTGGTCCCTTACCTAATACATACCACTTGAACTTGGCACCTTTTTCTTTTAATCTTTTACATGCTCTTAAAGCAATATCGTATCCTTTTTGAGAGGCTAGTCTACCGATTGTAAGTATCCTTATCCCATCAAAATTATCTTTATAGCCTTCTGCAAGATTGGCCATATTTGAAATAAAGCAGGGATCATTAATATCATATATAATTTTAATTTTATTATTGTAATCAGGGAAAGTTTCTAATAAGACTTCTTTAGCTGAATCAGATACTGCAATAATTTTTTCAAATTGTTCGTAGAACTTTCTTTGGAAATTTGCTTCTTTACTATTCAATCTATAGCTTACATTTACCCATGCAAACTTTCTTTTCGCATTTACTTTTTCTGCAGTGTAAAAGGTTGGTACACCTTGTGCATAACTAATAGCAATATCATACTGTTTAGGATTTTCTTCAATTACAGCTGAAACACTTTCCCAATACAATCTCGCCTTTTGAGCATTACTATACTTTTTCACACGTATTTTTATTGAATATTTTAACCTTGAAATAAGCATTTTTAATTCTAGTTTTCTTAAAGAATATATAAAAGCGTTTTTAAAACTTAATCTCGAAAAATCCGTATACCTTAATGGGCGTAACATGGTTACCTCTTTTGGAACAAGTTCTTCAAGAAGTTCACCATGGGCAAACAACATTAAGTCAACAGAATATTTCTTATAATCTAATTGTGATAGTAAAGTAATCAGGCTTTTTTCTGCTCCAGCTCCAACTAATGAGTCTATAACAAATAACAAGGATTTTTTCATTTCCGGTCTCCTATAAAATTAATTAGCTTTAAATAGTCGCCTTATCTTTCTATTACTAACAAAAAAGTATCCAGTTGGGCTAATGATAAAAAACAAAACCATCACTTTTTGCCTCCAACTAATGTATGGGTTTCTTATTAGAGATATTATACTTTTATCGAGTGTCTTCTTAAGATTTCTTAAATCATTGTCAACATTATTAAGTTCTAACCTTGCCACTTTGTAATTCCAAAGTAGTACTTCTAGAAAACACCAAAAGGCCTTTTCATGTAAATTATTTTGCCTTACTGCTTTAAAGAAGTCAGCACGTTCCTTCAGGGCATAAATCCTATCAAATCTTTTAATAGAGTATGGAGAATTCATTATGCTATTCGGCCTTTGTACATAGTAATATAATTTAGCAGTAAGAGAAGTAACCTTTGTACTTTTAAAATAAATCTTGTGAACAATGAACTCATCTTCGTAAATCCTTCCTTCATCATATTCAAGTGAATCGAATAATGATTTCTTATATAATTTATTCACTGCGTATATCCACCGTTCACAACCCCTGCCCATTGGATTTATAGATTTGTCAGTTGATAAATATAATTGATTTAAGACTTCGATATTTGTAAAGTGTTCAATTCTATATTTTGTAGTATTATGTTGTTTTAAATCATAGTATTTGTTTTCATATACTTCCATAACATCACATACAACAACATCAGATGAATATAATTCAGCGTTCTTATATAAAATCTCATACATATTTTCATTAATATAATCGTCACTATCAATAAACCCAATATATTTACCTTTTGCAATCTTAATTCCGGCGTTTCTTGCGGAAGATAATCCATTATTTTCTTTGTGTATGACCCTTATTCGTGAATCCCGCTTAGCATACTCATTACAAATACTTCCACAATTATCTGGTGATCCATCATTCACAAGTATAAGTTCAAAGTTTGTTAAAGTTTGGGATAATACTGAATCAATACATTTACGGAGGTACTTTTCAACATTATAAATAGGTACTATAATACTTATTTTGGGATTACTCATATAATGCTCCTGAATTTATTTTTAGCCTTACCTGATAATACCAATAAGTTAGTATTAATTATTAATAAGGCAAGAGTTAACTTATACTTAAATGAAAGAGAATTATTTAACAATAGCTTACTGAAATGTTTCCTTACTAAAGATTGTATTACCTTTAAATAATTTTCCTTATCCCCTCTGTTTTCCACTTGGTTCAAAATATAATGGATATTATCTATGGATCCAAAGGCAAAGCAGCATAGAAACTCATTGGTTAAATTGGGATAATTATCACTCATAAAGGATAATATTTCTTCCCAACCCAAAAATGCGTCTAATCGCTTCTTATTAAATTTAGATGTTAATATACTTTCCTCACGCTTAACATATACGTAACCTGGGTAAGATGTATAAACGGCTTTATTGGATTTAGCAAACAATTTATAAGTTGTTGATAAATCCTCATGAACCCTTCCTTCAGGAAAAATAATATCATCAAAACAAGCTTTCTTAAAAAGCTTGTTACAAACAGAAAACCTGTAAAGAACTCCCTTAAATAGATTCCTCAATGCATCGTCATGATTCATTTCTAAAATAAGCTCGTTATTAGGTTCTTTTTGAAGTTTTCCTTTAACCTCTCGGCTAAACTTGCAAATCGCGATATCACTGTTTGTTTTCTTACATAATGTATACAATACTTTATACATCTCTTTTTCTAAGTAGTCATCACTATCGACGAAACCCAAGAATTCACCTTCAGCAATTCTAATTCCTGTATTTCGTGCAGAACTTAACCCTCCATTCTCTTTATGAATTACTTTTACTCTTTTATCCTTTAGAGCAAACTCATCACAAATACTCCCACTCTTATCTGTTGATCCATCGTTAATGATTATCAACTCAAAGTCCTTAAAGGTCTGCGAAAGGATACTATCTAGACATTTTTTTAAAAATGGCTCGGTATTATATACAGGTACAATAATACTAATAGCTGTTTTCATAGATTACAGTTCCTTCTATATTTTCATTTTTTCTTTTACAAGGGTTGAAGAAACCCCTGGAGTATATGGAAAATAAATTATATTTACACCTACTTGTTGAAACTTTGTTTCTACTTCATTAAATAGGTTGCTGCCCCTCCAATCGTCACCTACGAACATTACATTAAATTGTAATTGTTCCCATGTTGCAAACTTATCTCTATGAGTTTGTGCAATAACAATATCAACATATTTGATACCTTCCACAATTTCCATTCTTTCCTGAAAATTAATAACAGGTTGTTTCTTTTTATATTCCATTACCAACTCATCTGTACTTACTCCAACGATTAAGTACTCACATTGTTCCTTTGCTTTTTTCAAGATATTTAAATGCCCAACATGAAATAAGTCAAACACACCTGTTGTATAACCAATTTTATATGGCTTCTGTTGCATATTTTTTACTCCCCCTCTTCCCATTGAAGCAAACTTCATGGATTTGTTTTAGTAGATTTTCACTGGCTTTACCATCTTCGAACGAACCAATACTGTCTAGAAACGTATTTAGTTCCCTTTTATAGTTTTCCTCATTAAACCCTTCAATTTTGTCTTCTAACTCCTTATTGCTAACAGCACTTATAAAAGGGAGTTCGTTAATATCAAAATATAAATTCCTCTCATTTTTTACATAATCTTGTAGATCTGGCACATATAAAAAGCAAGGACGTTGTGTAATTCCAAAATCAAACATTAATGAGGAATAATCTGAGATTAATATGTCTGAGACACTTAAAAGCTCTTGAATGTCATCGAAGGATGTAACATCTATCACATTTTCCCCAAAATTTAATTGAGTGGATTTTGTAATTAAATGAGGGTGAAGTTTAACTAAAATAATCCACTCACCGCCAAATTTTTCAGCAAACTTCTTAGAAACCCGTTCATAGTTTAAATCATACGCATCGAGACTCTCATCTTTCCTAAACGTAGGAGCATATAAAATCAGTTTTGCATCAGGGGGTATTCTGAACTCCTTAAGGAATTTCCTTTTCAACTCTGAATTATCTTGAAAAAAAATATCATTCCTTGGTGTTCCAACTTCAATAATGTCCCCTTCATACCAAAATGCACGTTTAAAAATCTCTGTACTAAATTTACAACCAGATAATAGTAGATCACACTTTTGGGAATCTTTTTTAGCCATCTCGATATAATCCTTTGATAAAGAACTTTCGGCATCCATTTCAATCTGTTTCAATCGTAAGGAACTATGCCAGGTCTGAATATAATATTGACCATTTCTTTTAATGAATAAATCTGCCGTTCTAAAATTAGTAATAATGACTTTTGCAGTACAAAACTCATAGAAATATCTGAGCGACATTGTTTTTGTTTTTCTAATGAAATTTAACTGCTGTTTGTTACTTAAGTCATTAAATGCCCAAACGATATCAAACTTGTCTTCTGGGTAATTCTTGAGGATGTACTCTGATATATATTTTGGGTTACAACCATAT
>JAANMP010000132.1 GCA_011250595.1 Bacillus sp. MM2020_1 | reverse complement strand
TCAAACGTAATACAAACATAATCACCTGAGGGAATAGTATCTATGGTCATTGGTTCTTCTATGTTTAAATTTTCTTCAGATACTGATGTATAAATGTACTCATAATTAATGTCAGTATCTTTATAAGATTTCAAACTAAAAATATATCCATACTGATTGTCAATTATACATCCTTTTTCCTCTAACACGTTAGCCAACTTTCGAACGTATAGACCTGGACGACCATTAAAAGGAGTCAACGATGGTGTAGGCATCATCAAAATCCTCTCTTCCTTTAGACTGCGAAAATAAACTTCTCCTCTTTTTTTCCCGCATATTTCTAACTGTTCGTTTAGTTGACGTTTTTTCTTCTCCAATATGCACTTTGCATCTTGCAATTTTTTAAACTCATTTTCAATTACAGTCTCTTGCTGCTGCAAAAAGTTTCGCATATCTTGCGGGGTATTTAAGATAATCCGCTTAATTTCTTCTAATGGGGTTTGTATACTTTTTAAGTATTTTATTATATCAAGATAAAAAAATTGACTAATATGATAATACCTATATCCATTATTAGGGTCAGTGTAATCCGGTTTAAAAATACCTAATTTATCATAATACCGTAATGTTTGAATGGAGATGTTGTTTAACTTCGCAGTTTCTCCAATTGAAAAATGTTCGTTCATTTAAATTTCCCTTTCTAGTTGCTTTAGAAGCAAACCAAATCAATTGCCAAAATTCATTCTAAAGTCCATTTCCCAATATCATTTTAGGATTGTTCTTTTTTGTAATATAAGTACAACCGTTTAGACAGTCAATAAATAGTCTTTCCATATAATCTTGTTCTTCATTACTAATTACTTATAGATAAAATTCGCATTAGTAATAACACAAAACAATTGACCCTATTCTTACTATAGGGTTTATACTCTGATACATAATTAGATATTAATAATAAAGAAAGAAAGAAAGTAAGTGATAATAATGAAAAACAACAATAGAGTATGCGAGATACTCGGTATAAAATATCCCATCGTACAAGCTGCCATGAACTGGATTACAGATGCAAACATGGTTGCTGCTGTATCAAACGCAGGAGGAATGGGAGTGTTAGGTCATAACGCTGGTCCAAAAATGGTTGGATCTAAACGAATTAACACTGAAGAAAGAATTCGCAATGAACTGCTTAAAATTAAATCACTGACTGATAAACCCTTTGCTGTGAATATTATCCTGCCAGAAGAGGGAATGAACGATAACAGTTTCTATGTAAGAACAACTCTCGATAAAGCTTTTGAGGAAGAGGTTAGATATTTTGTATCCGTTGGTAAAGTAAATCGAAAAGTATTTAAAGAGATTAAAGATCGGGGAGGTATCCTAATTCATCGTGAATTGAATCCTACACCGGAAGCTGCAAAAAAGGCAGAGGAGGCAGGTGCAGATATCATTATTGCTACTGGTTATGATGAAGGTGGAGTTATTCCTCAGCGCTCCATTGGAACATTTTCAATCGTTCCAACAATAGTAGATGCAGTTGATATTCCAGTAATGGCTACAGGTGGAATTAATGATATCCGTGGTGTGAGAGCTGCTTTTGCTCTTGGTGCTGAAGGAGTTTATGTAGGAACTCGTTTTATTGTATCTGAAGAATGTCCTGCTTCATATGTTACGAAACAAGAAATTATTCGCTCAAAAGGCGCTGACATACTTTTAGTATCATCTACTCAACGCTCCATACCAAATAAAGCAGCACAAGAATTCGGGAATTTGTACAGAAATGGAATGCCATCTGACGAAGTTGATAAAAGGATAAGTGAGAGCGGTGGCGTTCGCTTTGGAATGTTGGAAGGAAAGATGGATGAGGGAATCGTTTCTGTGAACACGGCTATTGATCTCATTACTGAAGTAAAGAGCTGTGAAGCCATCGTCAAGGAATTAATGGCTGACTTTATCAAATAACTCCATTCAAAATTTATTTCTACCTCATGCGACTATAAATACCAGAGAGGTAGAAATAAATTAGTTATGTATACACATCTTCTATTCTAGCTAATGGGCGGTATTTTGATAGTAGTCCAAGCTGTCCTCCAAAAATGTGATTCCTTATTTAACAAACCTGCTTCGTTAGCTCAATAAAAGAAGGATCACCGCAGCAATCCTTGTTCTTCCACTATTGCGCCCGATTGTTGAAGATAGTTAGTTATTAAAAGAAACTAATCTTCACCTACCCAAGATGAAAAATTTTCATATCCATTATTATCTACCCAATCATACGTAGGAATGACAGTCGATAATCTTATAATCCTTCCTCGGTCCGCAATAGGTGCAGTATTCTGTAATGAATAGGGTGCTAAGTCTTCATATTCTTGCCACTGTCCTTGAATAAAATCGTAAAGATTAATTGTTTTACCATCTTCACTAAATTTATAACCTAAATAGTAAAACGGATTGGTTCCATTCTCTTTGGTCTTTTTATGCTTATCTTTAATTCCATTAATATGAACACCTAACATTCTATTACCTTTATACATGCTTTTCATGATCTCATAGGATACCCATCTTCTATTAAAAGTTTGTGAACCTATAAGAACACAGGTTACTGAAGTATTTTCCAAACCCTTATTTATCAACCTTTTTATTGCTAAATCACTAGTTTTCTTTGCATCTTCCCAGATGGATGCATCAAAAAAACCAGATTCTTTTCGATTAGGCTTTGTCATCCAGTGATTTCTCACAACGTTTGCTCTAAAATCAATTACGTCTTGGTAATGAAAACTAAAAAATACTCTTTTAGCCATATGTAAACCTATCCCTTGTTTTAATAAAGTAAATAAACTTAAATTTCAAACCTCTTTAATGCTTAATTAATTCATTAATTATTTTTACAATAGTTTCAATCAATTCTTTGTCGCTCTTTTTATGATCTTCTAAATCTTGATATAAAGGTTTTAATGAATCAATTCCTACAAACTTATTGAAATCTTCCATTACAGTTTTCCATAAATCATTGGCAGTAAACCCTGTTGCGCCAACTGGTATAGGAATCGTTCCATTCTCTGTAGAAATTTCAAACTCTTCAACCATACCGTTAGCATTAACAATATCACCAGTTTCTGCATCTTTTTTATTTCCGAAAATAAAAATAGATATACCTACATTAAAAAGCATTTCTTTACGATATTTAGTCCATAATTCATTTAGAGGAATTTCCCCTGATGTGTTCTGTGGAAATGGTCTTGACTTTAATCTATCTTCTACTTTCTTCTCTTTACTTTCATAAAGCTCTTCAAGGCACCTGCAATAATACAGCTTCCAATTCCAAGACCAAATCCTGAAACAATATTATTTTTATTTTTTATAACTGCTTTACTTAGGTTTGTACTAAATTCAAAAGATCTAGTTTCCCCCCATTCTCCAAAATCAGTTGCACTCCCGGATATAAATACATTTCTTCTCTTTACAATATTTTCTATATGTTGTAGTATTTCTGTAATTTCTTCATACTGGTCTACTAAAAGAACATTAATTCTGTATCGCTTCAAATCTTTAATTTTTAACTCTTGCTTGATTTCAGCATAACGAAACTCATCTTCTGTTAAATAATCATTTCTCTCCACTTTCTTCATAAAACAGTAATGATTTCTCGAATTCTCACCTAATAATATTCTTATTCTACTAAGGATATAAGATAAATTCGGGTCATCAAAACTAAAACCAATAAATAAAAAGGTTTTAGAAACTAAATCACCTTGAAGTGCTGTACTAAATAATTTGCGTTTAAAATCATATCCCTCGTAATCATCTTTAGTTAAGACTGCTTCATGAGATAAAGAAATATCTCCATGCATTTTATAAACAATTGCATCGGTATTAGGCATTGTATGACTTAAATTTTCTGATACTATTTTCGCATCAACCTTTTTACTATTAGCCTCTAAATTTGTTTCGATTAGCTTGTCATAGTTAGTTGTCCAATATGTTTTTATTGGAAGTTGAGCTAATATCTGATGATTATCAGTAACTTTCGCATCTTTAGTAAACTCTTCTACTAGGATTTGATTTATTTTTCCTCGCCCCTCAAACTCATTAACATGATATTGAGCTAAGGCTATTAAATCTGATTCAATGTCTATGTTAAGATCAAGATCTTCTGCAATTTCTCTCATTAATTCTTTCCAATTAACATAACCAGCCGGTTGGGATAAACCAGCACCAGCAAAAACTGCTGCATTCGATTCATTAATTGCTTTTACATAAGTCCTTATAAATTCTTTAATTTTTGCATTATACATTGAGTTTTGAACACCCCTTATATGAAATAACAAAAAACAAAAAGCGATACTCTCATAAAAATATCGCTTGTTAGATCTTCTCCATTAATGCGCTGCTGCGTATGCATCTTCAACCCATTTTGAAAATTTTTCACTATCAAATGGCCAATTATAGACTTTGTAGCCACCATTAATCAGTTTAGTTGGTACAGCACCCTTATCATCGGTTTCTCCATCTTTATTTTTAATATTATGGATATTTATACCCAATATACCATTGCCTCTCTTGATACTTTGTTCAATTTCATAATTAATATATTTTCGTCCGGCTGATTTCGCACCTATTAATACAACCGTAACAGATGTATTCTTTAATCCTTCGTCAATCATTTTTTTTATTTCTGCATCACCTTTCTTTTTTGCTTCCTCCCAAAGAGATGCATCATGAAAACCTGCCGCAGATGATCCTATAACAACTCCACTGTTTCGTACTACATTTGCTCTCCAAATATCTCTTTGATAGTGGAAACTAAAAAAAGTTCTTCTAGCCATAATTATCCCCCTTACCTAAAATATTTTTATTAATATAATTATACTATTAATTTACAAATGTAATCGACAATAAAATACAAAATTGTTAATTTTTTCCACAATATTAATTACATTATTAAAGATAGGTTGCTAATACAACCTATCTTTTAAACTT
>JAANMP010000131.1 GCA_011250595.1 Bacillus sp. MM2020_1 | reverse complement strand
TTAATTAATAAGTCTATGAATTGGTTGACTGGATTAAGGTCAGTATCAGTATTGACACTTCCTGACCATTTTCATTCTCTGTGGTGAAGTGCGATTTTTGCGCTTCATGGATGGCTAACGGGTGCAAGAGTTGAAGAACGGGGATTGCTGCGGCGATCCTTTTTTGTTATTGAGCTAACGGTGCAGGTTACTTGAAGAAGGATAATTTGATTAAGGCAGGAAGAATTGCGGACTTATTTGTTTTTTTCTAACTGACGGTTAAATAGGCATTGATGATATAATTGATGAAACAAAAGTATTGGGGATATTTTAATGAGGGTAACAAAATACTTGCACAAACAGCTGTTAAAGCATTTGAAGGAAAGCCCAATGTTTTTAAATATTATGATGATAACCATAAAAGTTCCGTCGATATTCTTTCTTGTAAAGACAAAAATTTTGAAGGTATCTTCTCTTATTCTACGCTTGGTTTATCCGATTTTTCTATTGGCTACGAGGGAAAAAGGTTAACTTTAAGGGTTGAATTGGTTGGGGCAAGTGATTTTGAATGCTTCCCCAATATTTTAGCAACTTGTGCGTTCAATATTATTAATTCTAATTTTGAATGTTCATTTGGAACCATTTTTATGAACGTTATTGATATGTATTTGCCTGATAGCCCTATGAAACATATTTTGTTTTTATCTCCCTTTCTTTGGGAAGATACGTTGAAAACAATAAAGTTCAAGGAAAAACAAGTGGCTTGGTTAATGGCAATTCCAATTTCGGAAGAAGAAAAACAATTTGCGGATAATAACGGGATTGAGGCTTTAGAACAGTTATTTGAAGAAAATCAAATAAATGTATTTGATTTAGATAGGGCTTCAGAAATATAAATCTTATTGAGCTAACGGGTGCAAGAGTTAAAGTTGAGATCGCTGCGGCGGTCTTTTTGCTTGTTCATCTAACGGGGCAGGTTTGTTGAAGAAGGATTTAATGGAGATATGGAGAATTTTAAATTTTAACTGAGAAAATTTAAATTTCCAACGCGGAAGAGGATAGATATGAAAAAATTAAAACGTAAAATTTACTTTATATTATTGTTATATATTTCTTTATGTTTGTACCATTTTATTATTCATAAATCGTTTGATTGGATTGAGAATGCAGCATTAACTTTACTTCTTGTTGTGTTCGGAACCTTTTTCAATTGGGCATTCAGTGATAAAGGTAAAATGGATAAAAGTTAGATAAGAAGCGAATCTTCTTTCACTAACGAGTGCAAGAGTTAAAGAACGGGGATCGCTGTGGCGATCCTTTTTTGTTATTGAGCTAACGGAGCAGGTTAGTGAAAGAACCGACAACCAAGACTTGTAAAAGAGGATTGCAACGCGGTCCTTTTTCCATTTAAACCAACCTGGTATTGGTTAAAAACTAGAACCAAAAAAAATTATCCATTTATTAGATGTAATATGTTATCATTGGTGTAATATTACACTATAAGGAGTGGTTTTGTGCTCAAAATAATTAGAGCTAAAAATATCTTAATAGCTATAATGTTTGTTTTTTTAGTATTCTATGTTTTGTTTTTTAATAAAAATTTTTACTCTAATTTTACGTTTTCTTTTAACAAACCTAATAAGCTTGGAAATTCATATGCAAATATTAACAATAATGGTTATATCGCTACTCAAAATAATTGGATTTTTTTTAAGAAGACAAATTGTTGTATTCCTTTTCTCTCTGGTAACTCTTTAGTCGCAAAAAAAGAAGGAGAAGTAGCTACTTATAAAATTGCTTCAGATCTGGGAGGGGGATACATAAATATCATTGGAAACATTGTAGTTTATACCCACACGCAATTCCCTGATATAGAGAATATGTATATGCTTAATCTAAAGACAAAAAGAAAATATAAGTTAGCAGACTCTGTTTACTCAGTCCAAGTTATAGGAAATTGGATTTACTACGTGGACAATACACATAATGGTATTTATAAAATGAATATTAAAAATAGGGAGCATATTCATTTGTTTACGTTTAACGACCAAGTTGTGGATTATTTTGTAGATGGCTCGAACATTTACGTTTTTTGTTATGACGATAATATACTTTATCGTCTATCCTCTAACGGCAATCATTTAGAAACAATAGGTTTACCTGACCATTCTACGTTCTTTATTGAAGGCTTTGATAAACAATTTATTTATTATCAAGATGCAACAAATTTATATAGAATTAATAAATGGAACGGAAGAGGCAAAGAACTAATTGCCACTAATACTTTAAGTATCAATTTTGCAGATGATGACTACATTTACTATTCTGAAAACAAAGGCGGAGGTTATTTGTATAGAATGGAAAAAAACGGAAACAACAAAAAGCTAATACTTCGCAAGTCAGATATAACAAACCTTAACATCCACGGAAAATGGATATATTATCGGATAGGCGTTAAAGAGGAAATATATCGTATAAAAACTGATGGAACAGAGGACGGTTTATTTCAATAGGGGATTTATTGTGAAAAAATGTACTTAAAGTAACGGGTGCAAGAGTTGCAGATCAAGCAGTCATAATGGTAGCTTTTTTATTGCACTAAAGTGGCAGGTGAGCTTAATAAGAATATTGTTGGTGAAAGGGTCAATTTCCCTATACCCATAGATACAACTATTCAATTAATATAATAATGAGCATTTTACTTGTATTGGAGGGAAAACCCTTTAAATGATGAACTTCAAAATGCCAAAGGGGTACATATTAAGGTTTTTGTCTTTTTGTTTGTTGTATTTGCTTTATATACTAGTGGGTGAGATTTGGTTCACAGCATTATACACCCACGATAATTGGATAAACCTAAGTGGAATTATTATTATTGCTGTCCTCTTGGTTCCACTTTATACGTTTATAAACACAAGATTATCCCTTGGGACAATGAGATATATATTTTATATACCCATCCTCCCATCCTTTATTGGAGCGTTGCTATTTCATCCAATTGAATACAACCTTTTTCCAAATCTTTATAGACAAGACGACTTAGGTGCAGGGATTCTTATGTTTATGATTGCTTTACCCCATTGGGGTGCTATGATTCTCTCTTTTTTATTGGCGGATATATTAAAAATGCGACTAAAAAAAGGTTGAAAATCCTTTGTATTAAAGTGTGAAAAAGCTAAAAATAAGGTATTGCTGCGGCAGTACCTTTTTGTGTATTGAGCTAAAGGAGCAGTTTAGTACAATAAAAAGTAACTTTCTTTTATTTTTTGTATTTTGGGAATTCAATGAAAACCCTGTTTATAATAACTAGTGTAAGTGATTAATATTAAGGGGATGGTTTTTGTTGAGTAACCAAACAAAAAAAGAAAGCATTGGATACATTTTAAAAGGTGCAATGGATTCTATGGTACCGGCAAACAGGATTAAAGATATTGCAGAAATTGCATTTGAGGTTGTTCCACAGAGTTCACAAATTGATAATTACGCAACTTCCAATTATGCGTTGCGAATTTCGGAGGAAATTGGGTTAAGTAAAGACATTGCAGCTGATATTAAGTCTGGTGTGTGGTGGGCTTTTGATAATTGGACGGTTGAAGAAGCAGGGGAAATTTGCGAAAAGTTAATTAATGCAATGTATCCTTCTTTAAAAAAAAGGTTGTAAATAGTGAATTTAAAGCGATTCTTAAATTAAGAAGAATCGCTTTTTACTTCAACTAAAGGGGCAGTTTAGTTAAAGAAGAAATCACAAGTGTTTGGATAACTATGATAATATTGAAATAAAAAAGTTAATATTTAGGAGGAGAAAAATGAAATTATATAAAATTTTATCCACTGTTATTTTTTTATCCTTAGTTATAAGTGCCTGTTCACAGGATGATAATATCGAGCTGATGGGTGAAGGTAAGCACTGGCGGGTTATTTATAAAGTGGACAAAACCATTAACAAATTCAATTACACCATTATGTATATCGGAAGTGAAAAAGCTCCAGAAAAGATAGCGTATAGAATTTCGGGAACAGAAGAAATCAAAGGGAATGAGGAAGTATTAGATAAACTGAGTGTGTTTCAAAGTAAAAATTTATCTTGCTCAGATTGTGAAAGTATTGAAGAAAGAAATGAAATAGTAGCTTCAATCGATTGGGAAGGAAAAACAGAAACAATTGAACTTTATGATGAGGATTAAATTTTTTCAGCCTAATTGTAATTTTCTTCTTGTTCAACAAACTGTGATTGAGTTTAAGAGCCAACTGCCATTTTTTGTGGCTTTCTTCTTGGCTAACGGGGCAGTTTAGTTGAATAAGGAAATCAATATTATTAGAATTTTTGGCACTTCTAAATAATTCCAAAACAATATAATTTAATTTATAATATGGCTATCATTATTTTTAAGGGGCTATTTATGGAACTAATTACAGGCAAGGTCTTATTAATTTCTCTGTTCATATTTATAATTACAATGATTGAAACATTAGCTTATTCAACTAGAATTTCAGGAGCACGAGTAAAATTAATTGCAACAGCATTATCCTTGTTTAGTACACTGGTGATTGTTTCAAGGTTTTCTACGATGATTCAACAACCTTTGACAGCTAAACTGATTGCAGAAGCACCAGATATAAACAAATTACACTACATTGAGGAACAATATAGAATTTTAATCGGTGTAACTACAATTGGCGTATTGTTCGGCATTCTGTTGTTTCCGACCTTCATTAATATCTTTTCAAGAGCTATTGTTCAGCTTTCAAATCAACGAGGTTCAATAATTGGATTGTTTGCTAATCAATTCAATCGAAATGGCATAAGAAAAATTTTTATGTGTTTTAGGCTACCTAGATTTACATATCTAAAGGGAATTACCTGGAAAACTATTCCGAAACGACTCTTCGTGATTAATGTTATCATTTCAGCTGTTTTTACCATTGGGGTACTATCCTCAATATATGCATCTATGTTAGTACCTAAAAATTATGCTCAGGCTGCATCAATGTCTTCTGGGATTATAAATGGGATAGCAACAATTTTATTATCATTGTTTATTGATCCTAAAGCTTCCGTATTAGCTGATAGAGTAATGAAAAAACAAACTAATTATATATATTTAAAAAGTTATTCTTTGACAATGATTAGTTCTAAATTTTTGGGTACTGTTGTGGCTCAATTACTGTTTATTCCTGCCGCATATTATGTAGCTTGGTTTGCTAAGTGGATTTAATGGGTTATTGTTAAATTAAAGTGTGCTAGAGTAAAACTAGGAGTTGCTTCGGCAACTCGTTTTGTTGTGTCAACTAAAGGGATGAATTGGCATCCTTTTTTTTCTAAGATTGTGAAAAGATACACTTAAACTACCATGAAAATAAACTTCTGTAACTTTGAGAAAATGGCAATACTAAAGAAGACGCAGCTCATTCATTTTTTAAAAGAGGGGAGAGCGCCAGATTCATGGATCTATGGTTTAGAAAGT
>JAANMP010000130.1 GCA_011250595.1 Bacillus sp. MM2020_1 | reverse complement strand
AACATTAAGATGTTCCAAACTACTTCAAATATAAACTCAATTAGGGTATCTTTAAAAAAGCCGTCTCTATTTCTTTTTTTATTTTTCATCTTCTAACTCCCAATTAATCAATCGTTGTTTAACTATTTCCGACTCGGAATAACAAATTCAATCCTTTAAATAAATTCTACTTTTATTTTCTATTTCCTTCCTCAGCTAATCTGCCCCGTTACTTCAATAAGAAAAGCCTCCAAAAAGGAAGCTGGTTCTTCAATCTTGCACCCAATACTTAAAGAAGAAAAGTTCTGTGCATCGTTAGATCTTTTTCTTGTATCTAACAACTGTCCCCGCAAGTAAGTCATAAACAGTTTGTTTATTTTTGGTTTTTAAGGGGCTTAGCAAGTAAATGAATACCAGTACGTAGACTGTCATTAATAAGAAATTAATTAAATAATCGGGGTACTTGGAAGGGATGACAATGTGCCAGATGGTAAAATGGGCAAGCTCCCAAGGGGCAAATTTTAGGGCAGAACGGAAAAGCGAGTGTAAAAGTCTAATAGGTTGACCTCGTACGCCCGCTACCACAATCCCCATTTTTCGTTTTCCCCATGTTGCATGCCATTTCAGCCCCTCACTTATGGAAAAATAAAGATATACAGGCAGAGTAATCAATACAAATCCGGTGATTTCCGCCGAGAAAGAGCTTGCAGTGAACAATGGAATCAGCATGGGGCGTGCAAATAAAGATGCTCCGAACAACAGGAAGAGGTAACACAAAATGATAACATAATCTCACAAAAAGGCGATTAAACGTGTTCTAAGCGATACGTCTTTTTGATTTTCATGAAAGTCCTCCACTGTTTTCAACTCCTACATTTATCCTGCCTGCACAGTAGTTTCATTTAAGACTATTTTCTTTTTCAGGATTTTATTCTACTATCCTGTGTTCGTAAGTACAAAAAGAAAAAGCTGCCTCGATAACAGCTATGATCTAAAACTAAAGCACCCGTTTCTTTAAGTGGATTTCTTCACAAAATTATCCTTTTATACAGTTCTTTTATTACAGGGATGCTGCCTTTTTACACATAACATATATAGGAGGCAATTCATTGGCGCCTATATATGTAAGGAAAAAACCATAAAAAAAACAGCTACCTATTGGTAACTGGAACGTACAAGTATTTATTGTTTAAGGATTTCCTTCACAAGTTGTTCTTTTTCTTATTTTATGTATTCCGGAATTGATGCCCCGTTTGCACCTTTAATAAAGAAAATCCCACGGTAATTAACGTACCCATCCGACATTTTCTCTAACAATTTTAGCTGGATATATTAATCTAAACCAACTACTGGATATGGGACATACGGCTCTTCCAGATACGCAATTTCTTCAACTGTTAACTTAATTGATAGGGCAGCTGCAGCATCTTCATTTTGTACCTTTCGTAGTGGAATAGGGCGCTCGAAACTATCCGCTTATCCGTTTCAGCTCATGACTTTCAATCACAGGGTGAGAAAATCCAGCTTTCGCTACTTGTATCATTGCTTTTCCAACCTGCTCTGATGTAATGAAACCATTGGACTTCAATAGTAATGAATTAAAAGGTCTCAAAAAATCGTAAAAGAATAGGTACAACTTTGTTTTTGATTTCACACCATGCATAGGAATGATACCGCCTGGTCGAAACATGTAAGCAGCTTTAAAGGGTAGTTGAAGTAAATCATTTTCTGTCTTGCCTTTCACTCTTGCCCACATCGATCGCCCTTTTTCTGAACTATCTGTCCCGCTGCCAGAAACATAAATAAATGTCATCTCAGGATTCAATCTTGCTAATGTTTTGGCAACAGACAGCGTGATATCATAGGTGATTTTTCTATATTCCTCTTCTTTCATACCCACAGAAGATACGCCAAGACAGAAGAAACATGCATCAAATCCAGTTATTACATGTTCTATTGACGATAAATCAGCTACATTTTTAAGTTCAATTTCTCTTAATTTATCATGCTGTTGATTCGTACATTTCCGGCTAATTGCAAGGATTTCTTGAATGTCATCGTCCTCAAGGCATTCACGCAATGCACTTTGCCCCACCATACCTGTAGCAGCAAAAATAATAATTCTCATAGCTTTTACTACCATCTCCATAGAAAGTTTATTAAGTCTAAGTTTTAAAGTTATTTACAATATTAATCCTTATAGTTAACTCTAGGTCAACTCTTATTAAAAAAAGAATTCCTTGTCATACCTTTCTTGGTCTTGTTGAAATATCCGCAAATGTTTTTAATAATCTGTATAGCTCATTATTAGGTTAATTCAGACACCTATTAACTGTAGAAGGTGATTTAAAGTTATTGAAGCTAGCGGCACACAATCTGCAGTGTTTTTTGTTCATAAAAATATAGCCCAGTCCGATATGAACTGAGCTATTCTCTGCATTATTTTTTCCTGCCTATTCAACTCAAGCACCCAATCGCTCAATAGCCAATCTATTACAACTCGCTATTTCTCCCAAAGTTCGACCAGTCGACCATCAGGATCTTCTATCCAAATAAACTTTCCAAACTCACCAACCTCTTTTTCCTTAGCAAGAGGTACACCAATTTGTTCAAGATGCTTTATAGTCTCGTTTAGATTATGTACTTGAAAATTTAACATTACTTGTTGTTCCGTTGGAAAATAATTGTCATTCTCGTCAAAGAAAGAAAAGATAGTCTCATTTCCTAATTGGGGGTTAATCACAGTCCTATTCCAATTATCTTTTTCAAGCTTCAACACTTCACTGTACCATTTTTTTATAACATCAAGATTTTTAGTTCTCCAAAATATTCCACCGCAACCTTTAATCATCGTAACCAACTCCTGTCTTTCAATGGCTGTTGTCCGTGTGCTAATTTGTATGTTAATTTAAGTGCTATTTTATATATATTTTGCTTTTAAACCATATATATATCAACAAGTATGAATAGTCCAATTCATCTGCGAATTGGACTAAAAATTATGGTGTTAATTTAATTTTTCTACCTTAAAACTGAACTACTTATTCCCTCATTTAACTTTCTTTTTAGTATCAGTAAATTAATTTACTCTAATAAAATGCTGTCTACTACTCCTTAAAATAAAAATGCTTAGTTTTTACAAATAATATTCAATCATTTTTGCAAACTTTTCTTTCAGTTTTTCTTTTATAGATAATTGATTGACGTCAGAGGATGTTACTCGCTTTGAATTTTGGATGTCTTCATTGATGACTGGCTTTATTTTAGAAATAAAGACAGGGTCATGGATATAGCAGTTCATTTCTTCATTTAAATGAAACGAGCGAGAATCAAAATTTACGGTACCTACCATCAATACGTTTTTATCAATCAAGAATACTTTACCGTGTATCACTCCCTTTTTATAACCGTATACTTCTATTCCCTGTTTTAATGCTTTTCGAATATATGGATACGCTGCCTCTTTAACTAACAGTGCATCCGAATGAGGTGAGAACAGAATTTTAACACGAACTCCTCTTTTTCTTGCATCCACTAATGAGTTCCAAATAGTTCTGTCATTTAGTATAAAATATGGTGTTACTATAATGATGGACTCTTTTGCTTGATGAAACAGCATTGCATAATCTTGCCCAAGTTTTTCTCCGCTATAATATGCAGTAAATCGATGCGAAGTTGCTCCCTTTTCCTTTGTCGCGCTGTGTATAGGAATCGGTTGCTCGGTGTTTTTCTTCCAGTCTAACACAAATTGATTCTCTAGATCTTGAACTCCTTCTCCTCGTATTTGAAGGTGATAATCTCTCCAGTGACCGAGTTTTACTTTTTCTCCTAAATACTTCTTGCCGATGTTAAATCCGCCAATATACCCAATCCTTCCATCAATAATTGAAATACGGCGATGATTCCGACGATCCAAAGAAGCAAAAAGATAAGGAAAAGCAGGCTTATTGTAAAACGTAAAATGCACTCCTGTATTAACCAATAATTCTCTTTCCCTTTTCTTTAGTAAAATTCCACCCAGCCTGTCCACTGCATAATATACTTCTACACCTTCCTGGCTTTTTTTCCTCAATAAATCAAGAAATTGATGACTTACTTTATCATCAGCAATAGAGAAAAAGTTGATATACACGTAATGTTTTGCTTTCCTTATATCTGAGAATAATTGATTGTCTAACTGTTTCCCGTCCGTATACAATGTAATATTACTTTGACGAATCGGGTATTGGATGGGCTGCTGGTCAAATACCATCCTTTTTTCGGCTGCTGTTCTGTCAATATTACTCCAAGGAAGCAAAACAAAACATGCGCCGAAAAATACAAATAGGAGTACCTGAAGGATTTTCCGTATCTTTTTCAGCATATTTAATCTCCTTTATATATTATCGTTTTCATTCTGTTAGTTTTTGTTATCGGGACAAAACTATCCCGTTAGCCATCCATGGAGCGGAAGTTTCGCTATTATTGTTGTACTGTTTATTCTACTTATTTTCGTAGATTCTGCCTTTGTTGGTCAAAGGTATTATTAATTTATAAAAAATGGGGATTTTACATGCTTGGTTACTGCGGATATGGTTATGATGGTTACGACTATGGAGGATATGGTTACAGCGACCGTTCAACATTCGTTCTAATTGTCGTCTTGTTCATGATATTAATTATTGTAAACGCTTTCTCGTTTTGGTCCAATAACCTTTTATTATCATTAGTCTTTATAAGACTAAGCATTATGGAGGAACTTCCACTATTTTGGGATTTCCTTTATATTTACAACCAATTAAGATTATTTCTTTTCGATTTCCAATTGGAGAATACAATACATTCGGCTATTTTAATTACTAATGTTTAGTTCAAATAACTAACCTTTAACATCCTAGTCTAACTACACTAAATGACCCGTTTGCCATCCATGAAGCGCAAAGAATGAAAATGTATTGAATCCGTCCATAAGGCTGGGAGAGGAAGGTCGATCAACTATGGTGCCTTAGGGCCCATCCGTTAGTCTGACTCCAACGACCACGGTGCACCACAAACTGTCGCTCCCTAACGGGAAGCACACATGGTAGATTAATCCTAATTCTGATTGTTGCACCAGCCTCCAATTTTCAAGCCTGGAAAGGAAGATTTCAATGGATGTAATCATTGAAAGAGCATGGGGTTTGGATGTCCATAAGGACAATATAACTGCTTGTATTATGACTTCAGAAGGAAAGGAGATTCTAACATTTTCAACTAAAACAGTTTTTCTTTTATCTTTAAAGGAATGCTATTTATCAATACTTTCCCTCTCCCTATGAATAAATCTATTGCTATCTACCCTCAAGTATTTTTACCATAAAAAACCAAGCGTTTCTTCAACTATCCTGCTGCTTTAGTAGAACAAGAAAAAAAGTCGCTGCTGCGACCTTTTATTTACCATAAGCATCCGTTAGCTTAATAAGAACTTTATACATTTTTCTCTCCAAATGGTGGAAAAATAAATAAAAATCTATATATGTTCCACAGATAATGCTCTTTAATTAATATGTATTATTTTATTAAAAAATTTAGGAAGCCTTGCGCCCTTTAGCGTTCTTTAGTTCCATTAAGCTTTCTTTGATTAACTCTCTTTGTTCCTCGGTAATAATAAAATCCGTAAGACGATCCTCAAAATGAGTAATACGTCTTTCCAACTCCTCTATGGTAAGGTTTCTAGTATTCTTCATAAACCCATCAACTCCTCTTATTTTAATTTATATATAATTAGTATTCTTCATAAAATCCTCCAAAGCCGCTATTGGCAGCGGGACATTCAAGTAATGGAAGCTACCCATAATCTATTCTTCAAGTGGAAGTCCCATTAAAATCCTTTTAATCCCAGGATCCTTTATTTAATTTTCCCATTGTTTAAGAACTTGTTCTTTTGCTATACGATAAACTTCTTCTTCTGTTTGGTTTTTGGTAGCTATTACGTTGGTTTGATAAACTTTACCTTTATGTGTTACATAGATTGTATACTTGTACATTTTGTTCCATCCCCTTTTTATAATTCTAATAATGTTAACTTTTAAT